>NZ_CP132449.1:0-903926 GCF_032595795.2 Borreliella americana | reverse complement strand
AGTTTATTAGTTTTTAGTTTAATTAATACAAAAAACTATACTTGCCGCAATCAATCAATAAAAAGAGAATTCACAATTAAAAAATAATAAAAAGAGAATTCACAATTAAAAAATAATAAAAAGAGAATTCACAATTAAAAAATTAAAAACTTATCACAATTAAAAAATTAAAAACTTAAATAAATATTGGCTATAATAACTAAAATTGAAATAAAAAACTCAATAATAAATAATGGTAAAACAAACTTAAACCATGTACCATAACTTAATCTAGATATTCCTAATACTGCCATTATAACTCCGCTGGTAGGTGTTATTAAATTAACAAGTCCAGATGAAGTTTGCATGGCAATAACAACCGAAGATCTTGGAATTGATAAAAAATCAGCAAGTGGAGCCATTATTGGCATAGTTAGACTGGCATGACCTGATGAAGATGGAACAACAAATCCTATAAATATTTGAATAATTTCATTCAAAACAATAAAAAGGGGTCTTGGAAGATTATATAAAAAATTAGTAGCAGCATTTAACATAGTATCAGTAATCAACCCATCATCACATACTATCATAACACCTCTAGCAAGTCCAATAACAAGAGCGGCCGTTAGCAAACTTTCAGAGCCTTTCACAAACGCATCCCACATTTCAGCTTCACCCAATCTACAAATAAAGGCCGCTATAATCGCAACTCCAAGATACAACATTGTCATTTCTTGCATCCACCAACCAAGATTAACAATGCTAAAGATTAAAATCAATATCATAAATCCAAACAAAAGTAAAACTAATTTATGAGCAAAAGTAAAATCAAGAGTATTCTGAGCATTATCTCCAGTAGAAAGTCCGTCTTTTTTAACAAAATATTGATAATGTTCATTTTTCTGAGAATACACAAGCGATTTTGAGGGATCTTTTTTAATTTTAGACGCATAAACACAAACATAGATTATAGCAACTAATACTGATACAAAATAAAGAGCAATTCTAAAATAAAATCCATCCTGCAAGCTAATAGAAGCTATTGCAGATGCAATTCCTGTCGCAAATGGATTTACAGTAGAAGCCATCGTCCCCACCCCAGCTCCTAAAGCAATAATAGCCGCCCCAACAAGATTATCATAACCCAAAGCAACTATCAAGGGAATCATAACAAAATAAAAAGGAAGGGTCTCCTCACTCATCCCAGTTACAGTTCCACCAATTGAAAAAATAAACATTAACAAAGGAATAATCAATTTATCTTTGTGCCCTAACTTCTTAATTAAAAAATAAATTCCTGCATCTATTGCTCCAGTTTTCATAATAATTCCATAAGCACCTCCAACAATTAAAACAAAAACAATAACCTCGACCGCATGTTCCATACCCTTTGACATTGCAGTTAAAATAGTCATAATGGGATGTAAAAATCCCCTAGGAGCTCGATCTACATATTGATAAGTTCCAGCAACAATTATTTCCCTTTTAGACCCATCACCCATTTGCTTAAATTCTTTATCAAACTTACCAGCAGGAATCACATACGTTAAAATGGTAACAAATACAATTAAAGAAAATATTATTGTAAAACTACTTGGCATTCTGATCATAACATTCCTCCTAAATAATTTATAAATTTAATTTCATATAATCATATAAAAATACCGTTATCCTAAAGTTGATACCATAACAGCTTTAATGGTATGCACTCTATTTTCAGCCACATCAAAAACAACTGAGTTTTTACTTTCAAAAATTTCTTCTGTAACCTCAATTCCATCAAGCCCGTATTTATCAAAAATATCCTTACCAATCTCGGTATCTAAGTTATGAAAAGCGGGCAAGCAATGCATAAATATTGCATCATCTTTTGCCATGCTCATTATCTCTTTATTAACCTGATAAGGCTTTAAAAGATTTATTTTATCTTCCCAATTACTCTCCCCCATAGACACCCACACATCTGTATACACAACATCAACACATTTAACAGCTTCTTCTTTAGAATCTGTAATTGTAATTTTACCCCCACTCTCTAGGGCTAAAGACCTAGCCTTAATCGTCAAATCGGGGTCTGGGAAAAGCTCCTTGGGAGCAAAAATTCTAAAATCAAGCCCCATAATAGCACAGCCTTTTAATAAAGAATTAGCAACATTACACCTACCGTCGCCACAAAACACTATTTTAATCCCTTTTAAATTCCCCTTATGCTCTTTTATTGTCATTAAATCGGCTAGTATTTGGGTTGGATGAGAAATATCTGTCAATCCATTGTAAACAGGAACATTGGAATAATTTGCCAAACATTCAACGGTCTGCTGGGAAAATCCCCTAAACCCAATGGCATCATACATGCGCCCCAAAACTCTGGCGGTATCTATCATAGACTCTTTTAAGCCTATTTGATTGCCCTGAGATCCCAAATAAGTAATATTTGCTCCCTGATCGTAAGCTGCAATCTCAAAAGCACAACGAGTCCTTGTTGAATCTTTCTCGAAAATTATAACTATATTTTTACCTTTAAGTTTCTGCACTTCAATTCCTGCATATTTTGACTTTTTTAAATTAATCGATAAATCAAGTAAATATTCAATATCTTTGCTTGTAAAATCTAAAAGATTTAAAAAGCTCTTATTTCGTAGATTATACATCAATCACCAACCTTTGCAATCAAGTTTTCAAAAACTCATTTACTCATGCTTAAATTTAAATATCCTCTCTTACTAAAGGCATAGACATACATCTTGGCCCACCACGCCCCCTTGAAAGCTCGCTAGACGGAATTCTATGAACTTTAATACCATTTTCTTCAAACAACTTATTGGTTACATGATTTCTAGAATAAGTAATTACTTCTCCTGGAGCTATCGCCAAAATATTAGCACCATCATTCCATTGTTCTCTTGCACCATGTATTAAGTCTCCACCTGCACATTTTATTATGTCAATCTTCCTGCCTAGATAAAAACTCAAAACGTCTTTGAGCTTGGCTTTTTCTTCTTTAATATTAATTTTATTAGAATTTGAATTATAAGTTAAAACATAAATTGAGAAATACATATCATCACTTGTAAAACTTGTAAAAACACTATAATCAATTTGAGTAAAAACTGTGTCTAAGTGCATATAAGCTCTATTTTTTGGAATTTTAAAAGCCAAAATTGTGTTAAATGAGGCCTTATTTTCAAAAAGACTGGCAGCTAGTTTTTCTACAGATTCTGCTTCTGTTCTTTCCGAAATTCCAACAACCAAAAGATCTTTATTTAAAACAAACTCATCACCACCTTCCAAAGAAGTTTCTTCCCATCTATTAAACCAAATTGGAACATTTTCTTTGTAAATGGAATGGTATTTAAAAATATACTCTGCAAATATTGTCTCTCTGCATCTAACCTTGGTATACATTTTATTTATTGTAATTCCATTGCCAATACTAGCAAAAGGATCTCTGGTAAATAAAACATTGGGCATAGGATCAATAATAAAAAGACTTGAGCCATTAACCAAATCATCAAGAGAAGATGAAAAATCCTTGAGCTCTTCTCTTACAACACCTGAAATCATTTTAGAAACCATATTATCAACAGTTAAATTAGAAAAATAATCTTTTAAAATATTAATTGTGTCATCGGTTTTTATTTCTGCTTCCAGAATAAATTGAGATATAAATTTATCTTTGAGCGCTACAGAAGAATTAAGAACCTCGCTAACAAGATCCTCAACATACTCAATTTCAACTGAATTATCTTTTAAAATATCTACAAAAACTTCATGCTCTTGTCTTGCAACTTTAAGATAAGGAATATCATCAAATAAAAAATTTTTCATAATCAAGGGTGTCAAATTTTCCAATTCTTCTCCTGGCCTATGAAGCAAAACTTTTTTCAAACGACCTATTTCCGAAAATATATTTATTGGATTTAAATATTCTTCTTCCATCGATTTCCCCCTTTATGAAAATTGTCATATATTAAAATACTATAGTTTATATTAAAAAATATCAACTATTTTTAAAAAAAATTAAAATACTATGATTTATATTAAAAAAATCAATTATTTTTAATAATGTTAAAAATATTATATAAATGTAAAAAAAATTGCAAAAACAAAAAAATAAGTTCTAAAAACTTTGCATCAAAAACATTAATAAAAAATTATGCTAAAATACTACTCATGAAGAAAATTAATAGATTAATATTATTGATATTAACTACACACACTTTATTATTCTCTTGTGCCTTAATTGCAGATAATAAGTCAAAAAATTTAAGCGCATCAGAAATCATATTAACACAAAAAACACCACTAGAAAGCTCTTTAATACAAAATCCTTCTAATGTAGAATATCGAATACCAATATCCAGTGTCCAAGAAATTTTAAACAACAACGATAATTCTTTTTTAATAAAACAAACAGCAGCAAAAATCAAAATAAGCCCGCAAAAACTTGAAGAAATAAAAAACTATCTAAATGCTTATAAAAACTATCTAAATAGTGAAACCGAATGGATAAAGTTTATAGATCAAAGCAGCGTCAATGGAAATCTAACAATTAAGATTGATACTGCTTTTGAAAAAAAAACAAATTTTACTCATACAAATTCAGATAATAAAAATTTAACAGAACTAATAGAATTGCAAATGCATCTAGAAAAAGAAATTTTAAACTTAATTGAGCAAACATTTCATGATAAAAATTTGGGATATATACAATTAAGCCACATCAATTCATTCTTTCCTCAAGAAAATATAAACTCAATAACAAAAGAAATAATAGATGGAAAAGAATATATTGCACCGCACATAATAGCAAATCAATTATTAAAAATAAAAGATAAAAAATATTTTGAACAATTTATGCGCTTTTTAAAAGTTGAAAACAGTAAAATAAAAACAATAATTGAAAAACAAAAAATTTCAGATCTTCACAATGAACTGTATTATTCAAAGCAATCGCCCAGAAGAAGTAAAAGATCAACTGCTGACTCCGATAATAACAATAAATACGATATAATACCAAAAATAATAGACCCAAATACAGGCATTGAAATAACTCCTAAAAATTTAAGATCTATTTTATCAAATGGCGACATAATATTAATAAAGCCTAAAATAGATTGGACAGAGTTTTTTTATTTTTGGCAACATGTGGGAATATTTGATGAAGAAAAATATGAGGCTACTAAAAAAATTGCATTCAATGGAATTGATAGCTTTGATATAAAATCAATAATTACAAGCAATCAAATCAAATTCGATACAGCATCTACTCAGGGTTCAGGATACGAAAAGCTTTCAACATATGTACAATCAAGAATATTAAAAATATTCTCACCAATAACAGACACAAGAACAATTCAAAAAGCTATTAATTTCGGAAGAAGTAGATATATTGACAATAACTTTGGATATATGGTTCCCTTAATATCTTCTAATTTATGGACAGATTCATTTAATCTTGAAGAAATTCACAACAAAACCTATTGTTCTTTAGTGGTTGACAGAATATATAAAATAGCAGGACTTAATGTATCAAGAAATTACGAAATTTCGGGAATAATTACTCCTGGAGAAATAAATGCAGCGGCTTACAATTTTTACATGTCTTATACGATTACAGGAATACTTCCAAGCGTGCTTCCAAAAAGGCTTATTAAACCGACCTTAAAAGAAAAATTCATTGGCTACAATAAAGAAATTGTAGATGCAATAGAATTAAAAAAATCGAAAGAAAAAATTTTTGGAAGAGCTTGCAATATTACAAATCTCTGGTGCTCAGGAAATTAATACTATATATGAACAAATATTATGCCTGTATTTTGATTAATAGTAATGAAAAAATTATTTTCAAATCCTGGGAAGAATGCAAAACTACCATTAAAGGAAAAAACAATAAAATAAAAAGTTTCAAAACAATAGAACAAGCTCAAAATTGGCTATTTAATAATGAGAACAAAATTCATCATCACCCAATTGGAATATATTTTGATTCTGGAACAGGAAGAGGAAAGGGCGTAGAAATTAGAGTTGTAAACGAAAAAAGAATTTCAATATTGGACAAAATCTTAGATAAATCCCTAATTAATGAATATGGAAATTATTATGTCAAAAATTTTCAAGGGATTAGCAATAATTTTGGAGAACTGCTTGCCCTATATACAGCTCTCAAAATATCATTAAAAGAAAATATAACAAACATATTTGGCGACAGTAAATTAATAATTGACTATTGGTCAAAAGGAATCTATAATAGCAAAAATTTAACGCAAATTACTATTAATTTAATCAAAAAGACAACTGAATTAAGGAAAAAATTTGAAGAACAAGGTGGAAAAATTTCTTTTATACCAGGAAATGAAAATATTGCAGATCTTGGTTTTCATAAAACTAAGTAGAAATATTGTCAAAAAATACATAAAAACAATATTTCTGATTTCAATGGTTTATTTTTATTGTTGTACAACAATAAAAATAAACCATGATTATGAAACTGATTTTAAAGTTTTAGAATCTCCCTCTAAATACATTAGCATAGACGTAATTAAAGCTACAAATGAATATATTTATATTCAAATTACAAACAATAGCTTAGACATAGTAAAAATAAATTGGAAAAACACTAGCCTTAACAACGATAAGATCGTCTTAAAAAAAGAAGATCTTGCAATAAACAATGAAACAAAGTATACAAATAAATATAGAGAGTTTTTTATTGGCCCTAAAACTTCATTTAAATTTAAAGTATATCCGCTAAAAATTCATTATAAAAACAAAAATAATAGCAATAACTTAAGCTCAACTATTAAATATCCGTCTATTTTTAAGCTCAACATAACAAAAGTAGGAATTGAAGCAAAAAAAACAATAAATGTTTTAATAACAAGAACTACAAAAATTAATATTACTAATAAATGAAAATCATTATTATTTTTTTGTTTTTCTATTAATAATAAGCTCGTAGTTTGTATCTTTGTTGTTTTCAAATGACGCTTTTATAGGAGCAAAAAAGTTCCAAGAAATATAAATTGTAAAATTATTTCTCCAAATAGGAGAATAAATCCCATCAGATCCCCTTAATAAATCTGGTTCTAAATTATATTCTCCAACAAATTTCCAATCATAAAAATTGAATTTAAAGCCTGATGAAAATTTTTTAATTTTAAAAAGTGAATCTTTTCTGTCTTGAGAATTAAAGAAATTGAAAGATTTTGATAAATCAACAAAGACATTAACAGGCTCAAGGCCAATTTGATCCATATACCCTTTAAAATATTTAAAAGTCTTAGTATTAATAGATAAAGTGGAAAAATAAATTTCTAAAAATTCTGTATATTTAAACTTCAAAGTCAGTGCAGATCGAAGTTCATTATCAGTAAATTTCTGCAAATTTATTTTCCAGCCAACATCTACTCCTAAGGTAAAAGAAAGCTTATTGTCAAAAAAAGTTAAAACGTACAACTCCTTCTTGTAACTAAAATCTAAAGAATATGGAACAAGTTTGGTTGTAGTACCAATCTTAGAAAAATCTCCTTTTAAAGGATCATAATTATATTCAAAGTCGTCTTTCATAGCAAACAAAAATTGAAAATCAAAAACATTAAGCTTAAAAGAAAGCTCGGAAACTCTATTTATCAAAGGATCATAAGCAGCTAAAAAACTAAATTTAAAATAATCCAAATATCTCGGCTCAATTTTATAATACAAAGCAGGAGACATTTCCAAATTTTTATAAGGCGATGCTGGTTTTTGGGGCTCCAAAGGATTTTGAACAGAAGAAATTCCAGGATTTTTCATAGCATTTTCTTTAAACTTTTTATAATATTTAATTCCAATCCCAGCTTCTTGTAATAAATAGGGAAAATCTAAAGAAAGTTTAAGCTCGGAAGAAGCCTTAATATCTTCAAAACTATTTTTTAATTCGCCTGAAAGCTCGGTAGTAAAATAATCATAATCATAAATTAAAGAAGCTGTTAAACTTTGATAAAAAGTTTCTGGATCAGATAAAAAAATACTACTATTCTTATTGACCAAAGATTTTGCATTAGAATCATATTTTTTATTAAATGAATATAAAGTAGCCTTATTTTCAAAATTTAAAGTACTTCTAGAAAATAAAGGATATCTAATAAAAGGAAGCAAGTTTAAATTTATTTGATTAATAATAGAGTGCTCACTTTTTTTATCTTTATCCTCAACCTTAAAATCTTTGTTTAAAGGATTATACTCAATAGTATTAAGATATAATAAATTTTCAAAAGTAATTAAACGATTATAGAAATCAGCATGAATTTTTATATCTGTTTTATTTTTTATATCAAATAAATAATTTTTTATTTGATAATTAAAGTCTTTTGGACTTGTTATGCCATAATTATCAAAAAAAACATTATTTCTTAAATAAGGATTAATGCCAAACCTAATAAAAAAAGAATCGGATTGATCAATATTTTTTAAAGTAATTGGTTCTGGAGGAATATACAAATCCTTGGTTAATTTTGTTGTTTTTTTAGTATTTTTTTCCTTCACGCTCTTTTTATCATTATCTTTATCTTCTAGATTTTTAATTTCGGGGCGCATTATCATTTCTTTAGTATCAGTTGAAAAAGTCCACTGATTATTGTAAAGATCTTTTTGAAAATTTAAATCAATATATGGAGCATAAATTCTCTCCAAATAAAACCATTTTCTTGTAGGATCATTAGTCTCTTTTGGCTTTTCCAAAGGAGATTTAACATAAAGATTTTCATAGCCTGACAATTTAAAATTTAAGCCCAAATTATTTAATTTATAATCTAAAATTGAACCGTCATTAAATGTTCGCTTATAAAAAGAAGACAAATTCCAATCAAAAGTGCTAATGCTGGTTTGCTCTTTAACTGAATCTTTATCTAAATTTAAAAGAGAAAAAAATGTAGCACTTTCTATCCTATCTCTAAAATCAACATTAACATACGGGTCAGAATAGTGCTCTAAAACAACCGAAAAAAGTGCATCACTTAAAAGAAATTCTGTTTTAAATTTAAGCAAATATCTAAAAGGAACTTCAAACCCAAATACATCTCCTTTGTTAAGATTGGAAAAACTAAAAAGAGATTGTTTTAAGGCCCTATTATCAAAAGGATAATATCCTCCATCGTAACTATACACATTCCTAGTAAAACCTAATCCAAAATTTCCTTCCAAAGTTTTAAAATGCCCCAAAGTATTATTTAAATTAAAATCAATTCCAGAATAAAATCCCAGATTAGCATAAATGTCAAAAATCAACTTAACATAATCTTTACTAACACTGGGTGCTAAATTTTCTGCAAAAAAATAAGTTAAATATCCATTTCTTATATAAGGTTGTTTACCTGAATTATAAACAGAATTGAAATCAAAATCCAAAAAAGAAGAATCTTCATTTGAGGATTTATTACCAAAAAGATAAATAGTATTAAAAACAGAAAGACCTTTTCGTGGATTTAGACCTAAAGATGGATTAAAAAATAAACTATCTCCCGGTCTGAAAAAAAAAGGAATATAAAATACCGGAACTCTTCCCATGTAAAATATGGCATTTAAAAACCCAAAATCTCCTGAGGGCAATACCCATATTTTAGAAGCCTTAATTGAATAGTAAGGTTCTGGAATTTTACTAGTTGTTGCAAAAGCTTGTTCCAAAATGGTAACATCGTTGTCTATCTTTTTTAAAACTTTTCCTCCAAAAGAAAGAATATGGTCTATTTGATTTTTTTGCATTTTTTTTTGAAGAATGCCATCTTTTAATAAAAAATTTTGAGAATCAAAATCGACAAAAAATTCATTACCATAAAAATAAAGCTTTTCATTGGTATCCATGTCAAGAATATATTCAACATTTCCAATAGAATAAAGTTTTTTAGAGCTCTTATTAAGGACTATTCTGTCACCTTTAATATTGTGCTTTTTATTTTCTTTAATATCTTCAACCAAGATATTAACTCTTCCTTCAAAAATAATACTTTCATCCTTAGTAAGTCCATAAGTGAAATTTTCAAGATTATCTGTAGTTTCAATTATTATTTTATATCTACCAGATCCGGCAAGTCCTTTTCCTTTAACAAAAAGCTCAGGGTCTATTCCAAACTTTTTTAAAAGCAATTCTCGTATCTTTGAAACATCTATTTCTTTTAGGCCCTCTTTTAAGGCCCATTTTTTTAAATCCTCATCGGTTGAAAGTTCAAGTTCTCTTAAATAAGATTTTTGACTTAGGGTTAGCTTATCCCTTTTTTTAGAATTATCATCATTTACAGTCTGAGCAAAAATTGCATTAGAAAATGTTAAAAAAATTAAAAATACTATAAAATATTTTTTAAAAACATTCCTGTATAGGAATTCTCGCATTTTGCAACCTCTTCGGGGACACCGGAAACAACGATATTACCCCCTGCCAACCCACCATCGGGACCCAAATCTATTATATAATCTGCCTGCTTAATTACATCTAAATTATGCTCTATGAGTACAACTGTATTACCATTGGAAACTAGCCGCTGTAAAACCTCTAACAACTTCTTTATGTCATCAAAATGCAGTCCGGTTGTTGGTTCATCAATAATATAAAAGGTTTTACCCGTACTTTTTTTACTTAACTCAAAAGCTAACTTAATACGTTGTGCTTCCCCTCCTGATAAAGTTGTTGCAGATTGTCCTAATTTAATGTATTCAAGCCCAACTTCAATTAAAAATTTTAAATAATGACTAATTTTGGGGACATTTTCAAAAAATTTACTCGCTTCAAACACGCTCATCTCTAAAACATCGTGTATATTTTTTCCTTTGTATCTAACTTCTAAAGTTTCTTCATTGAATTTTTTACCCTTGCACAAATCACAAGGAACAAAAACATCTGGTAAAAAATGCATTTGAATATTAAGATACCCATCTCCTTGACATTTCTCACATCTTCCACCTTTAACATTAAAAGAAAATCTACCAGCTTTAAAACCTCTTGACTTTGCATCTGGAAGTTTAGCAAAAAGCTCCCTAATTTCTGTAAAAAATCCAACATAAGTCGCTGGGTTTGATCTTGAAGTTCTTCCTATTGGTTTTTGATTTATTTGAATAATTTTATCGATTTTTTCGTACCCAAAAATATCTTTAAAACCATCACAATACTTTTCATTAAGCTTTAATCTACTATCAAGAGCTGGATATAACACTTCGTTGAGTAAAGTACTTTTTCCACTACCAGAAACACCTGTTATTACGGTAAAAACTCCCAAAGGGATACTTACATCTATATTTTTAAGATTATTTTTGTTAGAACCTAAAAGTAAAATTTCTCCCTTATCTGCCTTTCTTCTAGAGCTTGGAACATCTATTTTAAACTTGCCACTAAGATATTGACCGGTTAAGCTATTTTTGCTATTTAAAATATCAATTAAAGCTCCCTTTGCAACTATTTCCCCTCCAAGAATGCCAGCACCGGGCCCCATATCGATAATATAGTCTGCAGTACGCAAAGTTTGCTCATCATGCTCAACAACAATTACAGTATTGCCAAGATTTTTAAGATTAACAAGAGTAGAGATTAATTTTTCATTATCTCTTTGATGAAGACCAATACTTGGCTCATCAAGAACATAAATAACACCCGAAAGTGCTGATCCTATTTGAGTAGCAAGCCTAATACGCTGTGCCTCACCACCAGATAAGCTGCCTGATATTCTATTTAAATATAAATAAGAAAGACCAACATCAATTAAAAATTTAAGCCTACTTTTAATTTCTTTTAAAATTTCTTTAGATATTTTTTCATCCACCACATCAAGCTGCAAGTTTTCAAAAAATATATAAGAATCAAATACGGACAAATTAGTAAGATCTTGAATGTCTTTTCCATTGATTTTAACAGTTAAAGCTCCAACGCTTAAGCGTTTTCCTTTACATGAATTACATATTTTTTTAGACATCAAATTTTCATAAAAAATTTTAGTACTCTCTGATTCTGTTGTAAGATATCGCCTTTTTAAAAGAGGCAAAAGTCCTTCAAATGTTTTAGAATAATGAAATCCTCCATCTAGCTCCTTTGCTTCCATTTCTTTGGACTGGTAAATAAAATCTATTTTTTCATTTGAGCCGTATAAAATCTGTTTAAGAACTTTGTCTGGAATGTCTTTTATAGGAGTATTTAAGTCAAAATTATAATGCTTGGCAAGTCCTTTAAAAATAGCTACAGACCAAGACGAACTTGTCTTAAACGTAAGAAAAGCATCATCATTAAAAGAAAGATTAGTATCAGGACAAATGCTCTCAAAATCAAACTCAAGCGTAACGCCAAGACCAGAACACTCACTACAAGCACCAAATGGACTATTAAATGAAAAAAGTCTTGGTTCTATAAGAGGGAGTGAAAATCCACACAAAGGACAACTATTGTGCTCTGTAAATAGTTTATCTATTTTTTCCAAATCATTATCAATTTCTACTCTTAAATATCCATTAGAAACAGCAAGAGAGGTCTCAATAGATTCTGCAAGTCTAACTCTAACATTATTACTCAGCCTAATCCTATCAACTATAATTTCAATGGTATGTTTTTTATTTTTATGTAAATTTAAATTAAGTGCATCTTCTATTAAATAATCTTCGGAATTTATTCTAACTCTATTAAAACCTTGATTTAATATTTTTTCTAAAACTTTTTTATGAACGCCTTTAGAGCCCCTTACAACTGGTGCAAAAAGTACAACCTTAGATCCCTCGGAATAACTTAAAATAGTATTAACTATTTTATCTAAAGATTGCTCTTCTATTAATCTACCATCATTTGGACAATACGCTTTACCTATTTTCGCAAATATTAGCCTATAATAATCATAAATCTCAGTAATTGTTCCAACAGTAGAACGGGGATTATTGCTTATTGTTCTCTGCTCAATAGCTATAGAAGGAGAAAGTCCATCTATATAATCAACATTGGGTTTTTTCATCACACCCAAAAACTGCCTTGCATAAGCTGAAACAGACTCCATATACCTTCTTTGTCCTTCTGCAAAAATAGTATCAAAAGCCAAAGAGGACTTACCAGAGCCACTCTTGCCAGATATTACAATTAAACCATCTTTTGGAATATCTACATCAATATTTTTTAAATTATGCTCTTTTGCTCCTCTAACAATAATTTTTTTTTTCAAACTTTTTTCCAAAAATTACACCTCTACTTTTTTATTATTACGAGCTACATTAATTTTGCTACCAAGCTCTTTTATTTTATCTCTTAAAACAATTGCATCTTCAAATCTCTCATCATTAACAGCCTCTTCTAGCTCAAATTTAAGCTTATCAATAAGCTTTTTTTTAGACAATCTCTTGTCTGAAATAATTTTTTCAAAATCATAGCCAGCATTTTTATTTTTATTATTAAGTTCTTTTTCTAAAATATTTTGAATCTTTTTAACAATTGTCTTGGGAGTAATATTATTTTTTTTATTATAATCAATCTGAATTTGACGCCTTCTATTAGTTTCCTCAATTGCCTCTTGCATAGCTACACTAATTTTGTCGTAATACATTATTACAAGTCCATTAGAATTTCTAGCAGCCCTACCAATTGTTTGTATTAATGAAGTAGTAGATCTTAAAAACCCCACTTTATCAGCATCTAATATTGCAACAAGAGATACTTCTGGAATATCCAAGCCCTCTCTAAGCAAGTTAATGCCAACAATAACATCAATTTCAGATTTTCTAAGAAGCGAAATAACTTCCACTCTCTCAAGAGTGTCAAGCTCTGAATGCAAATATTTTGCCTTTACACCAAGACTTACTAAATATTCAGTCAAATCTTCAGACATTTTTTTTGTCAAAGTAGTAATTAAAACCCGTTCCTTAAGGGCTACTCTTTTTTGAATTTCACTGTAAAGATCTTCCATTTGCCCATCAGAGTGCCTAGTGATAATTTCAGGATCAACAAGGCCTGTAGGGCGAATTATTTGATCAACAACCACACTACTTTTCTCATTCTCTTCAACACCCGGGGTTGCAGATACAAACACAACCTGATTAATTAATGCATCAAATTCATCATATTTAAGGGGTCTGTTTTCAAGCGCTGCGGGCAGTCTAAACCCAAAATTAACAAGATTCAATTTTCTAGAATGATCTCCATTATACATTCCCCTAAATTGGGGCAATGTAACATGAGATTCATCTACAAATAATAGATAATCTTTCGGGAAAAAATCAAAAAGACAATAAGGTCTTTCCATTGTACTTCCACTCAAATATTTAGAATAATTTTCAATGCCCGAACAAAACCCTGTTTCTCTAAGCATTTCCAAATCATACTCTACTCTTTGCTTGAGTCTCTCGGCTTCTACAAGTTTGCCGTTATCTTTAAAATATTGACATTGAAGACTTAAATCATGAGATATTTTAGGTATAGCTTCTAATACGTTTTTATAAGGAATGACAAAATAAGATTTAGCAAAAAGAGTAAAGCTATTTGTAGCTCCTAAATTCTTCTTAGAAAATGAACTAACCCTATATATTTCAACAATCTCATCAAAATCTAAACAAATTCGATAAGCAAACTCTCCATGCTCACTGCTAGGCCAAATTTCAACAATATCTCCCTTGATCGAAAATTTATCTCTTTCTAGAGTCATTAAAGTTCTCTCATAATAAAGCTCTACAAAAATATCTGAAATTTCTTTAATAGAAATCTTTTGACCTACAAAAAATTCTCGTGCTGATTTTTTAAAAAAATCTGGAGATCCAAGAGCATAAATTGAAGATACAGTTGCAACAACAATTACATCTCGTCTTTTAGCAAGAGACGTTACCGTTCTTATCCGCTTAATTTCTATCTCAGTATTAATAGTGGCTTCTTTTTCGATAAATAAATCTTTTGAAGGCACATAAGACTCCGGCTGATAATAGTCATAATAAGAAACAAAATATTCAACAGCATTATTTGGGAAAAAATCCTTAAACTCTCTATAAAGTTGTGCTGCCAATGTTTTGTTGTGACTGACAACTAAGGCGGGTCTGTTTAGATCTTTGATTATATTTGCAATTGTAAAAGTCTTTCCACTGCCTGTAACACCCTTTAAAGTTTGATACTTATTCCCCAGCAAAATAGAATTTTCAATCTCTTTTATTGCTTTAGGCTGATCACCAGCAGGAAGATATTCTGACTTCAAAAAAAAATCTAGCATTAATTTAACGACCAAAATTTAATACACATTCTTATAAATTATATGATAATAAATTCTATATCAAGTATATAATTCATTATAAATCAATATAATTTAATTAATCTTTGTTTAATAAAATAAAATATAAAAGGAAATATTGATGCAAAAAATCGAAGCTCAAAGAAAATTAAAAAATTACATTCTTCTTGAAGAAGATATGTATTTCAAAGAAGAAGCAATAAAAATTCAAAAAACAAATAATTCAACAGAAATTCTAAATAGATTTTACAAAGATCTAGAATTTGGCACTGCTGGAATAAGGGGAATCATTGGAGCTGGAACATGCTACATGAACACACATAACGTAAAAAAAATAAGCCAAGGAATATGCAATTATGTACTTAAAATAAATAAAAACCCCAAAGTTGCAATAAGCTATGATTCAAGATATTTTTCAAAAGAATTCGCTTATAATGCTGCTCAAATTTTTGCCTCAAATAATTTTGCAACATATATATATAAAAGCTTAAGACCCTCCCCCCAACTATCTTATACAATAAGAAAATTTGATTGTGATGTTGGTGTTATGATAACAGCAAGTCATAATTCAAGAGAATATAATGGATATAAAGCATATTGGAAAGGTGGAATTCAAATAATACCACCTCATGACAAACTAATAACTAATGAAATTAAAAATATAAAAAATATAACAAATACAATTACCATAAAAGAAGGCATTGAAAAAGGGATCATCAAAGAACTTGACAATGAGATAGACGACGAGTATGTGAAAACAATAAACAAAGAATTCCCTAATTTTGAAAAAGACAGCGAAGAAACAAACTTAAAAATAGCCTACACGGCATTACATGGTACCGGCGGGACCATAATAAAAAAACTATTTGCAAATAGTAAAATACAGCTTTTTTTAGAAAAAAGCGAAATACTACCAAACCCTGAATTTCCAACAATAAATTATCCTAATCCGGAAAAAAAAACATCAATGTTTAAAGTAATAGAGCTTGCAAAAAAAGAAGATTGTGACATTGCCCTTGCAACAGATCCAGATGCTGACAGAATAGGAATTGCATTTAAAGATCAAAACGAATGGATATTCTTAAACGGAAATCAAATATCATGCATTTTAATGCACTATATACTCTCAAAAGAAATAAATCCTAAAAATACCTTTGTAATATCATCATTTGTAACAACACCAATGCTAGAAAAAATTGCAAAAAAATATGATTCTCAAATTTTTAGAACTTACACAGGATTTAAATGGATAGGAAACTTAATTAATGAAATGGAAAAAAATGAACCAAATAAAAAATTTGCCTTTGCATGCGAAGAAAGTCATGGATATCTAATAGGAAGAGAGGTTAGAGATAAAGATGCATTTTCAGCCATAAAAGGAATTTGCTCTTTAGTGCTTGAATTAAAAGGCAAACAACAAACAATTAAAGATTATCTTGAAAAGATATACAAAGAATTTGGATACTATGAAGAATTTAATATAGAAAAAAACTTTGAAGGGGTCAATGGGGAAATTCAAAGAGAAAAGTTAATGCTAAAACTAAGAAAAGAACAAAAAGTACAATTTGCGGGAATTAAAATAATTGAAAAATTAGACTATCAAACTCTTAAAAAGATTAATTTTAAAAATGAAATTTCAGAAATTAAAGAATATAAACATCCTATAAACGCAATAAAATTTATACTTGAAAACGAAATTATAATAATTGTAAGACCCTCTGGAACAGAGCCAAAAATTAAATTTTACATATCTGTAAAACTAGAGTATAAGGAAAAACATAAAATATTTGGTATAATAAATGCAATAAAGATGGAGATAAACAAATATTAACATAACAGAAAATTTAATAAATTTGGTAGAAATAGACTCAAAAGAAATTGCAAGAAAAAATAAAAATAAAGAAGTTTCAATTTGGCACTTATTAATGTCTATAATTACTACTCCCAAAAAATCTGAAATAAAATTTATAGATATCAAAACTCTAAAAAACATTAAACAAGAAGCTATATGTGAAATAGACAAACTAGAGAAAATTTTAATAGAAAAAAACGAGATAATTATTCCAAAAATCAATAAAGAAATCTTTACTCTCATAAAAAAAGCTAAAAAGGAGTTTAAATCTAAACCTTTAATAGGGGTAAAAGAAATTTTTTATCAAATATTAAAAAATAAAAAACTTCTCAAAAAGCACAAACTAAGTAAATCTAGATTCAACTTTAAAGATCAAAATATATTAGAATACATGGAAAAAAATAAAATAAGATTAATTGAAACCTACAAAGAATTTGACGAAGAAATACGACTTGAAAATGAACACTTTGAAATTGAAAAGTATGTCAAAAATTTAACAGCACTTGCAAAAGACAAAAAATTAGACCCTTTGATTGGAAGAGAAGCAGAGATCAAAACTCTTGCAAATATACTCTTGAGAAGAAACAAAAACAGTGCAATGCTACTAGGCGAACCTGGGGTGGGGAAAACAGCAATAGTTGAAGGCCTTGCATCAAGGATAGTACAAAAAAAAATAAGTAGCAAACTACAAGACAAAACAATTTTAATGCTTAAGGTTTCAAACTTGGTATCGGGAACAAAATATAGAGGCGAGTTTGAAGACCGTTTAAATAATATAATTAAGTATATCGAAAAAAATAAAAACACAATCATATTTATTGACGAAATACACACCCTAATAGGGGCTGGAAACTCTGAGGGAGCTCTTGATGCATCAAACATACTAAAACCATCACTTTCTAGAGCGGAAATACAAATTATTGGAGCAACCACCTACAATGAATATAGAAAATATATTTTAAAAGATAAAGCATTCGCAAGAAGATTCCAAATAATTACTGTAAGAGAGCCTGATGAAAAAGATACACTAAAAATAATCGAAAATATTGCAAAAAATTTTGAAGACTATCATGGGGTAATCTATGAAAAAAGTGCGCTTTTAAATATAGTAAAACTTTCATCCAAATATCTAATAAATAAAAGATTCCCAGATAAAGCAATAGATATAATAGACATCGCCGGCGCAATTAAAAAGGAAGAGCTTGCAAAAGACAATATCATAACATCAGAGGATATACAAAAAGCAATAAATGAAATATTATCTATTAAAACGGCAAATAACACTAAAGAAGAAATTTTAGAATTAAAAGAAGTAGAAAGCGAAATAAATAAAAAAGTAATCGGACAAAAACATGCAGTAAACGAACTTATTAAAGAAATTATTAAAATCAAACTTGGACTTAATGATGATTCTAAACCTTTAACCTCAATATTGTTAATAGGATCAAGTGGCTGTGGAAAAACTGCTTTGACTGATGAAATATCTAAAAAAATTATCAAGGATCAAAATTCAGTATTAAGACTAGATATGTCAGACTACAAAGAGGAAAACTCTATTTCAAAATTAATTGGCACAAATCCAGGATACGTAGGTTACTCTGATGGGGGCATTCTGACAAATAAATTAAAGCATTCATTTGAAACTTTAATATTGTTTGAAAACATTGAAAATGCCCACAACTCTATATTAAACCTAATAAGTCGAATGCTTGAAAATGGAGAACTTATTGATAGCAAAGAAGATAAAATATTATTTAAAAACACAATTATAATAATGACTACAAACATTGGATCTAGAATGCTTCTTGGAGAAAAAAATATTGGATTCAACAAAAATCAACAAAAAAGCTTAGAAACAAAAAACTTTAAAGAAGAAATAAAACAAGATCTTGAAAAAAGATTTAAGTTATTCCTTTTAGACAGAATTCAAAAAAAAATTATCCTAAATGTCCTTACAAAGGAGAATGTAGAAGAAATTTGCAAAAACTACTTAAACACACTTAAAACAAAATTTTACTCCAAAGGAATCGAAATAGAAATAAAAAAAGATGTTGACAAATTCATAACCACAAAATACTATAAAAAAAATTCAGGAGCAAGAAGCGTAATTGCTGCAATAAAGGAAAAAATAGAAGAAAATATTATCACCAAAATAGCTGAAAATCAAAACATAAATAAAATAATGATTTATTTAGAAAAAGAAAAAATAATAATAGAATAAAGAGGAATTATAATATGTTTAAAAAAGTAGAAAACAATGCAAATTTTCCCAAAATAGAAGAAAAAATATTAAAATTTTGGAATGAAAACAAAATTTTTGAAAAATCAATAAAACAAAGAGAAGGATGTGAAGAATTCACATTTTATGACGGACCGCCTTTTGCAACAGGACTTCCTCATTTTGGCCATTTTGTTCCAAACACAATAAAAGACATAATTCCAAGATATCAAACAATGCAAGGCAAATATGTTAAAAGAAATTTTGGATGGGATACTCATGGACTACCTGTTGAATACGAAGTAGAAAAAAAATTGGGAATTTCTGGAAAATACGAAATAGAAAATTATGGCATTGAAAATTTTAACAAAGAATGTAAAAAAATAGTACTCAGATATACAAAAGAATGGAAAAATATAATATTGAGACTTGGAAGATGGGTAGATTTTGAAAAAGGCTACAAAACTATGGATACAAGCTTCATGGAATCTGTGTGGTGGGTATTTAAAAATCTTTATAACAAAGGTTTAATCTACGAAAGTTACTATGTACTCCCCTATTCCCCAAAGCTTGCAACTCCACTTTCAAATTTCGAAGTGAATCTTGGAGAATACAAAGAAGTCAATGACCCATCATTAACAATAAAATTTAAAATCAAAGATAAAAACGAATACTTACTAGTATGGACAACCACCCCTTGGACATTGCCCTCAAACCTTGGAATTGCAGTAGGACAAGAGATAGAATATTCTAAAATTTTTGACAAAAAAAAAGAGGATATTTTAATACTTGGATCAAAAAGACTTAAGAGTTATTATGATGATGAAAATTCATATACTATTATAGAAAAATTCAAAGGAAGCAGGCTTGAAGGCATAGAATATGAACCTATTTTTAACTACTTTTTAGAACAAAAATATAAAGGGGCTTTCAAAGTACACACAGCCGATTATGTTACAACTGACGATGGAACAGGAATCGTTCATCTTGCTCCTTTTGGAGAAGAAGACTACAGAATACTTAAAAAACACACAAATGTCGATATAATAGACCCCTTAGATGCTGAATGTAAATTTACAAATCAGGTAAAAGATTTTAAAGGAGTTTTTGTAAAAGATGCTGATAAAAAAATAATAGAAAACCTGAAATTACGCAATTTTTTATTCAAAAGAGAAAATTATCTACACAGGTATCCATTTTGCTATAGAACAAACTGTCCAATTATTTATAGACCAATAAGCTCGTGGTTTGTAAATGTAGAAAAAATAAAAACCAAACTCTTAGAGGCAAATGAAAAAATTAATTGGATGCCAGCCCATTTAAAAAAAGGAAGATTTGGAAAATGGTTAGAAAATGCAAAAGATTGGGCAATAAGCAGAAACAGATTTTGGGGAAATCCAATTCCAATTTGGATATGCTCAAAAACAGGAAAAAAAATTTGCATTGGATCAAAAAAAGAGCTTGAAGACCTATCCGGTCAAAAAGTCGAAGATTTACACAAAGACCAAATAGATAAAATAACCTGGCCAAGCAAAGACGGTGGCACATTTATCAGAACAAGCGAAGTTCTTGATTGTTGGTTTGAATCTGGAGCAATGCCTTACGCAAGCAACCACTATCCATTCACAAATGAAAATAATTTTAAAAATATATTTCCTGCTGACTTTATTGCAGAGGGTCTAGATCAAACAAGGGGATGGTTTTATACTCTTACAATTCTGGGAACTGCTCTTTTTGAAAATACAGCATTCAAAAACGTCATTGTAAATGGACTTGTGCTTTCAAGCGACGGAAGAAAAATGTCAAAATCCTTTAAAAATTATACAGATCCAATGCAAGTAATAAACACCTTTGGAGCTGATGCTTTAAGACTCTATTTAATAATGAGCCCTGTAGTTAAAGCTGATGATTTAAAATATAGCGACAATGGAGTAAGAGACGTTCTTAAAAATATAATAATACCTATTTGGAACGCTTATTCATTTTTCACAACTTATGCAATAATTGATAAATTTAAACCTCCCAAAAGTCTCAATCTAGTTAAAAACAATACCCTTGACAAATGGATCATAAGCGAACTTGAAAGCCTAAAAAAAATACTAAATGCAGAAATAGATAAATACAATCTAACAAAGTCAATAGAATCTTTACTTGAATTTATAGATAAATTAAATAATTGGTACATAAGAAGATCAAGGCGAAGATTTTGGAAATCAGAAAACGATAAAGACAAAAATGATGCCTACGAAACATTATATTATACAATCAAAACTTTAATGATTTTACTTGCACCCTTTATTCCATTTATAACAGAAGAGATTTATCAAAATTTAAAAACCGATGAAGATAAACAATCAATACACCTTAACGATTATCCAAAAGCAAATGAAAATTTCATTAACAAAACAATTGAAGAGAAAATAAATCTTGCAAGAAAAATAACTTCAATGGCAAGATCACTCAGATCATCGCACAATATAAAAATACGAATGCCTATTAGTACGATATATATTGTCACAAAAAATCAAAATGAACAAAATATGCTAATAGAAATGCAAGAAATAATATTAGATGAAATAAATGCAAAAGAAATGAAAATAAAAGCTAACGAAGAGGAACTTATAACTTACAAAGCAAAAGCAAACTTTAAAGAACTTGGAAAAAAGCTTGGAAAAGATATGAAAGCGGTATCTGCTGAAATTAGCAAGCTAAAAAATGAAGACATAATAAAAATAATAAATGGAACATCATATGAAATAAAAATAACCAATGCAAAGCATTATTTGTCATTAAATGATATAATATTGGAAAGAGAAGAAAAAGAAAATTTAAAAGTAATAAATGAAGAATCCATTACAATAGGAATAGACTCACTAATCACTAAAGAGTTGTATTTGGAAGGGCTTACAAGAGAATTTGTAAGACAAATACAAAATTTAAGAAAAGAAAAAAAATTTGATGTTAGCGATAGAATAAATTTATATATAGAAAATAATGAAACTTTGCAAGAAATGCTAAATAAATTTGAAAAATACATTAAAACTGAAACTTTAGCCTTAAATATCATATTAAACAAAAGTAAGATAGAAAAAAAAATAAACCTTGCCGATGACATATTTACACTAATAGGAATTGAAAAATGTTGAAAACATTAACAAAAATAATTACCATTTCATGCCTCATGGTGGGATGCGCCAGTCTGCCTTACAATCCTCCAAAACAAAATCTAAATTCCTTAATGGAACTTTTACCTGACGCAAATTTATACGCCCATGTAAATTTAATTAAAAATAGGTCTATTTATAACTCCTTAAGTCCTAAATATAAATCCTTTCTCGGATTTATAAGCGATTTATATTTTAGCTATAAAAAAGAAAATAACGACTTCGCTCTATTAATAATGGGTAATTTCCCAAAAGATATTTTTTGGGGAATTCATAAAAATAGAAATACAGAATCAATAGGCAATATACTAACAAATCCAAAATGGAAACTTAAAAATTCAAATATATACATTATTCCAAACAAAGCTAGAACCAGCATTACAATAACCCAAAAAGACAAACCCGTAAAGGACAATAATATACTAACAAAAAAATATATTAGAGAAATAGAAAAAAATGAAATGTTTTTCTGGTTTCAAGATTCAGCATTATTGCTCCCAAATCAAATAGTAGGCAGCAAAAATTTAATCCCCTTTAGCAGTGGAACTTTGTCTATAAACAGCTTAAATCAAGACGAATATATTTTCAAATCCTTGATCAAAACAAATAACCCACCAATACTAAAAATATTGTCAAAAAAGCTAATTCCAACCGTATTAGCAAACATGACTAATCTCACAATATCAAGCCATATAAAAAGCACAATAAAAGACCAAAACACAGTAGAAATAGAATTTAATATTCAAAAATCTAGTTTTAAAAGCCTTATAGAAAGGCTGGCTTCGAGTATTTAAACCTAAAATTTTTATCACTCCCCTAAAATGAAGTATTGTCTTGCTTTTTGCAAGTAAAATAATGATACAAAGCTCCAATTTTACCAGATTCATTATTAAATTTAGTGGGCTCAAGTGTTATAAGATTTTTCATATTATTATTATTATCAAAAGCCATTTCTAAAGACCACAAATTTTCTAATTTTTCATATATTCTATCTATTAAATCAGGCCTTGCGCTTATTCCTCCTCCGATCAAAATTTTTTCAGGATTTAAAATAAAAGTTAAATTAAAAATACCAAATGATAAATTCTCAAAAAATCTATCAACTTCATTTTTGGCATGAATATTCCCATTCTCAGCTAGATCAAAAACAAATTCTCCTGAAATTTCTTTTAAAGGTTTCCCTAATCGCATGGCAACTCTTTTTCTTAAAGCCGAAACAGACGCAATGGATTCCCATCTACAATTAAAAGGAATATTATTGCTAATACCTCTAGTAATCATAAATCCAACCTCTCCGGACATAAAAGAACTTCCTCTTAAAAGCTTGCCATTTGCAAAAATTCCAGCACCAATTCCTGTACCAAGAGTCATGGCAATAAAATCATTAGAATCAATAGCATTGCCCTTAAATTTTTCTGCTAAGGCTACACAATTAGCATCATTTTCAATCTCTATACTTACTCCGGTTAAAGATTCTAATCGCTCTTTTAAAGGATAATTAACAAATCCAGAAATAGCATTTACCCTAAGAACATTTCCTTTAGGATCAACAAACCCAGGAATACAAATTGCAACTCCTGCTATATCACTTGATTCTTTGTAAGAATTAATAATATTAACTAAAATATTTACTTGTTCATCAGAAGTAGCGCCTGTGCTTATTTCATTTTTATCAAAAAAAACACCACTTGAATCTGAAAGCGAATATTTAGTATCAGTCCCTCCAATATCAATCGCTAAATAATGTTTCATATTTATCCTCAAAGCCTAATTGTACATAAATGATCATAAATTTTCCATAGCAATATAAGAAATTTTAGAAATCTTGTTTATAACTATTTGTGCCTTAATCATCTCCTTCAAATAAGAAACATGAGAAATTATGCCAATTTGTCGTCCAGTCATCATTTGAAACTTAGAAAGCTTAGGCATAACTTGAGCCAAAGTATCTTCATCAAGATTGCCAAAACCTTCATCTAGAAAAAAAGCTTCAATTTTTAAATCACTATCCCTTATTTTATCAGACAAAGCTAATGACAAAGCTAATGACACAAGAAATTTCTCACCCCCAGACAAAGTTTTTACCGTTCTTATTTTATTAACATCTTTTTTATCTTCAATTAAAAAATCAAATTCTTTGCTCTCATTATTTGTTTTAAGCTCAAAATCGGGGAAAATCCACCTTAAATACTTTTCATTTGCCAGTCTTAAAATATCATTAATCAAAAAAGTTTGAACATAATATTTCAATCCAGAAGATCTAATAATCACCTTCCTTAAAACATCTAACTTATCTCTCCTTTCTTTAGCAAGATTTAATTCAACTCTTATCGAATCTAAATTAACTTTTTGTTGATTAATCTTTTTTTGAAGAGTTTGAAAATTTAAAAGCTTGATTTTATACTTTTCGATATCTCTGGATAAAAATTCAAGCTTAGAGCTAATTGATAAACTAAATTTTTGCAAGAAATATAGACTATTCTTATTGATTTGCTCCAAGGCAGTTTCTGATTCAAAAGAAAATGAACTAAAAAAAACATTTTTTAAATTTGAAATTATATTAATAAAACTATTTTGCTCTTCATTTAATCTCGCTTTTAAAGTCAATATAGATTCCTTTATAAATTTAATTTGTGTTTCAGTTTTAATTTTTAAATCTTCTAAATTTTTAAGATTTAAAAGAAGTATATTCCATTCATTTTCTACACTTTTCTGCTTAGCCAAAACAACATTAAATTCCCTTTCCAAAGAAGAATAATCACTAAAACTTAAATTTAAATTAAGTTTTAATAATAAATCCTTAATCTTTAAAAGATTTTGATCAAAATTTTTATTTTTCAAAGAAATTTCAATTTTTAACGCTTTTTTCCTAACCTTAAATTGCTCAAGCTTTTCTAATTTATTTTCAAATGCTAAAATTTTTTTTCTGTCAAAATAATTTATGTATTTGTCAAATAAATTTTTTCCAATCAATTTTAAAATCTCAGCATTATTCTTTTTAAACTCCAAAGCATTAATCTCTTGTTTAGAGATTTCTTCTTGTCTGCAAGATAGCTGATATTTAAGCTCATCAATTTGATTTTGTATCAAATGAAGTTTTGAATTTAAAGCGTAAAGCTCTTTCAAACTGCAAACCGATAATTTATCTTTATGCTGATAATTTTTATATTCAGCTTCAATATATTTTAACTTTTCTTTATCATTTTCAATAGAAAAATTTTTATCATCAAGATATTTTAACAACTCTTTATACAAGTCAATCTTAATAATATTTTTTTCCTTATTTTTATTAAAATCTTCCTTGTCATTAGATTTCAATAAAAATTCTAACCTATCTCTATATTTTGAAATTAACTCATCATTAAAAGTTTGAAACAATTTCAATGCTTCATAGTAAACATATTTGTCAAAATCAAAATTAGATTTCTCAGAAGAAATGCTTTTAATCTCATCATTTTTTTTACTCTGAGATATTAATAATTCTTTTTTTTTATCCTCAAGATTATTTTTCCTTAAAAGCAAGCTTTGATAATCATTCTTAACAAGTTTTAAGTTAAAAAGATTACAATTTTTGTTATAAAGTTCCTTAACATAATTAAAATTAAAATTATTGCTATCCAAATCTTTGATTTCTTTTAAATTACTCATCACTTTTGAAAGTTCTAAATCAAGCAATCTGATATCATTAAACAATTCACCTTGCATAGAAACTAGATTTTTCAAAGTCCAAAAATCTGAACATAAATAAATTTTTCGATCCAAATCCAAATTTTCTTTTAATTTCTTTTGAAGGGAATGATCCTGCTCTAGAGAATTTAGATATTCAATCTGAGAAGATAATTGATCCTTTAAAGAAGACATTTCAATTTCCAAATCCAAATATCTCTCATTAGATGATATTGCCTGATTACACAAAGAAATAGCCCTTCTAATATTTTCAAGATCAATTTCTAATCGATCAATATCAACTAAATCTAAATAATTCTTAAGAGATTTATACTCACTCTCATCATAATCAAGAATTGATTTTTCATAAGATTCAGAATTCAACAATTTATCTATATTAAACTTTGTGCGCTCAAAGTCACTTTTTAAATAAAATTCTAAATTATCATATTTTTTTAAATTAAAAATATTATCAATTATTGCAGCTTTTTCTTTGGGAGTTGAAGTTAAAAATTCTTGAAAATTGCCTTGTGGTAAAATTACAGTTTGACAAAATTGGTTAAAGTCTAATCGACAAAGACTTTTAATATGCTCTAAAACATCGGTTCGACCCTCAATAATCCTATTATCAAAAAAACAATTAAGCAACATGCTTTTAGGAGTTTCTATATTTTTTACATTAAGCTCAACAAAAGATTCATAAACCTTCCCAGAAATAGTAAACGTTAATTTAACATAAGCGCTAGTTTCGCCTTTTGATATAATATCTACAATTTTTTTTCCAAGTCTGTAAACACGAGCATATAACGCCAAAGTTATGCAATCTAAAATGGTGCTTTTGCCTGATCCAGTATTGCCAGAAATTAAAAAAATACCTGATTGTCTTAAAAGAAGTGTATCAAAATTTAACTCATGCTCGCCTTTATAAGAAGCAATATTTTTAAATATGAGTTTATTTATCCTCATATTCACCCAAATATCCGTTAGTTAAAACCTCATTAAAAAGAGAAATAAGCTCTTCTTCCTTAAATTTGACATCCCTAATAACGCCGTTCTCAAAATCTCGCCTCAACTTTTTCTCAAAAAAATATTTTTCATCCATTTCAAGCACCTCAAGCTCGTCAATAAAGTTGGAATCGTCTTGCAAATCCTGGCCTGAGGATAAAGAATAGGAAATAGAAACTAAATTCATAAAATTAAGCCTTGCTAAATCATAAATAGCCTCCTCAGCGCTAGTATCAACTGCCTCATTAAGTTCAATTTTCAAATAAATAGTAAAAGAATCTTCTTTTTTAAAATTAGACAAAAAATCAAGAACTTTATTCAAAGAACCTTTAACAAAGATTAATTTATTGAAAATCGGCACCGAAAATGCTTCTTGCAAAATTAATTCATTGTTATTAAAATGCAAAACATTTATGTATTTATCGCAAGTCTCATTAAATGAATATTGCATAGGAGATCCTGAATAAACAATATTATCTCTTAGTTTCATGAATTTATGAATATGTCCAAGAGCAACATAAGAAAAACTACTTCCAAAAACATTAAAAGGGATAATATAACTACCTCCCAAGGTGTCAATCTTTTTACTGCTGCCAAAAAAAGAATGCGCCATTAATATCTTGGGAATTCCTTTATAATTGTTTTCTAAAAAATTAGATAAATTTGATATCTTCTCTCTGTAGGCATTTTCTAAATTTTCAAGAAATAACTTACTGGAAGACTGATCTTCTAATCTCAAAATATTGTCAAAATTTTGGCCTAAAATAAGCCTTTCATTTATATGTGGAAGACAAACAACAATAAACTTAAGATTTTCATTATCCTTTAATAAAACTATTTGCTCATCAGAATCATATTCTGTTATTAGAAAAAAATTAAACCGTGAGAGAAGTTTTTTATTTATACTCAAATAATCCTTTTTGTCATGATTTCCAGAAATAACCACACACCATTTACAAGAAGTAAAAGAAAGCTCATAAAAAAAATTATTTACTAATCTTTGCTCTTCAAACCCAGGTCTTTTGGAATCATAAACATCCCCAGCAACAAGTAGAAGATCTATCTTTTCTTTTTTAATAAATTCTAAAAGAAAAGATAGAAAATCTTTCTGCTCATTAAGTATTGAAAAATTTTCAATTTTTTTTCCTATGTGCCAATCTGAAGTATGCAGAATTTTATAATTGCTCACAAAATACTCTCACTTTTTTTAATTCTTAAATTATATTTATATATTATAATACAATATATAAACATAGGGAATTTATGCAAAATAAAAAATTGATAATAGTTGAATCGCCAACAAAAGCCAAAACAATAAAAAAGTTTCTCGATGAATCATTTCTAGTAGAAGCATGCATGGGACATATCGTAGATCTACCAAACAATGCAAAAGAAATCCCCAAAGAATATAAAAAATACGAATGGGCAAATATTTCCATAGATTATAACAATGGATTCAATCCAATTTACATTATTCCCAGCAATAAAAAACCAATTGTATCAAAACTAAAAAAACTAGTAAAAACAATAAATGAAATATATCTTGCAACCGACCAAGACAGAGAAGGAGAAACTATAGCATTTCACTTAAAAGAAGTATTAAAAATCAAAAACTATAAACGGATGATATTTCATGAAATCACAGAAACCGCAATAATTGAATCACTAAAAAATACTAGAAATATAGACATGAACCTTGTTAATGCTGGGGAAGCTCGAAGAATATTAGACCGACTATACGGGTATACAATCTCTCCGCTACTTTGGAAAAAAGTAGCTTATGGGCTTTCTGCTGGGCGAGTACAATCTGTTGGATTAAAATTATTAATAGAAAAAGAAAAAACTAGAATAAATTTCAAAAAGGCAAATTATTATTCAATTTTACTTCAATGTAAACACGAAAAAAAAGACTTGTTGCTTGAAACAAAATTAGAAGAAATTGAAGGTAAAAATATAGCAGAGGGCAAAGACTTTGTAAATGAAACTGGAAAACTTAAAAATATCACCAAAACAATAATAATAACCCAAGATTTAATGACCGAGCTTGAAAAAGAATTAAAAAATGGACAAAAAATTGAATTAATTTCAATAGAAACTAAAAAAATAAAAATGCCTCCCCCAAAGCCATTTACTACCTCTACACTTCAACAAGAAATAAACAAGCTCCTTAAAATTGGAACAAAGCAAATCATGCAACACGCTCAAAAACTTTACGAACACGGATACATTACCTATATGAGAACAGACTCTCATAATATTGCTAAAATCGCAAAAGATAAAATCACAAAAATAATAAAAAATAAATATGGAAAAGATTATGTAGAGGAAAAAGATAGAATTTATGAAAAAGAAAAAATGGCTCAAAATGCACATGAGGCAATAAGGCCTTCTGAAATGTTTATTCCAAATGAAACCATAGAAATAGAAAGCAAAACCGCTAAAGAAATTTACAAAATAATATGGGATAGAACCATTATTTCTGGAATGAAAGATGCAATAAAAGAAAATATAAAACTGACTTTTAAATATAAAAACTTAATTTTTAGATCAAGTTTTACAAAAATAATTTTTGATGGATTTCTTAAACATACTAAAGAAAAAGATGAATATCTTAACATAAATTTTGACTTAATTAAAAAGGGAGATATATTTTCCATAGTTAAAATGAAAACAAGCGAGCACGAAACAAAAGCCCCATTTAGATACACAGAAGCGTCTCTTGTGCAAAAAATGGAAAAAGAAGGCATAGGTCGTCCTTCGACCTATGCGACAATTATATCAACACTTTTAGAAAGAGAATATGCATTCAAACTTAACAATACATTAATGCCAACTATAAAAGGAGCTGCTGTAATAAATCTTCTTGAGAAATATTTTCCAGTACTAATTGAACTAAATTTCACCTCTAACATGGAAGAAAAATTAGACAAAATAGCAATAGGAAAGCTAGATAAAATAAAATATCTAAGTAAATTTTATAATGGAAAAAAAGGACTAAAAGATACAGTAATGCAACTAGAGCCTAAAATTGATTCCTCTGAATTTAGAACTGTTATTGAAAGTCAAAACATAGAAAATAAAAATAATAATAGCATTAATAATAACATTAATTACACAATAAACATTGGTAAATATGGACCTTATTTGATATTCAAAGGTCATAATTACTCAATTAATACAAAAACTCCGTTAGAAAATTTGTACAAAAAAGATGAAATAGAAAAAATAATAAATGAAAAAGAGTTAAAACCCAATATACTTGGGGTTGATCCTTTAACAGGGCTTAATGTAATCTTTAAAAATACAATTTATGGAAACATTGTTCAACTGGGAGAAGACACCTATGCTCCTCAAGAATATACAAAAAAAGGAAAACCTAAAAAATTAAAAATAATAAAAGCAAAAAAAGCATCAACTAAAAAAATTGACCCTGAAAACATAACATTAGAACTTGCTTTAAAATTGCTCTCACTGCCAAAACCAATCGGCAAACATCCTCAAACTAATGAACAAATCATTGCTGCAACTGGTGTTTTTGGGGATTATATTAAAACTGAGAGCGGAAGTATTGCTTGCTCGCTAAAAAAAGATTTAAAAGCATATGACATAACACTAGACAAGGCCATCAGCTTACTTAACGAAAGAGCCAATAAAGTGGGTATAATCGTTAAAATAATCACATTTTCTAAAAACAAAATCGGCAACAAAATATATATTTACAAAAAAAACGATAAATTTTATGCTAAAATTAAAAGAAAGAAAATTGATTTACCTGATAACATTAATCTTGACGAAATAAATGAGAAATATGTATTCAGCTTGTTATAAATATGAATGATTTCAAACTCCCAATTTATAAATACAAAGACGAATTAATTAAGGTCCTAAAAAAACATAATGTTTTAATTGTAGAAAGTCCAACAGGAAGTGGGAAAACTACCCAACTACCAAGAATAATATATGAAGCGGGTTTTGCAAAATTAGGAAAAATTGGAGTAACTCAACCAAGAAGAATAGCTACAATATCAATAGCTGAATATATTGCCAAGCATATTGGCGTAAATGTTGGAGAAGAAGTTGGCTATAAGATAAGATTTGAAGAAATTACAAGCCCAAAAACCAAGATCAAATTAATGACTGATGGAGTACTTCTGCAAGAACTAAAAAAAGATACACTGCTTTATGAATATGATGTAATAATAATAGACGAAGCACACGAAAGAAGTTTAAACATTGATTTTATATTGGGTCTTATTAAAGACATTTCAAGGAAAAGGGATGATTTTAAAATCATAATTTCGTCTGCTACGATAAACACAAAAATATTTTCAAAATATTTTAATAATGCACCGGTTGTTAGTATTGAAACCATCACTTACCCAGTACAAATAATATACAATCCTCCTCTTTTAAACACATCAAAAGGAATGATATTAAAAATAAAAGAAATTGTCTTCAACGTAATAAAAGAAAAAAAAGCAGGGGATATTCTTATATTTTTATCTGGAGAGAAAGAAATAAAAGAAACTATAAAAGAATTACAAGAATTAAACTCAAAAAAAAATTTAATAATATTTCCTTTATACGGTAGAATGCCTAAAGAAGCTCAAGAGCAAATATTCATGACCACGCCTAAAAATAAAAGAAAAATAATAGTGTCAACAAACATAGCAGAAACTTCAATCACAGTTGAAAATATAAAAATAGTAATAGATAGTGGAAAAGTTAAAACAAATAAATTCCAAACAAAAACTCATACTTATTCACTCCAGGAAGTTCCAATTTCAAAATCATCAGCAACTCAAAGAGCTGGTCGAGCAGGAAGACTTTCAAAAGGAACTTGCTACAGACTTTACAAAAGAGAAGATTATCAATTAAGAGAAGATTATCAAAAAGAAGAAATATATAGAACAGACCTATCTGAAGTAGTACTGAGAATGGCAGATATTGGAATTAGGGATTTTACCCACTTTGACTTTATATCAAAACCATCAACACATTCGATTCAAACTGCAAGCAAAATATTAAAATCTCTGGATGCTATAAACAATAAAAACGAACTTACAGAAATTGGGAAATATATGATACTATTCCCATTAATACCAGCACATTCAAGAGCATTAGTCGAAGCAATGATAAATTACCCACAAGCAATCTATCAAACCACAATAGGTTTATCATTTTTATCCACAAGTGGAATTTTTCTACTACCCCAAAATGAAGAAATGGAAGCCAGACAAGCTCACTTAAAATATAAAAATCCAATGGGAGATTTAATTGGATTTGTTAATATCTTTGAAGATTTTAAAAAAGCTCCAAATAAAGAAGCTTTCACAAAGGAAAATTATTTAGATCTACAAGGACTCGAAGAGATAGCAAATGTGCAAATGCAACTTGAAAACATTATTAGCAAATTAAATATACCAATAATACAAAAAGGTGTTTTTGACAACGAAGGATATTTAAAATCAATAATGAGAGGAATGAGAGATTATATTTGCTTTAAAACTTCAAAAAAGAAATATAAAACCATCAAAGCTCAAAACGTAATAATTCATCCCGGATCACTTATTAGTACAGATTCTGTAAAATATTTTGTTGCAGGAGAAATTATAGAAACTACAAAAATGTATGCAAGATCTATTGGGGTCTTAAAAAAAGAATGGATTGATGATATTATCCTTAATGAAGAGTTTAAACATAAAGACATATCTAGCAAAGAGAAACAAATAACAAATACCAGGCAGACAAAAATTATCAATGAAATCAAAATAGGGAAAAAAATTTTCAAAGCGGAATACAAAAATAACATTTATGTAATAAAAATCAACCTAGAATCGCTAAAAGAAATGATTTTTAAAAACGAACTAAACAATCAAAATAATGAAGATTTGAAAAAAAATAAAATACAATTGATGCATAAAAATATAACCGTTTTTAACAACAAAAAATTTTTAGAAACTATAGAAATAGTCAAAAACATGGGAAAAGATTGGCATTGTATAAAAAAATATGAAACAAAGAATGTAAACATTAACGAACCTGAAAAAATGAAAAATCTTTTAGAGTGTACAATGCAATTTATAAGCTCGCCCCCTAAAAAAAATGCTCTTTTTTTATCATTGGAAACAGATTATTCTGGAAATTTTAGACTAAAACCCAAACAAAATTTCACAATGGCAATAGAAGAATCTATGGAAAGCATAAAAAGCCTTATAGAAAACAAAGAATACATACAAAAGTTACATTCTATAAAAAAATTAATAAATAAAGTTTATAAAAAATTAAATTACTTTTTTTAAAAACTAAACCTTAAAAGCCTTGTTATAATGGAAAAGATAATAATCAATAGAAAAGATAATAATCAAATGTTATTCAAAGTTAACAGCAATGCTAACAATAATTTTAAATTATTTTCATTATTCTAAAAACAAAGTTTATAATAAATTATGAACTGGCTATCCTTTTTTTATGTTTTATTATTTTTAGTAATTTCTCCTTTGGAATTACAGAGCAATGATAAAGAAAATATAGAAAATTTAATAAAGCTACATATGCTTTATGATTTAACTAATAACCTGTCAAAAGAATTAGAAACAATAAATAAAATTAAACATTTTGACTTAGAAAAATATTATCTACTAATTACAAAATACTATCTAAAAATAAAAAAATATAAAGAAGCTAATACTTTTTTAAACAAAATAAACCCAAAAAAGATCAAAAATAAAAAAATAAAAAACGAAATCATTTCGCTAAAATTAAGAATAAATGAAGATAATATTAATGAAGAAGAAATTAAAAAAATTTTAAATAACGAAAAAAATATAGATGTCAAAATAATTTATCAAATATTTAGTCTTATAAAATTTAAAAATGAAAAATTAGCCACTAAAATTAAAAACCTTATACTAACAAACTATCCCAAAAGCATTTATTCTTATAAAATAAAAAGAAATGAATAAAAAAATATTAACACTGCTAGTATTGATTTTAAGCATTTCATCAGGACTAATGCTGTCCAAATCAATCACCAAAAAAGCCAAATACAAGATTATTAGAGATAATTTCATAAACAGCAATTATGTTCTAGTAAAAATTGAAAATAAAGATCTAAAATTTACCATATCAAAACCTATTTACGACAAAAAGCTAAATAATTACTTCTTCAAAGGCCAAACAACAAGCCATTTCTTAATTTCTAATAATGTTGACATTGCAATTAACACAAGTCCATACGAAGTTAAACAAAACATGTTTTTCCCAAAAGGACTATACATATATAATAAAAAAATGATTTCAAAACAAATAAATAATTACGGAGAGATTGTAATAAAACACAATAAAATTATATTAAATCCCAAAGAAGACGAAATAGAAAACTGTGATTATGGATTTAGCGGATTTTTTGTTTTAATCAAAAACGGAAAGTATAAAAAAAATTTCAAAGAAACAAAGCACCCAAGAACAATAATAGGAACTGATAAAAATAATAAACATTTATTCCTTGTTACAATAGAAGGAAGAGGTGTCAATAATAGCAAAGGAGCTTCTCTTAATGAAGCTATTGATTTTGCATTAAGATATGGTATGACTAATGCCATTAATCTAGATGGAGGAGGTTCAAGCACCCTTGTTGTAAAATCAAATAACGCCCCTTACAAATTAAACTTTACTGCAAACATCTTTGGACAGGAAAGATCTGTCCCATTTCATTTAGGAATAAAACTTCCTAATTGAAAAATCTCCAACCAATATTAAATCCAAGCATAATCTCAGTCGTTAACCCAGAAAAATTTTTATAATTAGAAAATGGAGAAATAGAAAGCATAAACAAAGGCCTAATATATAAGCCATCAAGATCGGGAATAAAAAGATCAGCAGCAAGCCCCATACTTAAAAAAAAGAGATTGAAGTTATTAGAGCCCAAATCAAAAGCATATTTAAACCCAATCAATGGAAAAAGCATTTTAACCTGCTCTTTGAAAACCATTGGATATGTTCCATAAAGCCCAAGCGAGAAATATCTTCCATTATGAGTCATAACAAAAGCCTCTTTGTAAGACATTTCAAAAAGTACATAATTTGCATCAAAAAACAAATTTAAATTAACCCCATGATCTACTCTAGTAAAATTTGAAGCAAATTTATTGGCGCCTGTTTTATCAGTATAATTAGTAAATTGATAAGAAAAACCTCCACCAAAAGAAAGTGGATAAGAAACAATTAAATTATTAGAAGAGATGAGAAATAAAATAAAAAAAAGATATTTCTTCATTAACAATCCTTAAAAATTCTAAAAAATACTATATTATTATAGTAACACACTAAAGTAGTATATAAAAAATCAAGGAAATTATGAATACAAAAACATTATATTTAATATCCTTAATTCTTTTGGCTTGCAATAAAAATAATAAAATTCCTCTCATTCAAAAATTAAATTTGCCCAAAAGCAGTATTCTTGGTTTTAGCAATAAAATGGGCATAATAATAAAAGATTATGCTTTTCTTAGTAAAAGCACTAAGAAAAATAGCGAATTGGATTATGATTACGCAATTCTACTCAGAAAAGATGAAGTAGTAAAAATTGAAAAAACACTAGAAAAAACAGAGCGCTATGGAATTGAAGGAAATTGGATCCTAGTCAACTACAGGGGAACTAAAAGATACATCTTTAGCAAAGACATAAATATAGTCAATAATCTAATAATTGAATATTCTAAATAGCTTTACTGCATAACCGGACAAAAGTCCGATCAATACAATTACTTATTTTTTTTCTTATGTCTATTTTTTCTTCTTTTTTTCTTCCTTTTATGGGTAGAAATTTTTTTTAATTTTCTTTTTCTTCCGCAAGGCACTCCCTAAATCTCCTTATCAACCTTAAAAATTAAATTCAAAATGTCATCTAAATCATCCTCTGGATGAAGCCATAAAACATCAGAAATTTTGGCAAAAAAGGTCATTTGCCTTTTTGCATATAAAAACGAATTTTTGTTTATTAAACTTATTATATCATTTAAACCATACCAAGGTCTACTTTTCCATAATAAAAACTCATTATATCCTATCCCTTTAAAAGCTGGAGTATTTTCATTGTAACCCTTACTAAATAAACCTTTAATCTCAACAAGTAATCCACTATTGAGCATTTCATTAATTCTTATTGATATTCTAGTTTTCAAATCCTCAAAAGATCTATTAAGGCCTATAGCCACAATATTTTTAAATTCGCTATTTTGTTTTTTTTGAAATTGGCTAATAGGAATTCCTGTTTGATAATAAACCTCAAGCGATCTTTTAATGCGATAAATATCATTCTTATTTAACATATTAAATCTGATGGGATCTACATTTTTTAATTCTTTTAAAAGATAAGATTTGCCCTTAAGCTCTAAAAGATTGTTTACATAAATTCTTATTTCAGAAGTAACCAAAGGTGTTGAAGGAAATCCATCCTTTAAATGCTTAAAATAAAAAGCGGTACCTCCTACAAATATGGGAATTTTTTTTTTCTGTCTTATTTCTTTTACTATTTTTAAAGCCTGTTCGTAAAAAATTCCAATAGTATATTCCTTTTCAGGATCTAAAAAATCTACTAAATGATGCTTTATATGTTTCATTAAATTTTTACTTGGCTTTGAAGAAGCTATATTAAACTCTTTATACACTTGAATAGAGTCAACATTAATAATTTCTGCTTTATTTTTTGGAAAATGAAACAAAATATTGCTTTTGCCCACAGCTGTAGGGCCAAAAATAAAAACTATTCTATCTTCCTTCAATTGAATAGCTAAATTTACCAGTTAAAACGTCATTAAAAGCTTGTCCTAATATTTTATCATCAAAAATAGCATGTTCTGCTAAAGAAATATTGTCTATGATTTGCTCTGTACGCATTATAGTTGCAACAACAAGTTCATAAAAATTTCCATCAAAATCTTGTATTTTTTTTAAAGGCACTTTAGTCATTTAAATCTCCTATACACTAACATATTAATAAGTTTAGCTAATTTTTTTCAAGTTTCTTTTATCAATTTCATCTCTAATTAATTCAAAAACCTCATTTGGGTTAATATTTGTAACATCAATCACTAAATCGGTCTCTGAAGAATAATCATCAATATCTATATTGTAAATAGCTAAATATCTTTTTTTATCATTTTCATCTCTACTAAAAGTACTGCTTAAAACATCAGAATACATGCCTCCCTCTCTAGTCATTATTCTCTCAGCTCTAACTTCCATTTTAGCATAAAGATATATTTTTAAATCAGCACTCTTAGAAATCCAAATAGCAAGACGAGATGCAAGCACTGTATTATTCTTTTTAGAAAGCACAGACAATCTATTATCAAGATATCTATCCCAATAATAATCATTTCTTCCTATTATCTCTTTTTCATAAAACTCTGAAAAAGGAATATTATGCTCTCTTGCAATATCATGAAAAGTATAATTAATAAATTCAAGACCGTAATGTTTGGCAATCATCCCGCTTACAGTAGTATTGCCACAACCACTCTTACCAGAAAGCGCTATTTTCATTCAACATTCCTTATTTGCTCTTTTATTTTTTCTAAATTTAACTTCATATTTAAAATCAAATTCTTAATATCAAGATCAACCGCCTTATTACTCATGGTTGTTATTTCTCTGTGCATTTCTTGAGAAATAAATTCAAGAACTTTGCCACATATCTCATATTCAAGATTTTTATAAAAAGTTTCTATATGAGAATCTAAGCGCATGATCTCTTCATTGATGTCCAGACGAATTGCCATTTTAGCTGCCTCTTCTGCAATATTTAAATCTCTAAATTCATCCATTAATTTAGAAATATTTTCTTTAATGCTTGCAAATAATCTGACATTTATATCACTGCAAGCATCTTTAACAATTTTAAGATCTCGCTCTATTAACACAAGGGTTGACACTATGTCTGACTTAGTATTTTCTCCTTCAAAACTTCTTCCATTATTGTAATTTAATAAGGCCTCTTCTAAAACACCCTTGAACAAACCATAAATCTCTTCTTGATGTTCACCATCCTCATCAATTATCAAAGCTCCCTTTAATGATAAAAAATCGCCCAAACTTAGCTCATTTTTAATATTAAGATTGGTATTTGCCAAAGAATCTCTAAGTCTAGAAATAGCCTCAATATAATTAGGATTAACTGTAAAATTCACACGAGGAACCAATTCTTTATATCCTACATTTAAAAAAACATTGCCTCTGCTAATATATTTTGAAATCAAATTTCTTATATCAAGATCATAACCAGAAAAAATTTCTGGCAACCTAAATTTAAATTCTAAAAACTTTCCATTATAGGATTTTAAATTAACACTAAACATATAGTTACCAATTATCTTTTCCAAATAAAAAAATCCCGTCATGCTTTTCACTATAAACACCCTTACAGAAAATCATGTAAAATAAAATTATTTCCAGCGCCCATTGTAATAAATAAGTCTCCCGATATTAATAAATTTTTTATAAAATTAATAGAGTCTTTAACATCTTTAAAAAAATAAGTATTTTTATTTATTTTTTTAATATTTAAAAACAATCTAACAGAAAGTTCATCTGGATTAAAATTTTCTCTATTTGAAAGATATATATTGTGCAAAATTAATATATCAGCAGCACTTAGAACTTCAACAAAATCAGTAAAAAATTCCTTTGTTCTTGTAAAGGTGTGGGGCATAAAATCCAAAATTATACGTTTGTTCTTATAAAAATTTTTAATACCAAAAAGTGTATTTTTAATTTCCCTAGGATGATGAGCATAATCGTCCATGTAAATCACTCCATTTTCCTCTTTAACAACTTCAACCCTTCTTTTTATACCACTATAATTTTTTGCAATTCTCTTTACTGTTTCTTCAAAATCAACAATTGATTTTCCATTACTTTCTAAAAAAAGATTTAAAGCCAAAAGTGCCGCTGAAAAATTTAATACATTATGAAATAAAACTGTCTTAAGCTCAACGTTTAACAAGCCTAAAAAAGAAAAACAAAAATATTCACTTTTAACTGAAATATTACTTATTTGAAAATCAGATAAATCTCCAGATCCATAGCTAAAAATACTTATATCTTTTCTGTTGATTTGCTTTTTAATTTTAAGCAAATTATTATCATCAGAATTAATTATTAATATTCCATTTTTCTTCAAATTATTAATATACTGTAAAAAAGCGTCTTCAAGAGCCTCATAATTTTTAAAAAAATCAACATGTTCGTAGTCAACATTAGTTAAAATAAGCAAATTGGGGCTAAAATTCAAAAAATGTTTTTTATACTCACAAGTCTCAACAATAAAAATATTACTAATACCTGCTATTGCAGAATTACCTTTAAAATCTTTAACACTTGATCCCACAATAACATTGGGATTTAACCCTAATTTGTCAAAAAGAATGCCTAAAAATGCCGTAGTGGTAGTTTTGCCATGAGAGCCTGCAATTCCAATGCTATAGTACTTTCTAGAAAGCTCGCCAAGAACCTCAGGACAAGATAAAATAGGTATATTTAACTCTTTTGCCTCAAGTAAAACTCGCAAGCTATCCTTATCATAGGCTGAAGAATATACTATTAAATCAAAAGGCCTATCAAGCTCTTTTAATGAAAACTCGTAAATATTCTCATAATAAGATATTTTATTGTTACTTAAAATTTCATCGGTATAAAATTTATCAGAAACATCTACCCCCTCTACACAATACCCTTTTGAATTTAAAAAACAAGCCAGAGAACAAGCCCCACTTCCTTTTATTCCTACAAAAAAAATATTATTCAAATCGTCAAAATCAACCTTCATAGCTCTCTTCTAAATAATCTTTTTTGTCATAAAATTTATGTATAACTATATCAATAGATAATATATTAATTATTGTATACTTAAGTACGTTCGTAATAATATAGGTTCTAAGCATTTCTGTATTATTAAGCAAGTTATTTCCAAGAGGAATGTTTAAAAACAGCTTAAAAAGGTAATTGTTTCCATCTTTTTTGATTTTAAGATCATAAACAATATAACTTCTATCATACTCAGAAACACAATGTTCAATAATTTGCCTTACAGCTCTCTTAGAAATAGATAAAACACCTTCTTCATGAAAATGGGGCCTTACAACAGATCGAATATAATTTTTCTTCCTAGCAAAAAACCATCCGCTTTTAAAAAAAACTTTAATTGAGTTTAATAGCAAATTGGGTCTAATAGACGTTATTTCAAAAGCAGCTGCTGGCACAACATGCTCCCCCATTTGCCTTGAAATCCTTGCTTTTTCTATTTCCTGTCTGGTTGAAACATCTGTTATGTAAATAGTCTTAAAAACATTTGGCAACAAAAGTCTTGAAATTATTTTATCTATCATTTTAAGACTTGTTCCTAATATTAATATTTTATTAAATTCCTCTTTTGCAAGCACCTCAAGCATCTCTCTACAATGAGCATCATCTTCAAATACAGATCGCCTTACCGCCTTAAAAACATTATCTTCAAACTTAGCAGAACTTCCAGCAATAATTTTCATGTTTTTAATTAAAACACCATCATCAATGATTAAAGGTATTGAATATTTATCTGCTACCAAATGCGATCTAAAGCTCTTACCAGTTCCAGCAGATCCTACTAATGCATATACCTTAACTCTAACAAATTTATGCTTAATGCTAGTTGCAAAGTTTTTAACCTTGCTTAATATTTTTTTTAAAAAAAAATCACTTGAAAAACTCTGAAAATTCATAGACATTAAAAATATCTTTTACTTGCTTTAAAAATTCTAAACTAGGCTTAGAGTAAAATTCATTCTTTTTAAAAAATGCCCCATTAAATTTTACCAAAAAAGCATGTAAAAAGTAATCGCTTTTCTTGAATTTATCACAGTATTTCTTGTCATTAATTAAAGGATGATTGTTAAAGGAACACTGAGACCTTATTTGATGGGTAAAGCCTGTTTCAATAACAATCTCGGAAAGAGTGGCTCTTTTGGAAGACAATATTGGATTAACCTTTGTAATTGCATTAATATCCTCTTTATCCTCTAAAACAAAAGTTTTTTTCAACCTTTTATTTCTAAATAAATGATTTTTATAAACAACAGTTGATTTAACCTCGCCCAAAAGGATTGCAAAATATTTTTTAATTATAGATCCACCACTAAATGCCGCACTCAGCTTTCTTGCAGTATTTATATTTTTTGCAAAAATAATAATACCAGAGGTATTTCTGTCAAGCCTATGAACTGCCGAAGGCTTAAAGCTTAGAGATCTTAAATTTTGACTTAAAAGATAAGCATTCACTAAAAAATCAAGAGAATTTTTACCTCCATGAACTAAAATGCCTCTTTGCTTATCCAAAACAAGCAAATCGCTGTCTTCATAAATTATTCTTTTTTTAATATATTGAAAATCAATATTGCCTTTAAAGCATTCATCAGTGGTCAAGTTCAAACTTTGGGCTAAAGATTTATACAAATAAATTTTATCGCCTTTGCAAACTCTACATGCAAAATCTGCTTTTAGACCATTTAGCCTAATATCACCCTTTCTAATATGTTTTATTATCAAAGCTTTAGATAAATTTAAAATTTTAATTAAAATTGAATCTAGTCGCTTGCCATTATCATTGGAAAGTACTTCTAAAACAATATACTTATCAAAACGCAAAAAATATCCCTAACAAACTTTACTATTTTTTTTACAAAAAAAATTAACTATTAAAAATGTAAATATAGAAACAAAAAATGATGGAAAAACGGGGTGAAAAAACCAAATATTTACACTAAAAAATAAAATGGACAAATAAAATATTAAGCCCAAAAACATAGAAGCAAAAGCAGCTATTTTGCTTACAAAATTTAAATAAAGCCCAAAAACAATAATAGGGAAAAATGAAACTTCCAAAGCTCCAAAAGCAAAAATATTAACGAAGAATAAAAAATTGGGAGGAAATAGAGAAAATATAAGTATTATTAAAATAAAAAAAATATTAGAAATCATTATTACTCTGCCAACCTTTACATCTTCTTTCAAATCCTTTTTATAAATAAATATTGACTTTATTAAAACAGACGTCATTAGGAGTAAATTTGAATCTACTGTAGACATTATTGCAGATAAAAGACCCATAAAAAACATAAAACAATAAAAAGGACTTAATACTTTTAAAGCCACATTTAAAACAACTTTATCATTTTGATTTAAATCTGGAAAAAGAATAATGGCAAAAAACCCTATTAAATGCATTAAAACAATTAAAAAGCTGATAATAAAAGTAGAAATGGGAAGAGAAAATTTTATAGCATTCTCGTCTTTAAATGCTATAAAATTATTAATAATCTGAGGTTGCCCCAATATTCCTATTCCTATTAATATCCAAAAAGAAATTATATATTGTGGCTTTAGATCAACATTTGAAGGAAGTAAAAGGCTTTTATCTAAGCTAGACGTTGCTGTTTTGAATAAATTATTAATACCTCCCCCCAAATCTAGCATCTTGGAAAACAAAATAACGGATGAAACTAGCATTAAAAATCCTTGAATCAAATCCGTATAAGCTACTGCCTTAAAACCACCAAAAAATACATAAATAAAAACCAATAAGGCAAAAAACAAAAGACCAACTACATAATCAATACCCCAAAAAACTTCTATAAGCTTAGCACCACCTATTAATTGGGCAGAAATCAAAAACATTGAAAAAAAAATCAATACAAATCCGCTCATTAACGCCAAAAAATCACTTTCATATCTATACCTAATATAATCAATAACATTAATTGCATTAATTTTTTTTGATTCGCAATTTAATTTCTGACCAACAATAATAAAAACAATTAAAGTTGTAGGAATTTGTATGGTAGCTAATAATATAAAAGATAACCCATACTTATAAACAGCAGAAGGACCAGAAATAAAACTACTAGCGCTAATATAACTAGAAGCAAATAACAAGGCCATAACAATAAAATTAATATTTCGATTTGCAAGAAAATATTTATTTAATAACAAAAACCTACCTATATTTCTTTTTTTTAAAGAAATTTAAAATAAAAAAATTATCAATAATGTATCAAGTTTTACTAATCACTAAAACAAGAAAACAAACCAAAAAAAAATTTATACTGGGGAATAAAATTCCTGAGCAAAAAAACCACAAAGGAATATTAAATATAGTAGCCGATGTGTCAATAAAATAGGCAAAACAAAACCACAATACAAACATAAAAACATACAATAATACCGAGTATAAAATCCTATTTCTCATTTAAAGCAACCTTAACAAAAGAACATTAAAATTTATAAATCCAAATATAACGTATATTATATAATATATATCATATGAATAAAAACAAACATATATTAATTGGTATATGTGGAGGAATAGCCTCTTACAAGTCAGTTTACATAGTTTCTAGTTTAGTTAAATTAGGATACAAAGTTAAAGTTGTAATGACACAAAATGCAACCAAATTTATTGCTCCATTAACTCTAGAAACCATTTCTAAGAACAAAATAATTACTAATTTATGGGATTTAGATCACAATGAGGTTGAGCATATAAAAATTGCAAAATGGGCACATCTAATTCTTATTATTCCTGCTACTTACAACACAATATCTAAAATTGCATCAGGAATTGCCGATGATGCATTAACTACAATAATAGCTGCAAGCACAGCCCCTACTTATTTTGCAATAGCAATGAATAATATAATGTATTCAAACCCTATTTTAAAAGAAAATATAAAAAAGCTTAAAGCTTATAATTATAAATTCATTGAGCCTGATAAAGGATTTTTGGCTTGCTCATCAAATGCTTTGGGGCGCCTTAAAAATGAAGATGAAATTATAAAAATAATATTGAATGAATTTAATCAAAAAGATTACCTAAAAAACAAAAAAATACTTATAACAGCATCCAGAACTGAAGAATTAATAGACCCAATCCGCTATTTTTCAAATACATCGACGGGAAAAATGGGGTTTTGCTTAGCAAAAGAGGCTGTCAAACTAGGAGCTCATGTTACAATTATTACAGGACCAACCAATGAAAATGAGCCTGAAGGGGTCAATATTATAAAAATAAAAACCGCAATGGAAATGTACAAGGAAGCTCTCAAAATATATAATAAATTTGAAATAATAATTGGAGCTGCAGCTGTTGCCGATTTTAAACCCAAACGCATTTTCAATAGTAAAATTAAAAAAAACAAAACCAACAGATTATATATAAAATTGGTAAAAAATCCCGACATAATCAAACACATAGGACACAATAAGCTTAAAAACCAAATTGTTATTGGATTTTGCGCTGAGAATTCTAAAAATTTAATTCAAAAAGCTAAAGAAAAATTAAAAAAGAAAAACTTAAACTTTATCATTGCAAATGAACTTAAATATTTTGGTTCAAACTTAAACAAGGTTTATATAATAAATAAACAAAGGACAAAAGAATTGCCAGAAATGGAAAAATCAGAAATAGCTAAAGAAATTTTAAAAATTTTATACTAATATGCTAATGGTTTATTAATAATCAATAATCTTTTAAAAGCATTTTAATATATTCGGAGTTCGTTTCACTTTTAATTGTTTTAAGCTTATCAGAAAGCGATGAAGATTTATTATAAACGGCTCCTTTTAATGCAAAATGTCTTAAATCTACATTTTTGCTGTCAATGATTTTAGAATAAAAATTATCAAAATTACCCTTTTTACCAGCCAGCATTGAAGCAATGCCTCTTAAAACATTTGAGGGTTTATTAACATTTTCTTTATTAACAATTTCTAAAGCAATTGACAATGCTTTTAAAGAATCTTTATCCAAAAGGTAACTAAACATTGAAATTTTAAAATTATTTTCAATCTTAAAATCAAACATAATGTTTTTTATCTCAATATCCCCAAGATCCATATCAATTAAAGCCTTAGCAGAAGCCTCTCTAACTTTAAGAGATGGATCGCTTTTAAGTTTGTAAATCAAAATATCCTTTGCTGAAGAGTCCTTGTGTCCTTTGATTGCATTAATAGCTTTAAATCTAATATTATCATCAAAATCTCTTAAAAATCCTTGTAAAATCTCTTTGGACTTTAAAGAAGGATCTTTAGATAAAGAAGCAATAATAGCTAATTTAACATTTAAATTATTGTTATTACTCTGAAGATATAAATCAGCATTTGAAGTTACTTTATCTGGAGCAAGATATGATAACGCTTCGATTGCGGCAGCCTTAATTGATGGACCCTCGTAATTATCTAGCGAAATTTCATAAATTCTATCCTTATAATCAATAGCAGCGATTTTTCCAAGAGCAATAAGTATTTCTCTTCTAGCTCCATCATTTCCAGAATATTTTTCAAAAACTTCCATCATATTTTTAGAATACTCAAGAGAATTAAGCTCTCCTAAATAATAAGCTGCAATAGATACCACATTACCTTCTTTATTTTCAAGAATGTCAATAAGAGTTTTTTTTAATTTTTCTTTATCGTCAAACTCCTTAAGATATGAAATCGCCAAGCCAAATAAAGCAGTTGAATATCTTTTGCTCTCATAATTTTCAAGAATATAATTTGCTGTATCAATGCCCCCTGAATACTTAAGAGAAATAAACAATTCAAGTATTTCCTTTTTAATCTCAGCATTAAAAGTTTTCTCAAGTCTTTTTTTAAGAGAAAAATTATATTGACTATCGCTTGATTTTTTAAGAGCTTTTATAATGCTTGTAACTTGACTATCAAGCCCATAAAGAATTGTATCGTTAACATACTTACCATCTAAACCAACATTAGAAAAATTCTCTCCCTTAGAAAAATTTTTCTTCTCAACAAGTTTATTTTCTGTAATTTTGGGCAACAAAGGAGGACTGGGAAGAGTTGGAGGATTAACATTTTGAGCATATACATTAAAAATAAGTAAAAAAAATAAAAAATAAAAGTATTTCATAAAGCATCCCTCCTAATATACCTAAAAAGCTTATTTATTCCTAAAACAGAATAACAAATAAACAAAATAAAAATGCTAACAATTCCAGCCGCAATTAAAAAATAAAGATTTTTAAGACTAAACCCCACATCCCACTTAAACTTTTCAAAAAAGAAATAAATTGCATATAAAGGAAAAAGTGTAATAATTGACTTTAAAAGAACAAATAAAATTTCAATTAAATCAATTTTAACCCCGCTTTTTAATATTATAAAATAGAAAACAATTACACAAATCATAAAAGAAATAGATTGGGCTAATGCTAAAGCATTCAAACCATAATAATTAATACCAAAAACAGAAAGTGCAACATCAAGAATAGAAAATAAAACACTCAAATAAAATGGTGTTTTTGCATCACGAATAGAAAAATAATATTTTTGAAAGAAACTAAACATTGAATAAAAAAGTAAACCTAAAAGAAAACATTTCAAAACACCCGCTGTTTTTTGAGTATCATAAATAGAAAACTTGCCCCCCATAAGAAATAAATTCAAAATATAATCAGACCAAATAAACATTAAAAAAGATACTGGAATAAAAATTAACAATAAAATTTTAATTCCATCTACTAAAAGGGCATTTAATTTTATATTATTATCCAAAGCAGCATGCTCTGCCATTTTAGGGAAAATTACTGTTGCAATAGAAATATAAAAAATTCCTACAGGAAGCTGATAATAAACTACAGCATTACTAAGAATAGAAACACTTCCTATCTCAAGAGTAGATGCTAATGCAAATGAAATCTGCTGAGTAACAATTGAAATGGAAAATCCAAAAATCATGCGAAACCACCTGGTTAAAAAATTTAAAAATACTTTTTCTCTAAAATAAAATATTGGTTTCAAGGTAAAACCAATCATAAGGCAATTTGCAAAAGGAATCAAAAATTGTAAAAACCCCCCAAAAATTACGCCAATAACAGCACTATATATTCCAAAACGGCCATAAAATAAGAATATACTCAATATTATTCCAAAAGAAAGCATAATAGGCGAAAATGAAGGAATGAAAAAAATTCTATACGAATTTAGAACAGATACGAAGATTGATGATAGGCTTATTAGCAAAATATATAATACCAAATAACTAAATACAGAACTTGCAAAAATTAAGTTTTCGCCCCTATAATAAGATATAAAATACATAATAGGCTTTGCAAAAATAATCATAACTAACACAATTAACCCAATGGAAATAATGTTAAAGGTTATGACAGTTCTGAAAAAAGAAACGGCTTTTTCGTGCGATTTGTTTTTTTCATGTGTAAATTCAGGTAAAAAAGCCGAAGTCATTGCACCCTCTGAAAGAATTTTGCGCAAATTATTAGGAATATTGAAAACATAGTTAAAAATATCGGCATCAAGATTTGCACCAAAATAATAAGAGAAAATCTTTATCTTTGCAAAGCCCATTATTCTTGAAAAAAAAGTGGAAATCATGACCAAAATTGTAGAAACAACATATTTATTCATCGAAATTTCCCTCTTCATACTTTTTTAAATATGAAGTTCTAAAGTTTAAAAAATTATCATTTAGAATTGCGGTTCTGATCTTGGAAATCAATCGAAACATATAGTAAATATTATGCTCACTTGCCAAAACTATTCCAAAAAGCTCTTTTGATTTCATCAAATGTCTTAAATATCCTCTTGAATACCTTGTACATAAAGTACAACCGCAATTTTTCTCTACACTAGAAGTATCATCCTTATACTCCTTTCTACCAATACGCATTACCCCATTATCTGTCAAAAGAGACCCATGCCTAGCAATTCTTGCGGGATTAACGCAATCAAAAATATCAATACCGTAATATATGGCATCAAGTATGTAATGGGGAGTACCAATACCCATTACATACCTTGGTTTTTCTTTTGGTATCAACAAAGAACTATATTCAAGAATTTCTAAATATTTCTCTCTCGGTTCTCCAACAGAAATGCCTCCGATGGCAATACCTGGACTGTCTAATTCTAATATATCATTGATGCTTCTTTTCCTTAAATCTTTAAAAAAATTTCCTTGAGTTATTAAAAATAAAAGACCGTTATATCCCTCTTTTCTGTTTTTATAAGATTTGAATGTTCTGCTAGCCCAATTAGTTGTAATATTTGTATATAAATTGGCTTCATTATAATCAATCCCGTAAGAACTGCAAATGTCAAGTGGCATAACAATATCACTGCCAAAAATTTCTTGCATAGCAAATACTCCCTCAGGAGTAAAGTAATGATATGATCCATCTAGATGAGATTTAAAATGTACACCTTTTAGATCAATTTTTCTCAGATCAGAAAGAGAAAATACCTGAAATCCACCCGAATCAGTTAAAAAATTTTTATTCCAAGTTGTAAAATTATGAAGACCACCATATTTTTCAATAGTTTTAATCCCCGGTCTTAAATATAAATGATAAGTATTTGCAAGCATCAAATTACATTCCAACTTCTCAAGGACAGTATGTTTCAATCCTTTCATTGCTCCCAAAGTACCAACCGGCATAAAACAAGGAGTATCTACTCGACCATGAGGAAGATTTAGAAATCCAACCCTCGCATTAGAATATTTGTCATTCTTAATTACACTAAACATATAAATATCTCAAATAATTATTATATATATTATTTCCTAACAATCCTATAAACAAAAAAATTGATAATCAAAAAAAATATAGTTGTAAAAGAGCTTGCTATATATATGTGTAAATAACCAAGATCCGCTAAAAAATTAAAAATCACAATGGAAATAACATAAACAACAGCAAAAGCAATGCTATTTAATAAGCTGAGTATAAAAATATTTTTTTTAAGAGCAAGAGCAATAAACCCAACAGTAAAGCTGAGAAGAATCAATCTAAATGAAAAGAATATCCTATTTAACAAATCAAACAATGCATCAGAATAATTTAAACGTTCGGCTTTGAGAAAACTTATCCAATTTATAAGTTTAGTAAAATTTAATGCCTTTGATGAGAGCATTACGGTTCTTATGTAATCGGGCGCCAGCTTAATAATTCCTGTCCCATCAAGAACATCGTAGGCATTCTCTTTAATTTTTTTATCAACCCTAACAAACTCTCTAATACCATAAAGCTTCCATTTATTATCTTTCCATTCGGCTTTATTTATATCATACCTTGTTTGAAATTCATCTTTGCTGTCTTTAATTATAATCATCAAATTAGAAAAAGTATTCTCATCAATATCATAAGATTTAATATTATAAATTTCTCTAGCAAGATCTCTTATTATTATGGTTTTATCACCAGATCCACTATTGCCAATGCTATTCTTAATAAGAAGATCTCTTTTTGCTATAGTGTCTATTACTAAATAATTATCAAAAAAGAAAAGACTAACTGAAATAAATATACTAATTAAAATGATTGGTTTTAATATCCTGGTAAGTGGAACTCCACAACTAAAAAGACCTATTATTTCATTTCTCATAGAAAGATTGCCAATAAGATTCGAAATAGCAAAAAGAAAAGATAAAGCCACCCCATCTGAGAATGCCTTTGGCAAATATAAATAATAAATATAAAGAATATCTTTAAGGCCAATATTCTTTTCAAGATAATTAAGAAGATTAACAAACAAATCACCAAGCATAATTAAAATCATGAAAAGTAAGTTCATGGACAAAAAAGTAAGAATGATGCTTTTTACAAAAAGCTTATCTATTTTCATTTTTTTAACAATCTCAAAAAGAGAATTGCTCCTGCAATAATTAAAATTAAATTGGGCAAAATAGTAACAATAATAGGATTTGGTGCATACTGCACAGTATAAACTTTTCCACCAATAAACATTACCCAATAAAAAACACAAACAATAATTGAAATTACAAGTTCAAGAATAATGGAATATTTTCTATTAGAATACATTCCCATTGAAAAAGCTAAAAAAATAAAAAATAAAACTGAAAGTGGTAAACTAATTTTTTGATAAAATTCAAGATTAAACAGAGCCAAATTTTGCTTCATGCTTCTATCTTGATAGGGTTTGAAATTTAAATTTAAATTATACATATAGTTTAAATTTTCAAAAACATAAGATTCATCCATATAATAGTTTTGATTGTATAAATAATTTAAATAAAGATTTGAAAAATTTAAACTTAAAAAGTCTCCTTCTAGATTATTTTTTATATTTGAATCTGCAATTAAATTATTTTGCTTTTTAATTAATTGTATAACATCCCTCATGCTCATTTGAGAAGGAGTTACATAATTTAATAAAAAACTATCACTAAATGTAACCTGATCGATTGAATATTTCATCTTATCTGCATAAAAATAATCATAAAATCCACTCTCACTGTCTGTTAAAGCAATAGATATAACATCATTTAAAATAAAATATACTTGAAAATTTTCTTTTCTAATATCAAGATTTTTTGCCATAAATATTCTATCAAAACCCTTAAGCCCAGTGTTATCAAAAAAAGTTACATTTTTATAACCATTTTCCGATTTCTCACCAGAAACAAAAATCAAATCTCCATATTGCTTGCTTGAATAAGGCTTTAATACCAAATGGGGAACTTCTTCTTTTATTTCATTAAAAATTTTTAACCTACCAATAGATCCAAGTGGAAGTAAAATATCATTAGATATAAAAGATATAAAAACAATAACTATTCCCAATTTAAAAAATGGGACAAGTAAATCAAAAATTGATATGCCAATTGAACGAAAAGCTAAAATTTCATTGTGAAGCTTGAATTTATGAATAGTAAGAATTACTGAAATCAAAGAAGCAAAAGGGGGAGAAAGCGCAATAACCATAGGAAGAGAATATATAATAAAAATAAAAGCCTTCAAAAAGGGAACATAATTTTGAAGAAGTATTCTCATAAAGAATAAAATTTGATTTATAAAGAATACGAAAAAGAAAAATAAAAAAGTAATTAAAAAATATTTAAAAAATTCAGTAATTATGTAAGACTCATAACTGTTTTTTAATATTTTCATCTACAAAAACCAAACCGTTATTAAGAGTGCCCAATATGACATAATTTTCAAATCTAGAAACTTTTATTAAATTCAAATTAAGAAGTCCATTATTGGGTCCAAAATAATCCCAATTGTCATTTTCAGAATCATAAATCAATAATCCATGATCAAAGGTTGCAAACAATAACTTTTTATCTTTAATCTCCATATCCATAAAATAATTAACATCAATATTATTGGCAATAATATGCTTTTTATAACTATTTTTATTTAAATCTAATTCAAAAAGACCCCCGCCATATGTTCCGACAAAATAACTATCTTTATATTTTTTTATAAAATTAATATTTTTTTCATTATCACTCTTGCTAAAAAAATCTAAATGTTCGATCTTTTTCAAATTATCTACATTAATACTATAAATAGCCTTGTCAACTGTTCCAACCATCAATAAATTTTTTAAACTATCAAAGCAGAGTGAAGAAATTTTACTGGATCCAAGAGGTACATTTTTCCAATTTTTTAAGTCATAAAACCATAGCCCAGAATTTAGAGTACCAACAAATATTCCATTTTTAACACCGAGCAAAACTTGTACATTACTAAAATCAGCATTACTGGGAACACTTATTTGCTTCAAGTCCCCATCAACATCATCTATATAATAAACAACATTTTTACCACCAATATAAATTGTTCCATTATAATCCGCAAAACCCCTAATGCCATTTAAAAAAATGCTTTTTTTATCCTTAAGATAAACTCTACAATCATTTTTTTTAATATTATATCTTAAAAGCCCTCCCAATATATTAGTTACAAATATATCATCATTAAAGACAAATGTATCAAAAACACTATTGTCAAGAAATCCTAAAGACTCTAAGTTTAAATGGCTTACCCCAAGTTTATTACTCAAAAAATCATAAATCTCTTTATCATAACCTGAGATAGAAAATTCATTAATCTCTTTAAATACAGAAATTGCATCCAATTTTTCTCTAGCAAGATATTTCAATTCAGCTGATCTTAAACTAGCATGAGAATACTTATAGTCTTTTAAAAATAAATCAAAATTATATTCGGAAAGATCATAAAAACCATTCTCATAATTTACATATCCAAAAAACAAATTTGCCTTAGCTAGCAATTCCCTGCTGTGCTTATCCCCATTGGCTACTATTTTATTCAAATAATAATTTGTCAAGCCAATATTTTTTTTAGCATAACTTACTCTGGCTTTTTTAAAATAAAAATTATTTTCTTTTAAAAAAGCATCACTAAGAAAAAAAGATTCATTATCTTTTAATCCTATCAAATAGTCTCTTTTAAATTCACTCTCAAAAGCATCGTTATTATCATCAATAATAACTGATTCTTTTTTATTCTCTACAATATCACTAATATGAGAATCTTGAATAGATTTATTTGTAGTAAGGCAGGAAAAAAACAAGACAAAATATATAAGACAACCTTTAAATAAATTATTCAAAACAAATTTCATTATTATCTTAATAATCTTTATCTCTAACAATTTCAAGATCAATTTTTCCAAATTTGTCTATATCAATTATTTTAACCTTAATTCGCTGACCTTCTTCTAATTTTGGAGGACGAGCTAACCCCGCATTACCTCTTATATTATCTCCACCACTACCAAATCTAGAATATCTATTACTATTCCCAAATCTTCCAGAACCATACTTACTGTCTCTAGGTTTTAAACGAGTACTTAAAAATCCTTCCTTTGCAGGAGTAAGTTCAATAAAGGCCCCAAAGCTATTAATCTTTTTAACAATTCCTTCATAAATTTCGCCTACCTTTGGTTCTCTTACAATACTCTCTATTCTTTCTTTGGCCTTTTGCATCTTAAAATCATCATCCCCGAAAAGAATGATTTTCCCATTCTGTTCAATTTGAACCTTAACTTCAAACTCATCTGTTATAGCCTTAACGGTTTTTCCAGTAGATCCTATCACAAGAGATATCTTATCAATGTCAATTTGAAGTTGAACAATTTTGGGAGCATACTTAGATATGCCAACTCTTGAATTAGAAATTACAGTATTCATAATAGATAATATATGTATTCTACCTATTCTTGCCTGCTCAAGAGCATCCCTCATTAAATCTTTGGTAACATTTTCAATCTTAATATCCATTTGAAATCCAGTAATTCCATTTTTTGTACCAGCCACTTTGAAGTCCATATCACCTAAATGATCCTCTTCTCCAAGAATATCACTTAAAACCACATATTTATCCCCTTCGCTAATAAGCCCCATGGCTATTCCTGCAACTTGCCCTTTAACAGGAACCCCCGCTGACATTAAAGACATGCTACCAGCACAAACAGTAGCCATTGAAGAAGATCCGTTAGACTCTAAAACTTCAGAAACTACTCTAATAGTATAAGGAAAATCATTTTTTCCAGGAACCATTGATTCTAAAGCTCTTTGAGCTAAATGACCATGCCCAATCTCGCGCCTGCCGGTCATAAGTCTACCGGTTTCACCAACTGAAAATGGAGGAAAATTATAATGGAGCATAAAATTAAGGCGCTTATCGCCATCAATATCATCCATTATTTGCTCATCAATGCTTGTACCAAGAGTAGTTACCGCTAAAGCTTGCGTTTCTCCCCTTGTAAAAAGTGCAGATCCATGCGTCCTACTTAAAATATCAACTTCTGAAATAATATCTCTTATCTCACTGGGAGTTCTGCCATCTGTTCTAATATTGTCGTTAAGAATAGAACTTCTAACAATTTCCTTCTCAAAATCATCAAAAGCTTTATGAAAAAGAGACTCATTACTATCAGTTAACTTCTCAAGAGAAGAAAAATGCTCATAAGATTTATTTCGCAGAAAAGTTATCGCTTTATCTCTATTAAGCTTTCCCTTAACAAAGCAAGCTTCTTTAAGATCATCATAAACAAAATCTCTAAGCTCATCTTTAAATTCAAATATTTTTTCTTCAAAAGCTAAAGGAAGTTTTTCTTTTTTACCTACAATATCTAAAAATTCTTTTTGAGCATTGCAAATTTGTTTAATATATTCATGCGCACCGTCTATTGCTGAGAGCAAAATATCCTCACTAACCTCATTAGCACCACCTTCTACCATAGTAATTCCATTTAAACTTCCGGCAACAACAATATCAAGATCAGAATCATGAATCTCTTCAAATGAAGGGTTTACTATAAACTTACCATTCAAATAAACCATTCTAACAGCTGCAATTGGACCGTTAAACGGAATGTCTGACAAAAAAACCGCCGTAAAAGCAGCATTCATTCCAACAATATCAGGCGGATTGAGCTGATCTGTAGCTAAGGTCGTAGGAATTACTTGAATTTCTCGACCAAATCTTTTATCAAAAAGAGGCCTCATTGGCCTATCTATTAACCTGGAAACAAGTATTTCCTTATCCTTTGGCTTTCCTTCTCTTTTGATAAATCCTCCTGGAATTTTACCAGCTGCATAGTATTTCTCATTATATTCAACAGAAAGCGGAACAAAATCTAAATCTTCTCTCACATTACTCGAACAACAAACAGTTGCAAGAACCGAAGATCCCCCATAAGTTGCAAGAACTGATCCATTAGCCTGTTTAGCCATAAATCCGGTCTCAAACACCAACTCGTCTCTGCCTATTTTCAACTTTAATATTTTCCTCAAAATTCACAACCTCTTTTTATTTTCTAAGACCAAGTTTAGATATCAACATCCTATAAGCTTCTAAATCTTTTTTCTGGTAATACCGCAACAAACTTCGTCTTTGCCCTACCAACTTCAACAAGCCTCTTTTTGAACTATGATCTTTTTTATTTATCTTTAAATGTTCAGTTAAATACTTTATTCTACCTGTAATAAGTGCAATCTGAACCCCAACAGAACCAGTATCGCTTTCATTTTTTCCAAATTCAGAAACTATTTTTTGCTTTTGCTTTTTATCTATCATAAAGCAACTCCTATACCATTATAGCAAAGCTCTAACAAACCTCTTGCTATAATTTAAAATAACTACTACGATAGATTATAATATTTTTTCTTAAAAATAACAAAAGCAATTTACCCTTTTCAGGTTATTTTTAATAATAAATTATTAAATTGTTTAAAAAAACAAATATAAAATTAAAATGTCATAACATATTTATAATTAAAATATAATAACATACTTATATTTATTCAAACCCACCCCTTGAATTACTGCTAATACTTTTTCTTCTCTGGATTTTAAAATCTTAAATTCATTAATATTGATTTTAATTTCAAAATAAACGCCATTTTTAACAAAATTTATCTTATTAGAATCAATGTAAACCTTTTCAAAATTTTTTAAAGATTCTAGACTAATTAAGGGGGCTTTACTTAAATTTTCACACAATGTTGAATCTTTTAATCTAAACATACCTACTTTGGTTCTTTTTAAACTGCTAACATACGCACAAGAGTTTAGAGAATAGGCTAAATCTCTTGCAATACTCCTAATATAAGTACCCTTTGAGCAGCTAATTTTCAAACCAAGTAAAGAAGAAGTAAAATCATAACTTAATCTTTGAATATTATAAACAGTTACTCTTCGTTTTTTAATTTCAAAAAACTTTCCATTCAAAGCAAGTTTATAGGCTCTGCTGCCATCAATATGAACAGAAGAAAATTTGGGAGGACTTTGATAAATATCTCCTACAAAATCTTTAAGCTTTAAATCTATATCCTCTAAATTAGGAATATGATCGGTTTTATTCACTATTCTTCCATTTGGATCAAGGGTATCTGTTTCTAATCCAAATCTAAATTCTGCTACATACTCTTTATCTAAAGAAGTAAAATAACTTGAAAGCTTTGTATATTTTCCTACAAGACCAATCAAAATTCCACTTGCAAATTTATCAAGTGTACCAGCATGCCCAACACGATTTGTATTAAAATATTTTTTTACAGGAAAAAGAGTTTCAAAAGAGGTTTTACCTTGTTCTTTATTAATTAAAAGGAATCCATTTTCCAAATTTAATTCTCTCTTGTAGTATTTAATCCTTCAATTAACTTATTAACATAAAATGACTTAGAAAGAGAATCATCCTTAACAAATAATAATTTAGGAGTACTTCTAACTTTAATTCGCTTAATAATTTGACTTTGGATGAATCCCTTAGCATTATTTAAAGCTTTAACTGCATTATCCAAAGAAGCGCCCTCCTTGATAGAGCCCACAAACACCCTAGCATTTATTAAATCTTTTGAAAATTCTACTTTAACCACGGTTAAAAATGAATGAATTCTGGGATCTTTAATCCCCCCGCTTACTATTAAATTGCCAATTTCTTGAGCAATAAAACTTTCAAGCTTAAACTTTTTAATATTCTTATACATAAACACATATAAATAAAACAATACTAAGTTTTAAAAGACTTTTTCACCTTTTTTATCTCAAATGCTTCAATTATATCTCCTTCTTTAATATTAGCATAATTATCAATCACAACACCACACTCATATTGTTCAGCAACTTCTTTAACATCATCTTTAAATCGCTTTAAAGATGAAATTTTGCCGGAATGAATCTGCAAACCATCTCTCATTACATTAGTAATCGCATCTCGCTTTATTAGTCCTCGAGAAACATAACAACCGGCTATTACCCCAATTTTAGGAACATTTATTACAGCTCTTACTTCAGCAAAACCAATAAACTGCTGCTCAACATCTGGTTCAAGCATTCCCTCAAGAACTGACTTAACATCATTTATAGCATCATAAATAACATTATACTTTCTAATCTCAACTTTTTCCTGATCTGCTAGCACCTGAGCTTTTGCAGTAGGCCTTACATGAAATCCAATAACAATAGCATCGCTTGCTGAAGCAAAACTAATATCTGTTTCAGTTATTACTCCTGCTGATGAATGCACAACTCTTACTCGAACTTCATCGTTTGTTAATTTTTCAAGAGAATTCTTTAACGCTTCGACTGATCCTTGAACATCTGCTTTTAAAATTATTTTAAGCTCTTTAAGCGTTCCTTCTTTGATTGAATCATAAAGGTTTAACATGGTAACTTTTTTTACATTTTTGGAAGATTCATATTTTTTAAGATCTTGTCTTTTGGAGCTGATCAATTTTGCTTCTTTTTCAGTTTTGGTTACTTGAAAAGGGTCCCCAGCCTGAGGCATTGAAGAAAATCCCAAAACACTAATGGCTTTAGCAGGCCCAACGCTCTTAACAGAAATACCCTTGTCGCTAATTAATGCCTTAACTTTACCATAACACGCTCCGCCCACAAAAGAATCTCCCACATAAAGAGTTCCATCCTCAATAATAACAGAACAAACTATTCCTCGCCCCAAATCAATCTTGGCATCAAGTACTTTTCCAATAGCTCTTTTAGATGGATTTGCCTTTAGCAACATCATATCTGACTGTAAAAGAATCATATCAAGAAGTTCAGAAATTCCTATCTTTTTAAGAGCAGAAATCAGCACAAAAATAGTGTCTCCCCCCCAATCCTCAGATACTAAACCGTATTCTGAAAGCTGATGTTTAATCTTATCGGGATTTGAATCTGGCAAATCAATCTTATTTATGGCAACAATAATTGGAACATTTGCTTCTTTTGCATGATTGATGGCCTCAATAGTTTGAGGCATAACACCATCAATTGCTGACACAACAAGAACAACAATGTCTGTAACCTGAGCCCCACGACTTCTCATCATAGTAAAAGCTTCATGGCCAGGAGTATCTAAAAATGTTATTTCTCGATCATTATAAACAATAGTATAAGCTCCAATATGTTGAGTAATGCCACCAGACTCTGTTTGATTTATATCTATATTTTGAAGTACAGAAAGTAGTTTAGTCTTGCCATGATCAACATGACCCATTATTGTAATAACAGGGGGCTTTTCAACTCTTTTACTTTGATCCTCCACTTCTTCTTCTATAACCGTTTCATCATAAATAGAGACAACATTAACTTTTGAACCATACTCTTCAACTAAAATAGTTGCCGTATCAGAATCTATTTTTTCATTAATAGTCACCATTACACCCAAAGCCATTAATTTAGCAATCAAATCAGAGGATTTTAAATTCATCTTTCTTGCAAGATCAGAAACAGTAATGCTACCCATAATGTCAATTGACTTTGGAATAGGGTTAGCTAAATTTTCTCTTTTCTTTTTTTGAAGTTGTTCAAAAACTTTTTGCTCAATTGTTTTGCTCTCAGTTTCTGCTTTTTTTCTCTTATAGCTTTTTTGACTCTCTTGTTGCTGTTTTTTTTTCTCACCAAGTTTACGATTTAACTCTTTACTATTCTCAGAATCTGCTGAAGGTGTGCTGCCAACAACAGGAATTTTGGTTTTTATAACTCTTCTAAAAGACATAGAAGTAGTAGTATATTTATTTTGAGGATTATTTTTGGCAACATATGTTCTCTTTGCCAAACCTTGATATTGAGAAGCTGAGTTGTCTCTGTTTTGTGAATATCCACCAGCCCCCCTGTTGTCTCTGTTTTGTGAATATCCACCAGTTCTGTTGTCTCTGTTTTGTGAATATCCACCAGTTCTGTTGTCTCTGCTTTGTGAATATCCACCAGTTCTGCTGTCTCTGTTTTGTGAATATCCACCAGTTCTGTTGTCTCTGCTTTGTGAATATCCACCAGTTCTGCTGTCTCTGTTTTGTGAATATCCACCAGTTCTGTTGTCTCTGCTTTGTGAATATCCACCAGTTCTGCTGTCTCTGTTTTGAGAATATTCAGCTTTGCTGCTGTGTTTATGCAAATCAACAGAACCATTTGAATCATTTTTACCGTTTAAATCATTGTGTGTTACAATTTTTACCACCTTCTTTTTTAACTTAATAATCTTAATTTTTTTGCCATCTTCATTTTTAATATCATCAATATTTTTCGACAAACCTACTCCTCCTCAAACTCAAAACTAAGCCCTATTTTACAACCCGGACAGGAGGTCATATTTTCATTAATAACAACACCACATTCAGGACAAAGAAGCTCTTCTTCTACCTTTTCCATAGACTCATCATTGTCATTAGAAATTATTATCATCCCCTCTTTTAATATTTTGTTAATTTCTTCTTGTTTTTCATAACTTACACCAAGATTAAAAAGCACCCCCTCATCTGCTTGTAAAAAATTATTAATATCATCAAGTCCCTCTTTTGATAAATTAGAAATCACAGAAGAATCGAGTAATTTAAGATCACTTATTTTACTGATCTCTTCAAATTGCTCCTCTTCAACAACATCCTGCATAACTTTATCAAACATTTCAAGCGTTTCTTGCTTAAACTCTGAATTAGCTTTCATTTCTGCAAATTGACTACTAGTTTTAACATCAATAGCCCAGTCAAGAAGTCTATTGGCAAGTCTAACATTTTGACCCATTTTACCTATAGCAAGAGAAAGTTGGTCATCGCTAACAACTACTAAAGCTTTATGTAAATCCTCGTCAAGAATATAAACATGTTCTATCTTAGAAGGAGTCAAAGAATCCTTTATAAATTCTTTAATATCTTTACTATAAGGGATAATATCGATTTTTTCTCCTTCAAGCTCCTTAATTATAGATTGAATTCTGACCCCTTTTTGCCCTATACAAGGACCAACAGGATCAATCTCTTCTTTTTCAGAATAAACTGCAACTTTGATTCTATAACCAGGATCACGAACTATTTTATGAATCTTAATAATACCCTCTTCGATTTCTGGAATCTCAAGCGCCAAAAGCTCTTCAATAAACTTTGGATGGGTTCTAGAAAGAATAACTTCAATACCATTTTTTCCCTTTTTGACACTATAAACTAAAACTCTAATCTTATCATTAAGGTTATAAACTTCTCTTGGCGACTGATACTTTTTGGGAATGATACCATCCGTATTGCCAAGATTAACATAAAGATCACCATTTCTATTTTGTTGAACGTATCCAATAACAACCTTATTCAACTTGCTTTTAAATTCTGATAAAATCTCATTATCCTCAATTCCTTGCAAGTCATTTTTGGTTCTTTGTTTGGCAACCTGAATAGAAAGCCTATCAAAAACTTTAGGATTAATTTCAATGTAAGCATAACCACCTTCTACAATATTTTCCTTTGAGATATCTTTTTCTAATATTTCAAGCAAAGAATCTTTTACCTCTTTTACAATTTTCTTTTTTGCATAAACAGACAAATCTCCAGTATCATCATCAAACTTGATAAAAGCATTCTCATTGCTTCCAAAATACTTCTTATAAGCTATTAATACCGATTCTTTAATTGTTTTTCTAATAGAATCTATACTCATGCCACGATCATTTGCAATATTTACAATCATATGCCCCGTGCCCTTTATCATCCAAAATTCCTCCTTAAACTAATCTGGCCTTCTTAATATCACTATAAAAAACATTTACTTCTTTGCTATCTGTTTTAAAAATAAAACTTTTTGGCTTTGACTTTAATATAAAACCTTCTTCAAATTCATTATCTAGCATCAACTTAATCTTTTTACCTTCAAAAATTTTAAACTCTCTGTCACTTTTTATTTTTCTATCTATTCCTGGAGTAGAAAGTTCTAAAGTAAAACCATATTTAAGATTTGCTTCTAAAATTAATAAAATCATTTTATGCAAATCGGTCAACAAATCAACACCTAAGGAAAAATCTTTACTATAAAGAACTATTTGAATTTTTCCATTATTTTTATTTCTAAAGATATTAATTTCCAATATCTCAACATTTAACCGCCCTGTTAAATCTTTTATCAAATTAAAAACTTCATTATTTTTATCAAAATATTTAATCAACTGTATTCCTAAAAATAATAAGGTTCTTTAAAAGAACCTTATTAAATACATAAACTAAACCTTATGTCAAGATTAACACTTAGCAAAAATAATGTCAACATTAAACCAAATTATAAGATCTAGCCAAAGAAAGCTTTATAACCTTATAAGCTCCCAATTGCATAATAAGATCCTCACAAATACACATAGATGCTCCTGTAGTAACAATATCATCAAGCAAAACAATCTTTTTAAACTGAAAATTTTTATATTTTGATCTTAATTTAATTTTATTTTCAAGATTTTTAAATCTGAGATTGCCTTTCATTAACTTCTGACTTTTTCCATACTTTCTTGAAAAAATATTTATATAATTAAAACCAAAACGGCTTAATAAAATACCAATATATTCCATATGATCAAAACCATAAAATAATTTTCTTTTAAAACTACAAGGAACGGTTACTATTTGATCAAAATCAATATTATTTAAACATTCAGCAATTCCACTTGCTAAAAATCTGCCAATTGACTTTTGAGCATCCCTCTTATAAGACAAAATTAAAGATTTGTAATGTTCTTTATATTCAAAAAAATAAATCAAATTTTCATCAAATTTAATTTTAAAATTAAAAAGTGGCTTACATTGGTCACAAAGAGCATTAGAAGATACATATCTTTTTTCACAAAAAATACAAAAAGGTAAAAATATACTCTTTAGAGCATTTAAATAACTCATGCTAACTAGACTGAGAAACAACCTTTAAAACAATTTGATTTAAAAGCTCAATTGATTGAAAAGGGGTAATATTATTAATATCTATGTTAGAAATAAAATTTTTTAATTCCAAATACTCATTCAATTTAATATGAATCTCAGCATCATTTTTCAAGATCTCTTTATTATTACCATCAGAAGAAACATGGGGAAGAAACTCTAAACAAGAACTACCCTCTCGGCCCAGCAAAGTTTCTAGAATAACATTAGCTCTATCTATCACTCTTAAAGGAAGTCCTGCTATACGAGCAACATAAATTCCATAAGAATTAAGTGATGGTTTTTCTTCAACTTCTCTTAAGAAAACAAGATCGTTGCCTTGCTTTTCAATTTTCATTGAAAGATTAATAAAAGCTTTATGATTAATAGACGACAATTCATGAAAATGTGTGGCAAACAAACTTCTAGCTTTAATATACTCTAAAATATATTCTATAATAGAATAAGCAATAGCAAGCCCATCATTAGTACTAGTACCTCTTCCAACCTCATCCATAATTATTAAACTCTTTTCTGTTGCATTCCTTAAAATATTAGCTGTTTCATTCATTTCAACTAAAAAAGTAGATTCGCCTTTGGCAATGTTATCACTTGCTCCAATTCTGCAAAAAATTTTATCTGTAATTCCTATTACAGCTTTAGAGGCTGGCACAAAAGAACCTATGTGTGCCATTAAAGTAATTAAAGCTACCTGGCGCAAATAAGTTGATTTACCTGCCATATTAGGTCCAGTAATTAAACAAAAATACTTTTCTTTATTAATCCTTACAAAATTTTCAGTAAAGATTTCAGTGTTTTTAATGTAGTGCTCAACAACAGGATGCCGAGATTTGTCAAGAAAAATTTCTTTACTGGACGTCAATAAAGGCCTTTTGTATTCATTTTTTTTTGCCAAATAACCAAAGTTAACAATTAAATCAATATATGCAAAAAATTCTGCAACCTTTTTAAGAACTTTATTATGTTTAACAACATTTGATGCTATTTCATCAAAAATTTCCTGTTCAAAAGCAACCACATTGTCTTCAGCATTATTAATATCTGCTTCAAGAGAAATAAGTTTTTCTGTTTTATATCTTTTTGAAGAATTTAAAGCTTGGCTTTCCATAAAATGTGATGGAACTTGGGCATAATTACTTTTTGTAACTTCAAAAAATAATCCCCTATTATTAGTTTTTCTAATCTTTAGGTTATTGATCTTGCTAAGCAATCTCTCTGATTCAAGATATTGATCAATATATTTATTTGCATTAATCTTTAAATCTTTTAAGCCATCAAGCTTTAAATCATAACCTCTTTTAATAAGCTCATCAGGTGCGCTTGAAATTGCACTATTTATTAAAAAATAAACTTTAGAAATACTATCTTCTTCAAACTTATCAAAATTCCAATAATCAAAATTATGCTTGTTAAATAACTTTTTTACCGTAAAAAATACAGAAAGGGCTTTTTCAATAAATAAAAAATCTTTTTTAATATACCTTTTCATTTGAATCCTAGATATTATTCTTTCAATATCCCATATATTAATAAAAATTTCTCTTAAAGTCACAGTTAAGCTAATATTTTTGCAAAAAAACTCGACATGATCTAGTCTGGTATTAATCTCAGAAATATTTAAAATTGGATTTAAAATAAATTCTCTTAAAAGTCTCTTCCCCATTGCAGTTTTGCAATCATTTAACACAGAATATAATGAATATTGAGAAGAAAAATCATTGTTATTTTTTACAAGTTCAAGATTAACTTGAGTTACGTCATCAAGAAACATGTACGAAGAATCATTATTAATATCTATTTTATCAATATTACTTAATAAATTTTTTAAATTATTTTTTATATGATTTATAATAAGAAAAATTGAAATGTAATAGGGCTTTTCCTCATCAAATCCAAGAGAACTCAATCCAAGTATGTTAAAATGCTCCTTTATTGTTTTTATTGCAATATCCTTATCAAGATGCCAAGTGGGAACTCTGTTGATTAAAAACCTACTAAGGTTAAGCTTCTCTGAGTATTCATAATAAAAATTTTCAGAAACTATTATCTCTTTAGGAGAGTATTTCTCAAGATCCCTTTTAAGTTTTTCAAAAAACCCATTCTCATAAAACATTATCCCAAGACTAGAAGTAGATAAATCTATATAAGAAAATGAATAATAATTTTTATAATCACTAATAGCAACTAAATAGTTATTAACATCATCATTTAAAAAATCTTCATCAATAATAACGCCTGGGGTTATTACTTCAACAACCTCTCTTTCTAAAGGCCCTCCAGAAGTAGAATTAGACGCTTGTTCACAAATTGCAACCTTTTTGTCAAATAAAATTAATTTCCTTATATATTCTTTACTGGTGTGATAAGGCACCCCACACATTGGAACATTTTCTCTTTTTGTCAATGTTAAATTAAGAAGCTTACTTGCCTCAATTGCATCATCAAAAAACATTTCATAAAAACTTCCTACTCTGAAAAAAAGAATAGCATCTTTATATTTTTTTTTGATATCTAAATACTGCCTCATCATTGGGGTAACATTTTTTTCCATATGCTTCCTAAATAATATTGAATTACAATTGATATTATAAAATAAATATAATTCAATTAAAAAGGAAGAATATAAAATGATTAAAAGACCGTAAAAGCAATATTTTATACAATCAAAAGCTATCTAATATTAAAAAGCTACTGTTTTAAATTTAATTAATTTTAAAAAATTTGCAAAAAACTTTTCACAATAAACAATATTTTTTGCTTAAGCTAGATTTAAACTTATTTTGAAGCAAAATTGAAGATTTTAAAAAAGAACGTAATATTTTGAAAGGAAAAGCCCTTAAGGATTTTTATTATTTTTTTCTAAAAGGTGCTTAACAACATCGTCTGTTATATCAACAGTGCTGTTGTGGTAAAGGATATATGGATTATTTTTCTTCATAATCAAAGAAAATCCATTAATTTCTGCAACATATTGAATAGCACGAAGTATTTTGCTTAGAGATTCACTATTATTATTCAAACTATTAATATTGGCCAATCTCTGCTGTTCTAAATTATTCTTTGCCAAACTAGACACTCTCTTTAGCTCATCAACTTTCAAATTATATTGATTTCCAAAAGATCTTGCATTATCTAAATCATTATCAGCAATAGATTTATCATACATATCCCTTAAATTCTTAAGCTCTAAATTTAACGCATTTATTTGCTCTTGATATCGATTTTTTATTTGATCAAGATTAGCTTTCAATTGAGGATTTAAAACTTCAATCACAATTCTATCAAAATCAACAATTCCTATTTTAATAACATCTATCGCAAAAACATTAAAAGAAAATAAAAAAAACAATGGTAAAATCAAAAAAAACACAAATTTCTTCATAGCATTAATCAATATCTCATCTCAATCCCTAAGAAAAATTTAAATCCAGAATAATATTTGTAATAACTTTTGGCTTTATCATTGTCAAAATAAAAAGGATAAGCTATTACAAAAGACAGCGGCAATTGAGGCAAAAGACTTCTAATTCCAGTTCCCCAGCTAAAAGCAAAACTACTAAAAGGTCTAAACAAAGAATTTTCTTGCCCTTCTAAAGAATAGGAAGCAAAATCTATAAAAAAAGCATCCCAAACTAAAATATTTTTTAACAAAGGAATTGATATCTGAACAGTATTTACAAAAGAACTGTAAATATTTTTCAAAATCCCCCAACCTCTAGCCTGCATAAAATTTTCACTAAGAATTATATGGTGATGGGGTTGAATTTCAATTTCAAAACCATTACCAAGAGGAGGCAATATATTAGAATAGACACTTCTTAAGGTTAAAATAATATCAAAATAAGGAGTAAACACATCCTCATATCCTAAAAGAGAAAAATATCTCTCAAAGGTTGTAGAAGATTTAATAAAATGGCTCTGACCAAATAAAAATCCACCAAAAAAATCAAACTGTTGCTTAAGTAAAAATCCATTATTAGATAAAGAGGTAGAATTTCTTGTATCCCAAGCCGCACTCAAACTAAGAGAATTTTCAAATCTAAAAGTTTTGTAATTATCTCTTAAATAATAATTTGAAGGTCTGTTGACCTCATTATCATAAAAAACATATTTTAAAGCAGTTTGCAAAGTACCAAGAAGGGTTTGCTTGCCAAGATAATTAGAAAAAGTATACCCGGTAAACGCTCCAAAACCAAGTTTAAGCAAAGAATAATTCATAGAATTAAAATCAGAAAAGCTTTTAGCATCTCGATATTCTTCCCAGCTTGTAAATGGATCGGGAACTTCCCTTTTGCCAGAAAAAATAGGCCCATTAATATCCTGATAAGCAGTATTAACAGAGTGTGAAAAATCTATAAATCCACCAACGGTCCATCTTTTCTGAAAAAACCAATTATCTCTAAATGTCAAACTAAGACTTTGCTCTAAAAAAGATAAATTTAGTCTTGCGGCAAAATAGTAGCCTTCGCCTAAAAAATTAGAAAGCTCCCACTGCCCAAATACTGAGAATGGAAACGAAGAATTTGAATTGCCTCCAAAATTCATACCAAATCCAAAATTACTTGTTGCTCGCTCCTCAATGTTTAAATTTATTTTCATAAGCCCTTCTGTATTGCCTGGAACAATATCAGGAATTACATTTGAAAAATAGCCAAGCTGCTGTAAGTTTGCCATACCCATCTTAAACTTGTCCAAACTAAAAACATCTCCCTCTTGAAGAGGAATCTCTCTAAGTATTACATGTGAAGCTGTATTTTTATTTTTAAAAACATTAATAGACTCAATATGAGCTTTATCCTTTTCTGTAATTTTAATTAACAAATCAACAAATTTTCCTCTTATCTTTTGTGAAGAAATAATTTCTGTAAAAATATATCCTTCCTTAAAATAACTTTCCTTAATTTTTCCAAAATCCTGCTCAAATTTAGAATCATTAAAAATATCACCTTCACTAAAGGTAATAAAACTTTTTAATTCTTCCAAAGTAAAAACTGAATTACCAGAAATTTCAAGCTTTCCAAATCTAAAAACATTGCCTTCTGAAAGAAAATATTTCAAAAAAACTTCCTTTTCTGGCCTTTTAGAATCTTTAGGAGAATCTTTAATATCAACAGTACTATTGATAATCTTAACATCAATATATCCATTATTTTTATAAAAAGACTCCAGTTGACGCTTATCCTTATCAACATTACTTTTTAAATATTTGCCATCCGAGAAAAGAGACACTACTCTTGATGCTAAAGATTTTCTCAAAGTGCTACTTTTAAAGCTTAAATTTCCTTCAAAGTCAATTCCTTTAACAACATATTTAGGTCCAGCTACTATATTAAAAATAATATCAACTAAATTTCCTTCTTCTTTGATTTCAAAATTTGCAGAAACCTCAAGATATCCCATGTCTTTATACATCTCTTCAAGCTTGTCAATGCCTTTATTAACACTCGCAAGATTTAAAGGCTCATTGGTTTTAATATTCACCTTTTCAATAAGTTCACTATTCCAAAAAACTCTACTGCTATCAAAAAAAACAACAGAATTAACTAAAGATTTTTCTTTTACAATAAATGTAATAAAAAGATCATCACCATCCATTTTAAATATAGGCTTAATAAGCCCAGAAAAATAATCAAGAGAATAAAGATCAATTTGCAATTTATCAAAAATTTCATTAGAATATGCCATGCCAATGTAAGGTTTTAAAATATTAATAAAATCTCTCTCCTTCTTATTCTTAAGTCCTTCAAAATTAACACCCTTTATTATCTTTCCTTTGTAATTTTCAACTTGACCAAAACTAAAAACAACAAAAAATATTAAAAAACTTACAAAAAACAAACCTCTAATTGAACCCATCTTAACCTCTTAACAATTTAATATTTAAATTTCCAAGAAATGCCTATATTATTTCCTATTCCATCTAAACCTTTTTTCATAAAATTGTAATCAAACTCATAATTAACCAAAAAAAATGGAGAATCAAACTCAATACCCAAATTGACAACAAAATTTAAATCTTTTGAAAAAGGAGACATTTGTTCTTTCAAAAAACCAAAACCCCCACTAATAAAAACGCCTTCAACAAGATATTTACCTACCTTAACACTTGTATTGTCAAGAACATCAACAAAAGTAGGATTCCCGATTTTGAAAAAATTATTATTAATAGAATTCTTCAATATATCTGTCTTTATACTCAACAAGTCTAAGTTTAATACAGAACGCATATAATCTTCAATGGGTTGAATTAAAAAATCAAGAGCAATGTCACTCACTATTCCAATTGCCATTTCAGCAGCATTAGTTCCTGCCGATCGCAATCCTCCCTCAGTCCCCTCTATTGTTGAGCCTGAAAGCAAATATTTAATTTCCTGCTCATTTCTAGAAGGATAAGACATAAACTCAATTTTCCATAAACTTAAAGGACTATCAATACTTATTGTAACAAGCAGTTTATCATTTCTATCCTTAATAGTATTTGTAGCCTCCGCTTTTATCCATGGATCAAATTTAGCTCTACTCTCATTAAAGGATATATAAGAACCACTTTTAAAGACAAATTTTTTATTATTATAATTAACAAAACCACTTGCAATATTTAAATCCCCCTTAATAATAAAATCGTCTGTTTTTGTGTCAGATTTTATTACAAGTTTATCCCCTCTTGAAATAGTAGCTTGTAAAAAAGAAATATTACTATCTGGCCAATGAAAAGTAACGCCGCTGTCAAAATTTATCTCAAGATCAGTTAAAATATCAAAATCTAGAAGATTAATATCAACGATTTGCAATCTTTTTGCTCGCTTGAAAGGATTTATTAATAAATCAACCACAGAACTTTCAAGAGAATAAACCCAAGCATTTGAAATATTTAAAACGCCTTTAAACATAATTTCATCAGCATTTCCTTCAATTGAAAAATCGCCTAAAGCATAGCCTGTAAAGCTTAAGGCAATTTTGTCAAATTTAATAGGAGCTCCCGTTCTACCAGTTACATTAATATCTATTTTGTAATAATCAATAATAGTATCACTTAAAAAATTTAAATTTAAACTAGTAAAAACAAAAATCTTAGAATATCGATCTAGGTTAAACTCATTGCTAAAAATGATTTTATTATCCTGAATTTCAACTGGCATATCAAATATTTCCAAAGCCCTATCACCACCAAATTTTCTAGAAGCTCTTAAATACTCGGTACTAATTGATCCTTTTTGAATATTTAAACTTCCACTAATATTGGGATTATACAAATCCCCATCAATATCAAATTCACCATTTAAAACAACATCGTAAAGAATAAAATGATTGTCAACATTAAATAAAGAATGTGAATCCAAAAAATCTTTGGTGATTATTTTTGAATCAAATTTAATATCTCTAACATTCCCAAGAATTTTATTTTTAATTATTTTGCCTGACGAATTAAAACTAAGAGGCAAATAATCTTTTAATATAAAGCTATATTCTCCACTTCCATAATGGTATAAAACATTAATAAGGTCATAATCAATTGAAGTCATATTAAATTTTTCAAAATCATTACTAAATTCAATAGTAAGATTGGATAAAAATTCATCTTTATATTTAATATCTCTAAATAAAAATTCGCCCTCTGTTTTGTTTTTCAAAACTCCAAATTGCTCTTCAACTCCACTTTGGAAATTTCTAAAATTTGCATTAAACTTATAAGAAAGCAAGTCACTATTGAAAACCATATTAGATACACCTATAGAACTGATTAGATCATATCTTAGGCTTCCAGTAAGAAATTCTTTTTTATTGCGCTTGGCTTTTATGTCATATATGTTAAGCTTATTGTCCAATAATCCCAAATTCATAGAAAACTGAACGGGAACGCCCAATAACGTTAATTTATCTGCCTCAAGATATCCACTCAAAGAATAATTTTTAAAATCATTCTTTTTAAAATTTAGCAAAAAATTACCATTAATCTTTCCTTCTAAAAGGGATAAAAAATTAAAATTATTAAAATCTAAGTCTTGAAATTTAAGCAAAAAATAACTTCCATATTCATCGGAATTAATCCCTAAAAAATATCGTTCTGAATTTAAGCTAGAAAATAGATTTAAACTTCCATTAAAATTATCTTTTAAATTAAATTGTCCATATCCTTGCAAATTTGAAAGTTTGTTTACAAGTTTAACATCAGAAATGTACAATTTATCATATTCATATAAGCCCTTAAAGCCAAAATTGAAATTATAGGCAGGTATTTTAGAAGCTTTTATTATATTAAACTCGTCTATTTTAAATTTCAAATCTTCATTAAAGCCTAAATAGCTCCCATTAAAATTTATATTTATTAAAAGATCAGAAGTTTTATTATAAACTCTAAAATCATTAACGTTAAGGGTATAAACTGTTTTGGAATCAAAATAATTAAAATTTAATTTAATACCAAGAGGAGATTCGGCAACAATAAACCTATCTTTAAGATTAATATTAAAATGCAAAGGATAAACTTTGTTCAAATAAGAAAAATTCGTGCTAATATTAAATCCACCTTCAAATAGTTTAACAAATAAATTGGAATTCAAATTGTGATCATTATAATGCAAATCAAAATTGTTTGATTTGTAAAAATTTTTTTCTCCACTAGCATCAAGCACAAATTTGAAATTGTTTAACTTCGAAAATACCATGAAATTGAATTTTTTTAATTTATTTTTATGATAATCAAATTTATTAAAATTAAAATCAGAAACCAAATTTAAATATTTACCTGAAAATAAAGTCTTAGGAAAAAAATTTATCAAGTGAGAACTAGGAATAACTTCCTTTAAAAAAAGTAAAGGAAATTCTTTAATGCCTAAACTTAAAGAAAATTCTTCATCATTAAGATCTCCTTTTAAAGAAATTTGAGAGTTTTTATTTTCTAAATAAATCAAATAGTCAACAAAAACTTTATCCTTTAAAAAATAAGTTTTTAAACTTAAATTTTGAAAACCAAGATTTCCAAGGCTAAAATTATTAGACTTAACCGAAAAAATATCTTTATCTTTATCTTTATCTTTATTAAAATCCAAATATCCATTTAGGTCGTTAAAGTTTAAAATTTTTGCAGACTTAAAATTAAGACGTCCTATTGGAAGCAAATCTTTTAAAGAATAATAACCTTTATAATTTACAACCCCCCTTTTAAGCTTTAAAAAAGCATTCTTAACGCTTACAATTCTATCATCTCCCTTAATTTCAAGCTGCAAGCCTTGAATTTCTTTACCTATGGTATCTACATTTAAAGATGAATCTATTATTCCTGCATATCTTAAATCTTTGTCCTTAAAATCATAAGAAAATGCCAATTGCCCATTTAAAGTGATATCAAAATAATCTTTATAAATTTCAAAGCCTTTGTTCAGCTTAATCCAATCTAAAAGATTAATATTGAAAAATAAAGCATCTAATCGAACAAAACCATTGGCCTTGTCATAACTTAAATTAAAATCAAAATTCTCTCTTCGTAAATTAAAAATTTTTAAATTTCCTTTTGAATAATTTATTTGAAACCCTTGCTCAAGTAAAGAAAAATAACTTGTTTTAAATTCAAAAAAACTAAAATTAATATAACCATCCTCAAAGCCTTTTTTGAATTTCCCCTCAAAATAGAAAGTTGAATCCAAAATTCCATCATCAACTATTTCAGGCGTTAAATTAATTTCTAAATTCTTAACAGCACTAAAATCAACTACAGAGCTAAATAAAAAATCTTCATCTACGGTACTTAAAGAAAAATTTTTAACTTTAAAATTTAACCAACTATCATTATTAAGCCTAATATTAATATTAATATTTTCTAAATTAATATTTAATCTATAAAGATAGTTTAAAATTTTATTTAAAATTACATTTTCATTGTCAGGATAAACATTGCTAGGATTTAAATTGCCAGATAATAAACTAAAGTTGTTTATATCAAAATTAAAATTACTCCCTTTAACATAAACATTTAAAATAATATTTTCATCACCTAAAATTAATTTAAACAGATTCAAATCTACCCTAACGATATCTATTAATATTTTATCTTTTCCATCTAAGCTTAACTCTAAACCGTCTATCTTGATTGATGATAAGAAATACGGTGAAATTTTATCATATTTAATCCTAAAGCCAAATTTTGATTCAAGATATTTTATAGCAAAAAACTTTGCAGAATAAATTTGAACTTGAACAAATGTATTAATGGAAAAAATTATTAAAACAAAAATAAAAAATGGTAAAATCCATAATAAAAAAGTCTTATTTCTCAAAAACAATAAATTCATACACTCTATCGATAATTATTATTATATAATAATTATCGATAACCTAATTATTGACATCAAAAGAAAGGAAGAGAAAAATATTTGTGATTAAAATATTAAAAAATTTTTATTGCATAGAAGGAATTGATGGAAGCGGGAAAACAAGCATCGCCAATAAATTGAAAGCTCTTTGCAACGATGAATCAAAGTATTATTTTACAAAAGAACCATCAAGCGGAATAATTGGAGAAATGATAAGAAAACAATTAATGAATTTTGAAAATCCTTTAAAAGAATCAACATTTGCATATCTTTATGCTGCAGATCGACATGATCATTTATATAAAAAAGATGGAATACTAGAAATTTTAAAAACAAAATCGACAAAAATAATAACTGATCGCTACTTATTCTCATCAATTGCCTATCAAGGAAAACTAGGATATGAATTAAATAAAAATTTTCCATTACCTGAAAAAGTATTCTTTATTGAAACAGCTCCAAACATAGCCTATGAAAGAATACAAAACAATAGAACACAAAGTGATCTTTTTGAACTTGAAAAATATCAAACTTTTGAACAAATTGCTCTAAAATATTTGAAAATATTCAAAAAACTGGAAAAAAAAATTAATGTAATTTATATTGACAATTCAATAAAAGATAATTTGGACAAAAACGCAAAAAAAATTTTTAATCTAATAAAATTCTAATATAATTATCATATGATTAATTATATTTTTAAAAATGTCACCTTTCAAATAAATTTAATTATTTTATTTCTTTTAGCATCAGTTGCAAAGATAAATGCATCGTCCAAATTTTATTATGCAGAACAATGGTATGTCATCTTTAGCACTCAAATAAAAAAAAACTCTGAAAACTATAAAAAAAATATATTTTTTCTTCAAAAAGCCTTAAAATACCCATTTGGAAATCCAAAATACTCACTAACTAAAATAGAAACTAAAAAGCAGTGGGAAAAATATAAACTGCTTTTCAAAATGCATGTAAACTTGCTTTTAGTTAAGCAAAACTTACATTTAGGAGATTTATTCGACACAAGAAATTTATATTTTTTCAAAACTCCAGAAAAAAATGGAATTATTTCCAATCTAGAAAAATCAAAAAAATTATATAAATTGGCTATTAATTACTATAATGAAGCACTAAAGTATCACAAAAAACTTGAAAATTACAAATTTGTTAAACTAGAAAACGATGGAATAACAAGCTGGGAAGATGAATATCATAAAATTTCTCTTAAAGAGCTTAATTACTATGATATTATTAAAAAAGAACTACTAAGAATTGAAGAAACTAAAGAATTTTTTGAACAAAGGCCAAACTATTATTAAAAAAACTCTTTGCCCTCTTTGGAAAAAAAAATTTTATTTATATAATCCCTATTTAAAGAAAACTTAAAAACAAGGTCTTTAAAATTATCCTTACTCAAAATACTATATTCTGAGAAAAGAGTTATTAGGGCTCTTTCTGCTAAAAAAGGCAGTTCTAAAATATTTCTTAAAATTTCAGCTCTAAATTCACATGCTTTTTCACTATCTAAAGAATTTGCAAAATTAGAATTTTCAACATTGGTGTTTAACGCTACAATTTCATTTTCAAGAAATTTTTTATCTCCTTGTGAATATAGCAAAGCAAATGGCTTTAAAAACGAAAAAAAATATTCCTTGCCTACAAGATAATGGTGCATTGAACATCTTGTAGAATAATTTGGGTAAATAGCAGATTCAATCTCTTCATCGCCACCAACAATAAGCAAAGGATCAAAATAAGGGGCTGGAATTTCTTTATTGTTGTAAAAATAATACCTATACGAAAAAAAAGATTCTTCCATGCAATCAATGTGCCCACAATAAGCACCAAGCTTATAAATCTTGTCTGAATATTCTACCAAAAGTTTAGCAGTATCATTAAAAGATTCTTTTCTAAAATTATAAAGCAGCGTAGGCAATATAAATAAAATATTCTCATTTAATGAAATTTTATTTAAAACAAAAATTAAACGTTCATCATAAAAACATGCTTCATCAATAATAAAAGTACCACAACTAGGATTAGAAGCTATTAAATTTTCAATATCAAAAGAGTTGCTAGCAAAACCAATCTCATCAATTTTATCTTTTCCGCCACCTCTATATGGTATTACGTTTTCTGGATAATCTTGAAATCTCCTCTTGTCGAGAAAATTTCTAATAAAAAATACATTAACCCTGCTTCTATTTCCTTTAATAATATTACCCAATACCTTGAAAGATTTTTTTCTTACAACAAGCGAATCTTTATAAATTTTTGCAGCATATTCTGTTTTTCCACTTCCCATAGGTCCAACTACAAGAATTAAGTTTATTTTTACTTTAAAATCAAAATGACTAATAGAAACAATGCCATTTGATAATTTAGTATCTTCTTTATTAGCAAAGTCTAAACAAAAACCCAAAAATCCTCCCCAAAGTAAATTAAAATTCAATTACATAAATAAAAATAACAAAAACCATTAAAATTAAAAAGCCTAAAAATTGATAATTTAATATTTTATTAAATTTTTATTCAAGTTATTATTCAAAAGAACAATAATTTTCAAAACCATCATCATCTAACAAAGCTTTCTTTATTTTTAGTTTATTCTTCTCATAAATTTCAATATAATTAAATTTTTTAGAACCATTAACTTTTCTATAAATTGAAACCAAACTTCCAATCACATAATTTTTAATTTCTACCAAATTAGATCCAAAATATTTTTTTTTACTTATCAAGCTTGATCTAATATCTAAAACAGAAGTTTTTTCAAAAAATAAATTTAAAGCATTTGGCATGAAAAAATCTTTAATATCAATCAAGAACAACTCCCTTATCCCAAGACTATTAAAATTGTAGCCCAAATTATTAAAAAGATTACACTTAAAAGTATGCAAAGCAAACGTATAAACATCTCTTTTGTCAGGATATTGAACCTCAATCATATCAACATACGGGTAAACAGAATAATTTATTTTATAACCAAGCAAACTATTCTCATAATAAACTAGGGACTTATCTTTAAAATAAATTTTATTAAAATATTTGCTATTTAAACTAAATTTGTTGTCAAAATCTACTATTCCTGAAAAAATACCTACTAAAACTCCATCTTTAAGTATGGCAACATTATTTTTATTATCAATGCAATAAATTCCTGACAAACTTTTATAATCTTCTAAAAATTTCCTCTTCATGTCGGGATCCTCTAAAAGATCATAAAACATTTTATATTCATTTATTGTCTCAGGTGGAAATTTTTTAAAAACCTTATAAGCTTCGGCGGGTTCTAAAAGTTTGTATTTTAAAAAATAAATGCCGTGAATTCCATTATATTCTTTAATTTTGCTCTTAAGAAAAGAAAACAAAGAAACAGAATTGTCATAATTAAAATTTGAATTTCTAAATATATAATTAATGTTTTCAGTTGTAAAGAAAAAACTTTCTTTTGATCTAATAGTATTAAAAATGCTAAAAAAAAATCTATCTTCTTTTAAAAACCACTTAAAAAATAAAAAATCATTACCATATAAAGAAAAAGCTTTAAATAAAATTTTTTTAAAATCATCTCCAAAGCTTTCAAGTCTTCCAGAAGCTTCAAGCCTCATACAGATCAAATCTTTATCTATTTGCAATTCTTCATTCAAGTTTCCATACAAAGTAATAATTTCTTCATACATACTCTTATTTTCATTTTGTCTTAAAAGCAACGAAAAATAATAAGCGTATACTTCTTTAAGAGTTGTTACTTTAAATTTATTAATATTAATTGCTTCTTTTAATAAATAAATTTTATCCGTTAAAGCAACATCCTCTTTTAATGAAAGCTCATAAAGAGCATCTGAAGCTAGCAAATTGAAATCAAGAGATCCATAAATTAAATCATTTCCTTTTTGTAAATTGGAAAAATTTTTAGACTCATTGAAAAGAATACTTGAAATATCTTCATCTTCTTTGACTGAAATTGCATATAGGTTTATAGAAATAAAAAGAATGAAACCCATCTTTAAATAAAACATAAACACTTACCTAACCTTTTATATCTTCCTCCTTTACTCCTTTTGCATTAGAGTCTGAAGAATCTGATAAAAATAAATTGTATTCATCTTTATTAGCTTCAAAACCTAAAAGCTCTCTTACTTCTTTGTCTGTCAAAGTTTCTTTTAAAACAAGTTCTTTTGCAAGCTTAACAAGTTGATCCTTATGCTTTACAAGGATATCTGATGCCTCTTTTAAGCATTCTTCAAGTATTCTTTTCACCTCTCTGTCAACTTTATCGGCAGTGTTCTCAGAATAAGCCTTAGCCTTTGAAAACTCTTTTGGAAGAAAAATGGGTGCTTCATCATCTACTAAAAATATTGGACCAACTTCTTCACCCATTCCCCACTCTGTAACCATTTTTTTAGCCAAACTAGTAGCTTGCATTAAATCATTTTGAACACCCGCTGTTGTAACACCTAAATTTATTTGCTCACTAGCATAACCACCATAACATATCTTTATTTTATCAAGAATTTGGTGCTTATTTATTGAAAGCCTATCTTCCCTTGGAAGAGAAAATGCAACACCAAGTGCCCTGCCCCTTGGAATAATGGTAACCTTGTGAAGTGGATCAGCATGTTCAAGATAGTAGTGAAGCAAGGCATGGCCTGCCTCATGATAAGCCGTCTCAAGCTTTTGCCTATCAGTAATAGTCATGGATTTTTTTGCAACCCCCATCAATATTTTATCTCTGGCTTCTTCCATATCCTTCATTAAAATTTCATCCTGATTATTCCTTGCGGCTATTAAGGCTCCTTCATTAATTAAATTTGCAAGATCAGCACCACTAGCTCCAGGAGTAGCTCTTGCTATTACTTGTAAATTAATATCTTTTGAAAGCTTTGTTTTTGCAGAATGAATATTTAATATTGCCTCTCTTTCCTTAATATCAGGCAAAGAAACTGTTACTTGTCTGTCAAATCGTCCGGGCCTAAGCAAAGCAGAGTCAAGAACATCTGGACGATTTGTAGCAGCCATAACAATTACATTGGTATGTGTTCCAAATCCATCCATTTCAACCAACAGCTGATTAAGAGTTTGTTCTCTTTCATCATGACCACCGCCAAGCCCTGCGCCACGACTTCGACCAACAGCATCAAGCTCATCAATAAAAATAATACATGGAGAATTTTTTCTAGCATTATCAAATAAATCTCTAACACGACTTGCTCCAACCCCAACAAACATTTCAACAAAATCTGAGCCTGACATATGAAAAAAACTAACTCCAGCTTCACCGGCAACGGCTTTGGCAAGCAAAGTTTTGCCAGTACCCGGAGAGCCAACTAAAAGCACTCCTTTGGGAATTTTTGCACCTATTTTTTCAAATTTTTTTGGATTTTTAAGAAATTCAACAACTTCGCGAAGCTCCTGCTTAACCTCTTCTTGACCAGCTACATCTTTAAAGGTGATTTTATTCTTTCCAGCTTCATACTTTTGAGCATTACTTTTTCCAAATGTAAAAACCTTTCCACCACCACCTTGAGTTTGACGAAATATAAAGAAAAAGAAAATAAAAAATAAAATCCATGGCAAAGTTTGTAATAACACACCAATCAGAGAAGCTTGACTTTTCCCTGAGCTAAGCTCAACTTTTTTACTTTTTAGTTCTGAAAGTAGATTTATATCAAGATAGGGAATACTGGTAGAAAAATAAGACTTTGCAAAGTTAGAACCCTTGACAACAAATTGAATCAAATTTTTATCAATTATTACTACAGACTCAACTAGACCATTGTCTAAATAACTCTGAAAAGTGCTGTAAGGAACATTTTTATAGCTTTCTCCCCCCCTTATAAAATATGACATAAATATTGCTGAAATTAGAAAAACAACAACAAGCCCTAAAATCCAATTTTTATTCTTCTTTTTGTTATTAGATTTTCCATTATTATTCATATTATTATTGCCATTCATTCCTTTAAAAGCCCTCCAATCAAAGATATACTAATTTTTTTAAGAATGCTTTTTTCACTCCATACTAAGTTTAAAGTATTTAAATCAATAATTCCAATTAATCTGTTATCTAATGCTAACAACACTAAATAAATTGGATTACACCTTATAAACTTAGAAAAAAATTTTTTTGCTTTCAATCTATCCTTAAAAAATTTATACCTAAACTCATAAGAACAACATTTTAATCTTGATACAGAATCTACATTACACTCTAAATATTTTAACAAAATCTTACCTAAAGATAAACTATGCCATTTGCCAACTTCCAAAATAAAATCAAAAGGTTTGTAAAATTTTTCATCTCTTTTAAAAATCAAATTAATTTTATTATGCCTTTTTTCTAAAAAAAAATCATTGGTTTTTAGCAAAACATTATTTTTCTTTCTATTAATTTCTACTTTAAACGCTTCATTAAGAGCTTTATAGGAAATTTTAGCTGCAATTCCTTCTGAATTTAAAATTTTAAAAATCAATCTAAACACCAAATACTTAGGAAAATCTAAAAAAGTTTTCAAGTTAAAAGAATAATAATATTTGCCTTTCTCAACAGGGAAAAACTCATCTTTTTCAAAATAATCCACAAATTCCTTTGAAAATTCAGATATTCTTTTAATACATTTTTCATATCCTTTAAAAACCTCTTTTATAGCGGGTAGTAAATTATTTCTAACTCTATTTCTTAGATATAAATTTTGAGCATTTGTACTATCAACGAAAAATCCAATATTATTCAAAGATAAAAAATTTTCAATTTCTAGTCTTGAAACCTCAAGTAAGGGTCTAATAATGTTTCTATTGACACTAGGAATGCCTGAAAGACCATCCAAAAAAGATCCTTGAAAAAATCTCATAATTATTGTTTCAATTTGATCGTTTTCATTATGAGCAAGCGCAATATAATCTGCACTATTTTCTTTAAGAGCATTTTCTAAGGCAGTATATCTGTATTCCCTTGCAAGCTCTTCAATAGATACTCCCAACCTAGCTGATTCACTTTTTATATCTATATCACATTTTTTAATTTGTAAAGCAACATTGTAAAGATCGCAAAACCCCTTTACATGTTCTATCTCTTGATTTTGTTCATTATCAGATCTAATAAAATGAGCAAAATAAAATGCAACAACATTATTGCTTAAGTAATATTTTAAATTCAATAGTAAAGCTGTAGAATCAGCCCCACCGGAAAAAGCAACAATAACCCGATTTTTATTTAAAGAATTTTTTTTATAAAACTTATCTATTTTAATTTGTATATTATCGTCTAAAAAATGCATTAAAAATTACTAGAATTGATTTTTTGAACCTTATTTTTAAAATTTGATTTGCTAATATCAATAAGCTCATCGCTTAAAAAATCATACAATTTTTCAAGCCTATCTATTTCATCCTTACAAAATCTAGAAAGAACAAACCTCTTTATATCGCATATAACGTTGCTTCCAACCCCAATATAAAGTCTACTATAATTAGAGCTTCCAAGAACACTTGAAATTGACCTAAGACCATTATGAGTAGACACACCACCTCGCTCTTTAAGCCTACATTTTCCCAAAGGAAGATCAACATTATCAAGAACCACTAATAAATTATTTATACACATATAAAAATCTGAAAATATTGAAGGAAATAAAGACCCACTTAGATTCATATAGGTCAATGGCTTAACCAAAATTACTCTTCCAGAAATCATTTTTAATTCTGAATATTCATATTTTTTTTTTCTTTTTAAAAAAAGGCCATTTTTAGAAACAATTTTATCTAAAAGAGAAAAACCAACATTATGCCTGGTTAAAGAAAATTCCAATCCAGGGTTTCCTAATCCAAGTATCAATAACCCCATAAAATCACTTTATAATAACAACTTCCAAATTCTCGTCATTTTCTGCAAGCCCAACATTATAAGGCAACACAAGATCTTTAAGAAGAACGCTATCCCCTTTATTAACAGGAGTTAAATCAAGCTCTATAAATTCTGGCAAATCCAAGGGCAAAGACCTTACCCTAACCCGCTCTTTTAAAACAGTCAAAATTCCACCCTCTTTAACCCCAATAGAAGCTCCAATAAGCTTAATAGGAACATATTTTTCAAGCTCAACATTCCTATCTACTTCGTAAAAATCAATATGATAAATAAGCTTGCTGGCAATATTTTCTGCAACATCTTTAACAAAAACGCATCTTTCAAGCTTGCCATCATCTAATATTAAGACAGTATTATCCGTAAATTTTGCAAATTTCTTATTAAACTCACTACTCTTAATTCTTAAGTGTGAAACATCATTGCCTTGACCGTAAACAACCGCCGGTATTTCACACTTAGCTCTTATCCTGCGAGCATTAGAAGATCCAAAACTTGATCTATATTGGCAACTTAAAATCCTGCTATTTTCCACCAAAAAACTCCTAATGTAAAATACTGGGACGGAAGGATTCGAACCCTCGAATGACTGGACCAAAACCAGTTGACTTACCACTTGTCGACGTCCCAAATACCTTATTAATACTTACAATTGACAAGCATACAAGATACAACGAGCTTTGTCAACAATTATCTAAAAATCTAATTCAAGTTCAAAATCGGCTGGATTTTCTCTTATATATTCCTTAAAAATAGAAGTTTGCAAAGCTTTTCTAAAATCTTGACTAATAGGATGTACAATGTCTTTATATTCGCCGACTCTAGTTCTTCTGTTGGGCATAGCAATAAATACTCCCTTTTGACCTTTAATAACTCTAATATTGTGAAGAACCAAACAGTTATCAAAAGTAACTGCAACATATGCTAATAATTTAGAACCCGAATTTTTACTATCAACTTTCTTAATCCTTATGTCTGTAATATCCACTTATAAGCCCGCAAAAAGTACATAACTTAAATCTAAAATATTTTCTATTTTTTGTAAACATATTTTTATGATATTTTTAGTTTTTTTAATTAATTTTAATTAAACTAAGCAATTAAGGATAAATAATGATTCCTTTGGACCATATTTTTTCAAGCTCATAGTATTCCCTAGATTTTTCACTCATTAAATGAATTACCAAATTTGAACCAGAAACAACAGTCCAGTCATAAACCAAACCTTTTCCTTGAACATTAAGATTAATTTTTTTTTCTTTAAAAAATTTAATTATTTTATCAACATATAAAGCTTCCATTTGCTTAAATGATACAAAAGTAGCTATTATAAAAAAATCAGTCCAATTGCAAACATCGCTAACATTAATACCTATAACATCAATTCCATTAAAATCACTTATTATTTTACATAAATCATTAATATCATTTACTTTTAACATATCTTCCATCAAAATCATCTCCTAAAATAACTATTACATCAGGATTAATATCAAGATTATCAAGCTCTAACAATCTTTTAGTTTGAACTTCAGAAATTGGCTTAATATTTGAGGTTTTAATTGCTTCTCCAACCCTAACAGCCATTTCTAAATTATCCGAATTATTTATAATCAGGGTATTTTTATAAGAATTTTTATCTGCATTACCAAATTTTAAAACTTTAAATTTTAAAGAATTAAAAATATTTGCTGTTTTTTTTGCAAGCCCAACAACTTTTGTTCCATTTAAAACAACAATCTTTACTATCTCTTCTGCGCCTTCATTAACAAGTTCTTTGTTTAATTTATCCACCGATTCTTTTAAAATAGCGCCCCCATAATAAGGAAAAACTACCTTTATCAAATTATTATCATTATCCTTAAAAATCTCTTCTTGTCCTTTAATATTAATAGAAATAATTTTATCATTATTTATTTTATAATTTTTAACAATATATTTAAAAACAACCTCTGAAAGGTTAGTATCTAACATGGAATATATTTTAAAAAAATTATCATTTTCAATGCCAAAATCTGAAATTTGAAAAAGAAGTCTTTTAAAAAACTCTTTAAAAAATTCAATTCTCTCTTCAAACTGATTAACATCATTAAAATATCTCAAATAATCATACGCTTTATCACCATCAAAATTAGAAGTACCAGAGGGTATTAAAATAGAATCCTCAAAACTGTAAACTTTTACTGGGTTTTTAACAAGAAGTCTAACTCCCCCTAAATAATCAATAAGTTTAACAAAATTTTCTTTTTGAAAACGAATATAATAATCTGATTCATGAGATAATTGTGTATAAATTTTAGATAAAAATTTATTAAAAGAATTTTTTTTATAAAGATCTTTAAACCAAGATATATTCCCTTTTAAATCTTCATATCCAGTATGAATCGGAATATCTAAAAATCCAATATTTCCTGTTTTCATATTAATAAAAATTTCTTGCATACTTACAAGGTTTTTGTTAAGATCTTCTATTAGGAACAAAAAACTAATATTGCTCTTTGTATTAAGCTCGAAGTAAACCAACTCTTTTTTTGAGCTTCTAATAAAAAAAATTACTACACTTGATATTATTAGAACAATTAAAAATAAAAAAAATAAATCCTTTCTCAAACATTTACCTTTTTAACATACAAATTATTGTCTTTAATGTATTTTAACACACCAAAAGGCAATAAATAGCTAACTGGAAATCCATTTGCAATTCTATTTCTAATCTCTGATGAGGAAATCGGTATTATTTTATTATCTATATAAATATGCTTAAAAAAACTTTTAAGTCTCTCTTTGTAGATTCTGTGAGCAACAACAAGATCAACAGAGCTTACAATGCTTTGGGGATCTTTCCATGAATCAAAATTTTGAAAAAGATCATCACCAATAACTAAAAAAAGTTTAGCGTTTTTGTATTTTTTTTTAACACAAGAAATAGTATCAACAGTATAAGTTATACCGCCATTTATTATGTCACAATCATCTATGAACATTTTATCTTCATTCTCTAATGCAAGCTTGAGCATATCTATTCTATTGTTAATACTAACATCCTCATCAATCAATTTATGAACTGGATTGCAAGTAGGAATAAATATTACCTTGTCAATATTTAATAAATACTCTATTTCTTTAGCCAAAAAAATATGTCCAATATGCACTGGATTATAAGTGCCTCCTAATATTGCAATTCTCACGATTTCTTTCCTAAATCAAATCTGATATTCAAAAACCAAGCCTTAAAAATAAAAAATATCACAATAAAAATTAATTTTATTAAAAAGTTTTAGCCAAAATAAAAAATTCTTTAATAAGTTCATCAATTCCTCTATTCTCATAAATAGAGATGCCAATAACCTTTTCTTTTTCTAAGGTTTTTTGCAAGCAATCAAAATTTTTCTCAGAACCATCCAAATCAAGTTTGTTGGCAATAATAATTTTTTTTTTATTAAAAAGCTTGTGGCTATAAGATTTCAATTCATTTAAAAGAATACTGTATGATTCCAAAAAATTTGCTTCAGAAACATCAATAATCAACGCTAAAATTTTAGTTTTAGCAATATGTTTTAAAAATTTAGTCCCAAGTCCTACTCCAAAGCTAGCACCTTTAATTATTCCCGGGATATCTGCAATAATTAAATCAGAATAAGAGCACCTCAGCATGCCAAGATGAGGAATCTTTGTTGTAAAAGGATAATTTGCTACCCTAGATTTTGCCGAAGTTATTCTATTAAGAAGAGAAGACTTACCAGCATTAGGTAAACCAACAAGTCCAATATCCGCCACCAAAAAAAGTTCAAGGCGCACGTTTAAACTATTACCCGCTTCTCCAGGTTGAGCAAACCTTGGAACCCTTCTAACTGAAGTTTTAAAATTCCAATTGCCAAGACCTCCTCTGCCACCTTTTAAAACAACAAATTCGTCATTTAAATTTTTAAGCCTATACAAAAGAGTTCCATCATTTTCATTATAAACTTCTGTATTTGGGGGAACAAAAAGAATTAAATCTTTACCATTAGCACCACTTTTTTTAAAACCCATTCCAGCTTTACCATTTTCGGCACAAAGAACATGACCATTTTTATAAAAAGATAAAGTGCTAAGATTTTCTCTCACTTTGAAAATTACACTCCCGCCACTCCCACCGTTTCCGCCATCTGGACCGCCTTTTGCATTAAACTTTTCTCTTAAAAAAGAAACACACCCAGAACCACCATTGCCCGAAACTATCGTTATATTTACAGAGTCTTTAAAGTTGTACAAACTTTCTCCAATTTTTCAATTAAAGCTAAACAATACTTACATATTTTCGTCCCCTTAAAGTTTTAAACTCCACCTTACCAGATGAAAGCGCAAATATTGTATAATCTCTTCCAAGACCAACGTTTTTACCCTTATGGAATTTTGTACCTCTTTGTCTAACAATTATTTCTCCGGCTTTAACAAACTGACCGCCACTTCTTTTAACTCCAAGTCGCTTAGATATAGAATCTCGTCCATTTTTTGAACTACCACCACTTTTACTTGTTGCCATTAATTTTCCTCCAAAACTAATTTAATATCATCAGGATACTCAAAACATAAATCATTTATTCCTCTAATTAAAAACCTACTATAATAAAAAAGACTTTCTTTGCTCAAATCCTTAAAAAGGGACTTAAATTCTAAATAACCTCTTTTTGAATTTTTCACAACAAAAATCTCACCCTCAAGATCAAGAACGCTAAAAAAGGTTCTCAAAATAAAAGAAAAAGAAGAACAGACAACGTTAACATTATTTTTACTTATAGCATGACCATTGGCTGAAAGATAAATGATTACATCGTCTTTTACTTTTATTAAAACATTAATCAATTACTTAAAAAACTATTTCATCAACCAAAATATAAGAATAGGTTTGCCTGTGTCCAACTTTTCTCTCACTTGATTTTCTTCTTCTGTATCTGTAAGAAACAACCTTTTTATCCTTTTTATCTTCTTTATAGGTACATCTAATAAAAGAATTTACAACATACGGCTTTCCTATTTTAATCTCTCCACCTTTATTAATAAGCAAAACACTATTAAATTCCAACTTATCTTTTTCAATAGGAGAAATTTTATCTATTTTTAAAAATTCACCCTCAATAGCCTTATATTGCTTGCCATTTATTTCTACCAGTGCATACATATATTACCTCAACTAAACATTGTAAATTTAATAAAAAAGAAAAGTCAAGCATTAAATTAATTATACCTTACAAGGGAATTAACTTCATAACTTTCAAGACTTTGTCTACCATTAATACCACAAAGCTCAATAAAACAAAAAATATCCTTAACCTTTCCCCCGGCTCTCTCTAGCAAAACCGCAGACGACTTTAAAGTTCCGCCGGTAGCTAATATATCATCTATTAAAAGAATATTGGAATATGCCCTAACATCATCTTTATGCACCTCTATTCTTCCAAAACCATATTCAAGCTCATACTCTTCACTAAAAACCTCTCTGGGTAATTTGCCCTCTTTTCGAATTAAAACAAGAGGAAGTTGCATTTTTAAAGATAAAGGAGCACCTATCAAATACCCCCTGGACTCAACAACCGCAATGCAATCAATCTTTTTTAAATTATAAAAAGAATATATCTCATTTATTAATGAACTATAAACCTCGGGTTTTAGCAACACACTAGTAATATCATAAAAAAGAACACCCTTTTTAGGAAAATTGGGTATTTTTGAAATAAATTGATCAAAATACTCTGTCTTATTTTTCATAACCTACTTATCCCATCTATATGTTTATAAATTTTTTCAAAATAGCAAAACCAAAAGCCCAATTTATTTTTTTACAGGGGGCTCTGGAACAAGATTATGTAAGTCTACTTTTGGTATTTCATCATCTTTAGCTCTTGTCCAAATTTTGCTTCTGCCAAAAATCCAAACTTTTCCCTTGGTAATAAGATTCCCGGTTTTACTATCAACGCTCATCTCAGAATTATAAATTTTACCGTTTTTAGGATCTATTATTTTGCCTCTATCCCACTTTTTAGAAGAAGAAGAATACTTAAGGCCCCACATAAAATCAAGCCCCTCTATTGCAAGATTTTCAAACCCAACTACAGTGTCTCCTGAAGGATTTTTAGCATCATACTTTTTGCCATCTTTTATTATAGTTAAAATTCGGCCATAAACTTCTCCATTATATTTATAAACATAAATAATAGAATTTTTTATGTTACTCACATCATTATAGCCAACCCAATACCCTAAAACTTCATTTTCAAAACCAGGGCTTTCACCCTTATTCACAATTTCTTTTTCATTTGAATCTTCTGAATTTGCAAATAAAAGTATTGAAAAACAAAAAAAAAGAAAAAACTTTAAAAAAACTCTAATCATCAATCCTCCTTAAAACTAAATAATCCTAAATTATGGCTCTTTTTTAAATTACTAATACTAATTTAAGGTGGCTAATTTAAAAATTAGCCACAAAGATCATTATACAACTTATTTTATAATTTTAATTATTAAGATAAAAACCCGGACAAAAAAATATAAAATTAAACAAAAACACAATGGGTAAATTAATTGTTATATGGGACAATTAATGCTAATATTAATAAAGTTAATTGTCTTGAAGGATTTAACCGTGGTAAAAGGAATTTATACAGCTGCCAGTGGAATGATGGCAGAAAGGCGAAAGCTTGACACAGTATCAAATAATTTGGCAAACATAGATCTTATTGGATACAAAAAAGATTTGTCCATTCAAAAAGCATTTCCAGAAATGTTAATAAGAAGACTAAATGATGATGGGCTTTATAAATTTCCCAAAGGGCATCTTGAAACAGCTCCAGTTGTAGGCAAACTAGGAACAGGGGTTGAAGAAAATGAAATATACACAGTATTTGAACAAGGTCCATTAAAAACTACTGGCAATCCATTAGATTTAGCGCTCACAGATCAAGGATTTTTCGTAATACAAACTTCAGATGGAGAAAGATACACAAGAAACGGTTCTTTTACTATTGGAAAAGAAGGAATCCTTGTTACAAAAAGCGGATTTCCTGTTCTAGGAGAAAAGGGATATATATATCTTAAAAAAAATAATTTTAAAATAACGCCTCAGGGACAAATTTTTCACAATTCAAGCTTTGAATCAGACCCCAAAAGACTTATTAGTGAATATGAAAATTCTTGGGAAAATTATGAGCTGCTTGATACCATTAGAATTGTAAATTTTGAAAATCCCAGATTCCTCAAAAAACAGGGAAATTCTTTATGGATAGATACAAAAACATCTGGTAAAGCGCAAGAAATTGATGTATCATTAAGGCCTAAAATAGAAACAGAAACACTTGAGGCTTCCAATGTTAATGCTGTTAAAGAAATGGTTTTAATGATTGAAATTAACAGAGCTTATGAAGCTAATCAAAAAACAATACAAACTGAAGACAGCCTCTTGGGAAAATTAATAAATGAAATTGGAAAATATTAAGGAGCATATTTTATGATGAGAGCGTTATGGACAGCAGCAAGCGGAATGACTGCCCAACAATACAATGTAGATACAATTGCCAACAATCTTTCAAATGTAAATACTACAGGATTCAAAAAAATAAGAGCAGAATTTGAAGATTTGATTTATCAGACCCAATACAGAGCAGGAACCCCCGCAACTGAAAATACTTTAAGACCGCTTGGGAATCAAGTTGGTCACGGAACAAAAATTGCTGCAACTCAGAGAATATTTGAACAAGGAAAAATGCAATCAACTAATTTACTCACTGATGTTGCTATTGAAGGAGATGGATTTTATAAAATTCTTCTACCCGATGGAACTTATGCATATACTAGAGACGGATCATTTAAAATAGATTCTAATCGAGAGCTTGTAACAAGCCAGGGATACAAGGTATTACCTAATATATTTTTCCCAGAAGAATATATCCAAAACTCAATTACAATATCTGAGCAAGGAATAGTGTCCGTAAAAATTGATAACAACAACGAACCAATAGAGCTTGGACAAATTGAAATATCAAGATTTGTTAATCCTGCAGGACTAAGTGCTATTGGAAGTAATTTATTTAAAGAAACAGCTGGATCAGGTCAAGAAATAGCAGGAATACCAGGAAGTGAGGGCATGGGAAGATTAAGACAAGGCATACTTGAAATGTCAAATGTATCTATTGCTGAAGAAATGGTAACAATGATAGTAGCTCAAAGAGCTTATGAAATAAACTCAAAGGCAATTCAAACTTCTGACAATATGTTAGGAATTGCAAATAACTTAAAAAGGCAATAAAATAAAAAAAAGATTATTAATTTTTATTTTATTTTTAGCAACAAGCCCAATTATAAGTGCTACTCATGATTTGTGCTTCAATATTACTCCTAGTAAAGCATATTTCTTTTCAAAAAAGTATTCAAAAATATGCAACAATCAAAGTTTATCGAAAATATATATCCCTCCACACTTAACAAAAAAATCAATAATTTTTGAAATGATCTATTATATTACAAAAAATTTATCAAATGAAAATATCTATATACTTCAATTTAACTTTGATGAATCTGAAATAAACATAGAAGATAAATTTTTCAAAAAAATAAAATTTAAAGTAAAAAGCAACAACTCGTACAAAAATATTCCAATTCAAAAAACTCTGGTTTATTATGCAAAAAATTTTGAAAGCTACAAAAGACATAATTACATTAATATGTACATTGATATAATCGAGCCAATTGTATTCGCAAAAGAAAATCTAAAAAAAAATGAAATCCTTAATGAACACAACATATACTTTAAGTATAAAATTAACACAATAGGAATAAACGATGTTTTAAGTCTAAATGAATTAAACAACAGTAAATATAAAGTTATACGCAACACAATAAAAAATGAAGAGATAAGATTAAATAAAGTGCAAAAAGAATAATATCTCATTTCATCTCACGCAATCTAAAAATTATTATTATTAATTTTAATTTGCCTTAATACAGACAATATTCAACAAATTAAGGATTAATTAGCAATTTGACGAAAAAAGCTTAATTAATTGCAATAATTGATATAAAATAATAGGTATTAAAGAAATAAAATAAATAAGGTAAAAAATGAACAAACTAATGTTGATGTTAATTACATTTGCAACAAGTCTATTGGCCCAAACAAACAAAGATTCAACAGGACTAAAAACAGAGCAATTATTTAACAATAGCCTGTCTGAAAGAGTAAAATTAAAAGAAATTGCGGATATTTATCCCACAAATACAAATTTTTTAACAGGTATTGGAATAGTAGTAGGGCTCGCTGGAAAAGGGGACTCTACAAAACAAAAAGACCTTATAATTAAAATTTTAGAAGAAAGCAATACAATAAATGAAATAGACTCTAATAATATAGAAAGTAAAAATATTGCACTGGCAAATGTTAGCCTCCGGGTAACAGGCAATACAATCAAAGGTTCAAAACACAAAGCTTACATTGCACCAATACTAGACTCAAAAGATTTAACAAATGGAATACTTTTACAAACAAATCTTAAAAATAAAGAGGGAGAAATAATAGCAATTGCATCAGGAATTATCAAAACCAATAGTAAATTAAAAGGATCCGGATATACTCTAGATAGTGTAATAATAAATGAGAATCAAAATATTAACCACAGTTATAATATAACTCTTAAAAAAGGAAATTATACATTAATAAATAGAATTCATAAAATATTGACCTCTAAAAAAATCAACAATAAAATTAAATCAGACAGCACAATAGAAATAGAAGCAAAAAACATAAGCTTATTAGAAGAGATTGAAAATATTAAAATAGAAACAAACCCTAAAATATTAATAGACAAAAAAAATGGTATTATCCTGGCAAGTGAAAATGCAAAAATAGGAACGTTTACATTTTCCATTGAAAAAGACGACCAAAACATTTTAAATAAAAATAATAAAACAACAATTCAAGTAAACTCAATGAAAGTAAATGAATTTATATTAAAAAATTCGAACAATCTTAGCAATAAAGAATTAATTCAAATAATTCAAGCTGCTAAAAAAATAAATAAATTAAATGGAGAAATTATTTTGGAGGAAATTGATGGAAACTAAAATTAATTCACAAAATCTAAAATTTAAAAATCAAATACATAAAATAAATAATTTAAAAAATTCTTTGGAAATAAAAAAATCCTTTCAAGAGAATGAAGAACTTCGAAAAGCTTCTTTAGAATTTGAAGCTATGTTTATCAAGCAAATGTTTGAAAGCATGAAAAAAACTCTTAACAAAGATCAAAATTTACTAAACGGAGGGCAGGTAGAAGAAATTTTTGAAGACATGCTTTGCGAACAAAGAGCCAAACAAATAGCACAAACTCAAAGTTTTGGACTTGCAGATTTAATTTACAATCAATTACAAAAAAGTAAATAATTCTAAAAACACCTCCCATCATCAAAATTATATCCAATTTAATTTAAAAATAACTTTAAACTAAATTGGCACAATTTTTGCATGAAAGTTAAGTAGTAAAAATTTAATCACAATATTCAAGAAAGGGGAGAAAATATAATACTATGAATATATTTAGTAATGAGGATTTAAACATATATTTAAAATCGGTAAGAGAACATAAGCTAATTACTCACGAAGAAGAGATTAAACTTGCGGGACAAATACAAAGAGGCAATGCAAAAGCCAAAAACAAGATGATAAATGCAAATTTGCGACTTGTTTTAAAAATAATAAAAAGATATGCGGGCAAAGGGCTAAAAATTGAAGACTTAATTCAAGAAGGTAACTTAGGATTAATAAGGGCTGCTGAAAAATATGACCCAAATAAAAATACCAAATTCTCAACTTATGCATCATTTTGGATTAAGCAATCACTACAAAGAGCACTAAACACTAAAACTAGGTTGGTAAAAGTCCCATACAGAAAAGAAAATCTAATACTACAAATAAATAAATATTTAACAGAAGAAGAAAAATCGCCCAAAAAAGAAGAAATAATGAAAAGATTTAACCTATCTCCTGCCCAGTATATAAAAATCATTCCCTATCTTGAAAAAGAATATTCCCTGGACAAAGAAATAGAGGGGTCTGAGAATTCAACACTATTGAATCTATACGAGGATAATTCTTTTAATCCTGAAATTACCCTTGAACAAGATTCAACTTTAAAACATTTGAATTATATACTTGAAACAAAATTAAATGAAAAGGAAAGATATATAATCAAAAAAAGATATAACCTAGACAATAGTCCAAAAAAAAGCACCTTAAAAGACATTTCAACAGAACTTGGAATATCATCAGAAACTGTAAGACAGATTGAAAAAAGGGTTCTTAAAAAACTAAAAGAAGAGATAAATTAACATTGACATTCATGACGTGTTCTGGTCTACTTTTAAGTCAGTGGTCATGAATGTTTATATTTTATATTAAAAAAAACAAGTTTATTATTGTAATTTTTATTATAATTTCTATTGCTATTGCAATAGCGCAGGCATTTGCAAGTTTTTTCCATTTTAACAACAATTCAAAAGTTGCGAATGTCTCACTTAAAAATAGGTTTGAAGAAATGCAAAAAGAAAGCTTAATAATAACAAACAACAAAGAAGATCAAAAAGCCAAAAGCAAACCCAAGTTTTACTTAATCATCGACGACGTGGGTTATGATGAATTTATGTTAGAACAATTTATAAAACTTAATCTTAAAATAAATTATGCTATTATTCCATTTTTACCAAAATCAATGAGTTTATACAAAAAACTAAAAAATGCTAACAAAACAGTAATAATACATTTCCCAATGCAATCAAAACATAGAAATTCAATAGAAAAATTTCATATAAGCATAAAAGATAAAAAAGAAGAAATACAGAAAAAAATCGAAAAAGCATTTAAAAAGTATCCTGATGCAAAAATAATGAATAACCATATGGGAAGTTTAATCACTTCAAATAAAGATTTGATGAAAATTATTTTAGAAAAGCTTAAAGAGATTGACAGGTATTTTTTCGATAGCGTAACTATTGCAGGAGGCATACCGGAAATAATAGGTAAAGAAATTGGGGTTAAAGTAGAAAAAAGAGACGTATTTCTTGATAGCAAAGATACAGAAGGGTCCGTAATCAAGGAGCTTGAAAAAGCAAAAAATATCGCCAGAAAAAACGGAGTGGTAAAAGTAATCGGACACATTTGGTCTAAAAATACTCTAAAAGTCCTTAAAAAAGAAGGGCCTAATTTAAACCAGGAATTCGAATTTGACAACTTATTAAATCTTTACGAGGAAACAATCAGATGAAAGTGCTTGGAATAGAAACTTCTTGTGACGACTGTTGCATAGCTGTAGTAGAAAATGGAATTCATATTTTAAGCAATATAAAATTAAATCAAACCGAACACAAAAAATATTACGGAATAGTGCCTGAGATTGCTTCAAGACTTCATGCCGAAACTATTATGTCTGTTTGTATAAAAGCACTCAAAAAGGCAAATACTAAAATATCTGAAATTGACTTAATAGCTGTAACATCTAGACCAGGGCTTATTGGGTCTTTAATAGTTGGATTAAACTTTGCCAAAGGTCTAGCAATTGCATTAAAAAAACCTATTATTTGCATTGATCACATCTTAGGTCATCTTTATGCCCCTTTAATGCACTCAAAAATAGAATATCCATTTATATCATTATTATTAAGCGGCGGACATACATTAATTGCTAAACAAAAAAATTTCGATGATGTTGAAATACTTGGAAGAACTCTAGATGATGCCTGTGGAGAGGCTTTTGATAAAGTAGCAAAACATTATGACATGGGATTTCCGGGAGGTCCAAACATCGAACAAATATCTAAAAATGGTGATGAAAATACATTTCAATTTCCAGTTACCACCTTTAAAAAAAAAGAAAACTGGTATGATTTTTCATACTCTGGACTAAAAACAGCTTGCATACACCAACTCGAAAAATTCAAAAGCAAAGATAATCCAACAACAAAAAATAATATAGCTGCAAGCTTCCAAAAAGCTGCCTTTGAAAATCTAATCATCCCACTCAAAAGAGCAATAAAAGATACTCAAATCAACAAATTGGTAATAGCTGGCGGTGTTGCAAGCAATTTATATTTAAGAGAAAAAATAAATAAGCTTAAAATACAAACCTACTACCCTCCTCTTGACCTTTGCACAGATAATGGAGCAATGATTGCGGGACTTGGATTTAATATGTATTTAAAATATGGAGCAAGTCCAATTGAAATTGATGCAAATTCAAGAATAGAAAATTATAAAAACCAGCATGAGGGGAAAAATAATGAAAAGAATTTTAGCAATGCATGATATTTCAAGCATGGGAAGAACATCTCTTACAATGTGCATACCAGTAATATCTTCGTTTAATATGCAAGTTTGTCCTTTTGTGACAGCCGTACTTTCTGCTTCCACAGCTTATAAAAAATTTGAAATAGTGGATTTAACCGATTATCTGGAAAAATTTATCAATATATGGAAAGAGCAAAATGAACACTTTGACATACTATATACCGGATTTTTGGGAAGTGAAAAACAACAAATAACAATAGAAAAAATAATTAAATTAATAAAATTTGAAAAAACCGTAATTGACCCTGTGTTTGCTGACGATGGAATAATTTACCCTATATTTGATAATAAAATAATTGATGGATTTAAAAAAATCATAAAGTACGCAAACATAATAACACCCAATATCACAGAACTTAAAATGCTAAGCAAAAGCTCACAACTTAACAACAAAGATGATATCATAAAAGCAATATTAAATCTTGATATAAAAGGAATAGTAGTTGTTACAAGCGTTAAAAAAGGAGATCTTTTGGGAAACATTTGTTACAACCCTAAAAACAAAGAATACTCAGAATTTTTTTTAGAAAAATTAGAACAAAATTTCAGTGGAACAGGGGACTTATTTACTAGCTTACTTATAGGATATTTGGAAAAATTCGAAATAGAGCAGGCCTTAGAAAAAACAACAAAAGCTATTCACTTAATAATAAAAGATTCAATTAAAGAAAATGCTTTAAAAAAAGAAGGAGTTCGGATTGAAAATTTTTTAAAAAATACATTTTAATTTTTAAAATTAAATTCAATTTTAAAAATTGAATCGATTTTTAGTAAAAAGAAAATATTTGAATTGCAATATATTACTAGAATAAAATGTAGAAAAAATCTATTAAAAAGCGAGCGCTTTATTATTTTTATGAGTAAACAAGCATATGTCAAATAAAAAAATAATATTTTTTACAGGAGGGGGGACTGGGGGGCACGTATTTCCAGGAATATCTATAATACAGGCATTAAAAGAATTTGACAATGAAATTGAATTTTTTTGGATAGGCAAAAAAAATTCCATAGAAGAAAAATTAATAAAAGAAGAAAATAATATTAAATTTATTTCGGTTCCATGTGGAAAACTTAGACGCTATTTTTCTTTTCAAAACTTTACTGACTTTTTTAAAGTAATACTTGGAATAATAAAAAGCTTCTACATTTTACACAAATATAAACCTCGTATTATCTATTCAACTGGAGGATTTGTTTCAACTCCTACAATTATTGCATCTAGCCTGCTAAAAATCAAAAGAATAACCCATGAAATGGATTTAGACCCCGGACTTGCAACAAAAATTAACTCTAAATTTGCAAACAAAATACACATAAGCTTTAAAGAAAGTGAAAAATACTTCAAAAACCATAAAAACATTGTCTACACAGGATCTCCCATAAGAAAAGAATTTTTAAATCCAAATCCCAAAATCATCAAACAACTAACTCACAACACTAACAAACCAATTGTTAGTATACTTGGAGGATCTCTTGGGGCTAATACTTTAAACAATCTTGCACTCTGTATTAAAAAGGATGTTGAAATCTACTTCATCCATCAATCGGGAAAAAACTTAAATGATATTAGAGAAGACAATTACCTAAGAAGACAATTTTTTAACGCAGAAGAAATGGCAAGCATAGTTAAATTTTCCAATATAATAATAAGCAGAGCTGGAGCTGGAGCAATAAAAGAATTTGCAAATGCTAAAACATGTGTAATTTTGATTCCATTTAAAAAAGGCTCTAGAGGAGATCAAATTAAAAATGCAAAATTACTAAAAAATCAAAATGCTTGCATTTATATAGATGAAGATGAAATTGTAAATATAAATATTTTAAAAATTATAAAAGAAACTTTAAAAGATAGAAAAAAAATTGAATCACTCAAAGAAAATATCAAAAAATTCAACAATAATAATTCTTCAACTTTAATAGCCAAATTACTAATAAAAGATATTAAGGAGACAAAATCTAAATGATAACAAATGATCCTGTAAAAATAACAGGAATAGTAGACATACTAATAATCATAGTTTTTACATCTTTAGGATTTAGAGGATTTTTAAGAGGATTTATTAAAGAAATTAGTGGATTTGCTGAGGTTTTTGTTTTAATACTACTGCTTTATAAAAAAACTGAAGAGTTTAGAAAACTGGTTGAACCTATTATTGAACTATCCTATATTCAAGCACTACTTGTATTTTTTCTGCTAATACATATAGGATTTTTAATCCTACAATCATTAATAGAATCAATAATAAGTCAACTTAAATTATTATTCTTTAATAGAATGCTGGGCTTGGTGCTTGGTCTACTTGAAGCTTTTGGAATAATTGCAATCGTGGTTTACATAATACATTCACAACAAATATTTAAACCTGAATATTTCCTAAAAGAAAGCAAACTACTTGATTATTTAAATCCTGGAATAAACTATCTCTTTAAAATTTCAAAAACAAAATAAAGGACCAAAAATGACAATGCTTCCAAAGATTGCTAAAGATATAATAAACGAATATGATCAAAAAACATTGCCAAATGCGATTCTTTTACTAGGAGAAAAATTTTCATCAAAAAAGACTAGCGCAATTGAACTTGCAAAAAAAATATTAAACGTAAAAAACTTAACAAACCCTAATTTCCTTATTTTTGCAAATCTTGACACAGTAGAAGCAAGAGCACATCTTTTTACAAATTCACAAAAGATAGCAAATCAATACCTAGAATATATTAAAACTGTAATTTTTACCAAATGTTATTTCAGTAATGAAAAAAATTTAAAAAAAATAGAGAAAAATATCAACTACATTAATTCTGTTTATTATAAAAAAGAATACAATGAAAACATAAAAAATGAACTTATAAAAAATATAGAAAATATAAACAAAGAATTAAATCATATTATTACTGTTTATGATGTAAAAAAAATTCAGACTTGGATTTTTTCTGAAAAAGAAAAACCAAAGGTAATCTACATAAACGAAATCGAAAATTTATCATTTAACGTGCACAACTCACTTTTAAAAATACTAGAAGAACCTCCTTTAAATATTTACTTTATCTTAGCAGCAAGAAATAAAAACAAAATACCAAAAACAATACTTTCAAGACTTAGAATTTACAATTTCACAAAACCAGAAAGAAGCTTAGAAATTCAAATATTTAAAGAAAGCTTTCTAATAAATAAAGATATAACAATTGAGGAGTATTTCGCCTCATTTTACAAAGAAGAAAGTAAAAAAATAAAAAAAGAATTGACAAAAATTTTAAATATAATAAAAGAAAAAAAATCTATATTTAATCTTGAAGAAATCGACTTTATAAAAGATGATGCAAGCTTTAAAATATTTTTAAACGAGCTTCTAATTAACATTAGAAAAGATTTTTTAGAAAAAAAGATAAATATAAATCAATATCTCAAATACACACAACATTTGAAAAATATTTACAAATATCGACCCTATAATCAAAATAAAAAATTAATAATAGAAAACTTGATGCTAAATTATGAGGAGATATGAACAATTTTTTCAAAAAAGCTTTAACAAAGCTAAACAAATTATCTAATGAACAAAAAACTAAATTTATTGAACAAATTTACAAAAAAATAGAAATATATGACGGCATATTTGCATCAATTAATGAAGGAATCATTGTACTTGATAAACAAAACAACATAATCTATTCAAACAAGATTTTATACCAAATTTTAGCTTTAACATCTAAATCAAAAATAGAAATTCTTGATGATCTTCAAATTCCAATCTTAATAAATTTAATAAAAGAATTGGTTAGAACAGAAGATAAAATAATAGGATTAGAAGTTCCAATCTCAAACAATATATATATTAAAATTTCATTTATGCCTTATGTAAAAGAAAAAAAACTTGAAGGCAACATTATTTTAATCGAAGACATTAAAGAGAAAAAAAGAAAAGAGGAGCTATTTAGAAGAGTTGAGGCTTTGGCCTCTTTTACAAGACATGCAAGAAATATTGCCCATGAAATAAAAAACCCGCTTGGAGCAATCGATATAAATTTACAGCTGCTAAAAAAGGAAATTGAAAAACAAAAAATGAAAAATGGTAAAGCTGAAAATTATTTTAAAGTAATAAAAGAAGAAATAAACAGAGTAGATAAAATAGTAACAGAATTTTTATTAACTGTCAGGCCAATAAAAATCAACTTACAAGAAAAAGACATTAAACAAGTTATAGGCAGTGTATGTGAATTGTTAAATCCTGGATTAGAAAGCAAAAACATAAAACTATTGCTTAATTTAAACAAAATAAGCAATATTCTCATTGATGAGAAACTATTAAAACAAGTTATTATAAATATCGTTAAAAACGCAGAAGAAGCACTGCTTGAGACAAAAAAAGAAATAAAAAAAATAGAAATTTTTCTCTTCGAAAAAGACAATAAAATACATATCAACATAAAAGATAATGGAAACGGAATAAAAGATGAGATAAAAGGAGAAATATTTAAACCTCAATTTAGCACAAAAGAAAAAGGAAGTGGAATAGGACTTACTATTTCTTATAAAATAATAAAAGAGCTTGGGGGTGAAATTTTTGTGGAAAGCAAAGAGTGCAAAGGCACTATTTTTACAATTACACTTCCTAAACTAAATAAAAAAAATATTTTAATTGAAGGGTATTGAAAATGAGCAAAATACTTGTAGCTGATGATGAAAAGAATATTAGAGAGGGAATTGCTACTTATCTTGAAGATGAAGGATATTTTGTTTTCACTGCTAGTGACGGAGAAGAAGCTCTTGAAACAATTGAAAATGAAAATCTCGATGTAATAATATCTGATCTGAGAATGCCTCAGATATCTGGAGAAAAATTGCTCAAAATAGTTAAAGAAAAAAACTTAGGAATACCTTTTATTATTTTAACAGCCCACGGAACAGTTGATTCTGCTGTAGATGCTATGAGAGAGGGTGCTTACGATTTTTTAACAAAGCCCTTAGACCTTGAAAGACTTTTGCTAATAATAAAAAGATCGCTAAATAAAAAAGAAAATAACGATGATGAAAATACTAATTTAGAAAATATACTAATAAGAAAAGATCTAAAATACTATGAAAAAATCGTGGGAAAGTCACTGTTAATGCAAAAAATTTTTGAACTTGTAATAAAAATAGCAAAATCAAATGCATCTGTTCTTATAACAGGCGAAAGCGGTGTTGGCAAAGAAATAATAGCAGACGCTATTTTTGATCTTTCAAATAGAAATGACAAACCATTTATAAAAGTAAATTGCGCTGCACTTTCTGAAAGCATTCTTGAGAGTGAACTTTTTGGTCATGAAAAAGGTGCATTCACTGGAGCAATTTCCAAAAAAAAAGGCAGATTTGAGCTTGCAAACAAAGGCACAATTTTTCTTGATGAAATAGCAGAAATTTCGCCCGAAATTCAAGTCAAACTTTTAAGAGTACTGCAAAACAAAACCTTTGAACGTGTTGGGGGAGAGACTACAATTAAAGTTGATATCAGGCTTTTGGCTGCAACAAACAAAAACATTGAAGAGGAAATTAAAAAGGAAAAATTTAGAGAAGATTTATTTTATAGATTAAATATTATTAATATAAACATACCACCTTTAAGAGAAAGAAAAGATGATATATCCTATTTAACAAACATACTAATAAAAGACGTTGCAAAGGAAAACAACAGAGAAGAAAAAACTCTTTCTAATGACGCAATGAAAGCCCTCTATTATTACGATTGGCCAGGAAATATTAGGGAGTTGAAAAATGTACTTGAAAGCGCATTAATATTATCAAAAGGCAAACAAATCACTAAAGAAGATTTGCCAGCAAAAATCAAAAATAATGAAAATCTTGTATTTAAAATAACACTACCAATAGGAATTAGCCTAAAAGAGGCTGAAAAAGAAATAATAAAACAAACGCTTTTTCATTCTAAAAACAACAAGAGCAAATGCGCTGAAATACTAAAAATAGGAAGAAAAACTTTACACAATAAAATAATCGAATATAATATTGATCAATAAGATTTATTTCAAATTATTAAATTATAATCAATACAAAAAAATAATATATTTTTAATTAAATGTATTATTTTGAAACCAAAAAATTTTTTAATGTCAATAATTATATTAAAATGAAACACTTTCTTTTAAAATCTTGTCGAAAAAGTGTAAAAATATTTTTATCAAATGTTTAATTATACAATATTATTTATTAATAATCAATACAATTTAATAATATTGTATATTTAACTGGCCTTCAACCTAGCTTTTCTTTAAAACCCCTAAGGGATTAATGGGAACATTTTTTTTTAATATTTCAAAGTGTAAATGCGGCCCCGTTGAACGCCCCGTTTGTCCTACTCTGCCAAGCAATTCACCCGATTTAACAAAATCTCCTATCTTTACAGAATATGAATTTAGATGCCCATAAAGAGATTTAATATTATTTTTATGCCCAACTACAACAAAATTACCATAAAGATCATTGTATTCAACTTTAATAACTATTCCCGAAGAAGAAGAATATACTTCCGTATTCATCGGAGCTGCAAGATCTATTCCTGTATGAAAACTTTTATTGCCAGTAAAAGGATCATTTCTAAATCCAAAATCAGAACTAACAATAAATTTTTTTAAAGGAAAAATAAAATTGGCATTTAAAAAAAAAAGTAACTCTGTGCCTGAAAAAAATCCAAAATCTGGATTCTTAACAAAATCAAAAAAATAAAATTCATAAACTCTGTCGTTCCTTTTAACTTTTACCTTTTCAGCTTTAGTAAGATCCCTTGTCGCTAAAAGCAAATTATTAAACCTATAATCTTTACTATCAAAAACAAAAACTCCTTTTTTACTAGGAATAAGAATCTCTTGTCCAACACTCACAATAGGAGAATCTAATAAATTAACAGTAGCAATGCTAGACTGCCATCCGTTTATTTTATTAGCAATTTTAAAAAAAGTATCTCCTTTTTTAACTTTGTACAAATAAAAAAACAAAGGAATATGTTGTTTTTTGTTATATTTTAAAATTTTAATTTTAAGATCAGAAAAAATAGGATCTTTTCTTGAAAAACTTTTTATTTCTGGATAAGAAAAAACACAAATTATTTTTAAAAAAAAGAAAGCTACTTTAAATAACAAAAAAGTTTTACTCATGCTACAAATTCTTTTATGATTAATTAATCAAATATAATAAAAAACATAAAAAAAATAAATCCCATTGGGACTTGCAAATAATAACAAACTGTAATAAACTGTCTCTCAATATGGAGCTAAACGAATACCAAGAAAGAGCAAAAAAAACTGCTAAATACAAAAATAAAAAAGAAGAATTAATTTTAACAACACTTGGCCTTGCTGGTGAAACTGGAGAAGTTGTTGAAAAAATAAAAAAATTGGGAAGAGATAAAAATTACATTATTGATGATGAGTATTTAATATCAATTAAAAAAGAACTTGGAGATGTATTATGGTACTTGTCAAGTTTAAGCAATAATCTGGGAATTACACTTGAAGATGTTGCCCTTACAAACCTAAAAAAAATACAAAAGCGACATGAAAATGGAACAATAAATGGCGAAGGCGATGACAGATAAGACATTTAAATTAAAAATATTTAAAGTCTAAAATAAAAATGCTTAATATTTATATCAAGGGAATTTTACTTGGAATTGCAAACATAATCCCGGGGGTTTCTGGGGGAACACTGGCTTTAATATTAAAAATTTATTATAAAATAATAGACTCTATCTCAGAAATCTTAAAGCTCACAGAAATTAAAAAAAATTTAATGTTTTTAACTATTTTAGCAACAGGAATGCTAACCTCAATATTATTAACTGCAAAAATATTTAAAACTTATGCTTTTAACAATGGAATAATAGAAGCACTGCTAATAGTATTTTTCATAGGATTAGCATTTGGAAATATGCTAACACTAAAAACAGAAATACCCATAAAAGAAATAAATAATAATACAAAAATATTAAATAATTTATTGTTTTTTATTGGCATGATCATTATTATACTCTTCTTAATACTCAAAGAATCTAATATGCAATTGCAAAGTACAATACTTAAAGACAAAAATTCACTAAAATATTACTTATTATTGATATCCTCTGGAACAATAAGCGGAGCATCAATGATCTTGCCAGGAATCTCAGGATCTGCAATGCTTTTGCTACTTGGCTTTTATAAAGAAATAATACTTATTGTATCTGAATTTAACATTATTCTTATTACAATATTTGCAACAGCTGCAACAATAGGAATAATTACATCAATATTAATAATAAAGAAAATAATAGATAATCACTTAAATAATTTTATTTATTTATCAAAAGGCTTAATTTTTGGATCAATTCTACAAATGATATTAATTGTATTAAAATTGAACTTTAAAATCAGCTCTACATCTTTTACATCCTTAGGAATATCATTTATACTGGGAATCTTTATAAACAAAAAACTAGCCGGTAAATATAAATAAAAAATTTAAAAATACCGAAGACCGGACTTGAACCGGTACGGAGCTTCCTCCTCAGGATTTTAAGTCCTGTGTGTCTACCAATTCCACCACTTCGGCATAGAATAATATGATAAATAATATTATATTACAATGTCAAGTTAAATAAAAAAATAAATTTAAACTCAATTAATAACTATCCTTTGAGGAAAATTCTCAATAACATAATTGCTATGCAAATAATCTAAAATTACAAACATAAATGAATATAAAGAAACTTTAGCAAAAAAACTAGAAAAAACTCTAAAATCAATTTTATTTGCTAACATTGAAATATCGTTTGAATCATTTATTAAGCTAAAAAATCCATTTTTGATTAATAAATCAAAAATAACAAATTCAGATTCATCTAAAACAAACATCAATTTATCCATTTGGGCTTTTAAATATAAAATTTGCTCACCAATTTGCAAACTAGTAAAACTTTTAACAAATTCCTTGCTTAAATTATAAATAACAATACCATAGTGATTATTTTCAAAATCAAAATCCACAAGCAATCCCAATTTTAAATCGCAAGAATCTTGCATTACACTTAAAACTTTAATATTTATTTTGCGTTTAGAAAGAATACTAACAGAAAGTCCCCTGCCCTGATCAATAAAATAAGCATTCTTAAAAGTTCTAAATAAAACTCTATTATTAATTAAATCAAGCACATTTTTATTCTCAAGGTTCTTGATAATTATTAAATCAAAACTTTGATTTAGAATATTATAAGCAGAATCAAGTAACCCTTGATAAAAATCATCATTTAAATTAAAATTTGCAACCTTAAGCTCCAAAACACTAAAATCTGTACCTGCAACATTACAGGAAAAAAATAAAACACTAAGCGGAAATAAACTCTTCAAGTTGATACTTTGTCTCAACAACTTCAAATACAAGTCCATACTTTTTTGCAGCACTACTGTCTAGCCAAAAATCTCTATCAGTATCCCTTTCTATTTTAGAAATTTTTTGACCTGTTTCTTTTGAAATAATATTATTAAGTTCTTTTTTAACTTTATTTAACTCATTAGTGTAAATTTCAATATCTGTAGCAACTCCTTTAAATCCACTCAAGGGCTGGTGCAATAAATACCTAGCAAAGGGAAGCGAAAATCTATTTTCTAATTTTGCAGCCAAAAAAATTAAAGCAGCAGCACTAGCAACAAGCCCTACTCCAACTGTAAAAACTTTAGGCTTAACAAAACGAATCATATTAAAAATAGCAAATCCAGCATCAATATCGCCCCCTTCTGAATCAATATACACAAATATAGGCTTTTTAAAATCCAAAGTCTCTAACAATAATATTTTTTCCTGAAAAAGCCTAGAAACATCCTTGGTAATCTCACCAGCAATAACTATTGATCTACTCTTTAAAACCAATTTCAATGATTTATCATGCAAATCACAAGCATCATTATCTTCTTTCCCGGTCATAAAACATCCCTTATACAAAAACATAATGATATATTATAATTGAAAATAAAAGGTTTTTAAATGATAAAAAAGCACAAAAATTAAACGATTGTACTTAATTTCTAAAAAGCAAAAGACTAATAAATCTTTAATTAAACTTCATTAAAGTCAAAAAATATTCTAAATTTTACAAATTAAGTAAAATTTAAAAAGGGGTTTATAATGCATCATGAATTTGCGGTTATAGGGGGAGGAATAGCAGGGAGCACTATTACTTACGAATTGCTCAAAAGAAATAAAAAAGTAATTCTTTTTGATGATGAAGATACAAAAGCAACAATGGTAGCAGGCGGGCTTATTAATCCTATTATGGGTAGAAAAATGAACATTGCCTGGAAAGAACCACATATTTTTGAATTTGCAAAAAACTACTATCGAGAAATTGAAAAAACCATTAAATCTAACTTTTTTATAGAAAAAAATATCTTTAGACCCTTTACTACTGAAAATCAAAAAAATGAACTGATTAATAAACTTGAAAATGATAAAAACATAACAAAATTTATTTTAAAAATACAAGATGGAAAAATTTATAATTTCTCAAACGACTCTAACGGCGGAATGATAATAAAAGGCGCTAGGGTTAATACAAAAATCTATATAAAAAATATTAAAAAACATTTAATCAAAAAAAAATCATATATAAACAAAAATATAGACGAAAATAAAATTAAACTTGGAGAGAGTTTTTTCAAAATAGAGGATTTGAAATTTGAAAAATTAATATTTGCAAAAGGATATAAAGAAAAACTAAAAGGATTTTTTTCTTATCTCCCATTTGAGCCTGCAAAAGGCGAAATCATTATATTGGAATGCAAAAAATTGAATTTTAAAGAGATTTACAATAGACATTCATCTTTAATTCACTTAAAAGGCAATAAATTTTACCTTGGGGGAACTTACGAATGGAATACTTGGAATACGCTTACAAATGAATGGGCAAAATTAGAATTATTAGAAAAATTTAAAAAAATAACAAATCTAAAATGCAAAGTCATTGGCCAAAAAGCCCACATAAGACCTTCAACCCTTGACAGAGAGCCTTTCTTAGGAGAACACCCCAAATATAAAAATATCTTTATATTAAATGGCTTTGGAACAAGAGGTATATCAATGGCGCCATACTTATCCAATTTATTAGTTAATAATATTGAAAAAATTGACAAAATTCCAAATCATTACAATATTAAAAGATATGAAAAATATTATAATATTTTGGATCATTGTTAAAATCCAAATTTTCAAATCAATACTGACAAACGATTATATCTCTTAATATTTCTAAATTTAGGAAAAAATAATATAATGTTTAAGTTGAGCTAAAATAATTCTTATCCAAAGAGAAACTAGAAAGTGAAGCAAAATTTAACAAAGCAATTAAAATTAGTTAATACTTTCAGAACAAACCAGGAGAATAATCTTTGGGATTCAATATTAACATTATAGGAACTGGAGGAACAAGACCGCTCCATAATAGATATTTGTCATCTGTACTCATCGAATACAATGGAGACAATTTTTTATTCGATTGTGGAGAAGGAACTCAAATGTCTTTAAGAAAACAAAAAATATCTTGGCAAAAAATAAAAATGATTTGTATTACTCATTTACATGCTGATCACATCACAGGACTACTCGGAATAGTGATGCTAATGTCACAAAGTGGAGAAACAAGAAAAGATCCATTAATAATCGCTGGACCTGTTGGAATAAAAAACTATACAAAAGCCAATATAGATATGCTTAAAATATATAAAAACTATGAAATAATTTATAAAGAAATAATAATAGATAAAACCGAAAAAATAATATATGAGGATAAAACAAAAAAAATCGAATACACCAAGCTAAAACATTCAATAGAATGTGTTGGATATTTATTCATAGAAAAAGATAAACCCGGCAAATTCAATACAGTAAAAGCAGAAGAGCTAAATATTCCCAAAGGACCTATTAGAAAAGCCCTACAAGATGGAAAAGAAATATTGGTAAACGGGAAAATTATAAAGCCATCAGAAATACTTGGAAAATCTAAAAAAGGGCTAAAAGTTGCATACATTACAGATACTGGTTATTTTAAAGAACTCATACAGAAAATCAAAAATTTTAACCTTGTAATAATTGAAAGCACATTTAAAAATGAACTAAAAAAAGAAGCAGATAAAAAACTTCACTTAACAGCTGGTGGGGCTGCAAATATTGTAAAGCAAGCAAAAGTTTTACAAACAGGACTTATCCATTTTAGTGAAAGATATACATTAAGAAAAGATCTTGAAAATTTACTAAAGGAGGCAAAATTGGAATATCCAGACGGAGAAATTTTTTTAACAAGAGATGGAATGAGACTTGAAGCAAACAAAAATAACTTTATTATTAAATAGGAGGGTATATGATAAATGTAGAAAAAGTTACTAAAATGTATGGGCCATTTACAGCACTATTTAATGTTAGCTTTAAGGTTGAAGAAGGCGAAGTACTTGGTATACTTGGTCCAAACGGAGCCGGAAAGTCCACATTAATCAAAATCTTAACATCATTTCATTATCCAAACAAAGGTAATGTAAAAATTTTCGGAAAAGACATTGTAGAGCATTCAAAAGAAATACTACAACAAATAGGATATGTTCCTGAAAAACTAGCTCTTTATCCAGAGCTTTCTGTAAAGGAATATTTAAGGTTTATATCAGAAATAAAAGGTGTTAAAAAATTAAAAAAAGAAATTGATAGAGTAATAAGCATATTCAAATTAAAAGAAGTTGAAGATAAGCTAATTTCTCAACTTTCAAAAGGATTTAGACAAAGAGTAGGAATAGCTGGAGCTTTAATAAACAATCCTAAACTTGTAATACTTGATGAACCAACAAATGGTCTTGATCCAAATCAAATAATTGAATTTAAAGAATTTTTAAGAGAGCTTGCAAAAGAAAGTACAATATTATTCTCTTCACACATACTAAGCGAAGTAGAATCTATTTGTAAAAGAATAATTATTGTCAACAACGGAGTAATTGTTGCTGATGACACAAAAGAAAATATTATTAAAAATAAGCTTAAAGAGATTGAAATAGAATTAATAGCTTTAAAAAAATCTGAAAATGATAAAAAAATTTTCAACATCAAAAATGAAATTTTCACATTAATAAAACTTGAAGAACACGAAAAAGACTTAAATATTTCATTAAAACTATCTAAAGGCAAAACAGAAGAAGATCTCTTTAGCTACATCGTAAAAAATAATATAATCTTAAAAGCAATGATCCCAAAACATGAAAGCCTTGAAAAGATATTTAGCAAATTAACCAAGGAGAGAGAAAAATGAAAATAGATTTAAAGCAATCTTTATCGCTTTCTAAAAAAGAACTAAAAATATTATTTGGAACTCCAACTGCATACGTTGTGATGCTATTTTTTTTAATATTCATAAACTTTTCATTTATTTTTTTATCAGGATTTTTCATTAAAGACAATGCATCTCTTACTTCTTATTTCTCTTCAATGCCTATTATTTTAATGTTAGTACTGCCAGCACTTAGCATGGGGGTATTCTCAGAAGAACACAAAACAGGAAGCATTGAACTTCTTTATGCTTTGCCACTAAGTCCTCAAGAGATAGTTTTGGGTAAATTTATTACGCTTAAAATATTTACCTTAATATTATTCTCACTTACCCTACCCCTTACAATAATGACAATTTTCATGGGCGAATTTGATCTTGGAATAATATTGCTTCAATATCTAGGAATAATTCTTTATTCTCTTTCCGTGCTAAGTATGGGAACATTCATATCCTCTATTACAAAAAGCCAAATAGTCTCTTACATTCTAACCGTATTTACGCTGATATTAATACTATTTTCTGGAAAATTGGTTATGATCTTTGGAAAAGAAAATATAATAGGAGAAATGCTTAATTTTATTTCAATAACCAATCACTTTAGCTATTTTAATATGGGCATATTAAACTTATCAGACTTTATTTATTTTATTACATTCACAATCACATTCCTAATACTAAGCACACACAGCATAACACTAAAAAAATGGAGATAAATTTTATGAAAAATAAAGAAAATGAAGTTTTAAACCTAACTTTGAACCTTACAATAATCTTTTTGATTTTTTGTAATATATCTATTTTCATTTTTAAAATAGACTTTACAAAACACAAAGCTTTTACAATATCTAAAGTTACAAAAAATTTGTTCTCAAGTGCAAATGAAACAATATATATTACATATTACAATTCAGGAAGCCTTGAAAATTATTTTGCTTTTCCAAACCAAATAAAAAATTTTTTAATAAGTTTTTCTGATGCTTCAAAAGGTAAGGTAATTTATAAAGAAATTGATGCTGATAAAATTTCAACACCATTAGAGCATATTGGCATTCCTTCTCAGCAAATAGACTTAAGAGATATTAATCAGCTCTCAATACTAAAAATATACTCAGGAATTGAGATTATTTACGAGGGCAAAAGAGAAGTACTACCGGTTGTAACAGAAATCAGTAATTTAGAATATGACCTTGCAAATGGACTTGATAAGCTAATAAACAATACCAAAAAAGTTTTAGGACTTGCTTTTGGAGACAGAACTTTAAAAGAAGCACATAAAAACTTTTCCGAAATAATGAAAAAAGCATTTGGAATTGAAATAAAAGAAATAGATTTAAAAACTGAAAAATTAGAAGACATTAGAAAAGATATAAATGGACTATTCATCATTGGCGCTAAAGAAATTGATGAAGAGATTGCAAAAAAAATTGACGATTTTATTGTTAATGATGGAAAAATATTTGTTGCAACAAGCACAATTGACTACAATCCTCAAAATCCATATGGCATAACTCCTATTAAATCCAGCCTATTTGATCTATTTGAAAGTTATGGCATAAAATACAACGATAATATTATTCTTGATAAAAGAGCACCCACAATCTTTTTGGGTGGCAATTTCCAAACTTACTATCCATGGATCTTAATAGACAAAAGCAATATTGTAAAAGAAGACATGCCATTACTTAAAAATTTTTATACTGCTACAATTCCTTGGAGCAGCTCATTAGAACTAGTAAAAAAAGATGAAGCAGAAGTAAAATTTTTACCTCTATTTGCAAGTTCTAAACAATCATGGCAAGTTAAAGAACCCAACCTTTCAAACATATCTTTGAATGCATTTGAAGTTCCAAATAAATTCGAAGAGAATAAAATTAAAATACTAGGATATGCAATTGAAGGAAAAATTAAAAGTCCTTATAAAGATCAATATTCCAAAAATTCTAAAATAATCCTAACAGGATCAAGCATGATATTTAGTGATTATATGTACAACGGTTCTCCATCAAACTTTGAACTATCAGGAAGAATTTCGGATTATTTAATGCAAAAGGAAGAATTTTTTAATATTAAGTCTAGAGAAGTACGAGCTAAATTAAAATTTACAGGCTCTTCAAACGAAATGGTCAATGCAAAGTTTTCATTAATAATTGTTAACTTAATTATTCTTCCAACAATAATATTAATATTTGGACTTGTTAGATTTACTAGAAAAAGAAAAGCAAATTAATAAGAAGAAAGGAGCGTTTATGACAAAACCAAAAATATTCTCAATCAATAAAGAAAAAATCAAAATATTGATAATAGTGGTGCTAACATCTACATTCTTATTGGGAATAATTTTTTCAAATGAAAATAAAGTAGCAAGGATCCTGGAAGAAAAATTTTTTGATTTTGACTTCAATTTAATTTCTAAAATTGAAACAGAAAACGAAGGAACGCTAACAAAACTTGAAAAAGATTGGATGCTAACATATAACAAGCAAAATATTCCTGTTGACAACAAAAAAGTTAACTCTCTAATCAAAGCATTAGAAGAGCTTGAAAAAAATAAACTTGTAAGTAGAGATCAAAAAAAACATAAAGAACTAGGAATTGGGGAAAATCCAAGTTTTAAATTATTTGACAATAATAATAAGCTATTGACAGAAATTTTTGTTGGAAAATCAGGAGAAGGAGATTCAAGACTGGCATACATTAAAGGCAGTGAAGAAAATGTTTACTTAACAAAAAACATTTTCTTATCATATAAAGGCAATTCTTATAATACATTTTCGGATACTACATTGTTCCAAGAAAAAAACACAAAATTAGAAAATTTATCATTCAAAATAATAAGAAAATTAAACAAGGAAAATGAAAACAATATAAACAATAACTATGAAATTATCACTAAAGATGGCCTTTATTTTTTAAATAACCAAAAAATAACAAAGGAAAGGCCTTTAAATATTATTGCCGAATTTAAAGCTGATGGACTTGAAATTGATAAATCCAAAATAGATGACTATATTCTTCAATACAAAATTGAAGTCAAATGGAGCAATAAAAGTGTCAATAATATTGAAGTTTATTTTAATAAAAACGAAGAAAATGACAAAGACATATTAATCAAAAAAGATAAAGATGAATATTACTACATGACTAGCAAATGGACTTTTTTTGACGTATTTAACTTAGAAAAAAAGTTAATAGAAAAAGACAATATTTCTAGCAATGATAATCAAGAAAATCATCATGAACATCACAGCAATGCAGATTAATCTTGCTATATATAAAAAGAAAAACATATAAAAATAAATATAATCAAAATGTAACCACGGCAAAGACAACATTTTATCAAAAGATAAGATGTTGTTTGGCTTTACTCATAATATCTTTTAAATTAAAATCAATATCAAACAAACCGCTCAGTTATCAAAAATTAATTTAAGAATTTTTATAAAAAAAAGAATTTATTTAAATGAATGGATTTTTAACCTTTAGTAAGTAAAAATTTAACTTTTTTTAAAACCTCATACTCTTGTTTAATTTTAAACATATTTCTATTAGGATTTAATTCAAGTTCACTTTCTACCCTATCAATAAAATTTATTAATATGGCTTTTTCTTCGCTATTTAGCACAACATTGCTTAAAGATTCTTTAGCATTAAATTTACTCACAACCTTTTCAACATCATTAAAATTAAAATTAGAAGGAAAAGGGTCCTTAGCTATGTTTTTAGAGCTGGGCTTTTCATAATTAGCAACACCATTGCTTTGGTCTTGATCTGCTCTACCTTTCAAATTATCATGAAAATTTTTTTCTTCAGCATTAGAAAAAGAGTCCTCGGCAACTTTAGAATCTAGGTCCTCTTTTAAAATATTTTCAAAATCATCAAATTCTTTTAGCTCAAAACGTTCACCAGAGCTTTTAAGAATGGCATAATTACCACCATTCGCATGCTCAATGTTTTCATTCTCATTAACTAAATTTAAACTCTGTGCATTATCTACAAAACTCTCCAATTTTCTAGAGTTATCGCAATTAGCAATGGAATGGGAATCTTCTCCATTCACTTTATGTTCCAAAAAAGGACTATTATTTAAATTTTTATTAACAGAATCTAAGTTTTTATCTGCCCCTGTAACAAAACTTTCCAATTTTTCACCGTGATCGTTATTATTATTTAACTCCATATTCCCCATGGACACATTACAACTGCCAACATTAATATCTTCAATATCTTCTTTTTTAAGAATATTATTAGAAAAATTATCAGCCACATTCAAATTGTTATTAAAATTCAAATCTTTATCTCTATTAAATTTAACATCATTTTGAACTTCTTCATTTTCTTTTGGGGCATAATTGATGCCTTCAAGCAGTGCATCTAATTCTTCTTGACCAATGGAAATATTAGGCAAATTATCTTCTTTTTTGGAAAATGAATCATCCGTATCGGATGACTTTTTTTCAAAATCCCTCGAATCATAAGAAATAAAATTCCTTTGAACAGGCTTAAGACTATTATCAAGCATTTCTTTTTCAACTCTCTCAACACGAAGCTCAACGCCCTTTAAACAATTAATCAACTCACCATGCCTTTCTTTTAATATGTTATCGAGCTTTAACAGCTTTTCATCTAAAAAAGTTTTAAGATTATCTGGAGCTGTAGAAACAAAATCAACAGACTCACTTCTTAAAAATACCTTTTCAATATCAAAATCAACTTCCTTGGGGCCTTCTTTGATAAAAAAAATACTTTCCTTCATGCCAAACTTGCTCTCCAAAACTACTCAATAGAACTACAATCTAAACCAACTTTAACTACTTGTAAATATAGTATATTAAGAATATAATTACAAGCTATATGACTATTTATAAGAAAATTGTAATGTCTTTTTACTCGGGAATACTAAGCTATTTCATAATAGCTCCCATATTTGGAGAGAGAGGATTTGTTAATTATCAAAAATTGGATAACAACTTAACATTAATAAAAAATCATATCGAAAAACTAAAAGAAATTCAAAAAGAATTAAAAGCAAGATATATTAACCTACAAGTATCTAAATCGGAAATTTTAAAAGAAGCTAAAAAATTGGGCTACTACCCAAAAAACTCAACAGTAATAAAAATCAACAACAATAAAGATCAATATAATCAAGGGCAAATATTAATCTTACAAAAACCCCCTGCCAAGAATCAAAATTTTTACCTTATATCAATAGCAATAGGTTTAATTTATTATTTTCTATCAAGCTGCATTATCCAAACCAAAAAAATTACAAAAAGCAAAAAACTTGCTTCCAAAAACTCTAAGGGTTAGTCTTTATTGAAAATATTTATTTTTAAAAATACAATATATTTATTAATTAATTTAATTTGTGCATCATTTTTTTGCGTATCGTTAGTAAATTTTTTTTCAAATGAACAACAGTATATTCCTTTTGTTAAAGCAAATGTCTTGAAAAATTACTTACAATACATTGGGGTATATAAAAGTATAGAAAGATATGCCCTGATACATGACTTTAACCCCAAATCAAAATTAGAAAAAGATTGCTTTTTAAAGCATATAGCTGGCAATTCATATATAATATACAAAACAAAAAACAAAGGAATACTGTGGGGCGATCATCGATACTCTCTGCTTAGCAAAGGAAAGCCAACTACTAAAATAATTTTTCAAAAAATATTCAATACTTTAAAAGTCTCAATTCCGGGCGCCCTACTCTCTTATATTGCAGCAATAGTCTTTATTATAATTTGGAAAATTTACATAAAAAACAACCTAATAAATAACATTTTAGAATATTTAATGCTATTACTACACTCCATGCCAAGAAACTTAACAGTATTTTTAATATTGTCTTTAATATATTACCTTAATTTAAATCCAAAAAATTTAATAATAGGTGGATTTGCATGGTTTTTTTCATTCTTCATATTTAATTCTGTAATTTTTAAACAATCTCTTGACAAAACTTTATCAGAATTTTACATAAAAGCCGCAAAATCAAGAGGAATAAATAAATTGCAAATAATCTTAAAACATGCATTAATTCCATCAATAACACCACTGCTCACAAACATGAGACCTATTCTTACAACCGCTTTTTTTGGAGCATCCATGATTGAATCGATGTTTGAAATTGATGGAATTGGAGCCTTATATTTAAATGCTTTAAAATTCAACGATTATGCTATTTCTAAAGATTTGATTTTTATTGGTGTTTTCATTATGCTTATTCCAAATATAATAACAGATATACTAATTTACAAAATTAACCCATATAAGGACACCTTAAACTAATGAAACCAGATACAATAATAAAAAAAATATATATCATACTTTTTAAAATATTTATTGTATTACTAATTATTACTCCGTCACTGGTTAATGAAAATTCAAAAATTGCAATCTATAAAAAAGATCCAAATAAAGTCTATTTAAAACCTATTAAAAATGTGCCTATACCACCCACAAAAGACAACCCACTAGGAATCGACAAAATGGGAAGAGATATTATGGCAAGACTAATCATTGCAACCAGAAACTCTATTCTACTTTCACTAAGCTACGCAACAATTTCTGCAATAATTGGAATCTTTATTGGAACAATAATTGGCATGTTTAGTTTTGAAATTTGCATGCTAATTTCAAAGCCAATCGAAACATTGCAAACGTTACCTTTTTTTTACATTGTATCTTTGGTTTTTTATTACTTTTTAAAACAAAAAACTTACAACATGCTTCAAACAGCAACACTATTAGCATTGATTCATGGATGGATTAGATTTGCTTTTATTGCAAGAAACAACACATTAATAATAAAAAATTTAGACTATGTTAAAGCTAGTGAAGCTATGGGAGCAAGCAAAATTAGAATAATATTACATCATATTTTTCCAGAAGTATTCTCATCAATATCATCTATAATCCCATTACAAATGGGAAGAAGTCTTACTACTTTTGAAGTAGTAAACTTTTTACAAAAACAAGATAAAAATCTATATCCCAGTCTTGGAGAACTACTTAACTATATGCAAATGGGCAATAAATATCTGTGGATATGGATCAATCCCTTACTCATATTAATAGGAATAAACATAATACTAGCAATTATAAATTTTAAGCTGAGAAGAAAAATGAAGCATTTAATATCATCTTAAATAAAAAATTAACAAATTCTTGGAGCAAATTTTTCTAAAAAACAATTATCACAACTTACATTTCTAGGAGTACAAATTTCTCTTGCATGCTTATTGATAGCCATAGAAAATCTATACTGCTTGCAAGGCTTTATTCTTCTTTTTAGATCTAACTCAATCTTAGTAGGAGAATTTTCCAAAGAAAGAGCATGTCTTGTAACAACCCTGCTAAAATGAGTATCTACAATAATTGCAGGCTTATTGTAAACAGAACCAAGAATAACGTTTGCTGTTTTTCGACCTACTCCGGGTAGCTTGACAAGATCAAAAATATTATTTGGAATAACGCCATTAAATTTTTCCAAAATATCAATAGAGCAATTTATAATATTTTTAGCTTTCCTTGAATAAAAACCAGTCTTATAAATTAATTTTTCAACATCTCTCACATTTGCTCTTGATAAACTTTCAAAATTTTCGTACCTTTGAAAAAGATGTGGAGAAATTTTATTTACTAAATTATCTGTTGTTCTTGCACTTAAAATCACCATTATTAAAAGTTCATAATTGTTTTTATAATTTAAAAAAGGCTTAACATCAGGATATCTAAACAAAGTTTCATCAACAATCAAATCAAGATTAATCATAAAAAAATTATAAAACATTATAAACACAAAACAAAAATAAAAAATATACAAAGTAAAGGTATCTAGACTTTATTGACAAGGATTTTTCAAAATGATATACTCATCATTAGAATTTAAAGCACCAATAGCTCAATTGGATAGAGCAACAGACTTCTAATCTGTAGGTTTTAGGTTCGAGTCCTAATTGGTGCGCTTCATTCGGGATGTGGCCTAGTGGCTAAGGCACCTGCTTTGGGAGCAGGGGATCGTGAGTTCGAATCCCACCATCCCGAAAAAAAAGCTAAAAACTTATGTTTTTAGCTTTTTTAGTTTTTTAAAAAATTATAGAAATTCAATCAAACCGTAAAATTATTTGACTTTCTTTAAAGTATTTAAATCTAAAATAACTAGGTTTTTAAACTCATCTTGCAAATAAATAAAATTTTTTCTCACAGAAAAGCTAGTAAAAGGCATAATTTTATCCTCTGAAAGAATAAACTCATCTAAATTTTTAGGAGAAAATTTAGCCAATCTCCAATCATTACTACTCTCTTTATCCCTAACAGCTACTAAAATCATCTTCGAGTCAACATAAAGAGATGAATTTTTATTAATCTCAAAATTAGACTCTGATACCACTTTTAAATTTTCAAGCTTATTAAGTATCTGAAGCTTAGCTTTTCCTGAATCCATTTTAATAACAACCAAATCTTTTTCACGTTCATAAATTCCATAACGCTGAATGCCTTGTTGAGTGCTTTCTTTAAGCCTAACACCAGTATTTAAATCAATAAGCTGAAGAGTTCCCAAATTTGTAATTGGATCAATAACCTCTAAAAATACAGGATTACTAGAATCTATAGACATGGTAGTCAAATCTTTATCCAAAAAAGTAGCTTGGTCTTTAACCTGAGGCTTGGTCTTTTGCGAATTAACATCTTCACTATCTAACTTCTCTTTTGAATCAATGTCATTATAAAAAGGTTTATCCAAGGGTAATGATTTAGCAACATTGCTACTAGCCTTGGGAATCTTATCTGATTTTTCAACCTCAGAAACAGGTTTAAATTGTTTTTTACTATCTAATTTTTGCTCTTCAGGCAATTTTTGCTTTTCTGGCATCATAAGGTTTTCAACATTATTCAAATCGTCTTCTAAGCCTTCCTGTGATTTACCTTTGGTTATTTCTTCTTTCTTGACTTTACTTTTTTCTTTGCTAGAGGCTTTAGAATTTAATTCTCGATCAAGATCTAATGCCTTACCATCTTTACTTGCTTTATCATCTTTACTTTTTAAAAGCTCTGCATCACTTTTTTTTATTTCAATTTGCTTTTCAATTTCTATTTTTTGATTTTCATCACCAGTTTCTTTAAGCTGCTCCTGTAAATCTTCTAGAGCCTCTTTTATTTGCAGCTGCTTATCAACTTTAGGAGAACTTATATCACCAGGTTTTGGTAAATTCTTTTCTTTATTAATCTCGTTAATATCCTCTTGAATTTTTTCCCTAACAGTATCTCTTTGGACATCTAAATTATCTTCAGCAGAATCTAATTTTTGCTGAGCTTTATCAAGATTAATCGCCTTTTTATCTAATTCTTCCTTTTGTTTCTTTTTGGCATCAATCTGAATTTCAATCTCTTTTTTATGCTCTTCATCTGTAGCTTTTTCAAGCTGATCTCTTAAATTTTCAATAGTTTCTGTTATATTGGAATCACTTTCATGAATATTATCTAATTCGATATCAATTTTATCTTGATCTGCCTTATGAGTTTCGCCTTGAATGTCTGTAATATCTCTTGCAAAGTTAACACCTGCTTCATTTTCACTTAAAAGAGCTTCTATCACCTTATCTGTAACTAAACTGTCAATATCAATGTCAGACTCAATATTTCCAGACAGAATATCTTTTTTAAGAGGAATAAATATTTGTGTTTTTCCAGCCCACTGACTGTAAACCCTAGAAAGACCTGCATTTTCTTTAGTTAAAGACCCCAAAGCAGCCTTAATATAAAACCCTTTATAATAATCCAAATCTCCCCTATAAACAGCATTATATATTGTAATAACCTTAGCAATTAATTCTGCACTAGACCTGTCATAATCGAAAGACTTTATTAAATATCCTGTAAGGATTCTTCTTAAATTCAATATACTGTCAAGCTCTGACTTACTGCTAATAGAAAAAACATCGGTGCTTGCTTTTTTATCTTGATCATCAATAAATCTATTAATAAAATATTTGCCATAATAACTTGAGTTGCTATTGGAATTGGTCAACGGTCTTGCTAAAAACTCACCAATACCCACGATTTGTTCATACGTATTTGTAGAATCATAAGGACCTTTATAATTTACAAACTCAAGATCCATATTAACAAAGTCCTTTAATTTCTCCCTATCAACTTTCCTGGCATTAAGAGGAAATCCATTCAAAAAGACAAGAAAAAAACTAAAGATTAGTAATATTTTTTTCATAAAAGAAATTCTCCTATAAACTTAATTATAATCTACCTTACCAACTAAATTCACCAATTTAAACCTAATTTTAACACAATCGGATTTATATGCAAAACAAATAATTCAATCTTGCGTGCTGGAAATATCTTGAATGCTTGAAATAATTTCATTAATGTACTTATTAATATTTTCAGAAAAATTTTGCCGTCTCATAAACATTAATAACTTTATATACTTATGCTTACAAAGCTTAAGAAGTTTGTCTGTTGAATTTAAAATTATATTTCTCAAATTTAAAATCACAGAATAAGCTATTTCTAAATTACCTTGATAATTTAAAACTATATTTTGGATATAATTGTATACAATACAATCTTGCCCATAATAACTTTCAAATTTAGTAATAGTTTGGACTATGGTAATTATATTATTAATATCTCTCTCTCTAATTGCTAAATTAATAAAACTCTTAATTGAAGCTTCATCATCAACATATACAAAATATCTATAAAGCTTGCCTCTTGAAGAAATTCTATCAAACCTCTTTTCTGACAAAAGCCACTCATTAAAAGCTTTTTCATATAAATTTAAATATTTTGTGGGAAAATTTCCATGTTCAGCTGCAAGAAAATCCAAAATTTCTAAAAATTTATTATAAGCAGTATCACTATAATTAGAATTAAGAATCTCTTCAAGAATTAAATAATTTTTATCATAATCTACAAAACGTTTTTCTTTTAAATCTATTCTGCCTTGATTGTATTTATTACCTCCAAAATGATTCCAAACGCTAACATCAAGCTCTTTGTCGTATTCATAATAATAAGTACTAAGAATCCAATCACCTCCCCCTAGGACAATAATGCCTGAATTAGAACTAAGTCCTGACAAGCCCTTAAGTTTAGCATCTGAAAAAGATATATCAAAATCCTCTTTAAAAGACAAAATTCCATTTGATTTGGTTGAAATTAAAAGATTTCTATTATTATAAAGAACGGCTTTCTCAATCTCAAAGTTCATTTTTTTTTTAAATTTAAGCTTAAAGTTTCTATTCAAATCAAAAAACATACCAACATTTGAAATCGCAACATATTCACCATTAAACTTTTCAAACAAAAAATTAATAGGAAAGTCTAACTTAATAGAGCCAACAATTTCCCCAAAATCTCTTTCATAAGCAACAATATGTCCCGACTTATGCCCAACAACCACCTCTTTTTTTGTATTTATCATTAACAAAAGAGGAAAAGCAACTAGTCTGGAAAACCATTTCTTATTACCTAAAGAATCAAAAAAAAATATTTCATCATTTTCACTTGCAATACAAAAATCTCCATTATCAAAAACTACAGGAGAAGTAGCGGGTCTACCCCCTATGTCAACCTCAAACATTTTTTCACCGCTATTTAAATCAATAGAAACAACCTTTTCATTAACAAGAGGAATTAGGATGTTAACATTTCCTATGGCAGGAGGAGAGCTCAAGGGTGAAAAATCAAGTTTATGCTTCCAAACAAGCTTTCCTCTTTTGATCTTTTGAACTTCATTTCTAACTGTAATAACATAATACCCATTATCAAAATCTTTCAAAAGAAAAGGATATGGCATTCTATTTAGTCTATAAGAATATTTCTTCTCAAGTGACATTGTATAAGTAGTCAACCATCTATCTTTTGTTAAAACTGTAATAGTATCACGTTTTTCATCAATAATTGGATTGCCTGCAACTTTACCAGTTAATGCTTTTTGAAAATATAAATTAATATCAGAATAAAGCCTTAAAAAAGAAGCTGAAAACACAAATATGAAAAGTAGACCTCTCAAAATACAAAACCTTTTGAGTTTCTAAAAACTACTACTAAAGCCTAAAACCAGCATTACTGCCATAAAGATTATTTCTCAGATCCCTAATCTTAGCATCATCAACATACTCAGAAAAAGTCATATATCGATCAATTATCCCGTTCGGAGTAAACTCGATGATCCTATTGGCAACAGTATCTATAAATTGATGATCGTGTGATGTAAAAAGAACAACTCCTTTAAACTCTTTAAGCCCGGCATTTAAAGATGTAATTGCCTCAAGATCTAAATGATTTGTGGGTTGATCTAGTATTAAAACATTAGCTCCGCTAAGCATAGCCTTAGCAAGCATGCATCTTACTTTTTCTCCTCCTGAGAGAACATTTACCTTTTTTAAAGCTTCATCTTGACTGAAAAGCATTCGACCTAAAAATCCTCTAATATAAGTTTCATCTTGTTCTTTTGAATACTGACGCAACCAATCGACTAAATTTAAATCTAAATCAAAGTATTTTCCATTATCTTTATTGAAATATGAAAAATTAACAGTAGATCCCCATTCATAATGACCCTTATAATTTCTATCTTCATTTGTAATAATATCAAACAAAAAAGTTGCAAACATAGGATTTCCCAAAAAAACAATCTTTTGCTGGGGTTCAACAATAATGTTAAATTTATTTAACATTAAATTCCCTTCAAATTCTTTTATTAAATTTTTAATTGTAAGAACATTTTTACCAAGTTCTCTTTCGCTTTTGAAATTAACATAAGGAAACTTCCTTGAAGAAGGTTTTAAATCTTCAACTCTTATTTTTTCAATCAACTTTTTCCTTGATGTTGCTTGTCTAGATTTAGATGCATTGCTAGAAAATCTTTGAATAAATGTCTTAAGTTCAGCAATTTTATCTTCAGATCGCTTTTTAGCATCTTTTAGTTGCTTGTTTAAAATCTGACTTGTTTCATACCAAAAATCATAATTTCCAAGGTAAACTTGAATTTTGCCATAATCAATGTCAACAATATGAGTACAAACTTGATTTAAAAAATGTCTATCGTGAGATACAACAATAACTGTATTTTCAAAATTAATTAAAAACTCTTCTAACCATTTAATAGATTGTAGATCAAGGTTATTGGTAGGCTCATCAAGAAGTAATATATCAGGATCACCAAAAAGTGCTTGAGCTAATAGAACCCTAACTTTTAAAGCTCCTTCAACATCACCCATTAAATTATTATGAATTGCCTCATCTATTCCAAGGCCCTTAAGAAGAACCGCTGCATCAGATTCAGCCTCATATCCCCCAAGCTCTGAAAATTCTGATTCAAGTTCTCCAGCCCTAATTCCATCCTCATCAGTAAAATCAAGTTTACTATAAATTTCATCTTTTTCTTTTTGGACAGAATAAAGTCTTTTGTGCCCCATAATAACAGTATCGATAACCTTATATCCATCATAAGCAAATTGATCTTGTTCAAGAGCTGCTAATCTTTGATTTTTAGGAATAGATATTTCACCCTTATTAGCTTCAATCATTCCCCCTAATACTTTTAAAAAAGTGCTTTTTCCTGCCCCATTAGCACCAATTATTCCATAGCAATTTCCGGGAGAAAATTTAATATTTACATCTTTAAATAAAACTCTCTCTCCAAATGCAACTTCCAAATTACTTACAGTTATCAAACCATTACCCTGCCTAAATTGATATTCTAATAACAAAATTATCTTGAAAATTAATTTAATTTTCAAGCACCATATAAATATATTGACTCAACTCTCAATTTTTTCGTATATTTAATATTATTACATAAGGAGATGTTTGAAATGAAAAATATTAAGCCGTTAGCTGATAGAGTTTTAATAAAAATCAAAGAAGCTGAGAGTAAAACAATCTCAGGACTTTACATACCAGAAAATGCAAAAGAAAAAACAAATATTGGAACAGTTGTAGCTGTTGGTTCCAACAAAGAAGAAATCACTGTAAAAGTTGGTGATACTGTACTTTATGAAAAATATGCAGGGGCTGCTGTAAAAATCGAAAATAAAGAACATTTAATACTAAAGGCAAAAGAAATAGTTGCAATAATAGAAGAATAAAAAGCTAAGTTTAGCTACTTAGCTTTAATTTTTTATAAAAAATTTTATAAAAATTAAAAAATTTATATACAAAAACTTATTATTCTGATCAATCAAATTAAAAATTTCAAGCTTACAGAGTTCTGTAAGCTTGAAGAGATAAAATTAAATGAAAAAGCCAATTTTTAAAGAGAAAACCATATATTCAAGCAAATTCGATGACATCTATTACAATTCAAAGCATGGAATTGAAGAGAGTTTTTATACATTTATTAAAGGATGTAATCTAGATTTAGAATTAAAAACCAAAAAAAATCTTTTAATAGCAGAGTTGGGATTTGGAACAGGATTAAACTTTGTGTGTCTTTTAAAATTCATAAAAGAAAACAACATAACCTCAAAAATTAATTATTATTCTATAGAAAAATATCCGCTTGAAAAAAAAACAATAATGCAAATTTCAAAGTTCTTCGTTAAAGAAACTGCTTATTTTAAATTAATGTTAAAACATTACCCTAAAATTCCAAAAAAAAATTTAAAACTAAAAATAATAGAAAATGTAAATTTAAAAATTTTAATTGGAGATGCTAAAATAAAAATCAAAGAAATTCCAAAAAATGTAGAATACTGGTTTTTAGATGGATTTAATCCTAAAAAGAATCCTGAAATGTGGAGCAATGAAATATTCAATTTAATTTCTGAGAAAAGCAGCCTAGAATGCAAGCTTTCAACATTTTCCTCTGCAAGAATTGTAAAAGACGGCCTAAAATTTGCCAACTTCAAATACATTCACATAGAAAAAGGATTTGGAAATAAAAGACATATGATAAAAGCCCAAAAAAATTAAAAATTTACTTTTAACATACATTACAAAAAATTTCCACCAAATATAATATACTATCAATGGCACAAGGAGAATTTTAATGACAAGAAAAATATTAGTTATAGTATTAATCCTTTTAATATCTAATAATTATGTTTTTGCAAAAGAAATAATCAAAGATTTGTTCTTTATACAAGATATACTAATAAAAAAAGAAAAATATTCCGGGGTTCTAAATAATGCAAGCCTTGAAGGCATTATTGAAATTGAACATAACGGAGAACACATTAAAGATCACGATTCAGAAGTTAAGCTTATCCTAAAAGAAAAAGGATATAGAAGGAATTTCAGCTTTTTCAATCTTTTAAATACTAGCAATATAATCAAAAGTCTAATATTATTTGATAGCAGGCCAAAAAACATTAAAGAAAATGAAATCATATTATTAGAGACAAAAATGATTAAAGAAAATCCTTATAAACGATACAAAGACGACGATGATTTTGAATTAAAGCTAAGTGTAACTCGAAAAAGTAATCAAATTTATTTAATTCTTGATTTCGATTTTATCTTTAATCAAAGAAAAACATTTCCATCGATCTACATTAAAGAAGAAGATGTATCAACAATAACAAAAAGCTTCATGAAACTACAAGACTCAAACTTCTTATCTTCTCAAATATTAAATGATAATTAAAGATTCAAGATGCTATTTCTAATAGCATCTTATTTAAAAGTTAACCACGCTAATTTCATTACATAATAATTTTTAAATCTTTTTACAGATTTTTCAAATTAATAATATAACTATTTATTTTATTAATTAAAGAAGAAAATTCTACAAATTTTAATTTTTCAGATTCAATAATTTCCTCAGGAGCATTCATTAAAAAATTTTTATTTTCAAGTTTCTTTGAAACAGAAATATTGAGCATTTTATACTTTTCAAGCTGCTTTTCAAGCCTTATCAACTCTTTAGTTTTATCTATCAATGACTTAACATCTGTATAAATTTCAAAACCAACTGCAGCTATACCAAGCATGCCATCACAATTTTCATTGTAAAATATGTTTTTAAAATTAATCATTCTTTTTACAATACTTTCATTGGCCTTAAAATATGCCTCATATTTAAAGTCCGCATCAAACTTCAAAGCAACATCAATTTCAACACTAGCAGGTATATTAAATTCGCTCTTAAGTGTTCTAATAGCGATAATGAAAGTTTTCAATACTTTAAAACTTTCAAATTCTTCTTGAAAATTATTAGCAATATAAAAACTTGGATATTCATTTAAAGCTAAAATATCTTCCTTTTCTGAAAATTCAGAATAAATTTTTTCTGTAACAAAAGGAATAAACGGATGTAAAATCAACAATGATTTTTTAAGAAAAAATAACAACTTAGAAATAGCCATATTTTGAGTATCAATATTTTCATTATTTAAATCAATTTTGCTAATTTCAATATACCAATCACAAAAATCATTCCAAAAAAACTCATAAACAAATTTTGAAGCTTCATTATATTTATAATTTGCAAAAGAAGACTCTACATCAAGAATGGTTGAATTTAAGCTTGTAAGCAGCCATTTGTCAATGTTGTTAAATTTTAAATCATTTAATATTTCTCTATTTTTTAAATTTAAAAGAATAAATTTGGAAGCATTAAAAACTTTGTTTGCAAACTTAGCTCCAAACATAAAATCTTTAGCGTCAATATTTAAATCTTGACCCTGAACAGACAAAAAAGACAAAGTAAACCGCAAAGAATCACTTCCATACTCATTAATAATATCAAGGGGATCTATTCCATTACCCAAGGACTTTGACATTTTTTTGCCCTGTTTGTCCCGCAAAAGAGGTGTAATATAAACATCTTTGAAAGGAACTTGTCCTGTAAATTCTAATCCTGCCATCACCATTCTTGCAACCCAAAAAAATATTATATCGTAAGCTGTTATTAAAGTATTTGTTGGGTAATAATTTTTAAAATCAGCAGTAAAATTGGGCCATCCAAGCGAAGAAAAAGGCCATAGCCAAGAAGAAAACCAAGTATCAAGAACATCTGGATCTTGAATAAACCTCTTACCCATATTCTTTTCATCTAAAGAAGGATCAGTATCACTAACAATAAGCTCAGATGTATCAACATCGTACCAAACCGGTATTCTATGCCCCCAAACAAGTTGTCTTGATATACACCAATCTCTAATATTTGAAAGCCAATGTTTATATGTATTTTCCCACTTTTTAGGATAAAATCTCAACTCTCCATTCTCTAAAGCCTTTAAAGCTTTGTCTGCCAAAGGCCTCATTTTCACAAACCACTGAGTAGACAAATAAGGTTCAACAACCTCACCTGAGCGATAACAATGCCCAACCTGCTGTCTATGCTTTTTGACATCTTGCAAAAAACCTTTTTCCATTAATTCTGTCTCAATTTTAAATCTTGCATCCTTCACGCTTAATCCTTGGTATTGCAAAGGAACATTTTTATTAAGTTTTCCATCTTGAGTTAAAATATTGACCTTAGGAATATTATGCCTTTTTGAAATTTCAAAATCATTAGGATCATGCGCGGGAGTAACTTTTAAAGCTCCAGTGCCAAAAGTGCTGTCAACATAAAAATCTGCAATAATTTTTATCTTTTTAGTTGTCAAAGGAATTGTAACTTCTTTGCCAACCAAAGACTTATATCTCTCATCATTAGGATTAACAGCAATGGCAGTATCCCCAAACATTGTCTCAGGCCTAGTTGTTGCAATCTCAATAAAAGAAGAGTTATCAATAAAGTACTTAACAAAATAAAGCTTGCCATCAACTTCTTTGTATTCAATCTCTTCATCGCTAACAACACTCCCAGATCCAGGATCAAGATTAACAAGATACTCACCCCTATAAATCAACCCCTTAGAATATAAGTCCTTAAAAACCTTGTTAACAGCCCTACAAAGATTCTCATCAAGGGTAAATCTTTCTCTTGAATGATCATAAGATGCCCCAAGTTTGTTTATCTGATTGACAATCATACCCCTATGCCTATCTTTTAATTTAAAAATTTCTCTAACAAGCTCTTCTCTTGCAAAATCATCCTTGCTTTTACCAATCTTTTTAAGATGTCTTTCAAAAACAGCCTGCGTTGCTATTCCTGCATGATCTGTGCCAAAAAGCCACAAAGTATTGTGTCTTTTCATTCTTTTATACCTTACAAGAACATCTTGTAAAACAAAATTAAGAGCATGCCCCATGTGCAACACGCCAGTAACATTAGGAGGGGGCGCAACCATACTAAATTTTTCAAATAAAGAATTATTTGGCAAAAAAACATTATTTTTAAGCCACTTAGTGTAAATTTCATCTTCAAATGCCTTGGGATCATATTTTTCAAGGGGTTTACAATTCATCGTTTTAAAAATCTCCTACCATTTCAATAACTTTTAAATTTTCAAAAAGCTCTTCATAAGTTTTTGAATTTATAAGATTTGAAAAATATTTACTCTGTCTTTCTTTCTCAGTAAAATATATCTTAAAATATTTTTTAAGTTTATTAAAATCTTTTTCAAGTCCCCAAGTAGCATGGAAATCCTTTATATGAAATTTTAATATATTTAACCTAAAATTTAAATTACTATCTAAAAAGTGCTTTGAAGAGGGTTTAAATAAATTCAAATTATCAAAAATTCCGCGACCAAACATAATCCCATCAATTAAATATTTATTAACATAATATCTAGCGTCCTTGAGACTCAAAACATCCCCATTGCCAATAATCAGAGTAGAAGGACTAAGATTATTTCGTAATTTAACAAGTTCATAAAAAATATCAAAATTAACAGGACCTTTGCTCTGATTAATAGCAAGTCTTGGATAAACCGTTAACATATCAATTTTAAGGCCTAACAAAAACCCCAGCCAATCATCAACTTCTGGATATGAAAATCCATGCCTGGTCTTAACACTAAGAGGCAAATTAAATCTCGCACACGCTTCTTTGCTTGCAAGAATTATTTCTTTAGCCAAAGATTTATTATTAATTAAAGCTGAACAAACTCCTTTTTTAATTATCTTACTCTTAGGACACCCCATATTAATATCAATTCCCCAAAACCCCATGCCCCCCAATATTTCTATTGCTCTATAAAATTGTTCGGGGACATTGCCCCAAATTTGAGCAATTAAAGGCCTATTAAGTTCATTGGGTTTTAAGAAAGTATGTTGAATAGATTGTTTTGATCTATTCAAAATTCCTTTTGTAGAAATAAACTCAGTAAAATAAATATCGGGTTCTCCTTCTTCAGATCCTATTAAATGAATTAAATTTCTAAAAACAGTATCGGTAACGTCCTCCATCGGAGCCAAAATCATAATTGGAAGAGAAATATCAAATAAAAACTTCATAAAATAACTATATAATAATAAAATACAAATTTAAGCAAAGTAAAACAACCGCTTAATAAATTTAAATTTTTAAAAATAGAACTGCAATTTTTAAAATAAAAAAATACCACAAAAGGACTAGCAATAAAGGACATAATCATAAAATTTTAAAAAGTTAATAAATAATTTTAATAAAAAATAATTTAAAAAATCAATCCATAATAAGGCTCTCGCCTGGAACCTTGGTTTTTCTTATTAAAGTATCTTTATATCCAGCAAATTTAATAAGCTCTATATTTCTTTGAACATCATCAGCATTAGTAGGAATAAAAACGGTATAAAACGGCCCATGAGAATTTACTACAACAAAAAGACCCGCTTTTTTTAATATTCGATAAGCTCTATCAGCATAATCTTTTTTTTTATAAGATCCAACTTGGATGTAAAAATCTGTTTCTTTGTCAGCAGAAACTGAGTAATCTACCAATAAATTCGAAGATTTATTTTCAACAGAAACATTTTCGTCTGATTTATTGGTTTTCTTTTCTTCTTTAATCTCAGGAATATTATTAAATGTTTTTTTAAAGTCACTAGATTTTGATACAGAAGGTCTTTTTTCATTTGCACTTTCAATTACTTCAATTTTTACAGGAGCAACTCCTATTCCTAAAAAATCAAGCTTCTCAGCAGCATGTTTTGACAAATCGATTATTCTATCCTTTCTAAAAGGACCTCTATCATTAATTCTTACAACAACTGTTCTATTATTTAAAAGATTTGTAACCCTTACGGTAGTATTAAAAGGCAATTCTTTATGAGCAGCCGTAAGAGCCATCATATCAAATTTTTCGCCATTAGCAGTGGTTTTTCCATGGAAAGCTTCGCCATACCATGAAGCAAGGCCTACTGTTGCAGAATTTAAATGAGAAGCAATAAAAAAAAATACAAAGAGAAAAACAAGGTTTTTATTATCTCTTAAGATGGCATAAATTAAATTTCTCATAATGTTTATTATAATATAAAAAAATATTTCAACAAACAATTGGGCTTGCAAATTGCTTATTTACATTTTTTTTGATTTAATTATAAAAAGAAAAAAGTCTAAAAAATGATATCAACAGAAATAATTAGCAACAGTCAAATACAAAAAGCAGCAAAACTTATCAAAATGGGAGAGCTTGTTGTATTCCCAACAGAAACAGTTTACGGAATTGGCGCAAATGCTTACAATGAGGATGCTGTAAAAATGATTTTTTTAGTAAAAAAACGGCCTATTAACAATCCTTTAATAGTACACGTTGATACATTAAAAAAAATAAAAGAATTATCAGAGCATATTCCCAAAAGCGCTCTCATGCTAATAAAAAAATTTAGTCCGGGTCCTTTAACTTACGTTCTTAAAAAATCAATAAAAATATCTAGATTTGTAAGTGGAAATCTAGACACAGTGGCAATAAGAATTCCTGCAAATAAAACAGCTTTAAGCCTAATAAAAGCATCTAAAGTCCCCATAGTAGCACCGTCTGCAAATATATCAAAAAGACCAAGCTCAACAAATTTCGAAATGGCCTTAAAAGAATTAAATGGCCTTGTAAAGGGAATAATAAAAACAGAAGGGAGCAAAGACTTTAATATTGGAATCGAATCAACTGTGATTGGATTTGACCTAAAAGACAACGTGCTGATATTACGACCAGGCGCAATAACAAAAAAAATGATAGAAAATGAACTTCAAGGAAAATATAAAGTAAATTATGCAGAAACAAGAATAGAACTGGAAAAATCACCCGGAAACATAATAGAACATTATAAGCCAAAAATTCCCGTCTATTTATTTAAAAGTCAAGATAACATAAGAAGATATTTAAACAAAGATACAAAAATACTTATCACAAAAGCTACTCTAAAATCTTATTTATTTAATTCTTTTTGGGATAAAAAAAATATTACAGTATTTAATACCCTTGAAGAATATGCACAAAATCTTTACAAAGAACTGGTAAATTCTGAAAACAACTACAAACAAATACTTAGTGAATTCTTAAAAGACGAAGAGCTTGGATACTCAATAAACAATAGAATCAAAAAAGCCAGTTCAAATAGATTTATTAACAAAAAATTATGCTAAATTGTTACTTAAAAAATTCAAAAAGGAATAATTATTCATTAATAAAATAATGCTAAAATAAAAGTCTAAAGACACAGAACACCTCTCCTCTCCAACCTTAATAAAACCAGCAAATACAACCAAGAAAACTTAAGCTTAAGTATTACAAGCAAACTTTTGCATAATTACATAATAAAAATTTCAATCTTCTGATTAATTGAAATAATCGTGGATTAACATAGTATACTCAAGTGGTATTTTGTCTTCATCAAAAGCAATGCCAAGCGCAAAAACCTTTCCACTAGGCGTCTGAATAACGCTTAAGCTTTTTGATTTACCTTCAATAAAAATTTCTTCATCCATAAATTCAAAACTAAAAATCAAATCAATTGCATCTTCCTCAACATCCCCATAATCAAAAGAAGAAATTACTAAAGCGCCCCCATAAGATAAATCTTTTATTAAACATTTATGTTTTGCTCCATTAAACTTGATAAAAGCTTTATCAGAATCAATTTTTAGCTTTCTAATAGAATCTTTATCGATAATAATCCTCTCATGAATTCTCTGATTTTGCCCAAGTTTTAAATCAAGAAGCTTTCCAACTTTAATAGCAATCTCTTCTGGAACAGGAGATAAAAATTCTAATGTTAATAAATTGTATTCCTTATTCAAAGAAGAATAAGCAGAAGCACTCAATAACTTCACAGATAAAAAGGGAAAAAAAGCCGCACTACTCTTAGAATTTGATTTTTTTTTAAGTTGAATAGAGCCTAAATTTTTATTTTTAGCCAAAGCAGGCAATACCGTATCTTCTTGAAAGATAAGCTTAAGAGAATCCATAGAAATAGAATAAATTACTCCAAAAACAGCATAAGAGCCTACTCTCATCTCAATAGTATTGCAAAGATTTAAAAAACTATTTATCTCTGTACTCATTTTAATCTCTTTGCCCCTATACTTAGCCCCATAATCTCTTATTTTTCTAGATAAAAGCATAAACCTCTCCTTTCTCCTTTTTTGAATATAAAAATACTACACAAAGCTTAAAACTGTTTTAAACAGTTTTACACCAATAAAAAAGTTTAAAACAATTAAGCTATAAAAACGCTTAATCAATAATCAATAAATCTACTCATTAAAATCAAAAACATGCCATCACCCACCCCTCACAGCATCTTTTAATTAATAAAACTTAAAACCGCTGTTTACATAGTGTAAAATTATAACAATAATTTTATACTATAACAATCAACCTATAATATTATTAATTCTTATGCACTTATAGTATACTTTAGTAAAAAGTATGAAATTAAATAGCCCCAATTTGAAAAAAATAAATATGCATAAGCTGCTTATTTATTTAACATATTTTGCAGTTAGCTTTTCTATTATTACACTCTCATTAGCAGTATCTAAAACTATAAACATACAAAAAGATAAAAATTTTGGATATGTAAATCCAGCAGTTCCTTCAAGACTTTTAGATATTAATGGAAAACAAATAACTCAATTTATATCTGATGAGAATAGAGAATTAATGCCTTTGCGAAAAATGCCTGACAATCTAATTAATACGCTTTTAATACGAGAAGATATTGGGTTTTTTTCTCATCGAGGTTTTTCCTTGATAGGAATATTTAGAGCTGCATTTAATATTGTTCTTGGCAGATATTTTTCAGGCGGCAGCACATTAACCCAACAACTTGCAAAGCTCCTCTACACAAATCAAGCAAGAAGATCAATTTTGAGAAAATTACATGAAATATGGTGGGCAATTCAACTTGAAAAAAAACTCTCAAAATACGAAATACTAGAGAAGTACCTTAATAAAGTTTACTTTGGAAACGGAAACTATGGAATAGTTGCAGCATCAAAATTCTTTTTTGGCAAAAGTGTAAATAAAATCAATACAGCAGAATCTGTGATGATGATAATTCAGCTTCCAAATGCAAAACTTTATTCACCTCTTTACAATCCAGAATTTTCAAAAAAAATACAGCGCGCAGTTTTAAACCAAGTTGTATCAAATGGAATAGTCAAGGCTGAAATTGCTGAAAAAGAATTTAATGAATACTGGCAAAATTATGATTGGACTAGAATGGCTGACACATCTGCAATTTCAAACAAAAAAGACCAAGCTCCTTATTTTTCTGAATATATAAGACAAAAAATACTAAAATATTTACCAGATGGTGCAAACATATATAAAGATGGATACTCAATATATTCAACCCTTGATCTTGAGGCACAAAAATATGCAGATAAAGTCACAAACGATATGATTAATAAAGCAAGAACAATGCACAATTCAAATAGATCATCTGAAACAATAATTATTAATTCAGAAATTGTCCCTGTAGTAGATGCAATATCAGATTTATTGGGAATTAAAAATTTAAGAATAAATGGAAGGCAATATAAAAAACTAAGAAAAAGAAAATTTTACGAAGACAATATTGATCTGATTGCAAGCTTTGGAGCTATACTTGGAATTGATAAAATAGATAAGGCAACAAAAGAATATATTATTAAAAACAAATTAACACCAAAACTAATTGCACAGCCTGAAGGAGCAATGATAGCAATAGATACAACAAGCGGAGCAATAAGAGCTATGGTTGGGGGAAGTGGGCATACTAAAGACAATGAATTTAATCGAGCTACACAAGCAAAAGTCCAGCCTGGAAGTGCATTCAAAGCATTATATTTTGCAGCCGCAATTGATCTAAAAAAAATAACAGCTGCCACAATGTTTTCAGACTCTCCGGTAGCATTTCTAAATAAAAACGGAGAAGTTTATGCTCCAGGAAATTATGGTGGCAAATGGAGGGGTAACGTTTTAACACGCCAAGCATTAGCTCTGTCCTTAAATATTCCAGCATTAAGAATATTAGACAGGATAGGTTTTGACTCTGCAATTAGCTACTCTTCAAAACTACTAGGAATAACAGATCCAAAAGAAATAGAAAAAACGTTTCCGAAAGTTTATCCATTAGCACTAGGCGTAATATCGGTTTCTCCAATCCAAATGGCAAGAGCCTTTGCAATTTTAGGAAATAGTGGTAACGAAATCGAACCTTATGGGATAAGATACATTGAAGACAGAGCTGGAAGAATAATAACAAATGAAGAAGCAAACATATTGGCTAAAATAAAAAGCAAGGAACATCAAACTCAAATAGTGTCTCCTCAAACCGCTTATATCATCACAGATATGATGAAATCAACAATTCAATACGGAACCTTAGCGAATCAAAGATATACAAATCTCAAAAATTTTAAATCAGACATTGCTGGAAAATCGGGAACAACACAAAATTGGGCAGACGGATGGGCAATAGGATATTCTCCTTATATAACAACAGCATTTTGGGTTGGATTTGACAAAAAAGGATATTCGCTGGGAATATCTGGAACAGGAACAGGATTAGCAGGACCTAGTTGGGGAGAATTCATGGCAGAATATCACAAAAACTTGCCCAAAAAAGTTTTTGTAAAGCCTGCAGGAATAATTAGTATCCCTGTACAAGCAGAAACTGGCCTACTACCAGAAGAAATTGCTGATGAGAAAATAATAAATGAACTATTTATTTCCGGCACCCAACCAGTTGAAAAATCAAAATATTACGAAAATAAACAAGAATTTAAAAATACAATAGAATTTAACATATATGGAATTGATGAGATTAATAATAACGATGAAATAAATTTTGACACTCCTGAATTCGAATATCTTGATAATAATCTTGAAAGCTTTAACAACAATAGCAATAATAATAACAATAATCTTGAAAGAATCAACAATAATAACAACAATAACAATGATCTTGAAAGTACTAACAATAACAACAGTAACAATGATCTTGAAAGTATTAACAATAACAACAGTAACAATGATCTTGAAAGTATTAACAATAACAACAGTAACAATGATCTTGAAAGCACCAATAATAATGAAGAAAATAAAAATGAAGATGAAATAGAAATGAACATCAAAGAACCCTTAAGTGAAATAGAAAATAAAAACTCACAACAAGAGCTAATAAATAACAATAATAACCGAGAAATGCCTATTGAAAACACTAAAGAAATTAAAGACGAAGCCATTATTAATGAAACAAACACAGAAGCACAAAACACAAAAGAATTAAATTCAAAAAACAATAAAAATGAGAAAATTAACAATAAAGACGTCAACGGAGAAGATATCCAATTGGATTAAAACAATATGTTAATAGATATCGATCAAATAAAAATAAAAAAAAGAATTAGGAAAAATATAGGAGACATTGAAACTCTTAAAAACAGTATTATAAAACATGGATTAATTTATCCAATAATAATAGATAAAAATAAAAACTTGATAGCAGGACTTAGAAGATATCAAGCTTTAAAAGAAATAGGTTACAAAGAAGTTGAGGTAAAGGTAATCTCAATTGAAAACAAAAAAACTTTACTTGAAATTGAACTTGATGAGAATAATGTTAGAAAATCATTTACAAGAAGCGAGGCAAACACAGGAGAAGCTTACTTAAAAATTTATTCTGAAAGCAATATAATAATAAGATTTTTTAAATTTATTATCTTAAAAATTAAAAACATGTGTAAAAGAAAAAATAGAAAAATTTAAACCATAATAAAGAGGTGTGTGTTTATGTTAAATTACAAAAATCTTGATAAACTTGAAAATTTTAAAATCCTTGAAGGAATTGCTCCAGAAGTGCTCAAAACGGCATTAACTGAAAAAAGAATAAAAGAATATGACATTACAATAGAAGGAGATAGTGTACATTATAACTATGCTTCAAAGCAAATTAATGAAACCCACCTTAAAATTTTTCAAAATTTAAGCGATGAAGCAAATTTAATAGAAAAATATAAAGAAGTGCTTGATGGAGAAAAAATCAATATTAGTGAAAATAGAAAAGTCTTGCATCACCTTACAAGAGGACAAATTGGTAAGGACGTAATAGAAGACAATAAAGAAAATATGAGAGAGTTTTTCCAATCAGAACTTGAAAAAATATATAATTTTGCAAAGCAAATTCATTCTGGCAACATTAAAAGCTCAAATGGTAAAAAGTTTAAAAACGTAGTTCAAATAGGAATTGGTGGGTCTAGCCTGGGGCCAAAAGCTCTTTATAGCTCAATAAAAAATTATGCAAAAAAACACAATCTAGCTATAATGAATGGTTATTTTATTTCAAACATTGATCCAGACGAATCAGAAGAAGTATTAAGCAGTATTAATGTTGATGAAACGCTTTTTATTATTGTCTCAAAAAGTGGAAATACATTAGAAACCAAAGCTAATATGCAATTCTTAATAAACAAATTAAAATTAAATGGCATAAAAGAATATAAAAAACAAATAGTCATTATAACATTAAAAGATAGTATGTTAGCACTAGAGGAAAAAGGATATCTTGAATATTTCTTTATGCATGACTCAATAGGTGGAAGATTTTCTCCAACATCAGCAGTTGGACTTACACTACTTACTCTTTGCTTCACAGAAAAAATTGTAAAAGAAATTATAAAAGGGGCTAACAGAGCTGATAAAAAATCATTAAACAAAAACATAAAAGAAAATGCATCTCTCTTAGCAGCACTAATTAGTATATATGAAAGAAATGTTCTCAACTACAATAGCAACTGCATCATTGCTTATTCTAAAGCAATGGAAAATTTTTATCTTCATTTACAACAACTTGAAATGGAAAGTAATGGGAAAAGTGTAAATAGATTTAACGAAACAATAAACTATAAAACTGTAAGAATAATTTGGGGAGGCATTGGAACAGATGTTCAACACTCATTCTTTCAAATGCTTCACCAAGGAACAGATATAGTTCCAATGGATTTCATAGGTTTCAATGAAACACAACTTAAAGAAGATACAATAACTGATAACAGCTCAAGCAATGATAAATTAAAAGCAAATCTAATAGCCCAAATAATAGCATTTTCAAAAGGCAAAGAAAATAGTAACAAAAATAAAAATTTTCAAGGCGAAAGGCCTTCTGCACTAATATATTCAAAAGAATTAACACCTTATGCAATAGGAGCAATACTCTCCCATTATGAGAATAAAGTAATGTTTGAGGGATTTCTATTAAATATAAACTCATTCGACCAAGAAGGAGTCCAACTAGGAAAAATTATTGCAAACCAAATTTTAAAAAATAACACATTTGAAGATGAAGTAATAGAATCTTATTCTAAAAAAATTTTATTAAAACAAGATTAATTAATCTTTAAATATATCACCTTAAGTTTAAAAAAGAATGCACTAAACTTATATAAGAGGGAATAATGAACAAGATAAGTATGTTATATACATTAATTAATATTATAACTATGCTTATTCTAATAAGTATAGTTTATTTTTGTAAAAGAAAAAATGTTTCTTTTACAAAAAGAGTGTTTATATCGTTAGCAATCGGAATAGTATTTGGAATGACTATTCAATGTTTTTATGGAACAAATTCAGAAATAACAAACGAAACTATAAATTGGATAAGTATTTTGGGCGATGGATACGTAAGGCTCCTTAAAATGATTATAATCCCCTTAATAATAACATCAATAATATCTGCAATAATAAAATCAACCAACAGTAAAGATGTTGGAAAAATGAGCCTACTTGTAATATTAACACTAGTATTTACAGCAGGTATTGCTGCCGTAATTGGCATTTTCACTGCTTTAGTATTAGGATTGACAGCCGAAGGACTACAAGCAGGAACTAGCGAAATTTTACAAAGTGAAAAATTGCAAAAAGGCCTTGAAATATTAAAGCAAACACCAATCACAAAAAAAATCACAGATCTTATTCCACAAAATATATTTGAAGATTTTGCAGGACTTAGAAAAAACTCAACCATAGGAGTTGTGATATTTTCAGCTATCATAGGAATAGCCGCCCTTAAAACATCTATCAAAAAGCCAGAATCAATAGAATTTTTTAAAAAAATAATATTAACGCTTCAAGATATAATATTGGGTGTAGTAACTTTAATTTTAAAACTAACACCTTATGCTATATTAGCTTTAATGACAAAAATTACAGCAACCAGCGAAATCAAAAGCATAATAAAGCTTGGAGAATTTGTAATTGCTTCCTACATTGCCATAGGTCTTACATTTCTTATGCATATGACATTAATTGCAATAAATAAATTAAACCCAATTACTTTTATAAAAAAAATATTCCCAGCACTATCATTTGCATTCATATCTAGGTCGAGTGCTGCCACCATACCTATTAATATAGAAATTCAAACTAAAAATCTGGGAGTAAGCGAAGGAATAGCAAATTTATCAAGCTCCTTTGGAACATCAATTGGACAAAATGGTTGTGCAGCACTACACCCAGCTATGCTTGCGATAATGATAGCACCAACTCAAGGAATAAACCCTACAGATATTTCATTTATACTCACACTTATTGGATTAATAATAATAACTTCATTTGGGGTTGCTGGAGCTGGCGGAGGTGCAACAACAGCTTCACTAATGGTGCTCTCAGCAATGAACTTTCCAGTGGGATTGGTTGGACTTGTAATATCTGTTGAACCTTTAATTGACATGGGAAGAACGGCTGTTAATGTGGGCGGCTCAATGCTTGCAGGTGTTATATCGGCTAAACAGCTCAAACAATTCAACCACAATATATACAACCAAAAAGAGCTCATAAGTAAATAAATAGGAAAACAATGATGAAAATAATAATTATTGGAGGCACATCAGCAGGAACTAGTGCCGCAGCTAAAGCAAACCGCTTAAACAAAAAGCTAGACATTACTATATATGAAAAAACAAATATTGTATCTTTTGGAACCTGTGGCCTGCCTTACTTTGTGGGAGGATTTTTTGACAACCCAAATACAATGATCTCAAGAACAAAAGAAGAATTCGAAAAAACTGGAATCTCTATTAAAACTAACCACAAAGTTATCAAAGTAGATGCAAAAAGCAACACAATTGTAATAAAAAATCAAAAAACAGGAACCATTTTTAACAATACTTACGATCGCCTCATGGTAGCAACTGGTGCAAAACCTATTATACCACCAATCAATAATATCAATCTAAAAAATTTTCATACACTAAGAAATTTAGAAGACGGTCAAAAAATAAAAAATTTAATGGATGAAGAAGAGATTAAAAATATAGTGATAATTGGTGCTGGATACATTGGAATTGAAATGGTAGAAGCAGCAAAAAATAAAAGAAAAAATGTAAGATTAATTCAATTAGACAAGCACATACTCATAGATTCCTTTGACGAAGAAATAATTACAATAATGGAAGAAGAACTAATAAAAAAAGGGATCAATCTTCATACAAATGAATTTGTAAAAAGTTTAATAGGAGAAAAAAAGGTAGAAGGAGTAGTAACAAACAAAAATACTTATCAAGCCGACGCTGTTATACTTGCTACCGGGATAAAACCTGCTACTGAATTTTTAGAAAATCAGCTTAAAACTACTGAAAATGGAGCAATAATTGTAAATGAGTATGGTGAAACTAGTATAAAAAATATTTTTTCTGCAGGAGATTGTGCAACTATTTATAATATAGTGAGTAAAAAAAATGAATACATACCCCTGGCAACAACAGCTAACAAACTTGGAAAAATAGTTGGCGAAAATTTAGCTGGAAATCACATAGCATTTAAAGGCGCGTTGGGCTCAGCTTCAATTAAAATACTATCTTTAGAAGCTGCAAGAACAGGGCTTACAGAAAAAGATGCAAAAAAGCTTCAAATAAAATATAAAACGATTTTTGTAAAAGATAAAAATCATACGAATTATTATCCAGGCCAAGAAGATCTTTATATTAAATTAATTTATGAGGAAAATACCAAAATAATCCTTGGAGCACAAGCAATAGGAAAAAATGGAGCCGTAATAAGAATTCATGCCTTAGCAATTGCAATCTATTCAAAACTTACAACAAAGGAATTAGGGATGATGGATTTCTCATATTCTCCACCCTTCTCAAGAACTTGGGATATATTAAATATTGCTGGAAATGCTGCCAAATAGAAAGAATTAAATTAATTTAATTCTTCATGCTAATTGGTTGTCCTGTACTTGAAAGAACATCTCTCCAAAAAGAACCATTTGGATTAACCTTATTCCTATCAATTACTGCCATCTTAATAGGTATATGAACAAATTTTGTACTCCACAAACTAATCAACATTTTTGTCTTACCGGCCATTGCAGCATGCACAGCATTCGACCCAAGCCTAGCACAATAGAGCGAATCACTAGCATTAGCAGGTGAACTTCTAATAATATAGCTAGGATCAATGTATTTAAGAGTAAATTGTATATTTTTTGCCTTAAAATATTCTGTAATTTTATCTTTAATATAAAGCCCAATATCCTCATAAAGCAAATTCCCAGAATCGTCTTTCTTTTTAGGAAAATGGTCAAAATATTTTTGACCTGCTCCTTCTGCTATCAATATTACTGCATGAGGAATCTCTTCTAAGCTTTCTTTCTCTAAAAGTCGTCTTTCAAGATGAACAAGAAATCCATTAGGGCCTTCTATATCAAAATCAAGCTCCGGAATTAAACAAAAATTAACATCATTAGAAGAAAGTGCAGTATGAGCAGCAATAAAGCCAGAATCCCGCCCCATAACTTTAACAAGTCCAATGCCATTATAAGCACTATTGGCTTCAAAATGAGCACCAGCAACAGCTGCAACAGCTTGTTCTACAGCAGTCTCAAAGCCAAAAGATTTTTGAACAAACATAAAATCATTGTCTACAGTTTTAGGAATGCCCACAACTGCTATCTTTAAATTTCTTTTTTCTATCTCCTCGGCAATAAGAAGAGACCCCTTTTGAGTACCATCCCCACCAATGTTAAAAATCATATTAATGTTCATTCTCTCTAAAGTATCAACTATTTCTACAGGTTTAATACTGCCTCTTGAAGAACCAAGAATAGTGCCTCCAAATTTATTAATATCATCAACAACATCTGGATTAAGATTAATAAAAGATGAATTTGATTCGGGAAGAAGCCCTTGATATCCAAATTTTACTCCATAAATATTGCGAACCCCATAAATTTTCCATAAAGTTCGAACAATAGAACGAATAACATCGTTAAAGCCAGGACAAAGTCCACCACAAGTAGTAATCGCAGCTTTAACATGTCTGGGCACAAAATAAATTTTTTCTCTAGGACCGGCTTTTTCTAAAAGAACATCTTCATATCTATCTCCCTCGTCCTCATTTCTATATACACTAAACTTGATTTTATTTTTTTCATTAACAAAATGTGAAGAACCCTCACTAGCATAAAAATCAATCAAAGGATTGTTTTGCTTGCATTCTCCCAAGTTATCTATTTTAAAATCTAAATTTTCATTTTTAATTCTATACACCAAATACTCCTCTTTATAGAATTATAGCCTAATTATTTTCTAATAAATCGACTTTGATCTTTAATCATATCGTATATGTCATCGTAAATATATGGAGACCCCTCAATAGGAGATTTAATTAGATTACCAGCTATGAATTCAAAATATTTATTCAACTTTGAATTTTTCTCAAAATCAATAAATGGCACTCTATTATTAATAGCCTCTCTGAAACTTTTTGCAAAAGGCACAAAACCTATAAACTCTATTGGTATATTAATATTATTCTTAACAACATTAATCAAATTTTCACACATAGCAATCTCTTCACTAGTTTCTATTCTATTTAACACAACTCTGGGATAAAAATTATTCATCATTCTCTTAACTTTTAAAGAAGAACTCAAAGAAATAAGTTCAATCCCAATAACCAAATCTTTAAATCCACGGTTTGTACCTTCAATCTTATCTTTAAAAAAATTACTAATATACTCCCGTTCGGGGCTTTTTTGCGGAAATCCTAAATACAAAAGACGATAAAGAGCATTCTTTAAAAAAGAATAAGCATTGAGTATGGAAGGAGTTTCTGGTATTGTAACAATTACGCCGCTATAAGATGCTAAATAGAAATCTATTGTATTATAAGAAGTTCCAGATCCCAAATCTAAAAAAATAAAATCGGCAATAAGATCTTTTTGAATGGATTCTATAATTTTTTTCTTAATAGAAAAAGGGAGATTAGCTGTTCCCGTATAAAGAGCATCACCTGGAATAAGATAAAGTTTATCATACGGCGTTGTACATACTAAATCTGAAAAACTTTTACTCTTTTTATTAATAAAAGAACCAATGCCTAAACCCTTATTTTTAACTCCCAAACACGTATGTAGATTAGAACCTCCAAGATCAAGGTCAACAAGTATTACAGTTTTACCTAAACTAGAAAGCTTGTAACCAACATTTGCAACAAAAGATGTTTTTCCAACACCACCTTTGCCACTTGCTACAGGAATAATTTTAGTCATTCTTAAATCCTAATTATCCTTACGATCTTTTTGAAAAATTTTCATAAAATTAAAAATCCCTACAAATCTCGATTTCTTCTCAGAATCTTTATTTAAATTTTCATCTTCTTTAGAGCCCGAAATTAAATCTTTAATTAAATCTTTATTATTTGTGAAATTTTCAATACTATCTGGTTTCCCACAAATCACAATTTTATCATCTTTTAAAAAAAAATAATCGCCATCAACAAATTCATATCTAGAATTACTTAAATTTCTAACAGCAATAACTGTAATCCCACATTCTCTTCTAAGATCGGCTTCAAAAAGAGTTTTACCAACATATTCTTTGGGAATAACAGTTTCAGCAACAATAATATCATACCCAATAATATTATAAGTTGAAAGATTCGGAGATACTAATAATGGAGTTAATCTTCTTGCAGCATCTTTACTTGGAAATATAATTTTTGTTGCGCCAAGGGTTTTTAATATTTCAGCATCATCCCTATTTTCGGTCTTAACACATATTTCTTTCAAACCTAAAAGATTGCAATAGTGAGTAACAAGAGCACTTTTGCCAAGATCATCATCAAAGTCAATAACAACCGCATCTGTATCTACTGGAATTATTCTTTTTAAAGCATTTTTAGTAAATTGCTCAACAACAAAGCTTTCTGTAGATATCACATCATATTCTTCAATAAGCTCTTTAGATGTATCTATAATAATAATTTGACAATCAAGCTTACTTAAATCTTCAAGTAGGTGAATTCCCAAATTACTAAGTCCAATAATAACAAATGTTTTCATGTGCTTCAACCAACCAAAATATCTTGCCTTGGCCTTGTAAATTCTTCAAAACGCGACCTTCTTGAAACAAAAACAGCCATTGAAAAAAGCCCTATTCGTCCTGCAAACATAGTAAAAATTATAATGACTTTCCCCAAAAATGACAAATCCTGAGTTACTCCAACCGAAAGACCAACCGTTCCAAAAGCAGAAAATACTTCATAACCCAAATCAATAACCTTCCAATTGCCAGATCCTCCCTCAAAAAAAAGAAGCATAAAAAAAGAAAAACTTAAAATAAAAATAGCTCTTGCAAAAAATAAAAGCGCAAATCTTATACTATCTATTGAAACCTTGTAAGACCCAATAATATATCCATTGCCGCTTTGATTTTTAACAACAGCTAATACAATTAAAAAAAATGTTGTAATCTTAATACCTCCTGCAGTTGATCCGGGTGCACCACCAATAAACATGAATGGCAGAGAAATTATTTGAGTTCTTCCACTTATTAAAGAATTATCAAGATAATTAAAACCAGCTGTTCTAGTACTAATCGAATAAAAAATTGAATTAAATATTAAAGTACTCATTGAATAACCAGCTTTTAATTTATGCATCTCTGTAAAAAAAAATAAAATTGCTCCAATTATAATTAAAAAGAAACTTAAAGAAAAAACTATTTTGGCATGAAGCGATAGTTTTTTTTTGTTCTTAATAGTATTCCTTACATCTCTATAGACCATAAACCCAAGCCCACCACAAATTATTAAAATAGAGACCACAACTATAGCTTCAGGAACATCTCGCCATGCATAAATACTCTCAGAATGCATGGAAAAACCTGCATTACAAAAAGCAGAAATTGTCGTAAATAAAGCCTCTAAAAATGAAATATTCACCCCCCTAAGTTTAAAACAAATAAGTATTAATATTAAACCTATCATTTCAATTGAAAAAGTTATAAACAATATGCTTTTTAAAATTCTAATAGGATTATATTCTATATTTGAAAGGCAATACTGCTTTATTATTCTTGCATCTGTTAAATTCATTTTCTTTTTAGGTATAAGCAAATAAAAAGTGGTAATACTTATAAATCCAAGTCCCCCAAGCTGGATTAGTAACATTATTAAAATAAATCCAAAAGTAGAAAAGCCTTCCATTTTAACCGTTATAAGGCCTGTAATACTTACAGCAGAAACAGCAGTAAAAAGAGCGTCGATGTATGCCAATCTGCCATCACCTTCCCAGGAAATAGGCAACATCAACAAAAGAGAGCCTACAAACATAATTAAAACGAAATAACTAAAAAGTAAAAACCTGTCGCTAAATTCAAATTTCAACATATCATACAAAAAGTTGTTTAAATTATTAAAAATTCATCTTATATAGCATAATATTTTAACATTGAAATATTATCATAATTACATTATTTTTAATATATGTTTGAAATAGAATCAAAAGCATTTATTCCCCCAAAAGAGTTAAAAAGAATTATTAAGCTAGCAAATAAAAAATTTAAGTTTATTAAAGAAGAAATAAAAACTGACATCTATTACTCAAACCAAAAAAAAATTATAAGAATAAGAAAATTAAATACTCTAGAAAAAATTGTTACATTTAAAAAAAAAATATTAGACAACAACAACAACAACAACAATAATAATATAGAAATTAATAAAGAAATAGAATTCAAAATAGATAGTATTAATAATTTTTTAATTCTTATAAAAGAACTTAAATTTAAAAAGCTATACAAAAAAATAAAAAAAAGTCTAATTTATCAAGCTAATAATTTAAATATAGAAATAAACGAAATAAAAAATCTTGGATTTTTTTTAGAAATAGAAAAAATAATTAACAATCAAAATGATATAGATTTGGCAAAAAAAGAGATTGATAATATAATCAATCAATTTGGATTAAAAGAAAACCTTGAAACTAGACCTTACTCTGAATTACTTTCATTGGCAAACCAAAGTAAAAAATAATTCATTGGAATTAGAGCCTAAAGTAGAGATTATAAGCCCTTGATTACCATAAATTCCAATCTGAGGATTTTTAACATCGCTTTTAAAATTCTCCAACTTATTTAAAAAATACCAATTTTTATTCTTAAAATAAATTAATCTCACATTATTATTATCCTCAAAAGCTAAAAACAAAGTATTATTATAAAGCCCAATGTCAGTACTTAAACCTTCCATTTCAACATTAGGACTTATGTTAATCCATCTATTACTTTTCAAAGGACAAATGCTTATAATAGGTCTATTTTCAGAAACAAAACTCATAATTATTTGATTAAAATTAGAATCAAAAAAGCCTTTAATAAAATTAGCCATATAAACAGAAGAAATATTGGAATTTACCCAAGCATTCTCATTGTTTACAATAAATTCAGATTTAATCTCATTGTTTGACTTATAATTATAAAAAATGCCCAAAAAAGGTTCAGATATTAGTCCAATGTTTGATGAATTAACATTAGAATCACCTTTACTTAAATAAGCATGTATTACATCGGTCCAAATACTTCCGTAGCCCATATTCGAAATTAAATTGATTTTATATTCACCCCCAATTTTCCTCAAATATGCTAAATACAACCTATCTTTTAAATCGATGCTAATATTCAATAAAGATCCAAAATTTTCTATGTGCCCAGGACTAATATCAATCCATTTTCTACTATTAAATTTTTTAACTATAAGCTCACTGGCAAAATCAGCTCCTGATTTTGTAACAAACGCAATATATAAATTTCCTTTCGAATTAATTGAAAAGTCAAAATTAACTATATTAGTAATATTTCCATTAACAGATGAATCAAGATTAAACCAACCAACACCCTCAATAAATTCAGCAACTTTAATGTCATCGCTATTTTCTAACTGATAGGCAATATAAATATTGCTTTTATAAATCCTTAATACATACTTTTTAAGCTTGGCAGCTAAATTTAAAACAGGTAAATCTTTTAAAATAAAAAATAAATCTTCTTTTTCGATCTTAGATGTTTTAGCTTTAAGAGAATCGCTACTTAAAATTGAAAAATCTAAATCTGTAAGCGAAAACCTTATGTTTTCATTTTTAGTACCAACATATATTATTGCATAAAGAAAATTTTTATCTAATCTTAGTTTAAAATCTCTTTTTTTTACTTTATCAGTTATATATTTTTTATTAGAAATATCATAAATTTTAAAAACAAAATCGGAATTTGAACTTTTATCTAGGGTTAAAATATAATCAGAAGATTTGCTAACTTTCAAATAAACACTTCCTTTCCCATTTTTATTTAAAATACTCAAAGGACTAATTTCTGTTAAGATTTGATTTACTTGAGCTTGAATAAAAGAAAGTTTTGTAAATAAAAATAGCAAAATGAATGTCTTATTTATTTTCATATTTTTTTACATTCAAAAATATTAACACATATTCTAAAAATGATAAAATTGCAAAAAAAGCAGCACAAACATATGTCATTTGAACAATAAATAAAAATTTAAATTCAAAAGTTAAAATGTAACTAATAAAATTTTGAACAGGTTCTGTAAAGTTGAGTTGATTTAAAGTATAAAATAAAAGACTTGCAAAAGTACAAACAGCATAAAGAAGTGACTTTAATTTTCCTAAAAAATTTGCTTGTTGAACTACATTAAACTGAATAATTAAATTTCTAACAAACCCAATAGAAATTTCACGATAAATAAATATTACAAAAAAATAATAAGGGGTTATACCTTTGTAAAAGAAAAAAACAAAATAAGTTAAATGTTGCAAAACATCCGCATAAGGATCTAAAATTTTACCTACATTGCTAACAAGACCATATTTTCTTGCAAGATACCCATCAATAAAATCAGTAAATTCATTAAAAATAATTAAAAACCAAATAATTCCAAAAAATAAATACGAAAAAAATACATTTTCCAAAAAAAATAAAATTAATATGATAAAGGAAAGTACAATTCTAGCTAATGTTATTTTATTGGGGGTAATGACCTTGATTAAATTATTCAATTTATCAAATCTCCTTGTCTCTTATTTTAAATAAAATAAATTTAAGAGCTTCAGCAAGTTTCATTCCATTTATTTGCTCATTTGTTCTTGTTCTAATAGATATTCTCTCTTCTGTTGCTTCTCTCTCACCAATTATAAACATATAAGGTATTTTTTTAGCTTGATATTCCCTAATTTTAGCATTCATTCTTGAGGAACTATTATCAAGTTTTATTCTAATCCCCTCATTTTTAAATTTATTAAAAACTTTAACAGCATAACCTTCTACAATATTGTTAACAGGAATGATTACTACTTGAATAGGAGATAACCATAAAGGAAACGCTCCACCATAATGCTCTACAAGAATTCCAAAAAATCTTTCAATAGATCCCAACAAAGCTCGATGAATCATAAATGGCCTTTTTTCTTTACCATCCTCAGCAGTATAAGTCATATTAAATCTCTCAGGGAGATTAAAATCAAATTGAATTGTACTCATCTGCCACTCTCTCTCAAGCGAATCAACTATCTTAAGATCAATTTTAGGCCCATAAAAAGCACCTCCCCCTTTATCAATTTCATAAGGAACTTCAAAATCACTTAAAGTCTCTTCAAGAACTTTTAAAGACATTTCCCAATCAGAATCATTGCCCACAGATTTGTCAGGCTTTGTAGAAAGATATGCCTTTAGATTGCTAAAGCCAAATTTACTCCACATATAAATAGCAAACCTAAGAACTTCTTTAATCTCATCTAAAACTTGAGAATGCGTGCATATAATATGAGCATCATCCTGAGTAAACCCTCTGACCCTCATCATGCCATGCAAAGCGCCTATCTTTTCATAACGATACACAGTGCCAAGTTCAGCCCATCTAAATGGCAAATCTCTATAAGAATGCTTACCTGTATTGTAAATTGCAATATGAAAAGGACAATTCATGGGCTTAAGATAATAATCACTTTTATCCATTTCTATTTTTTCAAACATACTATCCTTATAAAAGTCTAAATGACCAGAAGTTTGCCAAAGCCAAGATTTGCCAACGTGAGGAGTAAAAAGAATATCATATCCATTTTTAGAGTGTTCTTCTCTCCAAAAATCTTCTATTAAAGTTCTTATTTTAGCACCATTGGGATGAAAAAAAACAAGTCCTGGTCCAATCTCTTCATGAATAGAAAATAAATCAAGCTCTTTTCCAAGCTTTCTATGATCTCTTTTTTTTATTTCCTCTCTCAAATTAAGATAAGATCTTAGCTCTTTTTCATTATTCCACAAGGTTCCATAAATTCTGGTAAGCATTGGGTTTTTTTCACTGCCCCGCCAATAAGCTCCAGCAATGCTAGTAAGCTTAAATGCCTTTGGATCAATTTTATTCATGTTCTCAACATGAGGACCCCTACAAAGATCGACAAAATTATGACTCTTGTAAATAGAAACTTCATTTTGTAAATCAAAATTTTTAATCAAATCAATCTTATAAGGCTCATCCTTAAAAATTTCAAGAGCCTGCTCTACGCTTATTATCTCTTTTTCAAAAGAACTCCCAGTCTTTAAAATTTCTCTCATTCTATTTTCTATGTCTAAAAGAGAATCTTCTGTTATCTGCTTTTTAAATTCAAAATCATAATAAAAACCATCTTTAATGGGAGGACCTATTGCAATCTTGGTATTTGGAAATAAATCACGAACAGCCTCTGCCATAACATGAGCTATTGAGTGTCTTTTTTTGTAAAGAACATCTTCTTTGTCTAAATCTTTGCTCACAAAAATACCTTTAGCCTTTCGATTTTTATTAAAAAATTAAAATTCACACTCATCACTTTTACGCAAAAAATATGCACCTCAAATATTTATAATTACTAAATTAAAATATACAAAAAAATTTTCTAAAAAAATAGAGATAAGAAAACAAAAAACTAAAAATAAATTCTCAATCCATAGCAACTATTGATTCAATATTAAAATAAAAAGACATTGCTAAGAAAAATGTAATAGTAGAAGAACCTCCATAAGAGAGAAAAGGAAAGGGAATCCCAGTAATAGGAAGAACTCCTAAAGACATTCCAACATTAAATGAGGTATGAAAAAATAAAAGTCCCAAAATTCCAGATATTACTAAGGCCATATACCTATCTTGACTTTTATTCATTATTATCAAAAATTTTAAAAAAAGAAAAAAAAATAATACTAAAATAGTACTAACACCTAAAAATCCAAACTCTTCGGCAAGAATAGAAAAAATAAAATCTGTGCTTTGAGATGGCACATAATTAGCATGGGTATAAGGCCCCTTTAAAAATCCTTTACCCAAAAGACCACCAGAACCAATTGCTATTTTAACCTGATTCAAATTCCAACCAGCGCCCTTAGCATCAATAGCCGGATCTAAGAATACCAAAAACCGTTTAATCTGATAGGTTTTCATTAACTTTGAAAGGACCTTTGAAAGCACTATTGAAACCAATAAAATAGAACTTGCAAAAAATACATAAAAATAAATTATTTTAATACTCAAACCATATTTAGAAATAAAAAATCCTAAAACAGAAATCAAAAGTATTAAAAGCAGCACCCCCATTATTACTCTAAAATAAAAAGGATTAGAGAAAATAAGATAAAATACATTGCCCATATTCACCTTATATTCATACCAAACTGGTAAAATTGCAAAAACAAAAGAAAAAAACCCTATCAACGCAAATGCCAAAACATAATGCAAATCTATTCCTGCAAAAAAAGAAATAAATATAAAAATGGTTAAATATACTATTGCTGTACCAAAATCAGGTTGCAACAATATAAGAATCACCGATGGAAAAATTAATAAAAATGCAGCGATAAAGGTAAAAAATTCATTATACCCCTTTTTTTCAGTATAAAATTTTGAAAGGGTCAAAATAATAATAACTTTACCAAATTCAGAAGGCTGTCCTCCAAGTTTCCATATACCAATCCAGGACCTTGCTCCATTTACTGTCATTCCAAAAAATGCAGTAAAAATTAAAGCCAATATTAATAAAAAATATAAAGGATACACCATGCTATACACAAATTTTAAATCATATTTACCCACTATAAAAATTAAAAAAAATCCAATAATTACCCAAAAGGTTTGTTTTATATATTCATTCTTAGTTAAAGATCCACTAATATTGTAATCGCTAGAATAAATCAACAATATACCAACAAAAGAAACTATAAGTAAGCTTATCAAAGCCAAATAATCATAATTTTTTCTAAAAACCATTAATCTACCTAATGTACCATGGTCTATAACCTTTAAGAAGATCTTCATAACTTTGATTTGCAAAAATGCCTTGCATTATTAAATCTGTAGATTTTGCAGGCCACCAATCCACATTACTTTTTGCCTCAACCAAACTAAAAACAATAATTTGATTATCGGCTGAACCGTTATAAGGCGCAAGTCCAATAAAAGAACTATTTTCAAAACCATCTATTCCAGTTTGACCAGTCCCTGTTTTTCCTCCAACCTCAACAGCTTTTGTAAGAACTGCATATTTTGCTGTACCATAAGTTACAACACTTCTCATATATTTTTTAAGAAGTTTAAATGTGTTTTTACTAATAAGATTTGTCTTTCTTAATATTTCTGGTTTATTCTCAAGAATAACTTTATTAGTACCACCTTTTAAAATTTTATTTACAATTCTAGGTTTATATACAACACCTTCATTTGCAATCATAGCAACCATATTAACAATCTGCATAGGAGTAGCATTTAAAAATCCTTGGCCTATTGAAAAATTTACAGTATCTCCTCCTACCCAAGGTTGATTGAAAGTTTTTTCTTTCCACTCAGGACTAGGAAGAAGGCCAGCTACTTCATTTGGCAAATCAATTCCTGTTTTTTCTCCAAAACCAAATTCTTTTGCATATTTTCTAATTCTATCAACCCCAAGATACTTAAGACCAAGTGTATAAAAATAAACATTAGAAGAATGTGCAATCGCCTCTTCTAAATTAACATACCCATGACCACCGGGCTTCCAACAATGAAAAATTCTATTTCCAACTTTAAAATATCCAGGACAATAAATTTTACGATCTTTATCTATAACTCTCTCTTCAAGAATAGCAGCAGCAACAACTAATTTAAAAATAGACGCGGGCGGATAAACAGATTGAATTGCTTTATTTAAAAAAGAGTAATCCTCCTTATTATCTTTATTGTAAACATCTTTCATAGAATAATAAGGGTAATTGTGAAGAGCAAGAACAGCACCTGTTGATGGTTTTAATACCACAATAGAACCATACCTTTTGCCTAAAGCATTCTTGGCAAGATCTTGAATATCTTTATTAATATTAAGCACAACATCATTACCTGGTACCATATTTCTTATAATAGAACCATCGTCTATTCTTCTCTCTTTAGAGTCTACTTTGTATTTTATTAACCCCTCTTGCCCTCTAATATAATTATCATAAACTTGCTCAATGCCTAACTTTCCAATCGTAGAAGTATTATCATATCCACTAACATTGTAAAACGTTCTAAGCTCTCTTTGATTTATTTGCCCAACATAACCGATTGAATGCGAATATGAATCGTCAACTAAATAGTTACGCTTAAAAGAATAAGTCCATAAAAGAGCAGGATAATAAAACTTTTTTTCAGAAATTTTAAATAACATCTTAGGAGTAAGTTCAATTATTTCAACATCTTTAAGATATCCACCAGGCTCTTGAAGTTTAGACAAAATAATTGATTTATCAATATCTAGCGTGTTTGATAAAAAATCTATCATCTCAATTCTAGTGGCAGCAGGCATATTGTAATACTGTTGCAAACTTATCTTTAAAATAAACATAGTTAAATTATTTGCCAAAATATTGGAATTAGAATCTAAAATCTCGCCCCTTGAGGCATTGATTTTTTCCAATCTTGATAAAAAAACATTGGCTTCTCTGTCATAAAATAAATGCTTACCGATCTGCATTTGAAATAAAATCGCCAAATAAAGCACCATAATTACTATTAAAAAAAATATGGCGAACTTGTATCTAAAATTTTTTATAACACCCACTAATAATCCTCTTTAAATGAATAAAAATTTCTAGTAAAGTAATTTTGAATTGGATATAAAAAGTTAATAGACATTATATTTACAACAAGATCAAGGTTAAAAATTGAATAATTAAAAGATTTTAAATCTACAAAATCATAAAATACAATAGCTAAAAACCATAATATAACTTTTGAAAGAATAAAAAATATTGTCATGCTAAGCATATTTTTAGGCATGAAAAACTTTATTTTATTGTTAAAATAAAATATTATCGTATACCCAAAAACAAAAAATCCAAGTGGTAATCCTGTAAAATAATCCATAAGAAGACCATATAAAATACTAGATAATAATCCCACATTAAAAATAAAATTTAAAGAATTAAAAACTAGAAAAATTAAAAAAATATCTATTGAAAAATAAAAATAAGTTGCAAAGTAGTGTTGAAAAATTTTACCTAAAAATGCGCTAGAAATAAAATATGTAAAAAATGCTGCCATTATTCACCAATCTCTTTGTTGTTTTTAATAAGAAAAACATATTCAAGCTTATCTAAAACTATAGCTGGCTCTACTTCTATTTTTAAAAGAGAATTGTAATCAAGAATATGAAAATTTGTAATCTTTCCAATATAAATACCAACCGGATATTCACTAAATCCAGCAGTAACAATAGAATCGCCTATTTTTAAATCTTTTTCAGCAAGTCTACTAACGTAATTCATTTCAAGTTTTTTCCCATAACCATTGCCTTCTATAAGCCCTATAAACCTACTACTTTGAATCCTTGCGGACACAAAATTTTCATAATTAGTCAAAGGCAAAATTTTAGCAGTATTGGAATAGACCTTTACAACTTTGCCCACAAGACCACTAAATCCATCCTGATATGCAACTGCTATCATATCCTTTTCTATTCCATCATTAAATCCTTTATTAATAGCCATTAAAGTCGATATGTTTGAATAGTTTAGATATATAATCTCTGCCGAAATAAAATCACTAGAGCTTGACGAATAAAAATTTAATTGCTCTTTAAGACGAACATTCTCTTGCCTTAGTGACTGTATATTTTGAGTTACTATTTCAAGCTGCTGTATTCTTTTTTTATAAAATTCTATCTTGTCCTTGTAATTTTTGTATTCATTTACAGTTTTAAAAACATTTGAAATAAAACTAAAAATTCCATGCATTCTGCTTTGAATATAAGAATTAAGAGTAAAAAACAAAAAATTATCAGATCTTCTCTTTTGAATACTGCTTGAATCATAAATCATAAAAACAAGAGAAACTATCAATACTAAAAGTACTTTGATAAAATTCTTGAATTTGACAAGAAAATTCATAATTTATTCATTGATAAAACTGTAAATATTCTTACTAATATCTATTCTATTGGCATAATCATAAAATAACCCAGCACCAACAGCTACAGAGAGAAGTGGATTGTCTGCAACATAAACAGGAACTCCGGTTTCTTTTGAAAGAAGCCTATTTAAGCCCTTAAGAAGAGCCCCTCCTCCTGTCAAAATGATGCCGCGCTCAACAATGTCTGTAGCAAGCTCTGGAGGCGTTGCACCAAGAGTGCGCTTAACTTCATCTACAACAACATTTATAGGTTCTTGCAAAGATTCTCTTACTTCCATAGAATCAACAAGTTGCTTTCTAGGAAGACCAGTTACAGCATCTGTACCCTTAATATCTATTTTTTCCACCCTTAAATTTTGAATATCAGGATATACATTTCCTATCTTAATTTTCAATTTTTCTGCTGTTTGTTGACCAATTATAATATTATGAGAATTTCTCATATACTTTATTATGCTTTCATCAAATTCGTCACCACCAGTCCTAATTGCTCTACTTACAACCATACCACCAAGAGAAATAACAGATATTTCTGTAGTTCCACCTCCAATATCACACACCATGTGACCTGTAGGTTCAAAAATAGGAATGTCAGATCCAATAGCAGCTGCAAGAGATTCTTCTATTACTTTAACTTCTCTTGCACCAGCATTCATTGCGCTCTCTTTTACAGCTCTTCGTTCAACCTCTGTAATACAAGTGGGTACACCTATTACCATTCTTGGCTTAAAAAATAATTTTTTACGAGAAAAAATTTGATTAATAAAATATTTGATCATCTTCTCTGTATTCTCAATGTCAGCAATAACTCCATCTCTAAGTGGGCGTACAGCTTTAATATTTTCTGGAGTTTTCCAAAGCATTTTTTTAGCATTCCTACCAACCGCAACAACTTTATTACCTTTGGTAATATCTATTGCAACAACAGAGGGCTCACTCATAACCACACCATAATCTTTGATATACACCAATGTATTACATGTCCCAAGATCAATGCCAATATCTATCAAAAAAGACTTAAACAAATTCAAATCAACCTCCCTAAAAGTCTTCCAAAGTAATTCCAAGTCTCTCTCTTGCTGCTTCTAAATAAGGATTAAGATTGAGAGCTTCTCTCCAGTATTTTCTAGCTTTAGGATAATCTTTATCTTTCTTTCTATATATATCTCCTATTTTAACATAAACGCTAGAATTTGAACTATTAATTTCTAGAACTTTATTATAGTAATTAAAAGCATTGTCATAATCACCTTTATCTAATAGAATGTCTCCATAAAGTAAATATACCTTTTGAATTAAATTTTCATCTGTTTTCCCACCCTTTGACAATTTCCTTTTCTCTTCTTCTATTATTTTTTCTATATACTCAATACTTTTGTTTATATCGTTCAACTTATAATTAACATAAGCCAAACTCCAAAGAACTAAATCAGATTTATTTTCATTAAAAGCTTTTTCAAAAAATTTCAAACTAGACTTGTAATCTCTTAAAAGCTGATACGAATATCCTAAATATTCAAAAATATCTTCTTTAATGTTTACAAAATCAAAGTTATCAGCACTTAAGGCCTTCTTTAAAAATTTTACAGCAAGCTCGCTATAAAACTCTCCTTTATGAGAATATGCTTTTCCCAATATGTAATACAAAGGACTTATGGAGACTCCATCATTTATAGAAATTAAAAATCTTAACCTTTCTATGGATTTATCTAAAAACTCTCCTTTTAGATATCCTTCATTAACTATTAAAGAATAATAAAAATATGAAAATCCCAAAAGTAAATTTAAATTAAAATCAAATCTATGATTTTTAATATCATTCTCAGCATAATCTATTATTTCTTTATATTCCTTTTTATCCCAGAGTGAAAGTAAATCAACTTCTGTTGGTCCTGCTTTTAAATAAGAACTAGAAAAAGATTTAAAATATGATAAAATGTAATAAATTAAAAAAATGAAAATGAAAATCATAAATGCGTAAAAAATATATCTTAAATATCTTATTTCCATTTAAAACTCTCTTTTAGGCTAATGAAATTAAGCTGACACCCATAAGCCGAGTTCTGTACTATGCCATCATCTCTCTTGTTTTTTTATCACTAAAAAAATCGTGCGATCTACCCGTAAGCATATCCTCAAGAACAAAGGGTGCTTACATACTTGATCTTGCTCCTAATGAGGTTTATCTTGCCTGTATTTATTGCTAAATAAGCGGTGAGCTCTTACCTCACCTTTTCACCCTTACCTTTTAAGGCGGTAATTTTCTGCGACACTTTCTTAGGTTTAAAACCCCTAGGCATTACCTAGCATTATGTTCTTATTGGAGCTCGGACTTTCCTCTTAAGCTTTAATTACTTATAAAACTAAGCGATGGCTGACTGCCAGCTTAAATAAAAAGTATCAAATTAATAAATTTTATTCAACAAGATCTGCCAAACTACCAGGAATTATTTCATCACTTATTCGAATTTTATCCTGATAATAAAGTATTCTACTGCAATAAGGACAAAATTTAATATCGTTAGGCTCACGCCTTACTTTGTTTGCAAATTCAATAGGAAGTATCATATGACAACCTTTACAAACATTGTTAACCAAAGGCACAACTCCATTTGATTTATTTCTTATTATTCTTTGAAATTTAAATAAAAAATCTTCATTCATTTTAGAAGCACAATTTAACTCTTCACTCTCTATTTCTAAAAGTTTTTTTTCAATTTCTAAAAGCTCAAGCTCAAAACTACTACTCTCAGCTCTAAAACATTCTTCTTCTTTGCTGTGCTTCTCGTTTACATCTAATATTTCCTTTTCTATTTTAGTTTTAAGTCCATTAACATGTGTCATTTTTTTTCTAATTGTAACTTCATCGTCAATAATAACCTGAAGTTCTTTTTCAAGAGCTTCATATTCTCTTTGTGTTTTAATGCTATCAATTTTTTCTTCAGCTTTGCTTTTTCTTGAATTAATATCTTGAATATCTAACTTTAAAGCAGAGTCTTCTTTTTGATACTCCTTAAACTTTTGTTGCAAATCAACAAGAACTTTCGACAATTCTTCAATCTGATTTTTTTTCGCCTCTAAATACTTGGGAATACTTTTTCGCCTTTCTTCAAGTTCAAACTTAGACTTATATATAACTTCAAGTTTTTTTAATGTATCAATATTATTTTCCATCAATCCTCCTGTTCAATTTAAATCTTCAAGATAATCTTTTAATTTCTGAGTTTTTTTGGGATTTTTAAGCCGCCTTAATGCTTTAGATTCAATCTGTCTAATTCTTTCTCTTGTAACATTAAAATGAAGTCCAACCTCTTCAAGAGTTAAAGAATAGCCATCTTCAAGTCCAAATCTCATTTTTACAACTTCTTGTTCTCTTTCAGGAAGAGTTCCAAGAATTGCTCTTATTTGATCTTGCAAAACTACAAAAGATGTGTGACTTGCAGGATTTTTTATTGCCTTATCCTCAATAAAATCGCTAAGAACAGAATCCTCCTCTTCTCCAATTGGTGTTTCAAGGGATACAGGCTCTCTTGAAACACTCTTTACGGTTTTGACCTTTTTAAGCTCCCACCCAAGTCTGTCTGAAAGCTCTTCATCTGTAGATCTTTGCCTAAAACTTGAATTAAATATCTAGTTTCTCTATTAAGCCTATTTATTTGTTCAATCATATGCACAGGAACTCTAATTGTGCGAGCTTGATCAGAAATAGACCTTGTTATGGCTTGCCTAATCCACCAAGTAGCATAAGTTGAAAACTTAAAACCTCTCTTATATTCGAACTTTTCAACAGCTTTAATCAATCCAATATTGCCTTCTTGAACAAGATCAAAAAAATGAAGACCCCTATTTGCATATTTTTTAGCAATGCTTACAACAAGTCTTAAATTAGCCTTAATCAACTGATCTTTAGCATGCTGCATCATTTGCTTACCTTTAGCAATCTCTTCTGACATGCTTATTATTTTATCCGTTGGATATTCATAATACATCTCAATTCTCTCAAGTTCTTTTTGAGCAAGCTGAGCCTCTGTAATCTGCTCTTTAATAGCATCTTCTTTAAGTTTGAGAGATTTTTCTATCTCTATTTTTTTTTCAGTAATAGTTAAATCTCTTCCAAGCACCCTTAAATCTCTTATTTTTTCAATTTTCAGTCTGCTCAAAATTATTCTTTGCTGTCTTTGTAAATCTTTTATTTTGTTAGCAGAGTCAATATAATCATCTGAAAAAATCCTTAACTCCTCTTGATACAAAGGAATGTCTCTTAAAAGCTCTTTTAGGGCCAATCTTTCCTTTTTTAAATTTTTTTCAAAAATATCCCCCCCAAGATCATACACCCTATGCTTATTATCCACATAACTTATTAAACGATCTTGAATTGGCTTTAAAGGAATTTTGTAAAAAGAGGCAATTCTTTTTTTTTTATTATAATAATCCGGACTACTCTCTTTATCCTTATCTTTTTCTCTTTTAAAAAACTCTTCTCTTTCCATCCTTGAGTAAATAGTATTCACAAGATTATAATAATTCTCTATAACAAGTCCCTCATTCTTAAGAATGTTTTCAATTATACTCTCTCCAGAATCCATTTGCTTTGCAAGTTCAACTTCTTGATTTCCTGTTAATAAAAACTCTTTTCCTATTTCCTTTAAATAAAGTTTGATTGGATCTTCTGAATGACTATCCTTTAAAACATTGCTTTTAATATAACCTGAACCTAAATCATCCTTAACAGAAATATCTTCTTCGTCACAATCATCCAGCTTAACATCAATATCAATATCTTCCTCATCACTTTGAAAACCATCATCTAAGATCATAAAATTTCTATCAGATTCAATTTCAACTTCTTCCTCTTCATCATTTCCATCTTCGCTGACAACCAGATCTAATTCCGAAATTTTATTAACTAATCTTATTCCCCTATCCTCAAGTACCGAACAAATACAATCAAGAACCTCTGGTTCTAATATGTCATCGGGAAGTAAATTTGATAATTCACTAAAACTAAGAGATTTTCTATCTCCCAAATGAGTAATAATACCCTCTATCAGCTTCGAATATTTCTTTTCCAAATCCGACAAAACCTAACTCCCTGGAACATCATCTATGTAGATTTTTAAATTTTTTCTCTGCATATTTAAAAACATTAACTCATTTATTTGAATTTTAGCATTTACCAAAGAGTCCCCATCATATCTTTTTTTGCAAAGCAAAACACGAGAATCTAATTTTCTTCTCTTGATTGCAAGTAAAATATGAATGAGCATCTCATCATCCACTTCAAATTCAGAATTTAAAATTTCTTCAAAAAAAAATTCACTAACTTTATAGGTATCCTTTAATTTTTTTTTTAAATCCATTAATGAAAAATCTTTATTATTTTCAAATAAATTTTCAAAGCACATAAAAACTTTTCTGGCATCGATATTAATTAAATCACTATCAATGATATTGCGCCTTACTATACTAAAATAACTAAAATTTTTCAACAAAGCTACTATTAGATACCTCTCATAAGAATCATCATTATGAGCATACAAATTTCTTTTATTATTGTCAACTACAAATCTTTCTTTTATTCTATAATAATCTTTTAATAAAGTTGTCACACCAACACCAAGTTTATTGCTTAGCTTGTCTAAAAAAATTTTTTTCTGAGTATCTACTTTTGATAAATTTATCAAATTTAAAAATAAATTAATCATGGTATTTAAATCTACAGTTTTATTTAAATCATATTTATTAGAATAAACATCCAAAAGATATTCAAAAGCATCACACCTATTATTTAAATTTTTTTGTAAGGAGTCTGCACCTTCACTTTTAAGAATATCCGCAGGATCAAGACCAAAATCCATTCTAAGAACACTAACATTAATATTAAATGGCAAACAAATTTGATAAGCTTTTAAAGTTGCAGAAAGTCCAGCATCATCACCGTCAAAAGAAAATATTATCTCATTAGCATATCTTTGGATCAAGGCTAAGTGTTCTTTTGAAAAAGTAGTACCAAGAGTAGATACAGCTCTTTTAATTCCAGATGTAAAAAAAGCAAGAACATCAATATATCCTTCTACCAATATAACTGATTTTGTAGATTTAATCTCCTCAAAACCCTCATAAAATCCATAAAGAAGTTCCCTTTTCTTAAAAACTTCAGTTTCACTTAAATTAATATACTTAGAACCTTTCCCATCTAAATCTCGACCCCCAAAACCAACAACATTTCCTTTAAAGTCTTTAATTGGAAAAATTAATCTTTGAGATAAAATAGAAGCTTTGGGATTCGTTTTCGAGAACAAACCACTTTTTCTAAGTACTTCAGAAGAGTATCCTTTTGAAACTAAAAAATCATAAAGCTCTAAACCACTTTTAACGTTAAATGGCAAATATCCAAGATCAAATAAATTAACGATTTCCTTAGATATTCCTCTACTTTTTAAAACATAATCTAAAGCTTTTTTGTTTTGATTCAAAAAAAATTTAATGGTATTAATTAACCTAGAATTCAAAGAGTAAATTTTTGAAATCATGTCTTTATTTTCATTTTTATTTTCACTTTCTTGACTTATTTTTAAATCATCATAATGAATGCCGGATTTTTCACATAAAATTTTAAGAGCATCATTGTAATTGATTTTTTCCATATCCATTAAAAATCCAATAACATCTCCACCCTTTTTGCATCCAAAACAATAAAAATATCCTTGCAAAGGATTTACAAAAAAAGAAGGGGTTTTCTCAGCATGAAAAGGACAAAGACCTTTATAAGCAGATCCTGATTTAACAAGCTTAATATACTGCTCCACAATAGCTACAATATCAAATTTGCTTTTAATTGAGGCCGCAGTTTGTAAATACTTCATACTGCTTAATCCTTAGTTATAAAATTTTTAATATAATCTTTTGCGCCTAAAAGATGTGAAGAATATTCTGATGAAAATTGATGTGTACCCAACTTAGAGTCTTTTACCACAAAAAATAAATATTGCGTATTTTTTGGGAAAAAAGCTGCTTGCAGCGAAATAATACCGGCATTTGAAATTGGAGTAGGAGGATATCCTTTATGGATATATGTGTTATAGGGAGAATCTATCTCTAAATCTGCAAAATAAATTCTCTTAGGATGGCTTCGTCCTAGCTCCTCTGTAATAACATATTCAATAGTAGCGCAAGATTGTAATGCCATACCAGATTTTATTCTATTATAAAACACCGAAGACATTATTGGGGCCTCACTTTTAACCCTATATTCACGTTCAACAATAGATGCTATTATTATCCTATTGTAAAGCTCCTTACTTGAATAATCACCAAGAACAACACCTATGGATTTGAGCTTACTTAAAAAATTGTCAACAAATATTCGAACTACATTCTTTACTTCTATACCCCTATAAAATTTATAGGTATCTGGAAATAAAAATCCCTCAAGAGAGTCGTAATCAAACCCAAGCTCATAAATAAATGATTTTTTGTTTATTAAAAAAATAAAATCTTGAATATCATCAATAACAGAAAATTCTTTAAGCTTTAAAGCAATTCTTCTGCTAGTATACCCTTCGGGTATTGTAACATCAATATTTACGTTAGAAGATCCCTTCAAAAACTCCTTATATATTTCAAATGTGGAAAGATTACCATTTATTAAATATCTCCCCTCTTTAAATTGTTTATCACTGCCTAAAATATACGAAATAAAAACAAGAAATAGTTCGGATTTAATTAATTTTTGTTTTTTGAGTTCTTTAGCTATTTTTTTGACTCCCCAACCTTTTTCAACATTAAATTCATAAACTAAGCCATTTGCTAAAGAAGATAAATTTAAAAAATATATAAAAATTGACAAAATAGATCCTAAAAAGAAAAAAAGAATAAACACTTTTCCAATTTTAATAAGCACAAAAATCTCCTAGCTAAACAAAAGTCTTTGCTAATTACACTTTGGCTATCAATTAAAATTTTTAATTGATAGCCAACATCATATTTTATAACCAATAATAACTTTTCTAAATAGACAAAAATACAAGCACCAAAATGAAACGACATAACACATTTAAAAGATCACAATCAAAAATTATAAAAAGGCAATAACTTATAATTCCACTAAAAATTGGGGAGGGTGGGATTCGAACCCACGTAGGCAAAGCCAACAGATTTACAGTCTGCCCCGGTTAACCACTTCGGTACCGCCCCATAAAAGCCGACTGTCGGAGTCGAACCGACGACCTGCGGTTTACAAGACCGCTGCTCTGGCCAGCTGAGCTAAGTCGGCAAACAAAAACTAATAGTTAGTTTATAAAAATAAAATTCATTAGTCAATAGAATATTGATTAATAATTAATATAATCTTCCTACCAATCTATTTATTACCAGAAAGAAAAATTTTAAAAACAAGAGCACAAAAAAAAATTATAAAACTAAAAATTAAAATTAAATAATAATTAATTTTTTTCTTTTTCAAAAAATAAAAAAATATCAACCTGGTAGATTCAAGACCAAAAGAAACAGAACTTAAAATAATAGTAAGATCAAGATAAAATTTCTGAAAATTGTAAACAAAAACATTGTAAGAACCAGCCAAAAACACGAATAAACTTAACAAAGAATTTAAAAACAACACAATAACCAAAATTCTAATAAAATTTGAAAAACGTCTTAGATTTTTTACTTTAAAAGCTTTCATGAAATTTATAAATTTTTTATTATAAAAAGTGCCTGATTTATGATTTCCAAAAGATTGCCAATAACATCGGCTAATGTAATTGTTTTATTTTCAGTTACCATTGATTTGTAAGAAACCGTTAAAGATTTTCGAATAAAAACATTCTGATTTTCCAATAAAGACAAACATCTCTTTTTAAGCTCAATAAAATAATCTACAAATCTATTTGAAACCTTATCAATAGAAACAGATTCATTTAAGCACCATTTAAAAACCCTTTCCCTATAAGGATCATCAACTTTACCATCTCTTTTATGCCTTTCAAACTCTTCATTTTTATAATCAATCTCAAAGTAAATATTATAAATTTCTTTTTTCAAAGCAGTAATATTATTTTCAATGTCAACATATATATTTCTTAAATCATGATTATTAATTAATACGACATTATTTATAGTTCTTAAAACTTCCATCATTCTAACATCATATATGTTTTTAAAAAAATCATTAAGAAAATACAACTTTTTAAAACTATAACGACCAAGATTTAATTCATTAAAAATATCGCCTTTTAAATTTAAAATTACACTAGGATCTCTAACAAGACTTTTTATTTCTTTAATCACAAGAACTTTTAAAGAGCTATCACGATTTTTAATAGCCTGACCCATAACATTTAAAAATAAAATGTTCTCATAAAAATTTTTTAAATCAAAAAAGGGTACATATTTTTTAGGGGATGCAACAGGATTTTTGCAATATACTCTAAAAATATCTAAATAAGGTAAAGTCCGCGACAAGCCAATAATCTTAGATACAATCGATAAAACATTTTTCAATACATATTCTACTCGAGATATGTGATCTTCTTTTGAAATTATCTCTGAATTACTAATATCATCAGATATTGAAAAATAATTTGATATAATGCTTTTAACGATATTCTCATCTATCTCAACATCTTTTAATGTATACAAAATGTCAAAAAAAGAATTTAAATACTTACTAACACTTGAAAAACTGGTTCCAAATCCAACCTCAAGATCAACAATGCTAATATTTTCAGCATTATCCAAAAGATCTACATTGAAAAATGAAAAAAAAGATTTGTAAGGAAAAAACGCCAAACTATTAAAAACATAATAAAACTCAAACATATTAGAGACAATTTTGTAAGTATTAGATGGAATAGAATTAATATACTCATTTATCTTGACCTTAAGAGATTCTTCTAAATCGTTTTGGGTTTTTTCTTTTTTTAAGAATAGCGCATATTCGCCTTCATCTAAAAAATCCTCCAAATTGCTCTTAGAATTAATAATTTTGCTTTGAATAATTTCTAAAATAGTTTGCTCAACAACAATGCCACCTTTTTCTAATTTCCTAAAAAATTCTTTCAATTCTATTGAATATCGGTAAACACTAAAAAACATTTCTACAAAACCAATATGCAAACACTCTCTCTTAAAATCTATTACCGGATTTTTGCACATTTCATTAATTTGATTTTCCAGGTTTTTTATAACATAAGCTTTATATATATCTTCTTTACTTTTATCTTTCTGAAAAAAATTTAAAATAGTCAACCACATTCTAATAAGAAATGATTCTTCCATTAATCGCCCTGAAAGAAATTTTTCAAGCTGAGAATCAACATAAGGCTCATTGCTACTATTGGGTAAAACAAAATCGGAAGAATTCAAACCTAAGTTTTTTCTTATATCATTCATCAATCTATTTTTAGTCTCTTTTGAAAGTTGACCTATAGAGTTGTATACGCTATTGTTATTACCACTCATAAACCCCCAATAAAACCATTTAAAAAATAAAGTACTACTTACAACATACTTCAAATAAATTAAAATTGTAAATCAATTTTAGAAAAAAAATATTTAAACTATAATATAATTTTATATGAATCTAGGCAAAAACAATCAAAATATAATTAAAATTGGTAGAATTTTTAAAAAAAACAACTACGAATTTTATTTAGTTGGAGGCGCTTTAAGAGACTTACTACTTAATAAACAACCTTACGATTTTGATTTTGCAACAAATGCAACTCCTGAAGAAATAATAACATTATTTCCAAATAATAATATTAAAACAGGAATAAAACATGGCACAATTGGCATTATTTTTAATAAAAAAATCTTTGAAATCACCACATACAGAATAGAAAAAGAATATGAAAACAACAGAGCTCCCAAACAAGTAGAATACACTAAAAATTTAATTAAGGATCTTGAAAGAAGAGATTTTACAATCAATGCAATTGCAATGGATATTTTCAACTTCAAAATAATAGATTGCTATAATGGAAAAAAAGATCTTAATAAGAAAATAATAAGATGCATAGGAAATCCAAATAAAAGACTTGAGGAAGATGCCCTTAGAATACTTAGAGCAGCAAGATTTTCATCCACACTTAATTTTAACATTGAAAAAAATACTTTAATTTCAATGAAATATAAAAAAGAAAATATTTTAATGATTTCAAAGGAAAGAATAAAAAATGAATTTCACAAATTGTTAGAAGGCGTCAATATACAAAAAGGAATTTATTATCTTAAAAAAGTTGATTTTTTTAAAATTTTTTTTAATCTAGAAATAAAAACAAAAGTAATCAAAAAAATTACTCTACTTGATAAAAACAAATTTTATCTAAAGGCAATCACAATATTGACAATTAAAAAACCTATAAAAGAACTAAAAGAAAAACTAACTTTACTTAAATTCTCAAATAAAGAAATTAAGCTAATTTTATTTTATAGAAGCATAATCGATAATAACAATATTTTTAATGTCAAAAAATTAAGTGATATTAGGTATTTGCTTAGCAAGAGCACAAGAGAACATTATAAAGAAATCATTGATATATACAAAGCGCTCAAAGGAAAAAAGAAAAAATATTTATTTATAATAAAAAACATAAAAAGAAAAAAATTGCTGAAAAATCCTCTCTCTTTAAAAGATTTAAAAATAAACGGAAAAGATATTCAAAATTTAGAACAAATAGAAAATAAAAATATAGGTACAATTTTAAACATACTACTAGGCTGTGTAATTGAAAATCCTAAGCTTAATACTAAAAATTATCTTATAAAAAAAATTAAATCCTTAAAGGTTAATATTTTCCATGGCTTTTAAAGCTACTTCAGCTGCTCTCATTTCGGCTTCTTTTTTAGATTTGCCCTTTCCGTTTGATATAAAATTTTCCCCAACATAAAGTTCCACACAAAAAACCTTATCATGGTCTGGGCCTATTTCCTTGTCTAGCTTATAACTTGGTGAGATTTTATATTTCTTTTGAACATATTCTTGCAATAAACTCTTATAATCCTTAAAATCACCCCTATTAAACATCAATCTTATATACATATCAAAAAGCCCAACCACAAATTCTGTTGCTCTTAAAAACCCACTATCAAGATAAATAGCACCTACAAAAGCTTCAATAGCATCTGCAAGAATACCTTTTTTGTTTCGACCATCATTACTCTCCTCTCCTCTACCTAGCAAAATATAAGAACCAAGATTAATCTCCCTAGCAATATTAGATAGAGAATCTTCGCTAACAATATAAGATCTGGCCTTACTGAGCTCTCCTTCACTTTTATTTGGATAAGTTTTATAAAGATGATCTGTAATAATCAAATTAAGCACAGAATCTCCCAAAAACTCTAATCTCTCATTATTGCTAGACTTTTGATCCAACTCATTAGAATACGACGAATGGCTCAATGCTGTATTTAACAAATCAAAATTACTAAAATCAATGCTTAAATTTTCTAAAAATTCACTCAATTGAGCTTTTCTTTCACTACTCAGGCAAAAATCGGAAGAATTTTTCTTCATCAACCTTTTCTCTTTTTAATAAAATTAACAACATCGCCTACTGTCTCAAATTCATTGGCTTCGTTCTCTGGGATTTTATCATCAAAGGCCTCTTCAAGTAAATACAAAAGCTCATAAATATCCAGACTATCTGCATTAAGATCCTCAACAAATCTAGAGTCTATAGTAATTTCATCTTCTTTTTTATCAAGTTGCTCAGATATAATAGATCTAACCTTGCTAAAAATTTCATCATTATCCATGAATACACCTTCCTTACTACAAGCTACAAACCTATTTCTAGATATTGGTTATTCCTATAATATCCACATTTTAAACAAACCCTATGTCTCACTCCAAGGTTACCACAATTAGAACATTCTTGAAATTGTGGAATTTTTTTCCTCATATTTATACTACGCCTTGTTCTACTCCTAGATTTTGAAGGCTTAAATTTTGGAACAGCCATTACTTTCTCCTAACTACTTTTAAACTACATTAAATTATCTTAATAATATATATATTAATTAAGTCATTTGTCAATAAACTTAGATTTTAATCTATTGAACACCAATTCTGGAACAAAATTAGAAAGATCAACATCCTTTTTGCTCATTAATTCCTTTACAAAATCCGACCTTACATATAAATGTTCTGCACTACTTGGTAAAAATATAGTATCAATTTTAAAATTTAACTTATTATTAACAAGATATCTTTCAAACTCTATATCAAAATCATTAAAAGCCCTAATTCCTCTAACAATAAATTTAATAGAATTAATTAATGCATAATCAACAATAAACCCACTATACCTATCTACAAGTACATTTGAAAAATTTAAAGACGAAATGACATCTTTTGCAAGGCTAAACCTCTCGATATCACTTAGCAAATATTTTTTTGATTTGTTTTTAGCTACTAAAACAACAACTTTATCAAAAATAGCCAACGACCTTTTAATTAAATCAATATGGCCCCAAGTAATTGGATCAAAAGATCCTGGAAAAACTGCCACCTTCATATCAAGAAAGCCTAAACCCTCTATTAACATCTTTAAGAATTTTTTTACGCCATATTGGTTGTTCTTCTAAATTTTCAAATCCAATTTCTTTAATAATTTTAAAATATAAATATTCTCCTCTAGAAGATGTATCTACAATAAAAAATTTACCAGCACCTTTATAAACCAATTTTTCATTACTTGAAAGATTATTTTCAGCTGTTAATTTATTGATAGCACAATCAAAATGAACAGGTTTATCTTCATTTTCAACCTTTAAAGACATGCTAAAAACAATATCATTTATTTTTTTTTCACAAATAGCACAAGAAACATCAAGATTTATTCTTGTTTTAAATCTTATACTTTTTCTTCTAAATTTACCTTTAAAAAGATTTTGTTTATCTGTATTCAAAACAGTCGATCTATTATTAAAACTATTTGGTGGAGCAACATTTTGACTTTTGCTATCAGAATTTAATCTTTTATTCTTAAAGCCATAAAAACGTTTATTGTGTTTCTGAAAATTGCTACTCTTAAACTTACTTTGAGTATATTTCAAAATCAAATCTCCTTAACTACAAAAAATAAATATTTACTCTCAAAAAAATAAAAACAAATATTTAAGAACAAAATCACTCACATAACCTGAAAATTTTTCAAAAAATCAAAACTTTAAACCTTTAGCTTTTTAAAGACAAAAGTACAATTAAGCCTACATTGAAATTTAATAATAATAGGTAATTAATGCTCTCAATCATAATAAATGCACGACCCCGTTTGCCAAAATTATTTCTCAAAACAGCAAAACCTTACTAAAACTTGAATAAAAATTTACAAAACAAAAGATCAATCAAAATAATTTTTAATCTCAATCTAATTTTGATTTATCTTATGAACTAATTTGCTAAAATATTTAAAATAATTAAAAACTAATGCTTAACTTTTTTAATATTAAGACGCTCCTTTATCTTCATAGCAGCTTTACCGATTCTATTCCTCATATAATAAAGCTTTGCCCTTCTAACCTTTCCCCTTCTTAAAACTTCAACCTTTTCTATAATAGGAGAATATACTGGAAAAATTTTTTCAACACCTATTCCTGAAGAAATTTTTCTAATCAAAAATGTTTTGCCAATTCCCTTGTTTTGGAAAGAAATAACAATCCCTTCAAAACTCTGCAACCTTTCATTACTACCTTCAATAATTTTATAAACAACCCTTACAGTATCTCCCACATTAAAGACAAAAGCCTCATTTTTTTTATTTTGAGCTTCAATTTTTCTTATCAAATCCATTATCTTCTCCTATTATCTCTAAATATTTAAGGTATAAATCATATCTATTTTTCTTAGTTTTTTCTCTAGCTTTAACAAGCCTCCAATTCTTTATATTTTCATGATGCCCTGAAACAAGAACTTCTGGAACCCTTATTCCCATAAAATTATAGGGCCTGGTATAATGAGGATATTCAAGTAATCCATTTTTTACACCAAATGATTCTTCTAATAAAGAATTAGGATTTATTACTCCATCTAGCAACCTATATACACTATCTATTAAAACAAGAGCTGCGATCTCTCCTGAAGATAAAACATAATCTCCAATAGAAATCTCAAAATCAACATACAAATCTATAATACGCTGATCAATTCCTTCATATCTTCCACAAATTATAACAATTTCTTCTCTTTTTGACAATAAATACGCCAATTCTTGGTTATACTTTATTCCAGAAGGACTTAAGAATATTGTTGTTTTCTTGGCAGATTCTACATGCTCAAGAGCAAAAGAAATCGGTTCAGCCCTCAATACCATCCCAGCACCGCCCCCATAAGGCAAATCATCACATCTTTTATGCTTATCTTTTGAAAAATCTCTAACATCAATAAGCTCAAAACTTACTATCCCCTTGTTAATAGCTTTTTTCATTATTGAATTTTCAAAAAATGGTTTAATTATTGCTGGGAAAAGGGATAAAACCGTAAATTTCATTTTAAAAGATCTAAAACCTTAAGCTCAATTGTTTTTTCTTGAGCATTTATATCTCCAATATATATATTCAAAAAGGGAATAAAGAAAAATTTAATACCCACTTTGACCTCAAGAAATATACTATTTAAATATTCAAAGAAAGCTACAACTTCTCCTAGTTTTTTATTGTTACTAACAACAGCATATCCAATCAGTTTTCCTAAATAATATTCGCCTTCTTTTAAACTCGATGCAAGCGAATCATCAACCCACAATTCAAAACCAATCAAAAGCTTAACTGCCTCCGGGGTATTAATCCTTTCGAACTTCAAAAATAAGGAATTACCCTTTATATTAACATCTACAACCTTAACTTCAATAGCAGGCCTATTGTTTTTTTTTAAAAAAACTTTATTGTTTTTTAGATTAATAAAATCACAAAAATTATTGGATATGCTTTTAACCTTAGCATACCCATCAACTCCATAAGACGATAATATAACGCCTTTAATAAACATAAATTAATCTAAAATTTCCAATTGTACTCGCCTGTTGGTTTTAGCAGCACAAGCTCCAAGCAAAGTTCTAATAGCCCGCGCAATACGACCCCGTCTTCCGATTATCTTGCCCACATCGCTTTGAGAAACCCTTAATTCTAAAATAGTTGATTTTTCCCCTTCAATTACATTTAGTTTTACTTCATCTTCTTTATCTACAAGAGACTTTACTATAAACTCTATAAGCTCAATTTCATTCCCATACTCTTTCATCTAAACCTCCTGACTTTTCACATTCAAGTTGTTTTTATTTAAAAGCATTTTTACTGTATCACTTAAAATTGCTCCCTTGCTTATCCAATCCTTAATTCTATCTTCCTTAATTTTTATTTGATTTTGCTTCTCAACAGGATGATAATATCCAAGTTCTTCAATTGCTCTACCATCTCTAGGAGAAGTAGAATTCATAACTACAATCCTATAATAAGGCCTTTTTTTAGCTCCCATTCTCTTCAATCTTATCTTAACGCTCAAATTTATTCCTCCTTATTTTCCCCAAAGGGATGCAATCTTATTTTGAAAATCTTTATTTTTCATCTTTTTCATAATCAAAGTTGTTTGACTAAACTTTTTTATGAGCTTATTAACATCAAAAACAGTTGTTCCACTTCCTAAGGCTATTCTTTTTTTTCTTGAGGGATTATTCAAAATCACTGGATTTATTCTTTCTTTTTTGGTCATAGAAAGAATAATGGCTTCTTCTTTATTAAAACTTTCTTCATTTAAATTATTGCTATTTAGCATCGATTTTGAAACACCTGGTAAAAAACTTATAAAATTAGAAAACCCTCCTACTTGTCTAATGCGCCTAAATTGGCTCAGATAGTCTTCAAAATTAAAATTGGCTTTTTTAATTTTTTCCTCAAGCTTAATAGCCTCTTCTTTGTCAACAACACTTTGAACCTTCTCTACAAGACTAACAACATCCCCCATGCCAAGAATTCTAGAAGCAATTCTTTCTGGATAAAAGGAATCAAGATCTTCAACTTTCTCTCCAACGCCAATAAATTTAATAGGAACTGCACAAATACTTTTAAAAGATAATACAGCTCCCCCTCTAGTATCTGAATCAAACTTAGAAAATATTGCACCAGTAAGTCCAACGTTCTCATTAAATTCCTTAGCAATATTTACAGCAACTTGACCCATCATAGAGTCTACCACTAAAATGGTTTCTGTGGGTTGCAAAATCCCCTTGATTTTTTTTATCTCTTCAACTAACAAAGATTCAATCTCAAGTCGCCCCCTAGTATCAACTATTACAGAATCAAAAAAATTAGACTCGGCAAACTTCATAGACGCTTTAACAATTTTAATAGGATCTTTTTCCCCTTCAATTGAAAATACTGGAACACCCACTTGACCACCCAATATTTTTAACTGCTCTACCGCCGCTGCTCTAAAAGTATCAGCAGCTACAATAAGTACTTTTCTATTTTCCTTTTTAAGCTTTAAAGAAAGCTTGGCACATGTTGTGGTCTTGCCAGAACCTTGAAGCCCCAGCATAAGAATATAAGATTGTTTATTGGCAGGATGTAAACTAAGCTCATAACTTTTGCCTCCCAAAAATCTAACAAGATTATCATTGACAATTTTAATAAACTGAGACTTAGGATCAATACCCCTTAAAACTTTAACTCCTTTGGATTCTTCAATTATAGAATTTAAAAAACGCCTTATAACTCTTAAATTAACATCAGCATCAACTAAAGAATTTTTAATAATTTCAATAGCCTCTGAAATGTTTTTATCATTTATCGTAGATTTTCCAGAAAGGTAGTTTATAAAATTTCTAAAATTCGACCCCAAACTTTCAAGCATTAAAAATAACCCCTATTCTCAAAAATAATCTTGTCAAATATAAGATACAAAAAAAGTCAATATTAATCAATATCTCCTCCAGTCAAATAAAATTTATTAAAAATAACACTAGACGCAGGTCCAACAACAGAAACTTCAGTATCTAATGAACTAAGATTTAATACTATATTCTCTTTATTGAGTTTTTTAATCTCTTCTTTTAACAAATCAAAAAAAGCTTTTAATTTAAAACTTTGCCCATAGAGTACTAAATAATTAAAATCAAGCATTCTTTGAATATTAATAATAATTATTGCCAAATACTTAACAGTATCTTGCATAATTTTATTTATAAAATCATATTTTTCATAAAGAGAAAAAATGTCATATATTGTAACCTTTTTCAATCTACCCTCATACTTTTCATAAAGCTCGGGAATCTCACCATTCATAAACTCTTTTGAAATCAATCTCTGCAAAGCAAAATTAGATATTAGCATATTGACACAACCCTTATTACCACAAGTTGGACAATTTTTTTCTCCTTCATAATCAATTATCATGTGACTAACCATACCTGATTTATTATTAAAACCAGGATAAACATTGCCGCCTGACCAAATTGAAAGTTCAGCAGTATCTGTGTAGTCAAAAAACATAATATTATCTATATTCTTACCCATAAATTCGGCAAGAGATAAATTTTTAACATAACTTTCAATATAAACTGTAAGTGAAAAATATTCCTCAAGTATTCTCTTAACAGGAACATCTTTTTCAATCCATGCTCCATAACTGTCATTAACAATGCCCAATTCTTTGTCCTTTATTAACCCCGTAATACTAAAGCCTAAGCCAATAAACTTGTCTCTTGAGAAATTGTGTTTCCAAATAATTTCTATCATATGATCTTTTATTTTTTCTAAAATATCATAAGCACTAACTGGAGGCTCAAAAGAATGCGTCTCGCTTATTAAAACCTCGCATTTAAGATTAGCAATACCTATTTGAAAATAATTGCTAGAAATAATAACTCCCATTGAATACGCATAATCTTTATTAATATCAAGAAGTATTTCTTTTCGTCCATGTTTTTTAACATCAGACACCCTAGAACCAACTTCAATCAAAAGATTTTCTTTTATCATTTGATTAGTCAAAATAGTAACTGCAGCATTTGTCAAGCTTAACTTACGAGCCAAGTCTGTTCTTGAATATTGCATATTTTTCAAACTAAGAAGAATTTTTCTTCTATTTCCGCCTCTAATTGAAACCATATTTTCACCCTGCATAATACACCTCCTTTATTTTTAAAATAAAAAAATATTATAAAATATCATATCAAAAAAACCAATACAATATTCTATCTATTCTTATAAAGACAAACATGCCTTTATAAGGCTAAAAAATATTTTACATCATAATATAACATTCATAAAATATCAAAAACTTAAAGCTTAACAAAAAAGGGAATAAAATCATTTTTATATAAAAACTCATCAATAAAATTAATTGGGTTTAAAAATAATAAACACAAGAAAAGCCATTTTGCCTTAAAAACTAATAACTTTAACTTACTTTTTCTTTAAAATAAGAAAATTCCATAGTAAAGCTGCCCCGTCCTTTAGTAGAACTTCTTAAAATAGAAGCATACCCAAAAAGTTTCTCAAACGACGCCTCTGATTTTATCAAATCATACTCTCCAATATTGCTAACCGAATGAATGACGCCCCCTATAACATTTAATGTAGAAATAATTTCTCCTGTATGCTCAATGGGTGTTCTAATTTCTAATAACATTATTGGCTCAAGTTTAATAGGCTCTGATTTTTGAAAAATACTGTGAAAGGCAAATCCTGAAATTGACTCAAAAGCATTCTCGCTAATCTTATTAGCCCCGCAAACAATAGAAAAAATACTAACATTAATATCAATAATAGGATATCCAAAAATTCCACTTACAAATGCGGATGTAATTCCCCTCAATATTGCAGACTTAATTACAGGTTCAACACTACATTCAAAATCAATTTTATTTCCTTCGCCTCGTGACAAAGGTTTAATGATCATTCCAATTTTAAAATCAATATTTTTGCCAGCAAAAATATTGTTAAACTCAAAAACTTCTTTTACAATTTTACCAGCACTTTCTCTGTAACTTACTTGAGGTTTTCCTGTATATACATTAAGATTAAATTCATCTTTAATTCTTGTCAAAATAATCTCAAGATGCAATTCCCCCATTCCAGATATAATCAATTGCCCTGTTTCTTTGCTCTCAGAATAACTAAAGGTAGGATCTTCTTTAGCTATTATTTCAAAAATTTCCTTTAGTCTAACCTCATCTGATGATCTTTCAGGCTCAACAGACATTAAAACAACCGGTTCTGGAAACATAACAGATTCAAGTAAAACATTATTGTTCTCTTCAACAAGGGTATCTCCTGTAACAGAAAACTTTAATCCCAAGACAGCACCAATATCGCCTGTTTTTACAAAATCTATTTGTTCATTTTTATTTGAAAAAACTCTAAAAATTTTCGTAAACTTTTCACGCTTACCATTTGAAGCATTGATAATTTTTTTATTAGAATTAATCTCACCAGAATAAACTCTAACAAAATACAGGTGAGAAGCAATTACGCTTGAATATTGAACTTTAAAAACAAGAGCTGACAATTTTTTATTTTCATTAGGATCAACTAAAATTTTTTTATTTGTATCTAAAGAAAAAGCACTAAAACTTTTCTCAAAAGGACTTGGCAAGTAATCTACAATCGAATCAATCAAAGGTTCTATCCCAATATTTTTTAAACTAGTTCCCATTAAAACAGGAACAATAAATCTAGAAATAGTGCCTCTTCTAATTTCTTTTTTAAGAATATCTAAACTAATATCTTTATCTTCAAGAAACAATTGAGTAATTTCTTCACTAAATTGGCTAAGAATGTCTATTATTTTTTTTTTAAAAAAAATCACTTTTTCAACAAATTCTTCTCTAATTTGACTATAAGTTAATTTTGGAATTCCATTTTCCATTGAAAAATGAAGTTCTTTATTTAAAATAATATCAACTACTCCTTCAAAATTGCTTTCATTTCCAATTGGAATTTGCAAAATTAAAGGAGTGGTTTTAAATTTATTTTCAATATCTCCCACAACTTTAAAAAAATCAGCACCTATTCTATCCATCTTATTAATATAAGCAAGTCGTGGGATTTCATATTTTTCTGCCTGTTTCCATACAGTTTCTGTTTGAGCTTGAATTCCATCAACAGCACTAAAAATAACAACACCCCCATCAAGAACTCGAAGAGATCTTTCAACTTCTGCTGTAAAATCAACATGCCCAGGAGTATCAATAATGTTTATTTGACAATCCTTCCAATGGCAAGTAATGGCAGCTGAACTAATAGTAATTCCTCTTTCTTGCTCTTGAGGCATCCAGTCAGTAATAGTATTTCCTGAATCTACATCCCCCATTTTATGACTTTTGCCAGTATAATAAATAATTCTTTCTGTAGTAGTAGTTTTTCCAGCATCAATATGAGCCATAATTCCAATATTTCTAATACTCATAAATCCCCAACAACTACCACAGCCTCAATACAGATAAACTCATTAGCACAAATTAAACCTTTTAATAAAATTGCTATTTTGCATCGCACTCACAACATTTACTTTCATTCTCATCGTGACAAAAACAATCACAATTTTCAAGCAATGCCTTATGCATCCATAAATATTTCTCAAGATCACTCATGATATCATCCATAATATTAGCAGTACCATAATCACCAGCAGTATCAATCAATTTTCTCATCCCAAAAATATTTTTCAAAATCTCAGCAAGACTGCAAACAATGCTTTGCATTGAGGGTAAAAAATTAGAAGTTGATTCAATATCAAGCTCCTTAATAAAGGATTTTTTCATAAACTCAGAATATCTAAATTCAGAATCATATCCAAGCATTCTTGAGCGCTCTGCAACAATATCAATAATTTTTTCAATATATTCATAAAGTTTTTGAGTTTTTTTGTGAATAACAAAGAAATTGGTATCTTTTATATTCCAATGAATACCTCTTAAATTAGAATAAAAAATATGCAAACTTGCTAACAATTCTTGTAATTTTAATTGTATTGCTTCTAAATCATCCTTTTTTATATAGCTTAAATACTTTTCCATAGGTATCTCCTTTATATAATTATTATAATACATAATGAGATATAATTATGGTTTTGATACCATAATAAACAAAAAGGATATTTAATGAAAAAATTGATTACAATTTTTACACTGCTTTTATCTCAAGCATGCAATTTAAATACAATCCACCCAATAGATACAAAAGAAGATATAAAAATTTTATATTCAGAAATTGCTGGATTGAGAAAAACTTTAAATCTAAACCATTTAGAAATAGATGATACCCTTGAAAAAGTTGCAAAAGAATATGCTATTAAACTGGGTGAAAATAGAACGCTAACTCATACCCTTTTTGGCACAACCCCAATGGAAAGAATACATAAATACGACCAATCCTTTACTTTAACAAGAGAAATACTGGCATCAGGAATTGAACTTAACAGAGTAGTTAATGCATGGCTTAATAGTCCAAGCCACAAAGAAGCTCTTATTAATACAGATACAGATAAAATGGGTGGCTATAGATTAAAAACGCATGACAATATAAATATATTTGTAGTTCTTTTTGGAAAAAGAACATATAAGAATTGACACCATTAAAGCTTATACTGTATACTACTATTAGTAGTAAAAGGGCTCATAGCTCAGTTGGTCAGAGCGCCTGCCTTACAAGCAGGATGTCGGGAGTTCGAATCTCTCTGGGCCCAAAAATAATTTAAGCTTCAATTACTTTTAGTTCTAAAAGTAATTTTATTTTAGAATTCTTAAGCATGTTATTTAATTCTTTTTGCACTGTATTAGCTTTTTTTAGACTTTCAAAAAGAAAAATAAACGCTCCTCCTTTACCAGCGCCACTTAACTTTCCAGAAAGGGCGCCCAATTTGATCCCCCTACTTATCAGCCAATCAAGAGTATCATTAGACAATCCCAAACGCTTTAAACAATATTGTGCAACATTCATTTCATTAGCTAAAGAATACACATCTTTATTCTGAAAAGAAACATAAGATTTGCTTACGGTAAGACCAAGCTTTTCAATAAAAAAAAATAAATCGGCATTGGATAATAGACGTTTTTTTAAATTAATAACTATTTCTTTAGTTGTTAAATCTCTTTTTATCGCTCCTATTAAAAAATAAAAACCAGAATCTTTTATTTTTTTTGAATGCAAAACATCTTCTTGTTTCTCTAAATAAAAAGTTCCACCAAGATCAATTAGTCTAATATCCATTCCAGAAGATTTGCCATGAAAAATGTTTTCAATTTGATTTGCCAACAAAATTTTATTACAATTCTTATATTCAAAATGACTTGTAATATATTCTGCAAAGCATAAACTAAGACTGGCAGAAGAACCAAGTCCGACTCCAATAGGAATTTCAGAAATTATAGCAAACTCAATCGGATTAACTTTGTTATAATTTGAAACAATAAAATTTATAAGGCTATTTAATCTTGTGCTGGGTTTTCCCAAATATTTCCAATTTTTAGAAACACTATAAACCAGATCCATATAAATTGGAACTGTAGCTCCAATAACTGGGAACCCGTAAACAGCGCTATGTTCGCCTAAGAACAATATTTTAGCAGGCTTTCTTATCTTAGCATTTATCGCTTTCAAACTTAATGCCTTCATGCTCTAAAACAATTGGAACAATTTTTGACAAATCAAAAGCTTTAATATTGGGCCTGTAAACTAAAAAAGTTTCATTTCCAGCTCCCAAAGCTTTAATCAAATCACATTGATCCACAAAGTGATCAAAACTTAAGGGTAAAGCTGCAGAAACTCCTATTACTTCCCCAATTGCCAATCCCAATTCTTTAGCCCTTCTTAAACTAGTAATTAATTCGTATTTAGAATTGCTAACATTTAAAACAAGTTTTTTCATCTCTAAATTACATTTCAATATAAAATTTAAAATAGAATCTCTGTGTTTATTATACTTAAAAATAGACTCAGTGGTTTTAATTGCTTGTAAACCCTGCATCAAATAAAAATCATTAAACTCTAAAGCATCTAGCTGTCTACATTTAGGATTAAAACCGCCTTCAAACTCAATAACACCCCCAAAAATACTAGTAGCAATATCATATCCACTACCTATTCCTCCCTGAGAATGTCTGTAAGCTTCCAAACAATATTTAAAAATTTTATCCTTATCAATAACATTAGTAGCGTTATAAATTAAAAAAAGCCCACACGCTATGCCAATAGCAACAACAGCGCTTGAGCCAAATCCCTTTTTAGTTCCATCATTAAAGAAAAAATTACTCGTATCAATATATACATCATATGCAAAATTCTCTAGATTTAAAAAACAATTTTGACTCAAGTAGACAAACATTTTAAAAACAAAATCGTTCCTATTTTCTATTAAAGAAAAATCGCCTATCTCTTTCTTTTTGCTAAAAAAGCGCCAAGAATGGCTCTTTTTAAAAGAAAAAAATGCTCTCTTGTTGATGGCAATTGCCAACCCCAATCCCTTTTCCTCTAAAATAGTATACTCCCCCATTAAAAGTAAATTTCCGGGTACAGAAAACCTAATCAAATCCATTCTAAGTCACGCCCAACCTTTGAAACAATAAAATCAATGTCAGTAAAATTTTGCTTAAGTCTTTTTAAAATAGTATTTAAATTTTCTTCCAAACAAAGAAACTTTACTTGGGGGCCCGCATCCATTGTCTCAAATACAAAAATCCCCTCATTTCTCAAATCAGCGGCATACCTAATTAAATCTATTGTACTATTTTTAAAATAAAAAATAGAAGATGCAAACATTAAGGCAAACATATTTTGATAACTTTTTACAACGTTTGCTCCAAAATGTATAAAATCTTTTTTTAAAAAAAAATATAAAGCATCTTTAAAAATCTTTTTACTAGAAGCAATCCAAGCATCATAATAAAATTCATGTCGTTTGCAAATATTCATTGCAGCTCTTGAAGACAATTCTTTTTCATTACTATCGATTATGGCAAATATTATTCGCAAATCATTAAAATAAGATTGATCTCTTAATTGAAAAGATTCTTTTGAACCCTCTTTTAAAATAGAAAACCCCCCGTAAATAGCCCTTGCCGCAGAAGCTGATCCTACTCTTGCAAGGTTAGATGCACTATTACAAGAATATTTATTAAAATATTTCAAAATACAAGCCGCAATAGAAGCAAAACCTGAACTTGAACTTGCAAGGCCTGCTGCTGTTGGAAAATTGTTTTTACTTTTAATTTTAAATCTAACATTTGGTTCATTAAGAATTTTTCTTGCATAATCAAAAAACACCTTTTCTCTATTTTTTAATATAACTGACCTTGAATTTAAAATTATTTCATCTCGATCTGAAAGTTCAAGCTCGCTTATTGAATAAAACTTATCAACACTAACAGCAAGACTAGAAGTCGCTGGAATGTTTAAAAAAATATCCTTCTTGCCCCAATATTTAATTAAAGCTAAACTTGCATGAGCTTTACACCTTATTTTCATTCTTTAACCTTATTTTCTTCAAAATTTTAAAAGCAAAATCAAAAGAATAAACATTCATTCTTTCCATTTCCAATAATAATTTGTCTTTCTCGAAATCAGAAATATTATATTTTGTCTTTAAAAGGTGGAGTATTTTATTAACATGTAATCTCATATGACCCTTTTGAATCCCATTAAATGCAAGAGCCCTTAATGCTGCAAAATTACTAGCAAGTCCAACACAAGAAAGAATGCCAATAAATTCACTCTTGCTATTTACATTCATAATTCTAAAACTTAAAATCGACGCTTCACTAAAAGACATAACTCCACCCTTAGTTCCAACTTGCAAAGGAATTTCAATTTCTCCAAACAAAGCATTGTCAGTCACATAAAATTTACTAAGGGGAAGATATTTGCCGCTTTTTGAAGCAAATCTATGGACAGAGGCCTCAAGAGCTCTTGTGTCATTAAAAGTCGCAAGACACACCCCTGTAATTCCATTCATAATGCCTTTGTTGTTAGTAACAGCTCGCTCCTCTTCGTAAAAACCTATACTAGAAATAAGTTCAATTTTTTTAGCCAAATTCCAAGAATCCTCTTTGCCCGGTAACAGATGCTTTAAATCTAAAACAAAGTGGGCTTTGGCTGTAAATTCACTAATATCATTGCTTAAAACTTTTAAAACACACTCATATCCGAATTCTAAAAAAATAAATTCTGCTACACGCTCTGCAATTGAGTTTAGCAAATTAGCACCCATAGCATCACAAGTATCCACATAAATATTTAATTTTTGAATACCAAGCTCTTTAATGTGCCTAGTTGACAACCTTCTAAATCCACCCCCCCTTTGATTCATATTGGTTAAAAGAGGTTCAATCCAAGTCTTAATTCTATCATCAAGGTCAACAAAAATTTTACTTAAATCTTTTTCCGATTTTATATAAATTTGAGAAATTCCCAATACTTCACCCAAAGAATACCTTAAATCCGCATTTTCAAGAATCTTTGCTGCAAAATTTAGGGCAGCAACAACAGAAGATTCTTCTGTTGCAATTGGCAAAGAATAGTATTTGCCATTTATTTTCAAGTTTTTTACAATTCCAATAGGAAAAGATAAATATCCAATATAATTTTCTATCATATTGAAAAGAAAATCTTCATTGGCATTATTATAAAAAAAATCTTTAAAGGATAATTCCAAAAAACTTTTTATCTCTTTTCTTTTTTCTAAAACACTTTTATGTCTAAAATTTTTACTAAGTTCCATAAAACTGCTTAAAGACTCCAAGTTCATCAAGCAAATAACTACTCAAAAAATACTTATTATTTCTAAAATCTGATAAACTTTTGCTTCCACTTAAAAACATAGACATTTTTAAAACATGTTCATAATCAGAAAAAAGATTAAATACAGCATCTTCTCCTGAATCATAAAAAGCCCTAAGAACAACCGCTGCAACACCTATAAGTCTAGCCCCAAGAGCAATACCTTTGGCAATATCCATACCCGTCTCATATCCACCAGATGCAAAAATATTAGCCTTTAAAGAATTATCAACACTAAGTAAAGTAAAAATAGAAGGAATGCCCCAATCAGAAAAACAAGATGCAATGTTTAGATTATTACTCTTCATGCCTTCTACTAAAACCCAATTAGTTCCACCACTCCCCGCAAGATCAATATAAGAAACGCCAAGACTAAATAATTCCTTAACATCTTTCGGTGAAATTCCAAAACCTGTCTCTTTGACAATTAATGGAACACTTAAAAAGTCAGACAATTTGGCTATTGACTCTCTTATTCCTTTAAAATTTCTATCTCCATCAACCTTCATCAATTCTTGTCCTGCATTAAGATGAACAATAATTGCATCAACTTCTAATCTTTTGATCATTTCAGCTATTTTAGAAATACCAAACTCAACAATCTGAACAGCGCCAACATTGGCAAACAAAGGAATATTATGAGCATGCCTTTTAAGAGTAAAATCTCTTATGCACTCAGGATACTTAAACAAAAGCTTAAAAGAACCTAAGCCCATAGGAATTTTTAAATAATTTGCAATTCTAACTAAAGATTTATTAAAGTTATTGCCTTCTTTACTGCCTCCTGTCATGGAAGAAATAAAAACAGGCATACTAATATTGTATCCAAATATCTCTTCTTTTATGTTTATCTCGGAAAAATTAAAATCACTAAGAGCATTGTGCTTTAACTTAATAAACTTTAAGAAATTGCAGCTACTTTTAACATCGTTTTTATTTAAACAAATCTCAATATGCCTTTTTTTATTTTCTAATATATTAGGCTCGATACCCATAAACTCGGTATCCATCATTCCTTAGTTCTTTTAAATAAAATCCTCTGGATTCACCAGGAACTATTTTATTTTGAAAAAAATCTTTATATTCTTCAAAATTTGCATTATTTCTATTTTTTATAAGCCCATCAAGATCCCACAATTTAATAACATCAAAAGCGCTCTTTTCAATGGTAAGTTCATAAATAATCATAATATTGCCAGATCCATAAGAACAAAACAATATCTTTTCTCCTGTAATATCTTTCTTGGAAAATACTCTTTTTAAATAAAATGCTAAAGATAGAAAAATTGAACCTGTATACAAATTCCCCACTTCCATAGCAGCTTCAACTCCATCGTAAAAATCTATTGATTCTAAATAAGCATTTCTAACAGATTCATCATCGCTATAATATTTTTTCAAAATATAATGCATTGAGTCTATTGGCATTTTAGCAAAAGGAACATGCAAAACAAACCTATAATTAGAAAATAAATCTTTCATACTAAGTTGCTTTTTAAAAGCGAAATCTCTTAAAGCATTTTCGTTTGCATTATTGTAACATTCAACTGAATATTGACCTCGCACCTTAGCTTCAACGCTTCCAAAAGGCCTAAAAAAATCGTCAACATCATCGGTATAAACCCCAAATTCAGATAAATTGATTGAAAGTAGTTTTGGATTTTTTTCAATCAAAATCGCAGTTGCACCAGCCCCTTGGGTAATCTCAGCCGTAGTAAGATTGCTATAATGTGCAATATCTGAAGAAAAAACTATCCCGTATTCAGAATTATTAGAATGGCTTAAAACGCTTGCCACAGTGTGCAAAGACATAGCAGCACCAGCGCATGCATGCTGAACCTGAAAAGTTAGAAAATTATTTCCTAGACAAATACCAGACTGCTTTAAAGCTCCAAAAACATAAGAAGAAATGGCCTTTGAATGATCAACTCCTGTTTCAGTTCCACCTAAAAGCATTCTAATCTTGTTTAAATCAAGATTATTGTTGTCAAAAATAAGCTTAACAGCAGAACTTGCCATAGTTACACTATCCTCATTAGGACTGGTAAACCTAAAACCTTTTTGCAAAGTTGCATCTATTGCTCTATTGATTTTTTTAAAAAAAACTTCATTAGAAGAATATAAAGGATTTTTCAAAAGAACAGAAAAATCTAAATAATTTAAAGGTAGAAAAATTCTAATATCACTAATACCTATTTTCATATATGCCTCAATGAATTAATGGACATAAATATTATATTACAATTTACAAAAATTAGCAAAATCTTATATAATAAAACCTAAAAATGGAAGTTTATGAAAATAGCCGTACTTTTATCTGGAGGAGTTGACAGCTCTGTTGCCCTTTATAGAATTATAAACAAAGGATATTCAAATATAAAATGCTACTATTTAAAAATTTGGGTTGAAGATGAACTGTCTTATATTGGAAACTGCCCTTGGCAAGAAGACTTAAATTATGTTGAAGCTATATGCAACAAATTTAATGTACCATATGAAATAATAAACTTTCAAAAAGAATATTATAACAAAGTAGTAAGCTATACCATTGAAGAACTTAAAAATGGCAATACCCCAAGTCCAGATATTTTTTGTAATCAAAGGATAAAGTTTGGAGTATTTTTTGAGAAAATCAATGGCCAATATGATTTGGTTGTAACAGGACATTACGCTAAAATACAAAGAAAAGATAATAATTTTTTTTTAAAACAGGCAAAAGATAAAATTAAAGACCAAAGCTACTTTTTATCTCATCTCTCTCAAAAACAAATGTCAAGACTATACTTCCCCTTGGGCACATTACTTAAAAGCGAAGTAAGGCAAATGGCTAAAAGCATAAATTTACCCAACAAAGATAGAAAAGATAGTCAAGGTATTTGCTTTTTAGGAAAAATTAAATATAACGAATTTATCAAATACCATCTTGGAGAGAAAAAAGGGAATATAATTGAAAAAGAAACAGGAAAAATAATAGGAATTCACAACGGATATTGGTTTTTTACGGTTGGACAAAGAAGGGGAATAAAGCTTAGCAACGGACCATGGTTCGTTATAGAAAAAGACTTAGAAAAAAATATTATATACATATCCCATAATGAAAATTATTTAAAACAAGCAAAACGCAAATTTTTAGTTCACGAAATACATTGGATAAACGACACACCTTCAAACTTTGAAAATTTAAAAATTAAAATAAGGCATGGTGAAAAGAAATACTCATGCAAATTAAAACTTATTACAAACAACTTAATGGAAATTTCTTTAAGCAAAAAAGACCGTGGGATCTCTCCAGGACAATTTGCAATTTTTTATAAAAATACAGAATGCCTGGGAGGTGCTAAAATTTTAAAAATCATAGAATAATAATCCTCCCAAAAAGTTAGAAAAAATTTAAAACCTTCAACTTACTTTTCGATCTTAAAGTAATCAACGGATTCTTTTAAATCTTTTACACTCTCTAACATCTTTTCAGACATTGCAGAAAGCTCTTCACTACTTGAAGCTGTAGTCTGAACTAACTGGCTAACTTGCTCTATTGCATTTTTAAATTGCTCTATTTGAACACTTTGCTTATAGCTTTCATTAGAAATATTTTTTACAAGTCTGGCCGTTTGTTCCATACCAGGAACTATTTGTTCAAAATTTTCCCCAGCACGGCTTGCAACAGTTAAGCTTCTGTTTGCAATATCAATAATCTCTTTTGCTGATTCTTTGCTTTGATCTGCAAGCTTTCTAACCTCAGCAGCTACAACTTCAAACCCCTTACCTTTTTCTCCAACTCGTGCAGCTTCAATTGAGGCATTTAAAGCAAGTAAATTAGTTTGTCTTGTTATCTCATCAATAATTCCAATTTTTTCAGTAATTACAGTCATTGCCTCAATAGCTTTAACAACAGATTTATGCCCCTCTTTAGTCCTTTCATTAGTATTAACAGCAATTTTTTCAGTAGTAGATGCATTTTCAGTATTCTCAGAAACACCTTGTGATATTTGCTCAATATTTGCTGTCATTTGCTCTAAAGTAGAAGCCTGCTCAACAGCACCAGAACTCAAATTCTGACTTGCATTTGCTATTTGAATCGCATTTTCATAAAGGTAATCTAGATTTTCAATGACTCCTTTTGCAACTGAAGAAAAATTGGTTCTCAATTGCTCAAGACCTTCGTACAAACTATATAGCTCTACAGTATCCCACTTACCAAAATTAATATCAGCAGTAAAATTACCAGAAGCAAGTCGCTCAGAATATTCTAGTATCTTGTTCAAAGAAGAGCTTAACTTTTTCACAAGATAAAGAGTTGCAATAGCAAGCATAAGCAATGTAAATACAAAACTAATTGCTAAGATTATAGTTGTAGCTCGAGACATGTAATTAAAATCATCCTCTGAAGTTCTCATTAAAAGAATAAATCTATTGTTAGACAATTTTAATAACACCTTTTGACTAATTCCCACATATTTCTTACTGCTATTAGGATCATAATAATATACAGTTGAAATTTCTTTATTCTTTTGCAACAAATCCTCAGATGTTTTCTTAATAATATTGGAATAAGAAGCACTAATATCGGTCAAAACATCGCCTGGCAATACTGTATGATGAACCAATAATCTACCCGTAGTATCATAAGCTAGTGCACGACCGCTAGAGAGTATTCCAAAATTAATTCCCCTAAAAGACCTATGTATATAATCCATTGAATAAAAAAACATAAAATAACCAAAAATGTCATCTGTTTCAAAATCTCTTAATGGGATACCTATTAATATGTAAGGAATCTGGCCTTTTTTATTTTTTATCTTGGAGATATCTTTAACTAAAGACTCCTCAATAGACCCAGGATCTGCCAACATGACAAAGGAATTGTAAACAATACTTTGAGACTCTTTAAGCTTTGTAAAATATTCTCTATCCCCAATAGATTTGCCAAAATCGCTATTATCCTTAACAGCCGTAGTAAAAACTATTTTACCTTCTTTGTTTGTAACCATCATATTACTGCCGGTTTGAACAAGAATTTCAGATTGATCTGAAATAAAACTCAATCTTTTGGATTTAATTTTACTAGCTTCATTAAATTTTTCAACAGAGTTAAAATACATAGAACTAACCCTAACTTTCTCTTCCATTGAAGAAATATAAAGGTTAAAAGAATTTTTAATGTTTCCAATAAGATTCATCATAAGATCAAACTGCTGATCTACTAATTTACTATTAATCATCATTCCAAAAATAAAAAACAAAATTGATATAAAGAATGCTATAAGAACAAGAACAAGTAGCAACATCCTAGCTTTCAGCTTCATACTAACCACCTCTTTCACAAAAAATAAATTCTAAAACTCTGAAAAATCATCATCAAAATTTAAATCCTTATCAGCAATATCAATAGCTTTTTTAGGATCAACTCGCTTATTAATACTTCTTACAGAAGGCTCGTTCTCAATATCTAAAGAATAATTATTATGCCCACCACTTCCATTTGAAGTAGAAATTTCATTACTTTTCAAATTTTGATTTTCATCTTTATTAAAAGAATTTTCAGGACAATCCATTAACCTAAAGTCATAATCGTCTTCTTCCAGATTCTCAATCGTAGAATCTTTAATTTTGAAAAATAATACAGATTTTCTAAGCTCTTTAGATTTTTCTAACATTTTATCGGACATGCTAGAAAGTTGCTCACTACTTGAAGCTGAAGACTGAACAACTTCTCCAACCTGGTCTAAAGCCATTTTAAATTGAGCAATCTGATCGCTTTGCTTAGAGCTACCTTCTGAAATTTTCTTAACAAGATTGGCCGTTTCTTCAATTTCAGGTAACATTTCTTTAAATATTACCCCCGCCTCGGTTGCTACCCTAGAGTTATCTTCAACTAATTCCCCAATCTCAAGAGCTGAAATTTTACTAAGATCGGCCAACTTTCTAATCTCACTAGCCACAACAGCAAATCCTTTGCCTTCATCACCTGCCCTTGCAGCTTCAATAGCTGCATTCAAAGCAAGTAAATTGGTCTTTCTAGCTATTTCTTCAATAACACTAACTTTCTCTACAATATCTTGCATAGCAATAACAGATTCTTCTACTGCCTTGCCGCCTATCTGAGAATTTTCATTCGTTTTTAAAGCTATTTGTTCTGTTTCATAAGAATTATTAGCGCTCATATTAACACCTGAAGCTATTTGCTCAACATTAGCTGACATCTCTTCAAGAGCAGATGCCTGCTGTAACGCGCTAGAGCTTAAATTTTGACTTGAGCTGGCAACTTCTAAGCTCGCCTTATTTACATAACTAATATTTCTCAAAACACTTGCAATCGCTACAGAAATAGCTTTTTTCATTTTCACAACCTGAAGACTCAACATTCCAAGCTCGTCAAAAACATTATCATCATCAAGAGCATAATCTTTATTTAAATTCCCTTTAACCATATCTTGAACTAAAACTCTAATTGTATTTAAACGAAAACTAATAATCTTATCTATTCTTGTTAAAAGAACAAAGCTTAACACAATAATACCTAAGACAGAATATAAGACATACTGAAGTCTTAAACTAGATATTACTCCATAAATATCTTTATAGGGAAGTCGAGCAATAAGTACTCCGCTCTTCTCTCCCAACTTACTACCTATGGGCAACAGCGCATAGTAACACTCTTCTCCCATTTCGGACAAAAATATTCTATCAATGGTATAAACCGACACTTCGGTGGGAATATTTGATAAAAGAGGCGGCTTAGAAAAAACATCTTTAAGAACATTTAAAAATTTAGAACTAACCCTGCTGGTTTCATTGTATTCTTCAAAAGGATTAACTGCTATATTATTAGGATCCACATAAATAAAATTACCTCTTTTATAAAAACCGAATCTAAATCTATCAAAACTATCTGCTAAAACATCATTAAGTAGATATCCAGCTAAATACCCGCAAACAAGCTTATCTTCTGGAGAGTATACAGGCACAATGATTGCAAAAGCCTTTTTTTCGCTTTGTCTAGACCTGATAGCAACTTCTGCGGCTATTCCTTCAGAAAGATTTGAATACCAGCCTATAAATTTTAATTGGCTTTGTCTATAATCCTCAACAGCTTTTTTAAAATAATTGGTATTGGCCTCAGAATGGCCAAAATCCATATTATTCTCATGCCTTGTGCTAACAATTATTCTTCCCTCAAAATCAAAAAAAGCGAATTCTTCAAAAAAGGTATCATTTTTAAGATTGGACATAAAATTATATAAATGTTGTCGATATTTTTTACTCACCTTTACAGAATCAATAACAAATTTTGAATTTTTTCTTAAATCTATCAATTCAGACTCAGAGAAATCTTTCCCTCTATTCTCAGAAATTGCAAATTCTGATATGGTTTCGAGTGCCAAATTAGAAGCCGCACCATTAATTATGACATACAAAGTATCTAAAAAAGATTGCGTAGAAAAAGCTGCCCTTCTTACTTGTGCCCTTGTAAGCTGCTTATAATAATCTTCCAAATAACCACATAAAACAAAGTTAAAAATCATGGAAAAAAGCAATAGTATAAAAATTAAAAACAATAATAAAAATCCAACAAAACTGTATTTAAGCTTCAACAACATAATAAACTACCTCACAAATCATCTACTTATTTAATCAAACAAACTCAAGACTAAAGGGTATCAAAAAAAAACTTACAGCAAAAAATCAAAAACTCTTAAAAAATTAAAAGAATTTTTATAATATGAAAAACAAATTATAAACTATTATTAACTGCTAATGCTTTTTATAGGGCACTCCTAAGAATTTAGGCGCATAATTTCTTTTTGAAAAAAAGATAAGACTTAAAATAATAATTAAATATGGAGTAATAACTAACATTTTGGGAGGCATTATTAAAGACAAAAAGGGCAATTGAGCCAAGACAATTGACAAAGTTTTCATAAATGAAAACAAAAAACTGCCCATTAAAACTCCCAAAGGCGTCCATTTTCCAAAAATTAACATTACAATAGCAATAAAACCCTGTCCCCCTGTAACCCCTTGCACATAGCTTGATGCAACCACTGTTGTAAGAACAGCACCCGAAACTCCCGCTAAAAAACCACTTAAAAGAACACAAAAAAATCTAATTTTCTTTACACTAACTCCCACAGATTCTAACACCTCTGGATTTTCCCCGCTAGCATTAATTCTAAGCCCAATTTTAGTGTATTTGAAAACAATATGAAATAAAATTACACTTATGATTGCTATGTATACGGAATATCTTTTACCAAAAATTTGGAAAATAAAAGATTTTTTGCTTAAAATTCCATCAAAAAGTATCGGCAACTTTATTTCTATAGGTGGAGTTGAAATAGAAGAAAAAATCAAAGTACTTATAAAAACAGCAATAGCAGGTCCTAAAAAATTAAGCGCCATTCCAGTTATAATTTGATCCGATTTTAAAAAAATTGTAAAAACAGCGTGCAAAATAGCAAGCATAAGCCCCGCTAGTCCACCAGCAAAAATTGAAAATAACGGATCATTTGTAAAATATGCAACTGTAGCTCCTGAAAATGCTCCTATTGTCATTATTCCTTCAAGCCCAATATTAATAATTCCACATTTCTCGCTTATAAGACCCCCAAGACCAGCTAAAATCAAGGTTTGAGAATTTATTAGAGTTTCACTAATCAAGAATATTATTATATTTGACACGCTTAACACCTTTTAAAACAATTTTATTTAAAAAATAGCTAGCAGAAATTATAAGAACAATTATTCCCATCATCAAAGATACAATTGAAGATGGAAGGCCCATTAAACTTTGAACCCTACTACTTCCATAAAGCAACATAGAAAAAAGAATGCTTGAAAATATTATGCCAATTGGTGAATTGTTTCCCATAAGAGAAGCAGCTATCCCATTAAAACCAATTCCCTCCATATAAGATAGCTTAAATATAGCTCTATTAACACCCATAAGCTGAATAGCACCAGCAAGGCCTGCAATAGCCGCTGAGAGAAACATTGAAAAAACTAGTACAGTTTTTACATTAATCCCCATACATCTTGAAGCTTCAATATTGCTTCCTGTGGCATTTATTTTAAATCCAATAATAGTTTTATTAAGCAAAAACCATATTAAAATAGCAAAAATTATACCTAAAATTATCCCAAAATGAAGAGGCGCTTTTAAAAGCTCATTAACAAACGGATGAGAAGACCTATAAGCAAGCCCTTCTGGGGAGAGTTTCCAAGAAGCTAAAAAATCAATATATGCACTTTCTTTAATGGGTTTCGAAAAATCACTATTATCTTTTTTAATAAAACTAAAATCTAAAATTATATTATTCAAATAAAATAATATCCAATTGAACATTATTCCTGAAATCACTTCGCTAATATTGAATTTAGCTTTTAAATATCCAATTAAAATTCCCAAACTGCCTGACGCTAAAAAAGTAATAATAAAAATAGCAATTACATGTAAAATTGGAGGCAAATCAAGCAAAACTGATGCCATTAAAGCAACAATGGATCCTAATATAAACTGCCCCTCAACCCCAATATTAAAAAGACCCGCTTTTAAAGAAATAGCAATAGAAAGGCCTGTAAAAATTAAGGGAGCTGAATAACTTAAAACATAACCTAAATGTTTGGGAGAAGAAAATATAATCTCTAATATTATAAAATACATTCTAAAAGGAGAATGACCAAGCGCCATCACCACTAGTCCAACAATTAAAAATCCAAAAAATAGAGCAAATACACTAACAAATGCTGAAGAATTTAAAAACTTCAACATAAATTTACTAAATACGTTTTTACTAATTTTCATTTAGTTTAAACCTATCATCATTTTACCAATAACATCAATATCAAAATTGTCCTCTAAGATACCCACTATCTTTCCGTCATGCATTACAGCTATCCTGTCGCAAACATTAACAAGCTCATCAAGCTCAAGAGAAACCAATAAAACAGATCTGCCTGCATCTCTTTGCTCTATTATTCTTTTGTAAATATTCTCAACAGCCCCAACATCAAGGCCTCTTGTGGGCTGAATAGCCAAAAGAATATCTGGCTCTAAATTAATCTCACGAGCAACAATAACTTTTTGCTGATTGCCCCCAGATAAATACTTTACCTTGTTTAAAATATCTCTTGGTCTAATATCAAAATAACTTACAAGTTGATTGCTCAATTTCCTTAAAATATTAAGATCAAACCCCACAAATTGTCTTTTAACCTTATCAAATTGATTTTTAATAAAATTGAAAAAATTGAATTTCAAATCAAAATTATTCTTTGAATTAATTTTTTTTAATCTCAAATAATCAGGATCATCAAAACTTTTAAGTCCAATATTTTGCATAACATTAAATTCTAAAATAAGGCCGTGTTTTTGCCTGTCAGAAGGAATATTTCCAATTTTTTTATCTATTCTTTGTTTAATAGTTAAACCTTTTAAAGATTCTAAACTCCCTGAAGAATTTTTTTTCAAAATATCACCCTTAAATATGCTTTTCAAACCCAAAATTGCATCAACTAAATCCTCCTGACCACTTCCCTCAATACCTGATATCCCAAGAATTTCTCCATTTCTCAGATCAAGATTAACGTCTTTAACTTTCAAAACTCCTCTCTCATCTTTAACACTTAAATTTTTTATTTCAAGGACATTAAAATGATTTTCAAATTTAATTTTAGATGAGCGAAGTGCAACTTCTTTTCCTATCATTAATGTTGTAAGATCTTTGTCATCAATCTCAGCAATATTAACAGTTTTTACAACCTTACCAAGACGCATAATTGTGCATTTCTTTGCAATAGATCTAATTTCTTTTATTTTATGAGTAATAAGTATTACAGTATGCCCCTCTTGCGTGAGCACCTTTAAAATATTCATAAAATCATCAACTTCACTTGGAGCAAGCACTGCTGTAGGTTCATCAAAAATAATAATATCTGCATTTCGATAAAGAACTTTCAATATCTCTATTTTTTGTTCCATACCAACACTTAAGTCCTCAACCTTTTTTTGTAAATCTACCTTTAAACCATACCTTTCCGAGAGAGAACTTATCTTTTTTCTAGCTTGTTTGTAATCAAGAAAACCAAATTTGGAATTTTCATATCCTAAAATAATGTTTTGAACAGCAGTAAATTGCGGAATTAACATAAAATGCTGGAAAACCATTCCAATACCATTTCGAATAGCTTCGCTTGAATCTTTAAAGCTTATTTCTTGCCCTTTTAAAATAATTCGGCCACTATTTATTTGATGAATCCCATAAATAGTTTTCATTAGGGTAGTCTTTCCGGCACCATTTTCTCCAAGAATAGCATGAACCTCGCCTGACTTAAATTTAATAGAAATATTATCATTGGCAATAAAATCACCATACCTTTTTGTAATATTTTCTAATACTAGTACATCTTCTTTCATCAAGCTTTAGCCCTAATAAATATCAAACACAAACGACTTACAATATTTTATTCTAATGAAACATTGTAAAGCTTAAAATTTATATTTTCAATAGCATTTTAAATTTTAATAAACAAAATAAATTATCTATAAAAATTAATTATTTATAAAAATTAATTGCTAATAAATGAAAAATGCTTAAAATATAAAAACCTTAATAAAGAGAGCAAATTAATGTTAAAATAAAAGAATAAATAAATTATTACAAAAGAGAGTATTATGAAAATCAAAGCCTGCATTTTTGATATGGATGGAACACTGGTAAATAGCATAATGGATATTGCATTCTCAATGAATTCTGCTCTTTCAAACTTAGGATACAGTAAAATAGAACTAAGCAAATTCAATGCCCTTGTTGGCAGAGGATTTAACAAGTTTGTAATAGACACTCTAAAGCTATTATCTCTTGAACATAATAATCCTAATTTACAAGAAAAACTTTACAAAGAATTTGTTAAAGAATACAATAAAAACCTTTCATTCCAAACAAAACCATATGAAAATATAAAATCCCTTTTAGAAACTATGAATAAACTTAACATTCCAATTGGAATTTTAAGTAATAAGAACCACGAAGAATTAATAAATTTGGTAAAAAATATTTTTGGAAATATATCTTTTTTTGAAATCAGGGGTTATTCAAAAAAATTTCCACCAAAGCCAGATCCTGAGAATGCCCTTGATATGATATTAGAATTAAATGTCCAAAAAGAAGAAATTGCATATATTGGAGACAGCGATGTGGATATGCTAACTGCACTAAACGCTGGATTTATACCAATAGGGGTTTCTTGGGGATTTAGAAGTGTTCAAGAATTAAAAGAAAGTGGAGCAAAACATATAATACACAACCCACTTGAACTATTGGACCTAATAAAATGAATACAAAACCATATTTTCCTTATCTATATCATTATCTATTCAATCATGAAAGCATAAGAAGTTTATCTGCCATAGAAAAAGAAATTGAAATGCTTAACTATTTAAAAGAAAACAAAAAAACTATTGCTACATTCATTAAAAATGATTTTGAATCAGAAATAAAAGACCTAATTCAATACGTCAAAGATAAAACAGATATAATGATCACACCATTTATTTTATCTGGTATTGAAGCTATTGATTTTAACATTGTAAAACCTCTTTTTAGTAAAGAATTGACAAAAAACGACTTAAATTTAATATTTAACTTTGTCAAAGTCAACTCGTCTTTAAGAAAAGAATTCTTTTATAATTTTAATGCTATAAGCAATGGATACATTACCTTTTATATAAACAAGCTATTTGAAGGAAAAAACTCTTATACAATATATTTAATACAAAAGGAAAATAAAGCACTTTATTCATCAGACATCATAAAAAATTATATAAAGATACTACTTCTCTTAAAAGTATTGGTAATTAAATACTGCTTTGAAAAAGGGATAGAGCTTACTACTAAAAACATTGAATCAACTTCAAAAGCAATAAGCAATGATACTGATTTTCTAGACGAAAAAACAGCCAAGCTTATAATTGAAAGCTTTTTCAAATATGAGACTTTACAAACAATGTCCCCAATTTCAACATTAATTGCCATTTTTTCAGCCAGAGCAAGAACTCCAAAATATAAAAATAATCCGATTAAAGGTTTTATTGGATATGATGAAAGTTGGTTTTCAATAAAACAATCGAGTTCTAAAGAATATGATTCAAGAATCATAAAAGAATTATCAGAAATAGCCAAGGGAAATAAATGGTAAAAAAATTTTCAATTTTCTTAAAAGCAATAATAATTTTTTCAATATTTGAACTTTTAATCGAAGAGCTCTCAATAATTCTTTTTTTACCATACAAAATACGATTTGCACTAATATTTCTTGGTTTCCTATTTGACACAATTTTTATTTTCATTTTTTTATACAAAATAACCAAGGCTTACCTTTCTCAAAGATTAGAAATCTATGTCAGAAACAATCTATTCTTCGATATAATTCACTGCCTTATCCCTTTAGCATTTTATAGCTCATATCAGCTTAAAAACATAATTGTCGCTCATGAAACAATATTAAACCCAATAATGCTATCACTTTTCAAGTTAAGATTTTTAAGACTCCTTAGGTTTAATGATCTAATAATAGAAATATATTATAATTCAAAAGAAAAGAACCTAATACTAATAGCATTTGCTAGAACATTTTCAATGAGTTTATTATTACCATTTACATTTTTTATAATAATATCAAGCTCAAAAATTGTAAATTCAATACCAGAAAAACAAGAATTTAATATTATTAAAAATATATCAATAATAAATGAAAAAGCTTACATTAAAGAAAAATATCCCTTCATCTTAATAATTAAGGAAAAAGATGACATAATATACTCAAAATCAGACGAAATATTTGTTTACTACAGTCCTAGTGAATACAGAGTAATAGAAATAGAGAAAACAAAATTTTATATAGATAAATATTTGCAAAGAAAAAGCGATTCTATTCTTGGAATTTTTCTATTTACATTGTTTGCATCATTTACTATTTTTTTAATGAATTTTTATAAATTTTTTAAAGCAAGTTTTTTAAATCCCATTATTTTAATGACAAAAATTTTACAAGACCCATTAGAATATCGAAAAATTCAAATTCCTTTTACTTTAAGCGAAGAAAAAGTATATGAACTTGTAAAATCATTTAACAATCTTTTACTAAAAGAAAAATTAAACGCAAAGCGAAAAAGCAAAATACCTTTAGAAATTGAAAAATTAAAAAAAATAATTAATAAAAACCAGGAAATAAAATGAAAATTCAAATAATTATAGTACTACTTACATTGTTGAATTTTCAACTTAACGCCAGACTTTTGGACTTCTCAATTGAAAAAAGAGCAGATGAAGAAATAAAAAAATATTCGTCTTACAATTTAATTTTAGAAAAAGAATACTATACCAATTTCCCAACAAGCGAAATAGAAAAAAATATTTACAAACTAACAGAACATTTTGTAAAAAGCATAATGCTCAATAAAACTAATTACAGCCTATTAAATTCAAACTACAAAGAAGTAAATAAATATCTAATTCAAAGCGAACTTATTGATAAAAAATTTTTAAAATATAAAATATTTAAAATTAAAAATATAAATGGGATTTTTAAAAGCTATTCACTAATATACACAAAAAAAGGATTTTATAAATTAGAGCTTTACATAGAAAACAATGCAGAACCTCTAAAAATATTTAACCTTAACATTACTTATTTTTTAAAGAATTTAGATAAAATAAGTAATGAAATGATTTTTTTCCCAAGGGAATGAAAATAATAAAATTAAAGTATGAACTTTTTTTATAAATAATTTATTTAACAAATACAGACATTACTCTTTGCAGAACCTTTGCCCTATCCAATGGTTTAACAATAAATGTTTTTGCTCCTTTTATTAAGCAATCCTTAACTAATTGTTCTTTTCCTAAAGCAGATATCATTATCACTCTAGCATTTTTATCAAATTCCATAATATTAGAAAGACAAGTTATTCCGTCCATTTTTGGCATGGTAATATCAAGAGTGACAATATCAATATTAGGATAATGATTCTTGTATTTTATCACAGCCTCCTCTCCATCAGCTGCCGTATCAATAATATTAAAGCCCTCTGATGTAAAAATTTGAGTAAGCTGCTTTACAGTAAAAACAGAGTCATCAACAATTAAAACATTAAAAGGAATGCCTGTATCATAATTGATTCCCCTAGGCTTAGATGAAGAATCTGCAGCAATTGTAGTCTTTTGGATCATATTAACCTCTCTTTTCTAATAAAAAGAATTTTTTTCATATCAAACCCTCTCTCTTATTGCAATATTAACTTCTATAATTTTACCATCAGGCAAAGAAAAAGGAACAATTAAAGCCTCAGAACCTTTATTACTTATTTTCATATTTTCTCCATAAATAAAAGCTGGAGGAGTTATATCAAATACAAAACCTTTGGCATGCAAAGTAGTAACAAAATTTCCAGCAATAATGTTGCCAACCTCAGTTAGAGTTGCAGCAACCATCTCTTTTGTTTCTTCATCATCAAAATCATCATACTCTTCAAAATTTAATTTAGAAGCAACAAAAAGAGCTGTTTCTATATCCATATCAATAATTATACTACCCTCAACAGACCCAGCAAGTCCTACTATTACAGAAACACCTTTTATCTTTTGATTTATTGACTTAAGACCGGGTTTACCCATTTCTATATTCTCAACAAGCAACATATCTCTTAAAACCGAAGAAGCAGCATCCAAAAATGGCTCTATATAATCTATTCTCATTAATTTCTCCTTTAGACTTTCCTGTACAAGTTAAAATATTTTGTGGATTTTTCTTTTATAAAAACATCATTATTTTTAAGCTCTTCGTTATCTCCCAAAACCAAAAGAGCCTCTTTAATAGCTTTAGAAGCAATGATATTTAAAATTAAAATTTGATCTTTACTATCCAAGAAACATAAAACATCTTTTAAAAAAATCATTCCCAAATTATCAGGCAAATCTGAAAAAAGAGCATCGGAATATTCAAACAAAACATTACTTAGAATTTCTGACTTAAATTTATAAACTCCAGGACTTTGTTCAAAAGAGTTCTTACGGTAAATTTCACTAATGCTAATTTCTGGCTCTGAAAACATCAACTTAGAAGTTTCAACAACTTTTGATAAATCATTATCAATGGCTGTCAACTTAAAAGGTTTTACATAATATTCAGACAAAGCATTGGCTAAAGCCATAGTCTCCTTTCCACTACCACAACCAATTTCCAATACATTGAAAATAGAATTTAAGTTATTCATAAAATTTAAGCGACTCATAACAATTTCATTTTTAAATTCTTCCAAACAATCAGCTCCCCACAAATTTCCCGATGATTTTGAATAAAATTCATTTAAAAAACTATCGTAAGGCAAGTAATCAGCATCAACCATATTAAATTTTACTCCAACTTTTTCCAAAAACACATCATTTACTAAAGAAGCATTAAACGAATATTTCAAAAGATTTTTTTTAATATTTTCCAAATTAAAAGTTGCAGTATTGCTTAGAGTTGAATTTTCATTGTTGTCATCATTTTTTGAAGAAACCTTATTGAGAAAATCACTCTTATAATTTTCCAGCATATCTAAATTATCACAATCGCTTAAAAAGTCGCTTTTTTCAACAAAATTTTGACCGGGTTTTAACAACTTTTCTTCTTCACCATAATTAAAAATTTTAAAAACATTAAGAAGTATATAAAGCTTTTCGTTATAATCTACAATGCCCTTTATATAGTTTATTAAAGAATCCTGAGATAAAACTGGGTGCGGATCTTGAATAAGGCTAGAATCTATTGAAAAAACATTATTAATTTTATCAACAATTACCCCTATAAGAAGGTCTTCGTTTTTTAAAACCATAATATCTTCAAGATCTTTTTTATTAAATTCTAAATTAAACATTATTCTAAGATCTATAATGGGAATTATTTCGCCCCGTAAATTATCAAGCCCAGCTACATACTTTTTAGCATTTGGAACATAAGTAAAATTACTAGATTTTCTAATTTCTTTAACCTGCATAATGTCTACTAAATAATGATCCGAACCAAGCTCAAAAGAAACAACTTTAAAATCAAAATTGGTCAATTTAGAATTAGAATTTTTATCATCTAAAATTTTGGGTCCAAAATAAATTTCTTTTATCTGCACAAGAGATTCACTCCTTAGTATCCTTTTGTAAATCAAAAAGTTTAAAAACATCAATTATCAATACAACCTTACCATTGCCAAGCGTAGTAGCCCCAACTATGCCCGCGCTTGATGAAAATTTATCCTTAATAGGCTTTACTACAAAATCTTCCTCACCAAGAATAGAGTCTACAACAATTGCTGTCTTTATGTTGCTAGTATTAACAACTATTAAAAATTTTTCTATTAATGAATCATCTCTTGTTATGTTAAAAAGTTTATCAAGCCTGAGAACAGAAATGACCTCATCTCTTAAATTATAAACTTCATGATAATTTTCAAGCAATTTTATATCATGCTCAGTTATTCTATGAGTTTCAAGAACATTATTTAAAGGAATAACATAAGTTTCAGACCCCGACTTTACTAAAAGACCTTGTATAATCACTAACGTCAACGGTAGTTTAATTTTAAAAATTGTTCCAAGGCCAATTTTTGATTCCACTAAAATAGTTCCATTAAGCTTTTCAATACTTTTTTTCACAACATCAAGACCCACTCCCCTACCTGAAAGTTCTGTCACTTGAACTGCTGTTGAAAACCCAGGAGAAAAAATTAAGTTAATAAGTTCAAAATCAGAGTAAATTGCATCTTCTTTTATTGTTCCCTTTTCAATTAATTTGCGCCTAATGACCTTTGGATCTATACCAATCCCATCATCTTCAATCTCAATTGATATTACATTACCCTCATTCTTAGCGCGCAAAATTATAGTACCCGCTTTGCTCTTTCCCTTTTTAACTCTTTCTTCAGCTGTTTCAAGGCCATGATCCATTGAATTTCTAACACAATGCATCAAAGGATCTACAAGGTCATCTATAACAGACTTATCAAGCTCAGTTTCTTCTCCTTCCATTTTAAGATTTACAATCTTATTTAATTTCTTTGAAAGATCTCTGACAACTCTTGTAAACCTTGAAAATATATTAGATATTGGCAACATTCTAGTTTTTAAAACACTCTCATGCAAATCTGTAATTATTCTTGACAGTCGACCAGAGGTCATTTTAAAATTTTGAAGGAGCCTGAAAAAAGAATTTCTCAATTCAGATATATCATTAAGGGTCTTTTCCATTTTAGAACTCATCAAAGAATTAATATGTGATTCGATCTCATCTTCTAATGTTAAACCTGCATCTTTGAAAACTATCTTTAAATCAATTAAAAAGTTTCTCTGAAAACTTTCTTGATAATCATAAAAATAATTAAAATTATAAAATAATGTAATCATTTCTGAATTTATTTGATTATAAGATGATTTACTTATTACAGCCTCACTAACAAGATTTAATATGTAATCTATTTTTTTACTATCTATTCTAATTAAATTAACACTAATTGGACTATTTTTCTTAATATTTTTATTTTCCTTAAGAGGTTCTTCATGGTTTTCTTTTAGCTTTACATTCTTCAAAGATTCTAAATTAATATTTTTGATTTCAAAATGACTAACAACATCTGGTAAATTAATCTTTTTAGAAATACTCTCTTCACTGGTATTTGATATTAAGTAATATATTACAAAATCAAAAAACTTATCTGCCAATAATTCGCTAGAATCTGGAAGAGACTTAAAAATTTTACCAAGACTTTTTAATGCTTGAAGCATTTGAAGCCCACTAATAGTAGCCATAGGATTGTCTTTTACAAAATCCAATCTAACTTTAAATAATTTTTGATTTTCAACCTCAAGAAATAAATCAGAAATCTCATCCTCTGTAAAATCAAAATTATCATTTAAAACAAAATTGGAATCTGAGCCAATATCTTTAATCTCCTTATCTGCAAACTTTTTTAATTCTTCTTTTACGTTAAATTCATCAACCAAATAGCTTTCAATTAAACTTAAAGAATCTAAACTTTTTTTCACGCTCTCTATATCTGAATATATCAGATAATAATCAACTCTTTTTAAAAATTTATCCTCTATGATTTGCTCATATTTAGGAATTGTATGAAGTACAGATCCTAAATTTTTTAAAATATTAAATATTTTTAGTCCACCATTTTCAACTTCAAAATCGCTATCTGCATTAAAAACAACGCTGATCCTTAAAACCTTTTGTCCAATTCCTAGCCCTTCTCTTATCTCCTCAAGATCTGATTCTGAAAGACAAAAATTGTTCTTAGTTGAATTTTCGTCAAATCTCTTAATAAAAGCCTGATCATCAATTACTAAAAATTGCTTTAATTTGCTTTTAAGATCACTTATGTCATTCAAATAAACCTTGCCATCAAGACGAAGCGCAAGCATTTCTTTAATAACATCTAATGAGCTTAAAAGCAGATCAACAAGATCATTATTTATATTTACCCTATCATCTCTAATAGCATCAAAAACATCTTCAACAATATGAGTAAAATCAGATAGCTCCATCATATCAAGAGAAGCAGAGCTTCCTTTTAAAGTATGAGCTGCCCTGAATATTTCATCAATAGTATCAGAATTATTAGGATCATCCTCTAGTGACATAATATTCTCTTCAAGGATATCTACAAGATTTTGAGCCTCTTCAAAAAAAACTCCTAAAAGCTCTTCATTTTCCAAATCTAATATTTCCATACTATTTCCTATTATCTTATATATGTAAAGCCAACCTTTAGGTAGCTTTACATATTAATTTAAACCTAATTTTTCGGAGATTATTCTTTAAGTTTTTCACTCTCAACCTTTTCTACAAAGTTTTGGAAAGAGCTTTCAGGCATAGAAATTTTTTCTCTAAGCTTTAAAACTCTTTTAAAAGTTTCGTGTGCCTTTAATTTACGAAGGGATTCAGTTCCACTAGTCTCATAAACTTTAAATACAGACTCACTGTCAATATCAGAATCTATTGAAACACTCAACTTATCATAAAGAACTCTTAGGTCTTTAACATAAAAGATAAAATTTTGCTCTTTTGAACTATGTGCCTTTGAAACTCTAAAAGCCTTAAATCTCATTTTACTTGAAGCAAGAGGATAGTTTGGAACATCGTCTTTAATTATTCTAGATGATATATTAGGAATATAGTTGGGATTTGACCAAATTAAATCAGCCCACCCTTTAAACTTTAAAGTACCCATGGAATAAGCATATTCCATGCCATTCATATCTTCAAATAAAACTTCAAGATCTATCTCATATCCCAAACTATAAACAGATACTTTAATTTCTTTCATGGTTTTAATGTTATCAATAAGACCTTTTCCTAAAAATTGATTTCCACTTTCTCCCGAATAAAAAGGAATTTTAAATGGTGGCATAATCATAGCAGACGATTGAGAATAACTTGGAAATAAAACTCTTACTCCTAAAATAGTATCACCTGCGTACCTTTTTGACTCACTCTTAACAACAGCAGGCGCAACAACTGAATTTTTAACGTAGGCCTGCAACCTTGCAGAAGGAGTAAGCAAAACGCTCCAATTATTTATCCCAAGATCCACAACCATATCTTCCGGCTTAATAATACTAGAAGCGCCCGAATATACATAATCAACATAATTTGTAAGATCAAGTCTAGTTGAACTTGGATCTCTTGCAAGCTCGGCAAAATCTAAAACCAATTCTCCAGGCTCTGGCCTTTTGGAACCCTCTGCTAATCCATCAGTCTCTTGAGCAAAAAGAACAGTGGATAATAAAAAAAATAAAATACTTTTGGCTTTCCTTTTCATGTAAACCAACTCCTTATATATATAAATCTTTTATAAAATTTTAGTTTTTTAATTGTTGTTATTAGTAAAATTAAATTTATCAACTTTGCTCCTTCAAGATACACCCTTCAACAAGAATAACAAGCTTTTTTATCTTACCAGGATAGTTAAAGCGCATTGTTTTTATTAAAGACATAGCAAAAAAATTAATCTTAACATCAAAAGATTCATAAGATTCATTATAATCACCATTATTAAAAGAATCATAAAATTCTTTTGAAAGATTTATATAATAAACTCCATTCTTTAAAAAAGAATATAAAAATCTTGTATCACTTAATAAAAATCCAAAAGAAAAACCTTCATTGCTTCCTAAAAGGAAATCTTTTACTAAAAGATCTAAATTACCTTTCAAATTTTTTTCATCTCTTAAGTATCTTAAATTAGAAACAAACCCCTTGCTAGAATGAAAATAAAAAACCTTTTTTGAAAAAAGATTATCATAATTTAAAAAAATCATGAAAATAGAAAACAAAAAGCTTGCTGCTAAAAGCCCCAAAAGCACTCTAACCATATATTCTTTTTTAGAATTAAAAAATTTATAAATCATTGCATTATATTTAAAAAATACATCCGAAATATTATTTTTCATAAAAACTTATAAATTCCATTAAAGCTTTAAGTATTAGAATATTAAACTTGCTCATGTAATTATAATCCAAAATTAATTTAGCATCTAAAATATTGGACAAAAACCCCATTTCAATCAACACAGCAGGCATACTGCTGTTTTTTATTACAAACCATTGCTCTTCTCTGATTGGCCTAATATTAGTTTCGTTTAGCTCATTTTTAAACACTTTATACAAAATTTCAGCCAATCTTTTTGATTCATATTTATATTTAATATCTAGTATATCATTAAGCTCGCTTAAGTATCTATTACCCTTAATATCATATCCTTTAAAATCTTTAATAACTTCTCTTTTGGAATCCTTAGGAAGATACCAAAACTCAACTCCTCTAGCTTCACTGTTTGGAGCATCGTTAGCATGTATGGATAAAAATATAACATTATTGGGAAAATTTGGCTTTATTGCATTTGCAAATTCCGAACGTTCCTTTAAAGTCAAATAAACGTCATTTATACGAGTTAACAAAATATTTTTATTTACAAAATAATTACTTAAAATTTTAGACAAATATATAGAATAGGTTAATGCAAAATCTTTTTCTTGAAGCACAACATCATAACCATTTATCTTTAAAGTTACAACCGCACCAGTATCATGTCCACCATGTCCAGGATCAATGATTATTGAAGTAATTCTGGGTTTATTATAATCTTTAAGAGAGCTGAAATAATTTTCAATTTGTTTTAATACCTTTTGACTTATTAAAATTTCTCCACGAATGTCAATAATTGGGTCTATAAACATATAATAACCAGAAGATGTAAGCGCATATTCAAAGCCTACCCTAAACTTCAAATACCCCTTATCATTTTCAATTGTAAAAACATCATTTTCAATGTTAAAATCAAACCTAAAAACATTAGTATCAAAAAAATCAAGAACATTTAAATAATCGGGGGTCTTAGAATACAAGCTTAAATATGGAAACAAAATTAAATCAATAAATAATATCATTTTCCCAAAGCTCAATGGCACTCTTTAAGTCTCCTTTGAATCTTAAGCTATTTTTAATAATCTCACCTTTTATCTCCTTAAATTCTTTTTGAAAGAGAAAAGGATTAATTTTGTATTTTAAACAAATTTTACAAAACCTTAAAAAAGAAAAAATAACACCATTACCAACAAAAATTGGAACATAATTCTTAAGCAAAAAAATTACAAAACTTTTATTTTTGGTCAAATTTTCTGGTGAATTTAATGCAGTATACTGGATTCTCAGCTTTCTATAAATATAAACATGTTCCCCAAAATAAACAGCCCTTAGTCCAAAATCTATTCTCTGAAAGTATTCATTTTTAATCCTTGCATCAAAACCTCCAAGCTGCAAAAATTTCTCTTTAGAATAAAGTCCGCAATAATCCATGGTAATCAAAGTTTTTTCATAGTCTTTCTCAGAATTTACTAAAATTACCTTAAACTTTTGTTTTTTATCTATACTGGGAAGAAAAATCGAAGGAATCAGATCCTCTTCTTTATCAAAAAACTCACCTCCAACAAGAAGAATATTTTTTTTAACTATTTCATCGAATATATTTGGAATCCAAAAAGGATTTAACAGGTACATATCACTTTGCAAAACAAAAACAAAATCACAGTTGGATTCTTTCATTGCTAAATTAACCTTTTCTCCAGAATTTAAATCATCAGAAAGTAAAATAAATTTTAACTTACCATAACTTTCTGAGATAAACTGCAAAGAACTTCTATTGCTCTGTTTTTCAATTGAAATTATTTCTCTTATAAAATCAAAATTTGATAAAAATTCAAACAAATCTTCTCTAAAAATTTTTGTTCCTCTGCTTAATATTACAAAAGAAATTCCAAAAGAAGATTTTTGTGAATAATTATTTTTAGATTGAATAACAGTATATGAATAGCTACTACCTGGAAGACGCATAAATTACTTTTAAAATCCTTACAATTAAATTATAATAATCATATGTTACATAATACAATGTTAATTGCAAGAATAATGAATATTAATACATTATTCTATGGCATGGTTATTATCATTTTTACACTCATTTCTTGTAATCATAAGAATATACAATACGACAAGAGAATTAAAAAATTTTTAGAGAAAAACAAAATTGAATATAAAATAGACTCAGAAAATGACTTTGTAGCATTTAAGAATATAAACAATAACGAAAAAGAAGAGATAATAATCAGGTCAAGACTAAACTCATATAAAAATTCAAAGATAAGAGAAATATTTGGAATTGTAAAAGTATTTGATATAAATACACAAAAAATAAAAGAAATATCTGACTCACTTATGAGCGATAGTTATAATAACAGAGTATTCGGATCATGGGAGATTATTCATAATGCAGAAAGAGGAATAAACTCTTTAGTATATATTGTAAAAGCAGAAGAATTTGCAAGTGATACATTTTTGCTTGATGCAATTGATGAGATTGCCTCAACAATAAATATTTTTAAAAAAATAATAACAACCAACAACGAAAACACTGATAATAATGAAGAAAATAACAAGACAAATGAATCAAATGAACAGTCTCCCTTAAAGCAAAAAAAAACAAATTCAACAAAAGAATCTAATAAAAATGACCTTAAAGAAGATCAAATTGAAGAAGAGCTTCAAGAAATCAAAGCTCAATAATTTCAAAATCATTCTACCAATAAAGAATTAATATCAAAGCAAAAATGTACCTTGTCACCTATTTTTATTTGAAATTTAGAAAATGAGCCTCTTGGAAGCTCAAGAGCATACTTTGCCTTATAAAGAGAATTAACATTTACCCTAGAGTACGGTTCTAAATCATAAATCTCTTTAATAATTCCATTTGAATCAATATAAGCTATTTCAAGCAGCAAGGGTGTATTTTCCATCCAAAAAGATAAATTTTGCTCTTGTTTAAAAACAAAAAGCATTCCATTACCATATTCAACTTTTTGGGTACCCATGTAGCCCTTTGCCCTATCAAACTCATTAGATGCTATTTTTACAAAAAACTTAACCCCATTTATTACAACTTCTTTATTGTAAAAATGATCAGTAAAAGATAAAAAAGACATCGACAAAACTAAAAATAAAAACCGTTTTAAAATTTTTTTCAATTATAAGCCTTATTAAAAATCATTTATTATAATTTGAAACATAAGATTTTAAAGTCATTCTTAAAATATTTTTATTTAAAACAATAATACAATCACCAAGATCCCATAAATAATTCAAAGGCGTTACCAGTGTAGCCTCGCCAAACTTTTTCTTTACCTCAATAAAAATTGCATACTGAGATATTAATTTTTTATCAAAAACAAAAGTGTACGAAAACATTTTATTTTTGTCAAAATTAAAAACAGCATATTTTAAATGAGTTTTAGCAATAAATTGTAAAGTCTGCCTCTTAGCATAAGGAAATTCAACTTCTTCAACATCATAATAAAAAATAGTACTCTTGAGAATATTCTCTTTAACAGACTCCATGCTAGAACCCATAACAAAAGATGTAAAAATAGAAAATAAATAAAAAACTGTAATACCCATACAAAGCCTTTAGCCATAAACAATATAAAGAAAAAGTATAATAAATAAAAAACTTGAAAATAAATAAAGCAAAATATTAACATTAATCCCAAAATAGAAAAGCCTTACAAAGACTTTAGAGGTTGATCTATCACTTACCATTTTTACTCTTTCTTTTCTTTTAAAAGGTTTTTCTTTAAGTTCTTGAAAAGGACTGTAATGACAATTAGGACAACCTTCTCCAAAAGCAGAAACTGGACCTACATGCCTACAATTTGGACATTCGATATCACCAAGCTTAGCAGCACAGTTGGGACAAATAGATCGATTAAGTCCAACTTTTTCACCACATTGCTCGCAAAAAACTTCAAAATTTACCTTTGCCAAACGAAAATTCCTCAAATTTTACTTAAAAATAAGTATTTAAAATACTATATAATTAATTATAATAAAAAATGTATGAATATTACATATTTAAGGAATACTAAAGCATGAAATCGGGATTTGCAGCAATACTTGGTAGACCATCAACTGGAAAATCTACCCTTTTAAATTCAATATGTGGACATAAAATATCAATAATATCCCCTATTCCGCAAACAACTAGAAATAAAATAAAAGGGATCTTTACGGACGACAGAGGACAAATTATTTTTATAGACACACCAGGATTTCATTTGAGTAAAAAAAAGTTTAATATTGCAATGATGAAAAACATCCACTCTTCAATAGGAGAAGTTGAACTCATTTTATACATAATAGACACTCAAGACAAACCTGGTGAGGAAGAAAATAAAATGTTAGAAATAATTAAAAACTCTAAAATCAAATTTTTAGTAATACTTAATAAAATCGACCTTAAAAATACAAAAATAAAAGAAATATTGCAATTTCTAAAAGAAAAAGAAATAGAAGATAACAATATAATTAAAATATCTGCTGAAAAAAAAATTAACACGGAAAAACTAAAAAATAAAATTTATGAAAATTTTTCAGAAGGCCCACTTTATTATCCACAAGAATACTACACCGATCAAGAAATAAATTTTAGAATTAGTGAAATAATAAGGGAAAAAGCTATTGAAAACCTAAAAGAAGAGCTTCCCTATTCTTTGTATGTAGATATTGATACCTTAGAAAATAAAAAAGGAAGTCTTTTTATCAGGGCAAATATTTTTGTAGCAAATGAAAGTCAAAAAGGAATAATTGTAGGAAAAAACGGGAAAGAAATAAAATCAATAGGAGAAAGAGCAAGAAAAACAATTGCAAAAATTTTTGAAACAAAATGCAACCTATTCTTACAGGTAAAGCTTAAAAAAAATTGGAATAAAGAAGATAAGCTAATAAAAAGACTTATAAATTAAGATCCAACTACAATTTCTTAAATTCTTGAAACTTAAAAAACAAAATGCTAAAATTTACTTAAATTTAAATTAGGAATAAAATGTGAAAACAGCACACTGGGCAGATTTTTACGCAGAAAAAATAAAAAAAGAAAAAGGTCCAAAAAACCTATACACAGTAGCATCAGGAATTACTCCATCTGGAACTGTACACATTGGCAATTTTAGAGAAGTTATCTCGGTAGACCTTGTAGCAAGAGCTCTAAGAGACTCGGGATCAAAAGTAAGATTTATTTATTCTTGGGATAATTACGACGTATTTCGAAAAGTTCCCCAAAATATGCCAGAGCAAGAACTTCTTACAACCTATTTAAGGCAAGCAATAACAAGGGTTCCTGACACAAGAAGCTACAAAACAAGTTATGCAAGGGCTAATGAAATTGAATTTGAAAAATATCTGCCTATAGTGGGGATCAATCCTGAATTCATTGACCAAAGTAAACAATATACTAACAACGCTTATGCAAACCAAATAAAATTTGCACTTGATCATAAAAAAGAACTGTCTGAAGCATTAAACGAATACAGAACTTCCAAGCTTGAAGAAAATTGGTATCCAATCAGTATATTTTGCACAAAGTGCAATAGAGACACAACAACTGTAAATAATTATGACAATCATTACTCTGTTGAATACTCCTGTGAGTGTGGAAATCAAGAATCTCTAGATATAAGAACTACATGGGCTATTAAACTTCCTTGGAGAATAGATTGGCCTATGAGATGGAAATATGAAAAAGTTGACTTTGAGCCTGCAGGAAAAGACCACCACAGCAGTGGCGGCAGCTTTGATACATCTAAAAATATTGTAAAAATTTTTCAAGGCAGCCCTCCTGTAACATTTCAATATGACTTTATTTCAATAAAAGGACGTGGTGGAAAAATATCATCCTCATCAGGAGATGTCATATCACTTAAAGATGTTCTTGAGATCTACACACCCGAAGTCACAAGATTTTTATTTGTCGCTACAAAACCAAATACTGAATTTTCAATTTCATTTGATCTTGACGTGATTAAAATATATGAAGATTATGACAAGTTTGAAAGAATCTACTATGGAGTAGAAGATATAAAAGAAGAAAAAAAAAGAGCATTTAAAAGAATTTACGAACTATCTCAGCCATACATGCCAAGCAAAAGAATCCCTTATCAAATCGGATTTAGACATTTAAGTGTAATTTGCCAAATATTTGAAAATAACGTAAATAAAATTTTAAATTACTTGAAAAACATTCAAGAAGATCAAAAAGATAAGCTAATAAATAAAATAAACTGTGCAATTAATTGGATAAGAGATTTTGCACCTGAAGATTTCAAATTTTCATTAAGATCTAAATTTGACAATATAGAAATACTAGAAGAAAATAGCAAAAAAGGAATTAATGAACTTTTGGATTTTTTAAAGAAAAATTTTGAAATTGCCACAGAACAAGATATTCAAAACGAAATATATAAAATTTCAAGAGGAAATAATATAGAGCCCGCTTTGTTTTTTAAACAAATTTATAAAATTTTAATCGACAAAGAAAAAGGGCCCAAATTAGCTGGATTTATCAAAATAATTGGCATTGATCGCTTTGAAAAGATTATAAGTAAATACATTTAAGACTTAAAATTAATAAAAAAATAAGTCATAATTATATGACTTATTAACACTTTAATACAAATAAATCGTTACTTTAACTTTCCTTGACTAGCAACAGATTCCATTGCCTTTTTAATTTTGCTTTCATCACCTAAATAGTAATTTTTAATGGGGTTTAAATTTTTATCTAATTCATAAACTAAAGGAATGCCTGTAGGAATGTTAAGCTTTAAAACATCTTCTTCACTTAAATTGTCAAGATATTTAACAAGCGCTCTTAAAGAATTGCCGTGAGCAGCAACAATAACTTTTTTACCTTCAAGAACTTCTTTTGCAATCTCATCAGTCCAATAAGGAATAACTCTTGCAACAGTATCTTTAAGACACTCTGTTGAAGGAAGTTCTCTTTTGGGAATATTTTTATATCTTGGATCCTTTATTGGATGCCGGTCATCAGACTCATCTAAAGACATTGGAGGCACATCATAACTACGTCTCCAAATTAAAACCTTATCTTCCCCATATTTTGCAGCTGTTTCTGACTTATTTAAACCTTGCAAAGCCCCATAGTGCCTTTCATTTAATCTCCAGGTTTTTTTTACACTAATATAAGACTGTCCCAATTCTCGCAAAATAATATTTAAAGTATCATTAGCCCTTGACAACAAAGAACTAAAAGCAATATCAAAAGAATAGCCTTCTTGTTTGAGAAGCAAGCCCGCCTCTACAGCCTCGTCGATACCCTTGTCAGAAAGTTTAACATCTGTCCAACCAGTAAAAAGATTTTCTCTATTCCACTCACTCTCTCCGTGTCTTACTAAAACTAATTTATACATAAAATCTCCTAGCATATTATTTTATTTACCAATACTAATAATTATAAATTAGCATAAAATCTAGTCAAGATTTCAACCTTAATTAAATAATGATATACTTTAAAATAAATTAAGCTTTAATGTTATCAAGCAAGGAAAAGAATTTATGGAAAATCAAAAAATTTTGGTAGCAAAATATGCAATTGATCACTACATCAAAAGCAATATGAACCTTGGAATCGGAACAGGCACAACCATTTATTATGCAATAAAATATTTAAGCGAAAAGATCAAATCGGGTAGCTTAAAAAATTTAAAATTCTATACAACAAGTAATGATACAAAATATTTACTCTCAAAAGAACAAATTCCTTATGAATCAAATTTTTCAAAACTTAACAAAAATCTAGACATTGCAATTGATGGAGCTGATGAAATCTTATTAGGAAAAAAAAGCTTAATAAAAGGAATGGGGGGTGCTCATCTAATGGAAAAAGTAATAGCCTACAATTCAGAAACATTGCTAATAATAGCAGATGAAACAAAAATTGTTAAAAAATTAGGAACAAAAATACCTATTCCCATAGAAGTTGCCCAAAATGCTGTTGGATTTATTATGACTAGACTTGAAGAAATGAATTTAGAGACAACCTTAAGAATTTGTAAAGAGAAAAAAGGACCCACCATAACTGATAACAATAATTATATCTTAGATGTAAAAATGCATGTGGAAAATCCTGAAGGAACAGAAAAATACTTCAAACTATTTCCAGGTATACTTGAGATTGGAATATTCAACCATAAAAACACAAAAATAGTTTATTATCAAGACAAACAAATTAAGGAAGCCTAAACTTAACTTTAAAAAAGTTATCATTAAAATAGTTTATAATTTTTACTAAATAAAAATCTAACTTAAACCTTTCCCTTCCTCTTAATAGTATAATATTATCATCAAAAACAAATTTTCTACTTAAAGTCGAGCAGTAATTAATAAACTGCAAAAATTGTTTTTCATTATACTCAAATCTAAGCCTAAGAGCCCTCAAGCTGACACCTTGAATGGTTCCAAGCCCTTGAATAAAATGATAAACAAAAAACTCCAAATCCTCTAACAATTCAAACGCTACTAAATGATTATTTGCTTTAACAAAACTGCCAGTTTTTCTAATCAAAGCTCTTACATTATTATTCTTGTCACTGCAAAAAAGTAAGCTTACAGCATGCGATCCTAATCCTAAATACGGTTTCAACTCCCAATTTAGCTTATTATGTTTGCTCTCATGCCCCTTTAATGCAAAATTAGTAATTTCATAATTAATGTAGCCACTAGATTCTAAGCAATCTAGGGCATAAAACCACAGCTTTTCAGAATCAACACCGTTATAAAAATCTCTCAAGATAAAGCCTTCCTCTTCACATATAAAATCGCTAAAACAAATATGCTCGGGCATATATGAAAGCAATTCTTTCAAATCTCGCTTAAGATGAGATTTTTTTTGCAAAGGCATATTGATAGTCATGTCAATATTTAAATCAAAAGAAAACTTTCTAATATTGTTAATCAAAATATTTAATTTTTCATAAGAAATTTCGGGCATCCCCATAATCTTCCTAAACTCTAAAGAAAAACTTTGAACATTAAGATTAATTCTAGTAACACAAAATTCATTCAAAAGTTTGAATTTTTCAAAATTAACATAACCCGGAATAATTTCTAAAGTAAATTCTTCTAATAAAGCCAAATTAATAAATTGAAACAAAGAAGTGAAAATAAATTTTAAATTATCTTGCCTACATAAACAAAAATCTACGTGCTTAATGTAAAGTGTTTTTACAATTGGATGACCTAACAAGGTTAAATTATGTTTTAATTCCTCTAAAATTCTATTAAAAATGTTAAAATCTTTACAGCAAAATGAAAAATCAATATAAAGACTTAACTCGATAAGAGGTAAAAGATCTACTCTCATAATTGGTCTTTTAAAAATTTAGGTTTAATTATAACATATATAAAGTACAAATATTAAAACATATTTAAAAAATATAATAAATAAGGGAGATTTGAAGGAGATTTTTTAATGACCAAAGACTATTACAATATACTTGGAATACAAAAAAATGCTAGTAATGAAGAAATAAAAAAAGCTTACAAAAAATTGGCAATAAAATATCACCCAGACAAAAACAAGGGAAATAAAATAGCTGAAGAAAAATTTAAAGAAATAAACGAGGCTTATGAAATTTTATCTTCTCCTGAAAAAAAAAGAAATTACGACTCTTTGGGTAGCACCAATTTTAATGACAACAGCGACCATTTTGAAAGAGAATTTAGCAGCACAAGATTTGGCAATTTTGAAGATTTAGATTTTTTTTCCAAAATCTTTGGAGGATCTTCAAGAAAAACAGCAGACAGAGAAATAACTGTAAATATTTCACTTTATGATGCTTATATGGGAAGTAAAAAAATAATACTTATAAACAACAAAAAAATCGAGATAATAATCCCAAAAGGAACATTAGAAACAACTAAAATAAAAATAAACAACAAAGGTCCTATTAATCCAATTTCCGGAATAAAAGGAAGCTTAATAGTTAAATTTAATATATCGAGTTATAAAAATTTTAAGTTGAATGGAAAAACCCTAGAAACAGCAATAGAGGTTTACCCATGGGAAATAGCTTTGGGTTGCGAAAAGTTATTTGAAACAATTGAAGGAAAAAAAATAAAACTTAAAATTCCTTCAGATGCAAAAAATGGAGAAATTTTGAACTTAAAGGGATTGGGAATGCCCATAATTGGAAGCAGTTCAAAAAGGGATCTTAAAGTCACTTTGATAGTAAAAATTCCAAAAATAATAAATAATGAAGTAAAAACTATTTACGAAAGATTAAAAGAGATATACAGCTAAAGTGTTTCTGAAAATAAATGACCAAAATTTTTTAAATTTGCTTCCCAACCCGACCTATATTCATTAAATTTATTTATTTTAGATTCATATTCTTTGATTCCATCCTCAATATTATCAAAATTCTTAGCAATATCCACTGAAAACTGAAAAACATCTCCTTGTCTGGGAGCAAGAGTAAAAAAGGCAAATTTCCAATTTCCAGAATTTATAGTAGATACAATCCTTTTTTGGAAAACATAATCGGAGATTAAAACAAATTTTTGAAACTCTTTTCTTCGTAAATAAATAAGCTCATTCCACTCATTAAAAATAGCGTCTGGTAATTCGTTTAAACCAATCTCAATTATATTATTAATAGATAAAAGAATTTGTAAAATTTCTAATAAATTTAAATAATAGCTATCAAAACATTGAATTGTAATTTCAAGCAAAGCAATTTTTATAAGCAGTTTAGAAATGTCAAGACTATGATCTTTCATGATTTTATCAATTCTCTCTTTTGTGTGATCTATGATAAATTTTTTATGGGTTTCTTTAATATTGCTACTTTTTTTAATTTGCTCTACTTTTTCATAATAATCATTAATTTCTTTATTAATTACATCTAAATTATTACTATTGGCCTCATTGGAGAAAAAATCTAATGAATTACTAAGTCGATCTAAAAATTCTTCTTGAATAAAGAATGTAGCGATTCTTATGCAAGAAAATGGAGCTTTGCTCTTTTTTTCAAAATTTTCAATTTTTTGTTTAAGATCTACTCTAAAATTTAAATATTTAAGCTTGTCTAAAAATTTATTAAAATATGAAACATCTTCTAACAATTCATCTTCATGAATGTCTAAAAATTGGGAATTGGGATGATATTTTCTAATCAAATTTTTAATAATAAGTAAAGTATCTAAAAAAACAGCTTTATTGGCGCCCCAAGATTTATTAATACTGGGATTAAAATCTCTATAAATCTTATCCAAAAACACAAGCTTATCTTTTAGTAAATTAGCATCGTTAATAAGGCTTGACTGCTCTCGATAAGAATAATAATTTATTAAACTATACCTAAAAATACTAAAATTAAGATATTTTTGAAAATCAAAAAATCTATAAAATCCTAATGAACCAAAATCAAAAAATTTCATGCCACAATATCATCTCATTTAAGATCTACTTTATCTTTTTATACAAATTTAAAAGTATTGGAGACGCTATGAATACGGAAGAATAAGTTCCAACAATTACCCCTACCATAAATATCAAAGAAAAATCTTTTATAGATCCTTCAGTAAACACATAAATAGAAAATACTGCAACAAATGTTGTAACTGACGTCAAAACAGTTCTTGATAAAGTTTGACTAATACTTATATTTAATACATTTAAAAATGTGTTATCGGTTAATCGCTTAACATTATCTCTAATCCTATCAAAAATAATTATTGTGTCGTTTAAAGAATATCCAATAATGGTCAATATTGCCACAATAATATAGCTATTAATCTCTATTCTAAATACCCCTAAAAAAGCAACTATAAAAAATATATCATGAAATATTGAAAGTATGGAAGCAATAGCATAACTTAGTTTAAATCTTAAAGTTATATAAATCAAAATTAAGATAAATGTTCCTAATACTAAAAATATTGACCTAATTCTCAAAGTAGAAGAAAAACTTGAATCAATAAAATAAGAATCCAAAACTTCAATATTAGCATCAAATGTTTTTTTAAGTTTATCTAATATTGTTTTTTGAACTTCTGTTTTAAAAGCATAATCAATGACATCAGACTTTACCATAATAGAAAATTCACTTTTATTCTGATTTGGTGAAAAAATGCTATTAACATCTAAAGTTTTATAAATCGGAGAGAATATTTCTTTAATTTCATTTTCTTTAATATTTGATTTTTCTATTGAAATATTAATATTAACCCTAGAAGAAAAATCTATTCCCCAATTGTATCCACCATGATAAAAAAAAGTATAAATAAGCCCAACCAAAATCAAAACGGAACTAACAATTAAAACATTGCTTCCATATTTTGAAAAATTAATTACTCTTTGCATATTTTGAACTCCAAGATATACTTATAAATTTGCTTTTTCTAACAGATATGATAAATTCCAAAATAAATCTTGAAAAAATCAAACTACTAAAAAGAGATGCCACAATTCCAACAGAAAGAGACCACGCAAAACCTTGAATAACTCCTGTCCCAAGAAGAGTTAAAAAAAGCACCGCAATAAATGTCGTTATATTTGCATCCATAATTGATAAAAATGCTTTTTTAAAACCATCTTCAAAAGCATTTTCAAATCTTCTGCCTTCTCTAATTTCTTCTTTAATTCTCTCATAAATAACTATATTTATATCAACAGCCATACCCATTGTCAAAATAAGACCTGCAATACTTGTTAAAGTTAAAGTAAAATTAAAGGCCGACAATATTGCTAAAATTAAAAATACATTATAAATAACAAGTGAAAATCCAGCTACAACGCCACTCAAACCATAATAAAAGCACATGAACAAAAAAACCAAACAAAGAGCAAGCGCAGAAGCTTTAATGCCAAGATCAATAGTCCTAGCACCAAGAGTAGGCCCTATTATTCTCAAATCATCAATTTTAATATCAACTGGAAACGCTGCAGTTTTAAACACCAAGGCAAGATCTAAGGCCTCCTTTTTATCAAAAGAATCACCTTGAATTGAAACATTGCCCCCAGTAATAGCATAACCAATTCCTGCCACAGACTTAATTTTACCTTCCATAACAACAGCCAAAGACTTTCCAACATTTTTTTGAGTAAATTTAAAAAATTTTTCGCTTCCATCAACATCAAGACTAAAAGCAACGGTATCTCGACCCGTTCTAGGATCGTTAGAAACCCCAGCATCTTTAATATGAGCACCATCAAACGAATCTTCAGGGCTTACATTAACTACATAATAACGAACCGATGACTCATCATCCACACCATAAGAATCTTTAACATACCAAGGAAAAATTTGTTTACTATCTGGAAGGTTCATACTTGCCTGAATTTCAGAAACAGAAAAAAGAGAACCCGCTTCTAATATTTTTCTATGTAAAAGAGATGTAGACTCATCATCAACCACATAGAAAGTCAAATTGCCTTTTCCGCTCAAAAGAGTACCTACTCTACTCTCATCTTTTTCTCCAGGAATATCTAAGAAAATTTTATTTCCCCCAGCCTCTCTTACAATTTTAGGCTCTGTAAGCCCAAACCTATCTACCCTATCCTTAAGAATTTGCATTATCCGATAAATAGCATCCTCTCTCTCAGCAAAAGTCAAAGAACGACCCAATTTTTTTTCAACACTTGAATAATCAAGAGAAATAGTAACACTCATCCCTCCGGACAAATCAAGCCCAAGATGTATTATTCTACTTTTGCCCTTCTTTATGTTCTCATAATATCTATATATCTCTAAGCTTACTTCTCCCATATCCGAATCAGTTAAAAATCCTTCACGTAAGGTTTTAGCAGTAAAAGTATTGGGTGGGATTTTCATTGAAGACCTATAATTATTTTTTGCTATTGGAATTAAATAAGAAAGACTAGCCGGAATACTGCTACTGGGATCTTTATTATACAGATCCTTAAGCTTAACAAGATCATCCAAAGCTTTTTTCTTTGAATAATCCCTTAAAGCTTCTTGTGAATACGAGCTTATTTTTTTATCCTCAACGCTCATTAAAAAATACCACTTTAAAGTCGGGAATATCAAAAGACATGCAAAAAACGTCACCAACAATATCAATATAAGCTTAGATCCTTTTTTCATTATACAAATCCTTAAAATTTTTAAAAAATACCATTATTAGCTAACAGTTCTAATTTTACCTTTAAATAATACTTTTTTTAATTTCATTTTTTTCAGACAAAACTTTATCAATAGAGTTTTTTATAAATACCGCCTCGTTATTTGGACTTAATTCTAAAATAACATCCGTATCGCCTAATTTTTTCACAACTCCAAAAATTCCACCTATAGTTAATACCTTATCGCCTTTTTTTAAATTTTTTATCATTTCTTTTTTATTCTTCTCTTCCTTACGCTGAGGAGATATCACTAAAAACCAAAATATAGCAATAACGGGCACAAAAACTAATAAACTTCGCAAAAAGCTACTATTGCCGCTAAATTCTTGCAATAAAAACACAAAACCTCCTATACATATGTCACTTTTATCTTATTAATATCATCAGGATAAACTACTCCAAATAAAAGCTTAAAATCATCTTTCTTTGTATAATTAGAGTTACTTATTTTATTATACTCTTCAATTAAATAATTAATAAGATCATCGTCATTTCTATAAAGAGCTTTGCTAAAAGCACTTCTGTAAAGTCCAAGTTCAAAAAGTTCTTTAGCACTTTTACCTTTATTTTCTCTTAAAAGCTGCCTATCTACTATTGCTTTTGAACAATCATAGCCTATACAAAAAACAAATTCATCCTCACTCAAAATAATTCCTTTGAATAATAAAATATTCACCGGCAAAAACACAAGTTTACCGGTGAAACTTTAATTTACATCATTCCCATTCCTGGGTCCATAGGATAACCACCACCACCAGAAGTATTTTTCTCTTCTTTAATATCTGTGATTGCGCATTCTGTTGTTAATAAAAGCCCAGCAATTGAAGCAGCATTTTGAAGTGCACTTCTTGTAACCTTAGCAGGATCAATTATTCCACTATCAATCATATTTACCCACTTAAAGCTGGAAGCATCAAACCCTAACCCTTTTTTCTCGGTTTTAATTTGATGAATATAAATAGATCCTTCAAAACCAGCATTTGAAATAATCTGTCTCATTGGTTCTTCAAGACTTCTTTTTACAATCTCAAAACCTTGCTTTTCCTCATAGCTTAATTTACTTGTATCTATTGTGTCTAAATACATGGCAACTTCAATAAGAGTTGATCCACCACCAGGCACAACACCTTCTTCAACAGCAGCACGAGTTGCAGAAAGAGCGTCCTCAACTCTATGCTTTTTCTCCTTAAGCTCTACCTCAGTAACAGCTCCAACATTAATAACAGCAACTCCGCCAACAAGCTTTGCAAGGCGCTCTTGAAGTTTTTCTTTATCATATTCAGATGTTGAATCTTCAATTTGCTTTTTAATAAGCTCTGAGCGCTCTTTTATTTGTTCTTTATTGCCAGTATTAATAATAGTGGTATTGTCTTTATCAACCTTAATAGTTTTAGCCTGTCCAAGTTGCTCAATCTCAACTGTCTCAAGAGTAAGACCTAGCTCCTCGCTGATTAAAACACCACCTGTAAGCACTGCAATATCTTCAAGCATTGCTTTTCGTCTATCGCCAAAACCAGGAGATTTAATTGCGCATACCTTTAAGGCTCCTCTAACACTGTTTAAAACAAGCGCAGCAAGAGCATCCCCTTCAATGTCCTCAGCAATAATTAATAAAGGTTTGTTTGTCCCTAAAACTTTCTCAAGAACTGGTAAAAGCTCTTTAATAGAACTAATCTTTTTCTCATATATCAATATGAAAGCATCATCAAAATTAACACTCATATTCTCTTTATTGGTAGAAAAATAAGGAGAAAGATATCCTCTATCAAATTGCATACCCTCAACATAAGAAATCGTAGTATCAAAAGTTTTTGACTCTTCAACTGTTATAACACCATCTTTTCCAACTTTATCCATTGCCTCAGCAATTTTTTCACCTATATAACTGTCATTATTAGCAGAAATTGAAGCTACTTGAGCAATCTCTTCTTTTGTTGTAATCTTTTTTGCAGACTGGCGAATTTTCTCAGCAGCCAAATTTACAGCGTGATCTATTCCCTTTTTTATTCCAATAGGATTAATTCCTGAAGACACATTCTTAAGGCCCTCTCTTGCAATAGCATAAGCAAGAACAGTAGCGGTTGTTGTTCCATCACCAGCAACATCATTTGTTTTAATAGCAACTTCCTTTAAAAGCTGTGCCCCCATGTTTTCAAACGGATTTTCAAGCTCAATCTCACGAGCAACGCTAACCCCATCCTTTGTAACCGTTGGAGAACCGAACTTTTTATCAATAAGAACATTTCTCCCTTTTGGCCCAAGAGTTACTTTTACAGCATTGGATAATTTTTCAACGCCACTAAGTAAGCTTTTTCTAGCATCTTCATTAAAATATATGTCTTTAGCCATAAAAATTTTACCCCTTTCTATAAATAAAAATAATTTATATAACAATATAAGATTAACATAAACTTAATACATTCGCTATAGCGTATTGCTTTCTATACATCAAAAAATACAAAATATAGAAAACCAGCACAAATTTTTATTATATAATGTAAATATTGACTAATCTTTATATTATAAAGACAAAGAATTTATGTTTAGAAAACTAAAAAAATTGAAAACTTATATTATTATTATTTCCATAACTAAATTTTCAGAAGATAATCTGTTATTAATAATATCAAATATAAAATATTTGATTGAGCACAAACAGTTAGCTTACAAAATACATTGGACATTTCCAATATACTTTTTTGAAATTCTAAGAGAGCATGAGGAACTAAATAAATGGCTATTTGAAAGATTCAAAACTAATACAGATATATATATGCCTGGAACTTACAGTGGAAGCCCTCATGAATACATGCTGCACGATGAGATACATTTGGATTTGTATTGGGCATTAAAAAATCCATTCAAAAGTGGTTACAAAGACATATTTCAAAATACGCCTATTATGTTTTATATATACAACATAGAAAAGTTTAGGAAAAAGGTGACTGAGCTTTATAGAAAGCTTAATTTCAATTATACAGAAGGAATAAGGCAGAGTAAAAATAATAAAAATTACTTAATTTTTTATAAAAATAACTGCCAATATTTATATGAAGTACAAAACATAGATTCTCCAAAAAGCAACGTAGAAACTCTTATTTACTTTTATGAAATCAAAGAAACTTATGATAATCAAGAATTAAAAAATTTTTTACTTTATTTAAAAGCCCTAGAAAACAACTTACACAGCATTAAGATACAAAATCTAGAAGGATCCAAGCTTACTACTGAACTACTAGAGATTCCAAAATTTAACTCCCTTAAAGAGCAAGAGCCAATAATAAATTTTCAAAACAAAAGGCTAAAAGATTATCAAATCAACGAAAAAAGCTTAAGAGAATTTTTAATAAATAAACACCAAGATGAAATTGTCAAAAATTCAGAATCAATTGTGCCTAAGAACTTAGAATACAATATGGAAGGAAATTTCACACTATCTCACGATAAATATAATATCAAATTCGAAAATGGAAAATTAAATAAAATAAAATTTAAAGATAAAAAAGTTGAATTTCTAAACACATCTAGAACCTATTTTAAAGTTTCATCAAAAAAAGAATTAATAAAAGAAGCATCTATTGAAAGTTCATTTTCATTCTCAAATGAAAAAATTTTAGGCATAAAACAATATTTAGCTTTTAACTCTGCTAAAAAATCAACAATTGATTTTTTTATAGATGAAAATATCTCTAGCTTCTTTATATCAATTAAAATAAAATGGCCTTCTAAAATAGATCTAGATAAAAAAACATTAAAAAAATGCAATCCTGATTATCTTCTTGAATATTCAGCTCTTGAAATACCTGTTTTTGAAATTGCAAAAGGCACCAATTTAAAAATAACAGCAAAATATAGCGATCTTGATACTTATGAAAAAATAATAATAACTAAAAACAATCCCAAAGGCTACATTAATGGCACAGAATTTTTGATATCTAAAGGAAATGATAAAAACAGTAACTTTTTTATAAGCTTTTTAAATGTTGAAAAACATATCATTCATACAATTAATTATAAAATTGAAAAAATAAATTCTAAAAAATGGTTAATTTTAAATATAGGGGGTTCTTATAACACAGTTAAGATCCAAGATGTAATAAATTACTCTCAAACAATAAATTTAATGATACTACCATTAAATAATAATTTTGATAACAAAATAAAACTGAATTCAAAAATAAAAAATTTAATTTTTTATACTAATATAAAAAAATATGAAAATAAATAAATAATAAGTAGTAAAATATTAATAACTGGGTATAAAATTATCCTAAGAAGAACATAAAAAGTATTTAATATTAAATTTAAACAAAAAAGGTATAATAATATGAACGATAACATAATAGACGTGCATTCCGCATTGGAAAAAGTCGGCATTACAAACGATCCTGTATTATTGAAAAACTTAACATCAGAATTAGGAATGAAAGCGTCTCACTCGAGAAACAGAATCATTCTGTACATAGCATCAAACCCAAAAGAATACTTTACAGCTAAAGAAGTTTATAACAAACTTATAAAAGAAATCCCAAGCCTATCAAAAGCAACAGTATATAACACATTAAATATTCTAAAAGAAAGAAATATACTAAAAGATATAAAAACTACTGATCAAAAAGAAACAAAATTTTATCTAAGCTTGGCTTCCACAATAGCTCACTTTAAATGCAATAAATGCAATCAAGTCCACCCTATTCAACTTGACGATATTAAAGATATTTTGAAAGACAAACTTGGAGAAGACTGGGAAACAAAATCTATTGAAATAATTTACTCAGGGCATTGCAATAATTGCTACAAAAAAGATACCCATAATAACAACAATGTCCCAGCAGAAAACAAGGGAATCACTTTATGAATATAAAAAATATAATTTTTATACTTATATTCTTATTACTCTTAATACTAGTTAGTCCCAGGGTAAAATTTAAAAATGAATTTTCAAAAAAAACAATTCCTAAAAACATAGAAGAAATTGACAATTACTTATTAAAAGAAGAATTACAATTTAATTTAGAAAACAATACAAAAAAAGAAATAATCTGGTATAAAGAAAAAGCACAAAAAACAAAATATTCTGTGGTTTATATTCATGGATTTGGGGCATCAAAAAATGAAATTTATCCGGTTCCAAATAATATTGCAAAAGCTCTTAATGCAAATATTTTTTTTACAAGACTTAAAGGACACGGTATTAACAATAAAAATGCATTTCGGGGAATAACTACCCAAGATTGGCTGAAAGACATTGATGAAGCTATTAATATTGGTAAATTAATAGGTGATAAATTAATATTAATTGGCACCTCTAATGGGGGAGCTGCCAGCATATGGGCCTTAGCAAACTATCCAGATCAAATAAACTCGGTAGCATTAATTTCTCCCAATATATTCCCTTATGATAAGAGAACAAATATCGTTTACTATCCTTGGGGAAGACAAATTGCACATCTTATAACAGGTGGCTACAATAAATTTGAAACAAAAGAATATAAACGAAAAGAACACATGAGCATAAAAAGCCACTCTTCAAAAGTGCAGCATGTAGACGCAATTATTGCAATGATGGGCCTTGTTACATTATTAAATTCATATAATTTGGACGAAATCAAAATACCTTTAATAATAGCCCACACGCCCAACGATCACACAGTAGACCCAATAAAAATAAACGAATTTATAAAAAATTATGGGGGTAAAAAAAAGGATATTCCCATTATACTTCTTGAAAATTCACATGCACACGTACCTATTGGAAACCAAAGCTACAAAAGTGCCCAAAACACATCATACTTTACAAAATATGCAGTTGATTTCATAAATAAAATTAATAAGTAATAGCCGTAAGGCCATTACTTATTAAAAATCAATCTTATAGTAATTCTTCTATTTCATTCTTAAGAACACTAACACCCGGTCCGTAAACTACCTGAACCCCATTGCCTTTAATAATTACTCCTTTAGAACCAGTTTTTTTTAAAATTTTTTCAGAAACTTTAAGAACATCCCTTACTGTAATTCTTAGCCTAGTTGCACAACAATCAAGCTCAACAATATTTGAAGCACCACCAAGCCCAATAATAACCTTAGTAGCACAACTTTCTTCAAATTCACTACTCTTAGAACTTGGAGAATCTTCAAAATTTAAATCTTTCGTTCTACCTGGAGTTTTAAAATCAAACTTATTTATTAAAAATATAAAAGTAAAGTAGTAAAGAAAAAACCAAATGATGCCTACAACTGGCACCAAAAGCCAATTAGTTCTTGAATTTCCCTGCAAAATACCAAAAAGAATAAAATCAATAAACCCACCAGAAAACGTTTGCCCTATTGTAATTTGAAGAATATGAGCTAGCATGAAAGCAAATCCATCAAATGTGGCGTGAACAACATAAAGAATAGGGGCTACAAAAAGAAAAGAAAATTCAAGAGGTTCTGTTATGCCTGTTAAAAATGATGTTAGCGCTGAAGACATTAAAAGCCCAAAAACTTTTGTTCTCTCCTCGAGCTTTGCAGTGTAATATAGAGCAAGTGCGGCTCCGGGCAAACCAAACATCATAGTAATAAATCGCCCACTCATAAAACGGCTAGTTCCAATAAAAAATCTATTTGTACCTTGAGCAGCAAGTTCTGCAAAGAAGATGTTCTGAGTCCCTTCAACCAACTTTTCATTAATAATAACAGATCCCCCAAGACCTGTTGTCCAAAATGGCAAATAAAATATATGATGAAGACCAAAAGGTCCAAGCATCCTTAAAAAAATCCCATAAATAAGCGTTCCAATATAACCGGTCGAATCTACTAAGCCTCCTACTTTATTAATTCCACTTTGCACAAATGGCCAAAAAAGAAACATAATAACAGCAAGAAAAATACTAGAAAAAGAAACAACAATCGGCACAAATCTAGATCCGGAAAAAAATCCAAGAACTTTGGGCAAATCTATTTTGTTAAACCTATTATGAAGATAATAAGTCAAAATACCAACTACAATACCACCAAAAACCCCCGTTTCTAAAGTCTTAATTCCAAGAACAAAACCCACAGCACCACTAGATAAAGACTCCGCTCTGCCTGATACATCAATTAAAACTCCAATAGTAGCATTCATGACAAGGTAGCCAATAAATGCTGCAATTCCAGATGTGCCTTTATCTGATTTTGCAAGTCCAACAGCAATTCCAATAGAAAATATTGGTGCTAAATTTGAAAAAATAATAGAACCTGATGCACTCATTATTTTGAAAATTGATTGTAAGAAGAATATATTCAAAAAAGAATATGTCTTAATAGTTTCTGGATTAGAAAGAGAACCCCCAATTCCTAAAAGCAGCCCTGCTGCTGGCAAAATAGCAATGGGAAGCATAAAAGAACGTCCAAATTTCTGAGCTTGTTCAAAACCCTTTAACATAAAACCCTCCTAAAATAAAAAATAAATTAACCCTTAAGTTTAAAATTATTTTTTAATTTGATTTATTTTTTCTACAAATTTTTTAGTAATCTCAGCAGGCCTTGTAATAGCACCCCCTACAACCACTAAATCAACCCCCATTTCAAAACATTTTTGAGCTTTTAAAGGGGTGTCTATTTTTCCTTCCACTATTAAAGTAGATTTCAAATTAGAATTAAGCAAGGTTTTTAAAAAATTAAAATCATTGTCTGCAATATTCAAGCCATTAGTATTTTTTGTATAGCCATACAAAGTTGTTCCAATAAAATCAAATCCCAATTTATCGGCATTAATAGCTTCATCTAAAGAAGAAATATCTGCCATCAAACACTGCTTTGGATATTTTTTTTTAATATTTTTAAAAAAATCATCAAGCAGCAAACCATCAGGTCTATTTCTAAAAGTAGCATCAAGGGCAATTATATCTACCCCTTCATTACAAAGCTCATCGATTTCTTTCATGGTAGGAGTAATAAACACATCACAATTATTATAATTTTTTTTAATAATACCTATTATTGGCAAATCAACTTCCAACTTAATCTGGCTAATATCATTAACTCCGTTGGCTCTTATTCCAATAGCTCCACCTATTTTAGCTGCTAAAGCCATCTTAGACATAATAAAACTACTATGTAAAGGCTCGTTCTCAAGAGCTTGACAAGATACTATTAAACCTCTTTTAATTTTTGCAATAATAATTCAAACCTCCTATAAAATTTATTTTTTTTAAAAAATATAAAAACTTAAATACAGATTATATTTTTTCTTTAAAAAAAACAATTCTTTTAAAGAAAACTAACATAAATTCTCAACATAAAAATAAAAATAATTTATCATTCAATACACATTAAGCTATAATTTAGGCATGATAAATAAAATCAACTGGTTTCCTGGGCACATGAAAAGAGCCTTGGATCTGATAAAGAATAATTTGCAAAAAGCTAATGTTGTGCTAGAAATACTTGATGCCAGAGCTCCATTTAGTAGTAAAAATCCATTAACTGAAAAAATTATTAAAAATCAAGCTAAAATAATTCTTTTACACAAATCTGATATTGCTCAAATAAATGAAATTATAAAATGGAAAAAATATTTTGAAAATCTTGGCAATACTGTAATAATAAGCAATATTTACAAAAAAGGAATGCGTAAGCAAATAATAGATATTATTAAAAAATTGGCCATTGTTAAAAAAATAAAAAATTATAAGGAAAAAATAAAGGTTTTGATTATTGGAGTCCCAAATGTTGGAAAATCTTCAATAATAAACCTATTGTCCGGCAAAAAGAGTGCAAAAGTTGCTAATAAACCTGGATATACTAAAAATATACAAATAGTAAAAATAAATGAAGAAATCAATCTTTTTGATATGCCGGGAGTTTTATGGCATAATCTGGTAGACCAATCGATTGCAAAAAAACTTGCAATATTGGATATGATTAAAAATGAAATAGTAGATAATATAGATCTTGCGCTGTATTTACTTGAAATAATGGATCAAAACAATAAAAATATTTTACTAAAAAAATACGAAATATGTCATAAAAATTCACTTGATATTCTACAAAATTTTGCAAAAGCAAGAAAATTAATCGGTAAAAAAAATGAACTCAGCCTTGAGAAAGCATCAAAAATATTAATTAAAGAATTCAGAGAAGGTAAATTTGGCAAAATAATTCTTGACAAGAATTATAATGCCTTTTAAAAAAGCATTTACATAAATAATAATATTAAGTATAATCTTGATTTGTATTAATACCGCCATAAGGAGGTTGGAATTAGTTGGATAATTATATCCTAGAGATTAAAAATCTAAGTCATTATTATGAAAACAATGGAAACAAAACTCTAGATAGCATAAATTTAAAAATTAAAAAAAATGAGTTTATTACATTACTAGGCCCATCCGGATGTGGAAAAACAACATTAATAAAAATATTGGGTGGTTTTTTAAATCAAAAAAATGGAGAAATTTATTTCTTTTCTAAAGAAATATCTAAAACCAGCCCAAACAAAAGAGAAATTAATACTGTATTTCAAAATTATGCGCTTTTCCCGCATATGAATGTTTTTGACAATATTTCATTTGGACTTAGAATGAAAAAAACGCCAAAAGATATTATCAAAGAAAAAGTAAAAACATCTCTTTCATTGATAGGAATGCCAAAATATGCATACAGAAATATTAACGAACTATCGGGAGGGCAAAAACAAAGAGTTGCAATAGCAAGAGCAATAGTAATGGAACCCAAGCTTTTATTGCTAGATGAGCCACTTTCTGCGCTTGATTTAAAAATGCGACAAGAAATGCAAAAAGAATTAAAAAAAATACAGAGACAACTTGGAATCACATTCATATATGTTACTCATGATCAAGAAGAAGCATTAACAATGAGTGATAGAATTGTTGTAATGAACGAAGGAATAATCTTACAAGTAGGAACTCCTGAAGAAATTTACAACGAGCCTAAAACAAAATTTGTAGCCGATTTTATTGGAGAAAGTAATATTTTTGAGGGAACATATAAAAAGGAGCTGGTTGTAAGTTTGCTTGGCCATGAATTTGAATGCCTTGACAAGGGATTTGAAGCTGAAGAAGCAGTTGACCTTGTAATACGTCCAGAAGATGTAAAACTGCTTCCAAAAGGAAAAGGACATTTAAGCGGAACTATAACATCGGCAATTTTTCAAGGAGTTCATTACGAAATGACTCTAGAAATTCAAAAAACAAATTGGATAGTTCAAAGTACAAGACTTACAAAAGTTGGAGAAGAGGTTGACATATTCTTAGAACCTGATGATATTCATGTTATGCACAAGGAATAGTGGTTGTGAAAAAATTGATATTAATCATATACTCCATATTCCTATTAACATTTAGTATTTTTCCCCTACTAATAATAATATTGCTTGGATTTTTAAATGAAAACAATGAATTTACCATCTATAATTTTATTGAACTTTTAAATCCAAATTATCTTAGTATCTTTTCAAGAAGCCTAAAACTCGCAACAATAGCAACAATTTTTTGCATTTTAATAGGCTATCCTGCCGCCTGGCTAATTTCCTTATCAAAAAAAAGTGCTCAAAACAAATTAATAATCATGATAATACTTCCTATGTGGATAAATACATTGCTTAGAACTTATGCCTGGATGAGAATACTTGGAAAAAACGGATTCATCAACAACTTATTTGAAAAGATAGGAATTGGAACTTTAGATCTTCTTTATAATGAACAGGCTGTTACAATAGGCATGGTATACAATTTTTTGCCTTTTATGATTTTGCCAATATACACAGGACTTTTAAAAATTAAGCCAGAATACATTGAAGCAGCACAAGATCTTGGAGCAAGAATGTGGCAAATATTACTTTATATAAAAATACCTCTAACGCTCTCTTACCTGGCAACAGGAATAATTATGGTATTTATTCCTTCAATTACGGTATTTGTCATTTCAGATTTACTAGGGGGCTCTAAACAAATTTTAATAGGAAATCTAATAAGCAAACAGTTTCTCTTTATAGAAGACTGGAATACTGGAGCTGCAATCTCATTTATTTTAATGTTAGTGATATTAATTTTTAATTTAATAATAATAAAATTAATGCGAAAAAATAATGGAGAGTAAAATATGTTTAGAGCCTTTAAAAACATTTTCTTATTTTTAATACTTAGCTTTATTTACCTTCCAATAATAATCTTAATAATTTATTCTTTTAACTCTGGTGACAGTGGATTTATATGGCAAGGATTTAGTTTAAAATGGTATAAAGAAATTTTTGCCTCAAGTCAAATCAAATCAGCAATATTTAACACCATTTTAATAGCTACAATCTCATCTTTGACTTCTGTTGTTATTGGAATTATTGGCGCTTATGCAATTTATAAATCAGAAAACAAAAAATTAAAAACAATACTATTATCTGCAAATAAAATAACAATAATTAATCCTGACATTGTAACAGGGATAAGCTTAATGACATTTTATTCTACAATAAAAATGCAATTAGGATTTTCCACAATGCTAATATCACATATAATTTTTTCAACACCATACGTAGTAATAATAATTTTACCCAAATTATATTCTCTTCCTAACAATATTATTGATGCTGCCAAAGATCTTGGGGCCTCAGAAATTCAAATATTCTTCAATATAATTTATCCAGAAATCGTCGGAAGCATAGCAACTGGAGCTCTTATTGCTTTCACATTATCAATAGATGATTTTTTGATATCATTTTTCACCACTGGGCAGGGATTTAATAATTTATCTATCTTAATAAACTCACTAACAAAAAGGGGCATCAAACCCGTAATAAATGCTATTTCTGCAATATTGTTTTTTACAATATTAAGCCTTTTGTTTATTATTAATAAATTTATAGGAATTAAAAAATTAACAACAGATGCTGAACTTTAAAATGAAAAAAAGGAGTACTTATGAAAAAAATTTTTATATTAATAGCAATTCTTACAACTTTTGCTTGCACTAACAAAGACACAATAACTTTAAACGTATTTAATTGGGCAGAATATATTGACGAGACTTTGCTAGATCAATTTGAGAAGGAAAATAATATAAAAATTAATTACGAAATCTTTCACAACAATGAAGAAATGATGGCTAAATTTAACAACACAAAGAATTACTACGATATAATAGTCCCATCAGAATATTTAATCCAAGAATTAATTGATGAAGGTAAAATTGAAAAATTAGATTACTCAAAATTGCCAAATGTAACAAAAAATATTACCCAAAATCTTACAAACTTGGAACATGATCCTGGCAATCTTTATTCAGTGCCAGCCTACTGGGGATTAATGGGAATACTTTACAATAAAACTAAAATAGATTTAAATGATATGCAGGGTTTTGACATATTATTTAATAAAAAATACAAAAAAGAGATTACAATGCTAGATTCCCCTAAAGACAATATTGGAGTTGCTTTAAAAAAACTTGGATACTCAATAAATGAACATGATAAAGATAAAATTAAAGAAGCAGGGGAGCTTTTAAAAATCCAAAATCCACTATTAATCGGATATTTTTCAGATGTGCCTGCAAAATCATTAATGCTAAATGGAGAAGCATCTATTCAACTCACATGGAGCGGCGAAGCACAAAACGCTATGCTAAAAGACAAAAACTTGGATTTTTATGCGCCAGAAAACACAAATCTATGGATAGATGCATTTGTAATTCCTATTGATGCTCCAAATAAAAACTTGGCTTACAAATTTATAAACTTTTTATATGAGAATGAACCATCTTATAAAAATTTTAAAGAAACTAGGTATAATTCTCCAAACAAAAACGTAATAAAAAGAATAGAAGAAGAGGCAAAAAACAACCCGGAAATGAAATTATATTTAGAAGAAAAATTTTTACCAAAAGATTTTTCAAAATTTGAAATTTTTAAAAAAATACCTAAAAAAATAAAAGAAGAAATCCTTAAAATATATTTAAATCTATCTTCTTGAATATTTAAATTCAAGACAACTTAAAAGCTTTTAAAATTTAAAGCTTTTAAGTTTTGTAACTATTTTTTAAAAAAGATTTAAATACTAATTTTATATCAAGTCCAATCAGAGATAAAGAAATCAATAAGACCAAAAATCCTTGATAAATTAAAAAGGGGAAAATGGCAAAAGGAGAAAGCTTGCCTTTTGTAAAATCTACAAGAGCTATAACATGCATACTATAAGGCAAAATGCTTAAAAAAAAGCACGAAGACATACAAAGTAAGGCCGCAATACGCTTTGAGTTTAAATTATTCTCCTTAGCTATTGATCTTACAACAGAACCACTCATTAAAATAGCAAGTCCATTATTTGCAAGAAACATGGTCAAAATACCAACTAAAACAACAATGACAAATTCAGAAGTTCTTTTGGACTTTGACAACTTTTGCAATTTTAAAAGCAACCAATCAAACCCCCCATACTTAATTGTCATATAAGAAATTCCACCTGTAGAAATAACAAGAATAAACATTTCCCCTAGGCCTAAAAACCCTTCATTGATTTTTTTAGCCAGCAATAAAAAAGTAATATCTGCGTAATAAATTCCAATAATGCCGGCAACAACAATGCCTAAAAACAAGGCTAAAAATACATCAAAACCTGAGATTGCAACAACCATAACAAAAACATATGGAATAATTTTAAAAAAATTTATCTCACCAGGCTCAATAATAAAACTGTCGGTCTTGCAATAATAAGAACCTAAAAATGCAAAAGCAATGCTTGCTAAAATTGCTGCTGGAAAGGTATAAAAAGCTCCATTTTTGAAAACATCAACAATATTAACCTTTTGAGTATGACTTGAAATAATAGGAGTATCTGATATTAAAGACATGTTATCTCCAAATGCACCAGCACTAAGAATAGTACCAGCAATCAATGGAAGCGGGATGTTTACCTTATCTGCAAGTTCCAAAGCAATAGGAGCAACAGCAACAACAGTACCCATAAAACTTCCAGTAGAAAAAGACAAAAAAAGAGTAATTAAAAAAATGCCACATACTATCAAATTCAATGGAACATATTTAAGGCCAATATTTACTACAGCCTCAACACTTCCTATTTCTTTACAAACAGCAGAAAAGGCACCGGATAACATAAATATTAAAGATATAAAAATAACATCTTGTTGAGCACATCCCTCAATGAATTTATTCATTTTTGCTAAAAAAGATCCTCTAAAAATAATAAATGTCAAAACAATAGCAATAAACATAGCAACTACGGGAGGCATTTGATAAAATGCCCTTTCTACACCATTAAAATAAAGAATAATTCCAGTGCCAATATAAATCCCTATAAAAAGAAAAAAAGGCATAAGTCCCCAAAAATTTGGAACTACATTAGTTTCTCTTCCCAACCTCAAATCTCTTTCCAATTTAAACCTCCTAAATCATATAACATAATTAAGAACAATTTATTCTAAATAAAATCAAACAAAATTAAACAATGCAAATCTTAAAATTTTCAAAATTTTATTTTTTTAAAAAAAATAAAAAAACTTTTTTTATATCAAGACCCACAATAGATAAAATAACAAAAAAAATTAAAAACCCAAAATAAACTAAAAATGGCAAAACACTAATTGGCGACACAAGTCCATTTGAAAAGTTAACTAAAATAATCATTTGAGCACCATAAGGAATAATGCCTTGAAAAATACAAGAGAACATATCTAAAATAGAAGCACTTCTTTGAACACTGATGTTATTTTCAAAAGCTATATTTTTTGCTACTTTGCCGCAAATAAGTATGGCAATTGTGTTATTAGCAAGAAAAACATCAACTATTGAAACAAAAGCCCCAATAGAAAATTCCGCTGAACTTTTCCCTCTAATTAAAGATTTTAATTTAACAAGTAGCCATTTAAAACCTCCATTATGAATCACGGCAAAAGAAACCCCTCCTGTTAAAATTGAGAGAAAAATTAAATCTGCCATATTTAAAAACCCTTTATTAATGTTTTTCATTACATCTAGAAAGTATAAATTACCATACAAAACGCTAATAAGACATATGGAAAAAATACCTAAAAAAAGAACTATAAAAACATTCATTCCAGCCAAAGAAAAAAATATAATTATTAAATAAGGCAAGGTTTTTACCAAATCTATTGAACTTTCATGTAAAAAGTTTGTGGTATTAGACAAATTTTCAGAAAGAAAGAAAAAAGAAAAAAAAGTTAGTATAGCAGATGGAAAAGCATAAAAACTGCTACTAATAAAAACATCTAAAATGCTGCTACCTTGAGTTCGACTAGAAACAATAGTTGTATCTGATATTAAAGAAAGATTATCTCCAAACATGGCCCCACACATTACAGATGCCGCTATCAAATTCGGATTAATACCACTTTTAACAGCAATATTAAAAGCAATAGGAGCAATTGCAACAATAGATCCAACAGAAGTACCAGCAGAAAAAGAGAGAAAGCAGGTTACAAAAAATATACCAGAAACAATCCAATTAGGATTAATATATTTAATTCCTAAATTTGCTACAGCTTCAACGCAGCCCAATTCTTTGCAAAGAGAAGAGAAAGCTCCCGAAAGCATAAAAATAAGACACATTAGTATAATATCGTACTGAGAAGCTCCTTTAATAAATATGTGAATTTTATCGGAAAATTTTCCTTTAAACACCAAAAAACAAACAATGGAAGCTAAAAACATTGCAACACTAGCCGGGAGTTGATAAAAGGCCATTTCTACACCAATAGCCACTAAATAAATTCCCGTGCCTAAATATATAATAATAAAAACAAAAAAAGGAATAAGTCCAAAAAAATTTGGCTGCCCTCTTACTTCAATATTTTCCATATACATCCTTTAAATATAAGCATTGTTTTTATAAAAAAGATTACTTATATTTTAAAATAATACCGCAAATTATTAATCGATGCATAAATTTGCAATCAAATCAAGAACAATAATCATCAACTATCCTAAAATATTTAAAAAGAAAAATAAAATTTATCAAAAACTTTAGGCACTCATTATAAATAAAACAAGCATTAAAAAGGAATAGGGATAAATTATATAAAAAATTCTATCTCATTTATCTATTTATCTATTTATCTATTTAAAAAACTAGAAAATTAAATTTTACGCCAAAAATGGTCTTTTTCTAAAATAGAGTCTATCTCTTTTGGTCCTTCAGAGCCATAAAAATAATTACAAATTTCGATATCTGCCCATTTATTTGCAATGTCTGAAACAAATTCCCAAGAACTTTCAATCTCATCACTTGTCGCATACAAAGTACCATCCCCTAAAAAAGCGTCTAACAATAAACGCTCATAAGCCTCATCAAACAATCTTTTAAATGTCCCGTGATATGAAAATTCCATATTAGCAGTTTGAATTTCATAATTATATCCGGGTTTTTTAGTATTGAATTTAATTTCAATTCCATCCCTTGGTTGAATCCTAAATATTAAAGCATTGGAAAAATCAACAGAACTATTGTTAAAAAGAGTAAAGCTTGGTTTTTTAAATTGAATATATATTTCTGAAAATTTCCTAGAAAGACCTTTGCCGGTTCTTAGATAAAAAGGAACACCAGACCAACGCCAATTATTAATAAACACCTTCATAGCTAAATAAGTTTCAGTATTTGAATTTCCTAAAAATTCTGTTTCATCTTTATAGCCTTTTTTAAAAACCCCTTGAACTTGTGAGCCTATATATTGACCTTTAACAATGTAATTCTTAATGTCTTCTTTGCTAATTTTTCTCAAACTTTTTAAAACTTTTACTTTTTCAGCATGAATAAACTCAGAATCAAATTTAATGGGAGACTCCATTGCAACAAGACTTAACAATTGTAAAATATGATTTTGAACCATATCCTTCAAAGCCCCAACAGAATCATAATATTCTACCCTTCCATCAAGACCCAATTCTTCTGCTACCGTAATCTGAACAAAATCTACATAACGATTATTCCAAATATTTTCAAAAATAGAATTGCCAAATCTAAATGTAAAAATATTTTGAACCGTTTCTTTACCTAAATAGTGATCTATTCTATAAATTTGATCTTCTTTAAAGGCAGAATAAAGCAAAGTATTTAATTTTTTTGCTGTCTCAAGGCTAGAGCCAAAAGGCTTCTCAAGAACTATTTTTGACAAAGCCAATCTTTCACTTAAAAAATACTTTTTCAAATGATTGATTATAGGTCCATAAAATGCAGGAGACGTCGAAAGATAATATATAGTTTCTCGACTTTTATCTAAAAATTTAAATAAATTTTTATAAGGCTCCTTTTCATTAAAATCGCCAAATACATAAACAAAAAAATTTAAAAAAATCTCAATCAAAGAATCGGTCTCTTCCTGCCATAAAGAATCTTTAATATACAATCTAAATTCTTTATCTGTAAAAATTTTACGAGAAAAACCAATAACTCTAAAATTACTAATACATTTATTTTTAAATAAATTAAAAAGTGAAGGAATAAGTTTTTTTCTAGACAAATTCCCAGTAACTCCAAAAATTACAATATCAAAATTAGAAACACTTTTTTCTTTCATAGAATTTAGTCCAATCTGGTCAATTTATTATATATCACAAAAAACATATTCATAAAGATTAGCAAGCAAAATTAAATATCATTTAATTAAATATCATTTTTTTACAAACAAAACTAGTATATAATAAGGAGAATGAAAAATCTATCACTATTTACAGATTTTTATGAAATTTCAATGATGAATGCTTATTTTACAAAAGGTATTAATCCTAAAGCAAAATTTGAAGTTTTTTTTAGAAAAACACCGTTTAAAAATGGCTATATTGTTTTAGCTGGAATGCACACATTAATTAATGAATTAAAAAATATTCGTTTTGGAGAAAATGAACTTAAATATTTAAAAAGCTTTAATATATTAGATGAACAATTTTTAAACTTTCTAGGAGAATTTCAACTAAACATAAAAATAAGCTCAATAGAAGAAGGTCGCCTAGTTTTTCCCTATACTCCAGTAGTCGTGATCGAAGGACACTTAATAGAATTATTATTAATAGAAGGATTGGTCTTAAATATAATAAACTTTGAAAGTTTGATAGCAACAAAAACCGCTAGAATAAAAGAATCTGGTGCAAAAATTTTAGCAGAACTTGGGTTAAGAAGAGCGCAAGGAATAAATGGAGCACTCTCTGCCAGCAAAGCTGCCTACATAGGAGGAGCAGATTTTACAAGCAATATGCTAGCTGGATATAAATACAATATACCAGTTACAGGAACAATGGCTCATAGTTGGGTAATGAGTTTTGAAAACGAAGAGCAAGCATTCAGAGAATATGCAAAAACATATCCAAAAAAAGTAAGTTTACTAATAGATACTTACGACACGCTTAACAGCGGATTAAAAAATGCCATTAAAATATTCAAAGAACTAAAACAGAAAGAGAAAAATAATTTTTCAATAAGAATTGACAGCGGAGATCTTGAATATTTAAGCAAAGCAGCAAGAAAAGAATTAGACAAAAATGGATTAAATCATGTAAAAATTATTGCATCTAATGAGCTTGACGAAAATATTATCATGTACTTAAATTCAATAAATGCGCCAATTGATATTTGGGGCGTTGGAACAAATTTAGTTACAGCAAAAGGAGATCCAAACCTTTCGGGGGTATATAAAATGATCTCTATAGAAAAAAATGGAAAATTTATACCAAAAATAAAAATATCAAATAACGTAGAAAAATCCACATTGCCTGATGAAAAAGAAATTGCAAGAATCTATTTAAATGGCCAAATGATCCTTGATTTTATATTTTTAAAAGAAGAAAAAGATAAAATCAAAAACCATCTAGATTCAAGAAAAGAATTTACTGTTTTTCATCCAATACAAGATAATATTTTCAAAACCATCAAACAATATGACGATTTTGAATTTCTAATTCACACTGTCTTAGAAAATAAGAAACTTAGCAAAGGATACGAGTCTAGCTTAACCAATATTAGAAATAAAACCAAACTTGACTTAAGCAAACTTGAACATACATACAGGAGAATAATTAATCCTCACATATATAAAGTAAGTATCAGCAAAAACTTAAGAAAGTTAAAAAACAAGCTCATAAAAGATAACAAAAACAATTAATATATGCATATATATAAAACTAACAAAGTAAATAAAATTTATAATAAAATTAAAGAACTAACTCAAAACGACAATATTTTTAAAAAAGAAACACTCATCATAGTAAAAAATGATCTCTTAAGAGAAGAAATTAAAAAAACTATAGCAAAACTAAATGGGATTTCTTATAATCTAAATATTAAAAAAAATGCCATAAAAAGCATATATGAAATTTCTTTTAAAAATCCCAATATAAAAAAATACATAGAAGAGAACACTTTTCCATTTTACTCGGAAACAGAAAAATTCATTTTATATAACATATTAAAAACTGAAAAGCTAAAATACATAAAAGATTTCAAATCAACAAAGAATAGATACTTTTTTGCATCAAAAATAATAGATTTATTCCACCATTATTACTCAAAATTTTCAAAATTAATTGAAACTTGGGAAGACAATGGATTTTTATTCCAAGAAGAAAATTTAAAACCCTACGAGAATATGCAAAGAGAACTATTTAAAAAGCTCTTTGAAAAGCAAAAAAATCTTTTAAACTTGCATAAAAAAATAATTCAAGAAAAACCAACAAAAAATATAGAAATTGAAATTAAAAAAATAATATTTATTGGCAATAACAGAGAGGTTGAAAAAAAAATTCTCAACTCTTTAGAAAAAATTTTTAACTTTGACGTGCATGTGTTAATTTTTGAAGATTTACTCAACTATAAATCTACTCTTGTTAAAGAATTGTTGTTAACAAAAACAAAAATTAGCCCAATAAAATATCAAGCTTTAGAAAAAGTAGATATTGAATTATTTAAAGGCAAAAATTTTTTAACAAGCATTAAAAATAATATCATAGCAAAAACTCCAATTTCAAAATTAGACGATAGCTTTAAAATAATAGAAGCTAAAAATCAAAAACGTGAGGTAGAAATTTTAACAAATCAAATAGTACACTCAATGCAAAAAAATAACCTAAAATTAAGCGACATAGCAATAACTTGTTTGCAAGAAAAATTTAATGAATATTTGCCATATATAGAAGAGTGCCTAAATAAATATGAAATCGAATATAGCGCTTTATGTTATAACAATTTATCAAGAGGAGAAAGCATAATAGCCTTAAAAAGGCTAATGGATCTTTTCATATCAAAAAACGGAACAATTAGCAATTTTAGTAGAAAAGAAATATTTGACCTACTAAGTAACAACAAAGTAATGAAAAAATTTAATATATCAACATCTGAATTAAACTATTTAATAGAATTTAGCGATGCAATGAACATCAGTTTTGGTGTAAACAGCACCCACAAAGAAAATCTAAACTATGATCAAACCTTTTTAAACTCGTGGGAAGATGGATTTAATCGATTTTTAATGTCTGAAATATTTGACGAAAAATACGAAGAAGAAACCCAAAAAGAAAGCATAAGATTCCAAGATCAAGAATCAATAATAAAGCTTATAACAATAGTAAAAAGTTTGTACGAAGATATAAACTATTTTAAAAATAAAGCATATAAAGTATACGAATGGGCAGAAATCATAGAAATTTTTATTCAAAAATATATTGACCTTGAAGACTTTAATACAACCGATGAATATTTACAAAATAAGATAAAATCCTTTAAAAATTTCCCCAAAGATTTAAATGACAATCTTTACAAAAACTATTTAAAAGAAATCAATGAAATAAAAATTGAATTTTATCTTTTTAAGATTATGTTTGAGGAAAGTCTTGAAAAAGAAAAATACGGAGTAATGTATAAAAAAAATGGAATATTGATTGCCAATTATAAAGAAATAGAATATCTTCAAAAAAAAGAAATTCATTTTTTGGGATTTCAAAAATTCAACTCTAATATAAATTATGATAATATGAATTTATTAAATGAATACTATGAGCATGAGAATACCGAAAAAGAGGCAATAGCGGCTCTTTTTAATTTAATTTTTGCAACATCAGGAAAATTTTACCTTTACTATTCATTTCAAGACAACTTAAGCCCAGAAATTAATACATCAAAAACAATAAACAAAATATTTGAACACATACAAAAATATGAAAAAAATTTTCAAATAGAAAAACATCCAAATGAAAACCACGACCTAGCATATTTTAAAGATGCAAAAGAAAATTATTTAATAAACTATGATCCAGAAGCATTTAATATCGCAAAAATACTACAAAATTCTAAACCAATTAGGTTTAAGCAAAATAAAATTAAACTAGAAAGCCCAATTAAACTAAATTTATACGAATTAAAAAGCGCCCTTTCTAACCCTTACAAACACTTTTATGAAAAAATTTTAAACGTTAAAATACAAGACATAAGATTGGAAAATGAAATCAAAGAAAAACAAGAAGAACAAATTTTCAGTGTTATTGAAATTATTTACAGACTTATAATAAATTCAACATTACTGCATGAATACATAATGGGGAAAAAAGATGATGCAAAAAAAGCAATAGAAATTATTAAAAACCACATTAGATATGAAATACAACAAGGAAACATTCCCTTCAATATAGACCAAAAAATGACTGTAAATAAAATCTTTAAAAAAATAAACAAATTAAAATACAATACTACTGAAAGCTTAAAAAAGCTTTCAGTAATGACAAAAAGTAAAATTAAATTTTGTCAAACAATAAAACTAAATTTTCAAAAAAAAAATATAGAATTTGAATTTAAAAAAGATATTGAGAATGTGTATAAAGTCGAAAACGATTATTTTTATTTAAATTTTGTAAAAAAAGACTATTGCAGTATCTCAGATAAAATAAAAAATGAAATAGATTTATATATAACAGGACTATTAATAAAAAAAGAAATACAAAACTTTAATTCATTAACAGAAGTAAAAATTGATCTTGAAAACTTAACTGCAAAAACAACTATTTGTTATCATCACAAAGAAATAATAATTGATGACATTGAAAATATACTTATGCAATTTGCATACATATCAAGCTATCCAACTCCAATTTATCAAAGCTTGATAATTAAAATTTTAACAAAAACAAATCAAAATAATTTTTCAAATTGTTTTAAGAATTTCATAAAAATGCAGATAAAAAATCCTTCCAAAGCTTATTTCACAAGCAAAGCACACGAGAGATTTTTAAAAACTAGTGAAATAACACTCTGCGATTACTATAACAGATTTAAAGACACTCATGATTTTAAGTTAGACGAAAATTTATTAATATTAATAGAAAAATTTTACATTAAATTCGTAAGGACAAAAAATTAAAATTCATGGACAAAATCCTAGAAAAAATTCAAAATAACACAACAATATTAATAGAAGCATCGGCGGGCACCGGCAAAACTCACATACTTGAAAATGTGGTTATAAATTTAATCAAAACCAAGATGTACTCTATAAATGAAATTTTGGTATTAACTTTTACAAAAAAAGCCACAGAAGAAATGCATACAAGAATACTAAAAGTAATAGAAAATGCTTACTCTAACTCAAAAGCAAATGAAATTTTAAAAGAAGCTTATGAGCAATCAAAAAAACTCTTTATATCAACAATCAATAAATTTGCATTACATGCCTTAAATAATTTTCAAATTGAAACAGAAAATTACTCCAAATACAAACCTAAAGAAAAATTTTCAAAAGAAATAGATGAAATAGTTTATGACTTTTTAAGAAAATCAGACAGACTGATTCAAACTCTTGATATTAAAGACTACGAACTTAAAGTATTTAAATCTGACGCCAAGAAAACAGAAGAGATTGTTTTAAAAATAAAAAAAGCTTACGAAAGAGACACAACTCAAGAGCTTGGGGATTGGCTTAAAACCCAAAAGGCATTTGAAAACATTCTTCTTAAAAAGGAAGAGCTGATCAAAGATTACAACAAAATAATAGAAGACTTAGATAAAATGACAAAAGATGAAATATTAAGTTTTTATAATAAACATATTCAAACTGGTAAACTTGAAATAGAATACTCTAAAGAAAACGACATATTCAAAATAGCAGAAACATTATTAAAAAATAAATTTTTTTCAACTCTAATAGAAAAAGAAACTAAAAAAAATTCTAAATTATCGCCTAAAGAACTTAAGATTAAAAATGATTTAATCTGTTTGGGAATTAATATTAAACATGAAAAATATAAATCAGAGGACAATAGAAATAAAAATAGAAACAATTTAAAGCAATATGTTATTTTAAAAGTTGAATACAAAATACTAAAGTATATAGAAAAAGAATTAGAAAAAATTATTAAATCAACAAACACAATAGATCAAAATTACATAATTTCAAATTTAAAAAATCACTTAAAATCAGAAGACAAAAAGCTTCTAAATGCAATTAAAAATCGATACAAAATCATTTTAATTGATGAGGCACAAGATTTAAGCTTAATACAAATTGAAATATTTAAAATATTAAAAAAAGCAGGAATAAAATTAATATTCATAGCCGATCCAAAACAGATAATATATTCCTTTAGAAAAGCAGACATTTCATTTTATAACAAAGAAATAAAAAATAAAATCAATACAAACGCCAGAGTTGTATTAAAAATAAATCACAGATCAAGTAAAAAACTCATTGAGCCTTTAAATAAAATTTTTAATAATATATACAATAATGCAATAGCCGATGAAATTGAAAAAATTGAATTTACCAATTCACTTCCAAATCAAAAAAACGACAATAATAAAATTGTCATCGGCGAACAAGAAATAGAAGGAATCAATATAATAACCACAAATACAGAAAACGAAGAAGACATTTACCAAAAAACAGCATTAACAATAAAATATTTGCTTGCATATGGGAAAATTGTTCAAAACAATACAATTAGAAATATTAAAATGCAAGACATTAAAGTACTTTGCAGAGGCAAAAATGAAATCAATTTAATAGACAAAGCATTAAAAAAAGAGCAAATTCAAACAAACAAAACTCAAGAAAACTTTTTAAAAACCAAAGAATTTAGCGAAATTTTTTATATTATTAAGTGCTTAGACCGAAAGCAAAACTTTAAAACCTTAAATTATATCCTAAGCAGTAAAATATTAAATGTGCCGTGGAATTTACAAAGAATTTTAATCAAACAAGACAAAATTCACCTTATAGAAGAATTTATTGAAAATATAACAGTTTTGCTTGAAAAAAATGAAATAACATTAGTAAATGCAATTAACAAAATCACATTCGAAAAAAATTTGTGGATCAAAATTGCAAATATTACCAAAGATCAAAAAATTATTGAATGGGCAAAAAATAAAATAAATTACAAAGGTCTTCTTATTAAAGAAGGTAAGCTTGAAAATTTAAAAACCTATGAAACAATACTTGAGATCATCTCCAAAATATATTATAAAGAACAAAACATACAATCTCTAATCTCTACTTTAGAAAGCCTAATAATAAACGAAGAGCCTGAAGAAATAGAAGAAAAAACAAATAATATAAATAATGATAATGAATCTATAGAGCTCATGACAATACACAAATCAAAAGGGCTTAGCATAAATATTGTGTTCTTAATAAATACAACTCCAATAGAAAATAGCAATTTTTTTTCAAAAAAAAATCAATTTTACAAATTTTATCAAGACGGAAAAATTGAATATGATTTTTTTAAATTGGAAGAAAATAAAAAACATGCAAGACTAAAAATACTAAGCGAAGAAAAAAATATATTTTATGTGGGAGCAACAAGAGCTAAATTTGCTCTTTTTATTACAAAAATAAATAGCATAACTAGCAAATTATTAGAAATAGCAAAAATTTTTACTGTTGATGATATTAAACATGACTTTAACATATATGAATTTATTGGACAAAAAAGATTCAATAAAAAAAAAGACAATACAAATGTAAATATAAAATTAATTCCACCAAAACCAATAATTAAAAACATGTTTAAAAAAGAATATACATCTAGTTTTTCAAGTTTAACAGCACAAGCTCATCATAAAGCATTTTATGAAAACTATGATTTTAAAAATATTAACTATGAAAAAGATACAGAACTGGATTACGAGCCTGAATTAGAAGAGACCTTACCCAAAGGAAAAGACAGTGGAAACATTTTACACGCTGCTATGGAGGAAATAATCTTTAGCACAGCAAAAGATACATTTGATAATTTTAAAAAAAATAACATTGAAATTATTGAAAAACAAATACAAAAAATTAATCCAAATCTCAATACAATAGAAATACAAAATTCATTAACTAAAATGATTTACAACATATTAACTTATAATATAAGAGCAATTAATACTCGGCTGTGTGATATTGAAGAATTACAAAAAGAAATGGAATTTTTAATAAAAATAAATCCTGAATTTCAAAAACAAAAATATCTTTTTGACAAACACTTTGAAGATCTTCACATAAAACTAAACGATGGATATTTAAAAGGAATAGTAGATCTCATATTTAAAGCTAATAATAAAATATATATCCTAGATTATAAAACAAACTATCTTGGAAAAGATAGGGATGATTATAATATAACAAATTTAGAAAATACAATAAAAAAAGAATATTATGATTTGCAATATAAAATATATGCTCTTGGGATAAAAAAAATATTATTTAAAAACAAAAAAGAATATAATCAAAAATTTGGTGGAATAATATATCTTTTTACAAGAGCATTTAAAGACAATGTTGAATGCTTAAAATCAAAATTTGAAAATGGTATTTATTTTAATCTTCCAAAATTTAACGACGTTGATTTAGATAAAATCATATTGGAGTTAAGCATTAAAAGATACTTATGAGAGATTTTTTAGTATTAAGAGAATTTTTAAAAGATAAAAACAAAAAATTTTTAACCCCTGAGCTTAAACTTTATGAAATAATTGAACTTTTAAATATCAATAAAAAAAATTGTTATAAAGCACAAACACTTGCAAAGTCCACAAACAATGAAGATATTGTAATATTTTTAATATTTTTATTTAACTACTTTGATAAAGGCCACCTAAGAGCTGACATAAATCTATTAGCAAAAGATATTCAAAATACAATAATATTCACAAAAGAAAACCTAGAAAAAAACAATAAAAGTTACAACAAATTAATAAAAATGCTAAAAGGGCTAGAAACATTTGGAAATCCAGAAACTATTACGTATATTGTTTTTCTTTTAAAGAAAAACAATATACTAATGGAATTTAATAATAATAAGCTTAAAATTACAACTCCCCTAATTTTGGAAAACAATATCTACATTTATACTCAAAAAAACTACAGAGAAGAAGAAGAGTTAATAAAACAAATCATAAAAAGATTAGAAAACCATAACAGCAAATTAAATGAAAATAAAATACAAAATATAATATCAAATTTAAATACCAATAATTTAAATAAAGAGCAAATTACATCAGTAAGAAAGGCATTAAAAAGCAATTTCTTTCTATTAAGCGGAGGCCCAGGAACAGGCAAAACTACAACTATTAACTATATTTTAAAAGCAATTAACAAAACATTAAACAAGAAAAAAAAAGGATTAGTAGCAATTGCAGCCCCTACAGGAAAAGCTAGTCTAAGGCTGCAAGCAAGTATCGACTATTCATTCAAAAATTTAGAAATAGAATGCAACACAATCCAAAAATTATTGGAAATCAAATTTATAAACAAAAAAAATCTATATGATGAAGAAAATCAATTAAATTTTGACGTAATAATAATTGACGAAGCTTCAATGGTAGATGCATATACTTTTTTAAAACTGCTAAAAGCAACTCCAATAACCACTAAATTAATAATGGTAGGAGATAAAAATCAACTCCCATCAGTAAACGAAGGAAATGTATATTCAAGTCTTTTAGGATTAAAAAAAATAAATAACAATAATGTAGAAGATCTTAAAGAAAATTTTAGAAGCAACAAAGAAATAAATTTGCTCTCAAAAGCAATATACAAAGAAGATAGTACTTTGATTTGCAAATACATTAATAACAATAAAAATATTCAACTGAAAGAAATAGAAAAAATAAACTTAAAAAAAGATCTAATAGAATATACAAACAATTTATATAAAAAAATACCCACTTTTAATCTTAAGTTACTAAAAGAATCAAAAATTGAAACAATACTTGAAACTTTACTTGAAAATATCATTTTAAGTTCAAAAAATTTTGGCAAATTTGGAACTAAAACACTAAATGAAATAATAAAAACTTACCTAAAAAAGACCTATGGAAGCTTTATTGGCCAAATAATAATGATAACTAAAACTGACTATAAAAATAAATTATTTAATGGAGAACGGGGTGTTATTTTTAATGAAAATTCTAAATTTTATGCTTTATTCCAAAGAAAAGAGGAAAAATATAAAAAAATAAATTTAGATTTACTAACAAATTATGAATTCAGCTTTGCCACAACAATACACAAAAGCCAAGGATCTGAATATAAACATATAAAAGTAATATTAGAAAATAACCCTTTTTTGACAAAAGAACTTATGTATACTGCAATAACAAGAGCCAAAGATAGCTTAGAAATAATTTCTAACAAAGAAACTATCATTAAGCTAAGCAAAAAATCTAGCAAAAGAGATTCAAAAATACTAGAACACATAAACTCATTTAAAGAAATTGACAAATAAATTAAAAACTACTATAATCTTTTAAAAGAATGGCTTTGGGGGCGTAGTTCAGATGGTTAGAACGCCTGCCTGTCACGCAGGAGGTCGCGGGTTCGAGACCCGTCGCTCCCGATGATGAATTTTACATTTTATCGTGTCAGCAGCTTTTCTTTTAGAATCTATTAATATTATGGCAAGTTTAAAAAAAATTTACAAATATCTAATTTAAAAGTTGTAATTTAAGCGATTAAAAAAGAAAAAATATATAAGGAGAATGTAAAATGAATCTAAAAAAATATCTATTTTTCACTGCTTTGCTTTTGATTTCAACATCTGTTTTTGCACAAACCAAAACAATAACAAAAGAAAATGTAATTCCAAATGGAAAATTAAGCCAATTTGGAGTAGAAGAAATCTGTCCAATATGCGGGTATGTTAACTGTATTTGCGATGAGAAAACTACAGAAATCGCTGCAAAAATCTCTCAATCAAATACAACCACCAGCCTATTTGCAAGCATGGCTATAGTTGCATTGCTAGTAGTAGCTACAGGATTAGCCTTAGTAAAAAAGAAATTATATAAATCAAAAATTTAAGCAAACTAAACTTTACTGTAGCTTTTCAAAAGCTACAGTAAAGTTTTAAAACACTTCTTAAGCTTATTTTTAAAAGATTAAGAAGTGCAAATATCCTCAATCCTAATCTCACAAAGCATCTTTTTAACATCTTGAAATTCGCAAAGATTACCTTTTAATGCCGTAGCTGCACCAGCTGCAACACCAAATTTAAATGAATCTTCCAAAGTACTTCCATTATCAAAAGCATATACAAATCCTGCAATCACAGAATCTCCTGCTCCAATGGTACTAACAGAATTAATCTTTGGAACAAAAGCCCTAAAAGCAACATTTTTAACGCCAATAAAAATAGCACCGTCACTTCCCATGGAAATTATAATGTTTTGAACCCCACTTTCTACAAGATTTTTTCCGATTTTAATCAATTCTTTTGTAGAGTTAAATTTAACATTAAAAAGATCTTCAAGTTCATAAATATTGGGCTTTATCAAAAAGGGATTTAATCTAAGAATTTTTTGCAAAGGTTTGCCACTAGTATCAATGATAAGTCTAACATCATTAGAAATGCTATTAGCTATTTCATTGTATGCATTCTCACCAAGAGCTGAAGGAACGCTTCCTGACATCACTAATATACTATTATTTGTTAAACTTTTAAGTTTATCTTTCAAAAGTTCAAATTCATTCTCAGAAATATCTGGAGAATTGGCATTAATTTCTGTTTCTCTGCCATTTGCTATCATTTTAATATTTAATCTTGTATCATACTTTATTTTAATAAAATCGTTTTTTATGCCCCTAGAATCAAGAGAAAATCTTATATAATCACCTGTAAAACCTCCCAAAAATCCTAAAGCCGTACTGGGTTTTCCCAAATTTTTAAGAACAGTGCTTACATTTATTCCCTTACCACCAGCAAAAAAATTGTTATTTAAAGCATAATTAAGACTTTCTTCCTGAAATTCTTTTAAAACTATTTTATAATCCACAGAAGGATTGAGTGTTAGAGTATATATCAAGATAATCTCCTTTGATTTATAAAATCAATTAAATAAATAGTAAAATTTAATAAATTTATATACTATATGATATATAAAGGTGATTATTATGCAAAATTTATTTTCAAAAAACCTGATTGTTTTAAATTACAATGCAACTAGCAAAGAAGACGTAATTAGAAAAATGGCTAGCATGTTCAATGAAAATGGATATTTAAATGACATGGAGGCATTTATAAAAGAAATTAAAAAAAGAGAAGAAATTAACGGAACAGGCATTGAAGAGCATATTGCTATGCCCCATGCAAAAGGTAATTTCATTAAAAAACACGGAATTGCTATTTTAAGAGTTGTTGGCAATGGTTTTGACTTCAACTCTTCTGACCAAAAGCTTTCAAAACTGTTTTTTATGATGGCTCTGCCCGAAGAAACTTCAAGCAATGCACACATAAAAGCTATATCATACCTAAGTAACACTTTTAGCAACAACCTATTAAGACATGAACTTATGAACACAAACAATGAAGATAGATTTTTAGAAATAATTATGAATAATGATAATATAAATGAATCTAATAATTTAAATACAAAGAAAGATTTCATTCTTGCCGTAACGGCATGTCCTGTGGGGATAGCTCACACCTATATGGCAGCAGAAAGCCTTAAAAAAGCAGCTTTGGAATTAAATATAAACATAAAAGTAGAAACAAATGGATCTAGTGGAACAGAAAATCCAATAACAGAAGAAGAAATAAAAAAAGCAAAGGGAGTCATTATTGCATCTGGCAAAACTATCGATAAAGAAAGATTTAGCGGAAAACCTTTAATCGAAGTGGGAGTAAAAGACGGCATACACAAAGCAAAAGAGCTTATCCAAACAATTCTTAAAAACGAAGCACCAATTTACAACAAAATCAACACAAACAAAACCGCCAAAACTCTCCAAAAACAAAACAAAAGAACAGGAATTTATAAACATCTAATGAATGGGGTCTCATTTATGCTTCCATTTGTAGTCTCAGGAGGAATAATAATAGCAATATCATTCATGTTTGGAATCAAAGCATTTGACATAAACGATCCAAGCTACAATAAAATAGCAGATATTCTGATGCAAATCGGCGGTGGAAGCGCATTTGCTTTAATGATCCCAATACTTGCTGGCTATATTTCATTTAGCATAGCAGAAAGACCGGGGCTTGCACCCGGAATGATTACAGGACTAATGATGAGCAATGGAAATGCAGGATTTCTGGGAGGCATTTTAGCAGGATTTATTTCAGGCTACGTTACACTAACTGTAAAAAAAATATCTGACAAAATAATTCCTAACAACTTAAGAGGAATAAATCCAGTATTAACTTATCCTTTTTTATCAGTTATAATTTCAGGAATTTTGATATATGTAACGCTTGGCCCAATATCTGTTATTAATAGCTCAATAACAAATATGCTAAATCAACTTAGCGGAACTAATATGGCAATACTTGGAGCATTGCTCGGAGGAATGATGGCAATAGACATGGGAGGACCTGTAAATAAAGCTGCATATGCATTTGGAATTGCAATGATAACTGCAAAAAATTATATTCCTCATGCAAGCATAATGGCAGGAGGAATGATACCTCCTATAGGAATTGCCCTTGCCACAAGTTTATTTAAAAACAGATTCTCAAAAGAAGAAAGAGAATCCGGAAAAGTTTGTTATTTTTTGGGAGCATGCTTTATTACAGAAGGAGTAATTCCATTTGCAGCAGCAGATCCTTTAAGGGTAATACCTGCATGCATACTAGGCTCATCTGTAGGAGGATTTGTTTCTGCACTTTCTAGGGTAGAAGTTATAGCGCCACACGGTGGAATATTTATTCTACCAATAGTAGCAAAACCATTAATGTGGATAACATCTATACTAGTAGGATCTGTTATAACAGCTGTTTTAATAGGAATTTTTAAAAAAGAATACAAGAATATAAACGATTAAGTTTATATTCTTTAGCCCAGTCAATAAACTAATCTAAGTTTTATTGGAGATTCAAGACTTAATCCTTTAACCATGTCTATCTCAAACTTTAGTGTGTTTGAGTTGATTTGCTTAAATCCAAATTGTTCTTGAACATTTCTAGAAGTTTTAACTATAAGATTAAGTTTAGAGTTGTCAATAAGTTCGTTTGCTTTGGAAGTAAAATCCGATAAAAAATAAACCAAAACATCTTTATATTCCTTGGCAGACATTGGAACCTCATCCGATGGCAAAAGAGCAGCAAGTGCATCACTAATATATTCTTTATTTTCATTAATATTCTTAGTAGCGTTTTTCAAATTAATATTAAGTTCAATAATATTTTTACCGTCTTTTTTTTCTATCTTAAACACAGATACATCAGTTTTTTTCATATAGTCGCCTAAAATTTTAATTAAATTATCAAACTTAACAACTAAATTAATAGAATCTCCTTGGATTTTAATACTCAAAAGCCTAAGTCCAAGCTTTTCCTCTCCATTTTTAAAGTATTTTTTTATTTCATCTACAGGAAAAAGAGGCATATTTGCAATTTCTTCTCCTACCAAAGTTGTTAAGAGTTCTTTTCTAATTTTTTCAAATTCTCTATCAACATTAATAAATATTGAAACAATACCACTAATATCATCATTTAACTCAATTTCAACATTAGAACTACAAGCAAAAAAAATAACCAATAAACTCAAACTAACAAAGCACTTTCTCATAACAAACTCCTAACTAACAGTTAAAAACTATTATAATAGAATATATAGATATAAAGCAATAAAATTAAAGGAGAACACCTATGGTGCATGATAAAACACTAGAACCAAAATTTTTTCAAAACCTGCTAGACAATAGCCCTACCCCCTATCACCTAGTAAACTATATTGAAGAGAAATTAATAAAATATTTTAATGCACAACAATTAAAACTTGATGAAAAATGGAAAATTAAAACAGGATCATATTACATAAAAAAAGAAGGAACTAGTCTTATTGCCTTTAATATTGATGTGAAAAAAAAATATGAACCGTTTTTAATAGCAGCAGCACATACAGACAGCCCAGGATTAAAATTAAAAATAGATGCAACAGAAAAAACAAGTGGCATGCTTTACAACCATATTGAAGTTTATGGTAGCCCAATAATTTCTACTTGGATTGACAGAGACTTAAGCTTAGCGGGAATTGTATATTTCAAAAAAAATGAGAATATTGAATCAAAATTAATCAATATTGAAAATATAGGAATTATTCCAAACCTTGCAATCCATTTAAACCGACAAATTAACGAAGGATTTAAATACAATACTCATGACAATTTAACAATAATAAGCAGCACTAAAAAAACAATAAAAGATACTGTCTTAGAACAACTTGGAATAGAGTGTAAAAATTTTTTATCTTGTGATTTAATATTTACAGAATCACAACCCTCTAAAATAATAGGAACAGAAGGAGAATTTTTGGCTTCTAAAAATCTTGATAACAAATCGGGATGCCACGCAATCATGAATGCTTATGTTCATACAAACAATAATAAAAATAAAATAGCTGTATTTTTTGACAACGAAGAAATAGGATCTTTAACTTCAAGAGGCGCCGATTCAAATTTTTTATCAGAAGTTCTAGAAAGAATCGATCTTGCTCTTAATTTAACCAGAGAAGAACATTTAATAAAAACAAACAAATCATTTAATATCTCGATTGACAGCGTTCACGGCATTCATCCGGGTTATACCTCTAAACATGATCCAAACTATCAAGCAAATTTGGGTAAAGGCCCAGTTGTAAAAACTAGCGCTAATTACAGATATGCAACAACTTCAACAGGATTTGCAAAATTAAAAAATTTGGCTATTAAAAATAATATTAAGATTCAAGAAATAATAATGAAAGCAAATATTCCCTCAGGCACAACAATTGGTCCAATTTCAAATGCAAGAACAGGAATAGAAACCATTGACATTGGAACACCAATGTGGGCAATGCATTCCCTACGCGAAACAGTATCAATAGCTGACCACATAGAAGCAATTAAATTGCTAAGAGTTTTCTTTGAAAAAGGAATTTAAAATTGGAAAAAATAAAAGAAATAATTGTAGTTGAGGGAAAAGATGATCTTAAAAGAATCAAAGAATCTTTTGATTGCATAGTAGTAGAAACAAAAGGATTTGCTTTAAAAATTGAAACTATTAAGTTGTTAAAAAAAGCCTTAAAATACAAAGGAATAATAATATTAACAGACAGCGACAAATCTGGAAATATTATTAGACAAAAAATAGTCAAACATCTAGGAGAAAATAATAAAATCAAACATGCATATCTTAATACTAAAGACACTGAAGTTGAATCGGTAAATAAAACAGAAATAATAAATATACTTAAAAGAGTTGGAACTTTATCTAAAGATAATCAAAAAGATTTATTAACATTAAGCGATTTGTTAGAACTTGGCATAATAGGAGAAAACTCAAAAGAAAATAGACAAAAAATACAAAAACAGCTTTGTTTAGGAGATGGAAATAACAAAAAACTCTTAGAAAGACTGAATTACTTTAAAATAACAAAAACGGATCTAAAAAAACAATTTGCTTTAATTAACTCCCCCAGAAGGACTTGAACCTCCGACCTAGTGGTTAACAGCCACCCGCTCTACCACTGAGCTATAGGGGAAATTGAACACTAAAAACATTATCTTAAATTTAAAAATTTTTGTCAATTATTTTCCAATATTTTTAAAATCCCATTTGCAAGAATTTTGGAATCTTGATCTCTAAGCTTAGAAGATCTAATAGACCAAGCTTCCTCTGGAAATGCTAAGTTTCTAACTTCTACTAAAAGTTTAGTCATTACTATGTTATTTCTTAAAACATGAAGATTTTGACCCTTAATATAAAAACTTCTTTTCATTCCTTCTGTAATTTTTTCTGCTGCAGATTTTGAATGAGTATCATATTTTTTCTCATCATCTTTTTGATAATAAAATCCCATACTCTTGGGCGCTCCAACACTATTATCCGCATGCAAACTAAAAAAGGCTATATCCTTATCTTTAATATGTTTATATTTATTAACAATGTTTTTAACAACGACCAATCTTTTTTTAAGGCCTGATGTAGTGCCGCTTATCCAGGAATCAACAGTATCATTTTTATTTAGATCATAATCATTGTAAACCTCATTTTTAACATTAACAAAAGTATTGTTAGCAAAAACACTATTTCTAATTAAATGGTCGGGGGCTAAAATAGTAAGTTCAACATTAGCTCCCTCTTCTTTAAGGTATACATAAAGCCTCAAGGCAATATCATACACATATTCATCTTCAACAACAAAAACTTCATTTCCAAGACCATCTCTAGATTTAACAATAGCTCCGGGATCAAGACCGCCGTGACCTGGATCAAGAATTATTAACTTATCTTTAAGCCTTGATCCTTTATTAAACCTGGAATTTACCAACTTTTCAAAACTTTTGAAAAGTTGCGTTGCCTTTTTATAAGAATTCAAAGGAGAATGCCAATCTTCTGAATAAAACTCACTTGGCTGACTTATCTTTCTTGGTCTATACCAATAATAGAAATCACCAACAACCTCAAATATTGGTATTTTAGAGTCTAAAATAACCAAAGAGCTAATATCAAAAATATCTTGATTGGCAGTAATTCCAAAAGTATTTAAATTTAGCTTTTTGTTTTTACTTGAGGGAAGATTAACTATTGTTTGAACTTTATTAGAAGAATTAGAGCTAGAATCAACCTTGTTTTTAATATATAAATCGTTTTTAGTTTTAATTATAGAAGAATCAATTGTAAGTTTTTTATCAAAAATTTTCAATTTTTGATCGTGCATAATATTATTGCTGTTTAAATTATTCCAATTTTTAAGATCCTCAATTAAAACACCGTAATGTCTGGCAATGCTATACAAAGTCTCCCCTACAGCAACTGAATGATATATAAACTTATTATTTATTTTTTTCTCAATTTTTAAATCTCCTCCAACAAGTTTTTCTAAATCATTATTTACAATCTTTAAAACATTTAATAATGAACCTGCTTTAAGATTAACAGCCCGATTACCATTAAGAGCTACAAGATCCTTAGCAGTAACACCATAAATATAAGCGATTCTACCAAGAGTTTCCCCTCTTTTAACATAATGAAAATTAACATTCTTAGTAGCTTTTTTTAAGAAAAGTTGCTGGCCAATCTTTAATTTATCATCATTAAGAAAATTAAATTTTAAAATATCCTTAGAACTAATATCAAAATCTTGGGAAAGTTTTGAAAGTGAATCACCTTTCTTAACAACATAAGGCTTTAAAAAATCAGGCTCAGTTAATACAAGCTTCATTCCAACCTTAAGATCTTTAGAGCGCAAATCATTCCAAGCGATTATCTCTTCTTGACTTAATCCAACAAGCTTTGAGACGCTCTCAATAGTGTCGCCCTCTTTTGCGGTGTAAAAAATTACTCCTTTATTAACAGGTTCTAGCAAACTAAAAGAATGCTTGACTTTATGGGTAATGTTTCGACCTAAATTAGAATCACTTGGAATAATTAATATTTGCCCTACCTTGATATTGTCAACTTTGAGTTTATTAATCCTTTTAAGATCACTTACTTTGGCTTTATATTTAATTGCAATTGAAAAAAGAGTATCTCCTTTGACAACCTTATACTCAAAATCGGCATTAAGACTAACAGAACTTATTGTTAAAAAATAAAATAATATATTAAACCTTATAATTTTCAAAACACAAAAAGCTTTACTTTTCCTTAATGCCAGTATTTTGAACAATGTAGTCATAAATTATCCAATAATAATCATATTTTTTGAAGAAGAAAGTATATCTTTTGGAAATATAAAATTGCCCATCGTCAAAATATAAATCAGCAATCACCTTGCCCGAAGTATCAGAATAAGTTGTCTCAATGATAGAAAATTTATTTGGTGCTTTTGAAATATCTGAATTATTGGAATTCCACAAATATTCTTTATACTCTTCAACTACATTTTTATTAGAAATGGGTGACAACTTTTGCTTATAAAGGTATGCCTTGCTTTTATCATTTAATAACAAACCTTCAATATCAAGATATAAAAAAAACTTTTCTTTTTTTCCAAGCTGCAATGCCTTTAACAAATATTTGACAATCTCATCGGGAGACAATTTTTTCTTTTTCAAGATATCTTGAATATCGTTATTTTCAGACAAATTAACAAGATCTATATTGCCTGGATTTTCATCAAAACTATCATTTAAAAAAAGCGTAATAATATTGGATTCTTTTTTCTTAGATGGATCTGAAATGTCTGGAAAAAAAATACCCTTAACAAAATAAACTCCATCTTTACTAAACTTAACAAATTGATTTAAGTTAATAACTACAGAAAATTTTTCATTAGGTCTCAAGCTCATATTTCTAACAGGAATTGCAACATTTTTAGATCTCTTTTTAACATATTCAATAGGTCTTTTAACTTTAATATTGGTGGTATCAGTAACATCAAAATCAAAGCCAAAAGAATTAATATCGCCTATTTCTAAAGTTAAAACACTGTCAGATGCATTACTAAGAGAAACTTCAATAAAAACATTACTATTAACGCGATAAATAGATTGATTAAAAAACTTGATTTTAAAATCAAGACCCTTGTAATCTCCCGCAAACAAAAGAAAAGAAATATTCATAAAAAAGATACAAAAAAGCAATTTTCTAATATTCATAAGCTCCCCTCAAAACCTAACCACATTATATATAAAGAAAGTAATAATACCTATAGTATATTATTATACTAAATTAATTAAACAAAAAGGTAAAAAATGAATATAGATGAAGAACTAACAACAATATTAAAAAATAATTCCAATTTAAAAAAAATGAAAGAATTTTTAGAACAAAACACATTTTTTTCATTAACAGGATATGAAGGATTTTTCAAGGCTTTTTTAATTAAAAAAATCAAAGAATATAGCAAAACTGGGAAAATAATATTAATAGTTAAAGACGAGCACACATTAGATAAAATTAAAAACGATTTACAAGTAATTACAAATCAAATCTTTGAACTTAACTATTTTAGTCCCCTTGTATATAAGGGTATTGGCTCAAAAAATACGATCTTTAATGAAAGAATCAAATTTTTAATCAATTTTTATAAAAAAAATCCTGGAATATATATTACAGTCTTAAAATCATTGCTTAGCAAAATACCCGATAAAAATACATTACTAAAGAATATATATAAAATTGAAAAAAATACCAATATTAATACAGCAGACATTGAAAAAACTCTTATAACATTGGGATATGAAAAAACATTCAGAGTAACAATTCCAGGAGAATTTACAATAAAAGGAGAAATTATAGATCTATACTCTTTTGGAGAGCAAAATCCAATAAGAATTGTACTAAACTTTGACAAAATAGAAGAGATAAGGAAATTTAATCCTTTAACCCAATTAAAACATAATAATGAAATTTTAGAATTCCAAATTCTTCCAAAAAAAGAAATTATTTGGGACGATGAAACTATTAACACCTTAAAAACAAAAATTAAATATGTTGAATATAAAAAGATTCTCGAAGAGTTGGATTTTAAAAAAGAAACAAAAACGGAAGAAATGTTTTATCCACTAGTAGCAAATACTTACTTAAGTGATGAGATTGAGAAAAATACGCCTATTGTAAACTTTGAAATTAACAATTTCGAAAAAGAAATTGAAAAAATACACCAAGAATACGAAAAACTTTACAAAGAGGCAAAAGAAGCCGGTAAAAATATTATTGATCCAAAAAGAATTCTCTTAAATAATAAAACCTTCAATCTAAAAAGCGATGTTTTATTTTCAAAAATTAAAAACCCTAAATCCAAAGAAATTATAGAATTTAAAATCGAAAGTGAGAGAAACTTTTTTTCAAATATAGCACTTACAAAAGAGGAATTTGAAAATTGGCTAAAAAATGGATTTAAAATAATCATAGCAGCAGAATCTGAATCACAAAAAGAAAAACTTAAATATATTTTCAAAGAATTACCAAAAGTATCAATTGAGGTTTTAAAAATATCTAGCTCTTTAATAATAGAAAAAGAAAAAATTGCCATTATTCTTGAATCAAACATTTTCAATACCGGGCAAAAAATAAACAAAACCTTTGAATCTTCAAAAACAAAAGCTATTGACTCTTTTGTTGAGATTGAGAAAAATAGTCATGTGGTTCACATAAACCATGGAATTGGTATATTTAGGCAAATAAAAAGAATAAAAACAAGCTCACTTGAAAAGGATTATATTGAGATTGAATACGCTGAAGGAGAAAAACTATTTATTCCAATTGAACAAACAAATTTAATTCAAAAATACATTGGAAGTGATCCTAAAAATATCAAATTAGATAAAATAAGTTCTAAAACATGGATAAAAAACAAAGTAAACGCAAAAAAAAGAATCGAGGAGATTGCAGACAAATTAATAGAACTTTATTCAAAAAGAGAAAGCATTAAAGGTATTAAATACCCAGAAGATAACGAATTACAATTGTTATTTGAATCTGAATTTCCATACGATGAAACTCCAGATCAAATAAGAGCAATAAAAGAAATAAAAGAAGATATGATGAGCTTCAAAGTAATGGATCGCCTTCTTTGTGGAGATGTTGGATTTGGAAAAACCGAAGTTGCTATGAGAGCTGCTTTTAAAGCCGTAATGGGGAACAAACAGGTTGTTGTACTCTCACCAACAACTATCTTAGTAGAACAGCATTTCAATACATTCAAAAAAAGATTTAAAAATTTTCCAATCAAAATAGAAGTATTAAGTAGATTTATAAAAAATAACGCAGAAACTCGGATTTTAAAAGAACTTAAAAGTGGAAAAATTGATATAATCATAGGAACACACAAAATTCTTTCAAAAAAATTCACCTGCAAAAATTTAGGGTTAATAATAATTGATGAAGAACAAAGATTTGGTGTAAAAGAAAAAGAAAAACTTAAAGAAATAAGAATTTCGGTTGATTGCCTTGCTCTTTCTGCAACACCAATTCCCAGATCTCTTCACATGTCGCTAATTAAGCTCAGAGATATTTCCGTTTTAAAAATTCCGCCTAAAAATAGAGTAAAAATAGAAGCTTATTTAGAATCGTTTAACGAACTTTTAATAAAACATGCAATTGAGAGTGAACTATCTCGAGATGGTCAAGTTTTTTTAGTAAATCACAATATCGAAGAACTGCATTATTTAAAGGGACTCATTGAAAAATTAACTCCTTATGCAAGAATTGCAATAATTCATGGAAAACTTACAGGATACGAAATTGAAAACATAATGCACAATTTTATTAAAAAAGCGTATCAAATTTTATTGGCAACAACAATAATTGAAAATGGAATAGATATTCCAAATGCAAATACAATAATAATAAATAATGCAAACAAGTTTGGACTTGCGCAGCTATATCAACTAAAAGGAAGAGTTGGAAGAGGATCTAAGAAAGCTTATGCTTATTTTTTGTATCAAGATAGCGAAAAGCTAAATGAACGCTCTATTGAAAGACTAAGAGCAATAACAGAATTTTCGGATCTAGGAGCAGGATTTAAAATAGCAATGAAAGATATGGAAATAAGAGGCGTTGGAAATTTGCTTGGCAGAGAACAACATGGGGAAATTGAGTCAATTGGATTGGACTACTATCTAACAATGCTAAATAAAGCAATTGAAAAAAAAATGGGAAAAATCACATCAGAAGAAGAAGAGGTTGATATTGAAATTAACTATAGTGGATTTATTCCTGAAAATTATACAAAAAATGAGCAGGATAAAATACTAATCTACAAAAAAATCTTTAAAATTCAAACCGAAGAAGAAAGTAAAAAAATAAGATCAGAGCTCCAAGATAACTTTGGCCCAATACCTAAAGAAATAAATAGTCTATTAATGTTAGCTGAACTTAAAATTCTAGCAAAAGATTTAAACATAACAAAATTAAAAGAAACAAACAGAACTTTGGAAATAGAGTATAAAAATATAGAAAGCATTCCTATGGAAAAAATAATAGAAATACTTCAAAAACATCCCAATTTATTAATATTAAATCCCTCATATCAAAAATCAATATTTTTAAGCTTTAAAAATATTGAAAAATCTGAGAAAATAAATTACATATATAAAAATATTAACTTACTAAAAACAAGCACATAACTTGTCAAATACAAAAGGAAAAAAAATGAAAATATTAATCATAAACACAGGAAGTTCTTCGTTAAAATTTGCTATTTATCAATATGAAAATTCAAAAAAAATAATATCTGGAATTGTTGAAAAAATAAAATCACAAAAATCAATCATAAAAATAATAAATACTGACGGATCAATAACAGAAATATTTGAAAAAGGAATTGAAAATCACCAAAAAGCAATAGAGAAAATGTTTAAATTGCTATTAAACAATAATTTAAACATCCTTAAAACTATCAGCGAAATTAAAATAATAGGACACAGGGTTGTACATGGAGGATCAAGCCTTAAAAATTCAGTAATTCTTAATAATAGTATTTTAAATAAATTAAAACAAATTTCTGAACTTGCTCCACTTCATAACCCAAATGCAATCATCGCAATAGAAGCGGTGCTTAAAATTTTACCACATGTAAAGCAAGTTTTATGCTTTGATACTTCATGGCATCAAACTATAAAAGAACATGCTTTTCTTTATGCAATTCCATATTCTTGGTATAAAAACCACAATATTAGAAAGTATGGCTTTCATGGCCTTTCTTATTCGTACATAACAAAAAGATCCTCAGAAATTTTAAATAAAAAAATAGATAATCTAAATTTAATAATTTTGCATCTTGGAAATGGAGCAAGCATTAATGCTGTTAAAAATGGAAAATCTTATGACACAAGCATGGGAATTACTCCGCTTGAAGGCCTTGCAATGGGAACAAGAAGCGGTGATATAGACCCATCAATCATTAATTTGATGAGCACTATATTAAATAAAACCACAAAACAAATTGAAGAAATATTAAATAAAGAAAGTGGCATACTAGGAATTTCTGAAAAATCAAATGATATGCGGGATATTTGGAACAAAATTGAAGAAGGAGAATATCAATCAAAACTTGCAATAGATATAATGACATATAGAATAAAAAAATATATTGGATCTTACATTGCTATTCTTGATTTTAATGTTGATGCAATAATTTTTACAGGCGGGATTGGTGTTACTGATTATGGAATAAGAGCTCTTGCACTAAAAGGGTTTGAAAAAATTGGAATAGAACTGGACTTTGAAAAAAATGAAATGGCCCAAAGCAAGTATTTAGAATCTGAAATATCAACCATTAATAGCAAACTAAAAATACTAGTACTACCAACAAACGAAGAATTGACCATTCTTGAAGATATTTATAATTTAATTCCAAAAAATTTATAATTTTTCAAATTTAAAACCTAAAATCTGGTTTATTTATTATAATCATTTAAAATAGCCTTATATTTAACTCTTGCAAAGTAAAGTTGCTTTTTTAACATTTTCCATTATTTGTTTTCCCTTTACAATTTCAAGAAGAGTAAAAGCAAATTCAAATGAAGTTCCAACACCTTTAGAAGTAATAAAATTATTGCTTATAACAACATTTTTATCTACAAATTCACCATCAAGCACATTTTTTTCCAAATCTGGATAACACGTAAACTTATTAAACCCTAGAAGACCCTTAGCAGCAAGCACTACTACTGGAGAAGCACAAATAGCTGCAATATATTTACCTCTGGCATTCATATCTTTTAAAATCAAATCCAATTCTTTTGAATTAAAAAGATTAGTAGCTCCAGGCATGCCTCCCGGGAGAATTATTAGATCAAAACAATTTTCCTTACAGTTTGATATTACATCATCAGTTAAAAAAGAAACGCCTTTTGAACTTATCACAACATTGTTATCATTTGCACTGATAATTTGAACATTAACATTACCCCGTCTTAAAATATCAATCGGAACTATAGCCTCAATATCTTCAAAGCCATTTGCAAGAATAATTCCCACTACCATATTTACAACCCTTAATGCTGATGGAGGGACTTGAACCCACGACAACTCGGATATGAGCCGAGTGCTCTAACCAACTGAGCTACATCAGCTTAAACTTTTATTAAGTGTATAAATTCAATAATGCTTTGTCAATGCTATTATTAAAAAGCATTATTATAAAGTATAATACAAAATGATTTGCTAATAAACATACTAATATTTAGCATTTACTATTTTATGGTTAAATGAAAAGAAATTTTTATCTTATTCTCCTTTTTATAACTAACAACTGCTTCTCCATTGATTTTTGGGATACGATGGAAAGAGAAAAACTAATAAATGAAATGGTAAATAAAATGCAAGATCATGAACTACTAGGTCAAATGTTTATGATAAGCTATCCAAATCAATCAATAACAAACTTTGTTCTTGATTTTATAAGTAAAAAAAACCTTGGAGGAATTAAAATCTTTGGATGGAATGCAAAAAATTTAAAAGACTTAACAGAAAGTATCAATAAAGCTCAAAAAACAGCTCAAAATAATAAATTTAAAATTCCCTTATTTGTAGCAACAGATCAAGAAGGTGGATGGACACAACACATAAAATCAAATACATCAGAAACAATTGGCAATCTTGGAATTACAGCATCTCTTTCTCCAAAAGATTCTTATAATACGGGATATTACATAGCACAAGAGCTAAGTCAGCTTGGAATAAATTTAAATTTCGCGCCCATAGTAGATATATATAGTAATGAAAATAATTTCACAATAGGTCCAAGAACATATTCGGATAACCCTAAAATAGTTTCACTTTTTTCTCTGGCCTTTTACAAAGGACAAAAACAAGGAGGAATAATTTCTACTGCAAAACATTTCCCGGGGCACGGCAATACTACTCTTGACTCTCATATAGATATTCCAATAATAAATTCTAATTTACTAGAAATAAACTTAAATGAGCTTTTGCCATATAAAATATTAATCCAGGAAAACATCCCGGTAATAATGACAGGCCATTTGGCATATCCAAAGCTTACAAATGGAGAAAATATTCCTGCATCATCCTCAATAAAAATAATTAAAGATATACTAAGAAAGAAATTAAAATACAATAATATAATAATTACTGATGATCTATTGATGAACGCAGCAAAATACAATAATGAGAGTATTTACAATACAATTGAAAGAATAGTTAGAACAAAAAGTGATATTTTTTTAATATCTTTAAATGAAAATATACAAAAAAACGCTTACAACATGCTGCTAAACTTAATGAAAAAAGATTCGGAAATAAAAAATAATATTGTTGAATCTAATAAAAGAATATTAAGAATAAAATTGGCATACTTAAAGGAAAATAAAAATAAATCTGATCTTTATCCTAATTTCAATAAAAATGAGAAAATATGCTCAAAAGAAGGTGAAAAATTTTTTGAACAAAACACATTAAGGGGTATTACAAAAGTAAGAATAGAAAAAGAAATATCTAAAACTAAAAAAACCCTTATAATATCTCCTTATTACAAAATGATTGCAGAAGGCAAAAAAATATTTCAAAATACATATGCTTATTATTACAACTATTATCCCTTAAACAGGATCAACTCCCAAAAACTCGACGAAATTAAAAAATTAATTAAAGAATTTGAACAGGTTATCTTTAGTTTATCAACACCTGGAAGCTTGAAATATTTAGAAAATTTAAAAGAATATAAAGACAAAATAAGCGTAATTGTATCTCTTACGCCTCAACATGTTAAAAAATTAAATTGGATAAAAAATATAGTAATTATTTATGGAACAACGCCTCTGGCATTTAGATCTGGTTTTTTAACACTCACGAAGGATTTTGATCCAAAAGGGACCATCCCTTTAAAAAATATTATAAATAAATATTATCCTTAATGTATGCTAGCATTCTATTTTTTACAATCTCTAGAGAACCCTGTTTAATTCTAAACCCACTAGCATTTTTATGCCCACCGCCCCCGAAATCTTCTGCTAATTTTCCAACATCAAAAGAATCTTTAGATCTCAGCCCAACTATAATCGAACCGTCCTCCATTTCCTTTAAAATACCTAAAATTTCATTATTCTCAACATTGCTTAAAATCATATAAAAAAGCTCATTAACTCCACTAACTCCACCATCTTTTCCAGAACTAGAAGAAGATAAAAACGTAAACAAAACCTTTCCATTCCAATAAGATTCAAGACTGTTAAGCATTAACTTAAGGGTTTCTATTGATTTTAGGCTTTTGGTGGTTTCTATATAGCTATAAACTTCTTTAAGACTTATGCCTTTTGAAACCAGTCTTGCAACCATTTCAAAAGGCTCTGGATCGCTTCTTGAAATGAATTTAAAAAAACCAGTATCGGTGCAAAATCCTACTAAAATATACCAAGCTTCTTCTTTTGTAAGATCATATCCAAACTCTCTTATCAATTTTTCAATTAAAAAAGTAGTAGAAGGCGCAAAAGGATCAATATAGCCCTCACATTCTAATTTTTCACCAGACATATGATGATCGATTACTAAAGTAGGCATATTCTTTACATAAAATATAAATTCATCGCCTATTCTATCTAAAATCGAGCAATCTAAAATAATAACTGAATAATCTGAAAGCTCAATATTAGGCCATTCGGATAAAAATTTATCTTTAAAAGGAACTATTTCTTTTCTAATAAAAGGACCTTCATTTAACAAAATAGAATTTTTACCAATTCTTGAGAGAAAAGACGATAAAGCTAAAGAAGAACCTATACAATCAAAATCAGGGTCTTTGTGCCCAATAATAATAAAATTATTATATTTTTCAATAAAATTGATAACATCTCTCATAATAAAGTTCGCAAACCTTCCATAAAACAAGTTTTTGGCTTATTTTATATTGACTATATTACAATATTTCAATAAAATAAGCCACAATGGCTAATAAAATATAACAGGTGGAAAATTTTGGAAAAACTAAAACAAGAAGATATAGATAAAGCATTTTATATGGCGGAAAAAGCAAGAAACAATTCATATTCTCCATATTCAAAATTTAAAGTGGGTGCTTGCATTAAGACTAAAACAAACGATTTTTTCATTGGAACAAATGTTGAGAATGCAAGTTTTGGAGCAACTTGTTGCGCAGAAAGAAGTGCAATTTTGAACATGATTGCAAAAATTGGTGTACAAACAATAGATTTTTTATTGCTTAATACAAGCCCTGAATCTATTCCATGCGCTATGTGCTTGCAAGTAATGGCAGAATTTTTTGATCAAGATACAAAAATAATAATAACAGAATCTAAATCATTTAATGAAAACAAAAAACCAATAAAAATTTATACATTAAAAGATTTGCTTAAAGCTCCTTTTAATAAAAAAGAGCTACTAAGAGTAACAACATAATCTCAACTTGCAAAAAATTAAATCAACTTAATATCTTTAGAGAAACTAAAGCACTTGCAAGCCTATTTAATTTATTGCTTTCAAGAGTATTGGCAGACAAATCAAATACACTTAAAATAAGTTTTTTCTCATCAGAATTAAAATTATATTCCAAATCTTCAAATAATAAAAAATTAATAATTGGAACAAATTTTCCTATAAAACCGTACAAACTGCTATTAAGATCATAGGCTTTATAATAATAATTAAATATATCTTCTAATGACCTTCTGTCAAACTCTATTAAAATCTCATAAAAAATATTTTTAATATTATCAATTAAACTGTGCAAATCATTATTATTTAAAATATTTTTTTTACATTTTTTCACAAAAAAATCCGATTGTCGCATAAAATATTCCTTACTCTTGCCTCAATAAATCAAGATTGAGCTTGAATTTAATAAATGATAAAATGTAGCATTAATACTACATTAGTAAAATTATGCAACAACTAGGAGAATGTTACAATTATGGTCAAGATAATAAGCTTAAAAAACATTCATAAATTTGCTTATTTAAAATTGGATCCTTTAAAAAAAGAAGATATCTACATTGTTTATATTGAAAATAATTCAAAATTAATTTCAAATCTTAAAGCGAAAGCAAAAGCTGATCAAATTGAAATAATTAATTTTTATATTGATGATGATTTTAAATCAGAAGGCATAGAAAGAATAATGATTAGCAACTTAATTCATTACGGCAAAAAAAATAAGTTTAAAACAATTTTATGCCAAATTACTGGAATACAAGAAGAGCTTTTAAGCTTAGGATTTGAACATAACGATTCTCAATATAAAAAAGAATTAGCATCTGAGATAGAAGAAGATAAGTTTGTAATGGGAATTGGAATAATCTCTATATTTACCGAAGTAGCATCAATATCTTCTAAACTTACTGTTGGAATACTGTTTAATTCATTTGCACTTATTGCTGATGCTTTCCACGTGATGGCCGACTTTGTTTTATCTACAATAACTTACTTTAGTTTAAAAATTACAAGCAAGCCTGAAACCATCCATTATCCTTATGGGCACAAACTAATGGAAAGCTTAATAGCTTTTATCATGGGAATAATCATACTTATGGCGGGATTTACACTATTTTTAAATACAACAGGTTTAAATAAATTTATCACTCTTGGGGGGGAATCTGGATTTAATCTACACATACACCAAAACAAAAATAAAAACGATGCTATATATGAACATGACCATAGTCACTCACATAATCACAATCACGATCATGATCATAGCAACGATCATAGCGAAGAAGACAAAAAAAATATACTAGAAATATTTTCAAATAAATCGCTTAAAAAAAGCTTATGGATACCACTAACCCCTTTCATTTTTTTTATAGTGAAAATAATAGAATATTTGACAAAATTCCAAATAGGAAAAAGATACAACAATCAGCTTCTCTTAGCACTAGCTTCAGCTGATAAAAACTGTATATTCTCACATGGTGGGATTACACTAAGCTTACTACTTGCAACTTACATGTGGAGCGGCTTTGACAAAATTATGTCTATATTTATTGGCTTTATCATAATAAAAGAAGGACTTAACGTAATAATAAATAACGCAAACAATTTGCTCTCAAAGCAAAATATAGATCTTAAAAGAAGCGTAAAAGACACATTAAAAAATTCACACATAAACTTTAAAACACTCAATTTCCATAATCAAGGCAACAAACTTGTGCTTTATATCAAAATAAATTTAAATTCAGAAAATGACTTTAAAAATTTTACAAATAAAATACAAGATATTAAAAAAATCATAAAACAAGAATATAAAGAAATAAATGATATATATTTTTTAGTCTAATTAAATTAATAATAAACAAATAATTGACACTCATAATAAAGTTGTGTTAACATTTTAAATTGTAAGACGCAGGGTAGAGCAGTTGGTAGCTCGTCGGGCTCATAACCCGAAGGTCATAGGTTCGAGTCCTATCCCTGCTATGCTTTATTTTTAATATGTGAGGAATTAATGAATAGAAAACAAAGAGCTAAAGGCAAGCTAGTAAGGAGATTTGGTATCAATATTTTTGAGCAGCCAAAATATGACAAAATCCTTAAAAAAAAGCCGCATCCTCCTGGAATGCATGGAAAAACCAGAAAATCTAAAATCACAGAATATGGAAAACAATTGATAGAAAAACAAAAGATAAAGTTTACTTATGGTGTAAGCGAAAGACAACTAACCAACACTTTTAAAGAAGCAAAAAAACATCACGGTGTTACTGGAGACAACTTACTCTCAATACTTGAGAGAAGAATTGACAATATTGTATATAGAGCTGGATTTGCTATATCAAGAGCACATGCAAGGCAAATAGTTTCTCACGGCATTATTATATTAAATGGAAGAAGGGTTACAATCCCCTCAATAATACTAAGAGCAAATGATCAAATTCAAATAAAAGAGAAAGACAGCTTAAAAAAATTAATAAGATCAAATATAGAAAAAACTTCGACTCTTAGGAATTTACCAACTTGGATAGAAGTAAATGCTGATGATTTAAACATAAAAGTAAAGCATGCTCCATCAAGAGACGAGATACCTACGCTTGCTAATGAACAAATGGTTGTAGAATATTATTCTAAGAGAGCATAACATACCTTTTATTTCTGCATTGTTAAAGGAACAAAAAGTGGCTTTAATTAGCCACTTTTTTATTTACCCTTTTTTTTACCTTTTGAAAAATTTTTACCCAAATTATTCTTAGCAAAACAAGAAAAATTATTATTCTTTCTCAGACCCTTAACATTGGGCTGTGCATTAAAAGATGCTCTATTACCCGAAGGCTTTCTAACCCCATCTTTCATAGATCTACTCCTAAAATATAAATTTAAATATGTGAATTTTTAAATAATATTCAAATAATCAAAAACTTCTTCTAAGTTTGAGACAAACTTAACATCTATATTGTCCTTAACTTCTTCTGGAAGCTTAGAATAATCTTTTTTATTGTCTTTGGGCAAAATAACTTTACTTATGCCGTTTCTATAAGCTGCTAAAACTTTTTCTTTAATACCGCCCACAGGAAGAACAAAGCCCTTTAAAGTCACCTCGCCAGTCATTGCAAGATCCAAAGGAACTTTCTTGTCAGACAGTATTGAAGCAATTGCTGTTGCAATGGTAATACCTGCAGAAGGCCCATCTTTTGGCGTTGCTCCTTCTGGAAAGTGTAAATGAATTTCAGGACTTTCTTTTACATCAAAATTAAGCTTAGAAGAATAGGTCTTAACTATAGAATATGCAAGCTGCGCACTCTCTTTCATAATAGCCCCAAGACTGCCTGTTAAAATAATGTCTCCCTTTTTCTCAAACTTAGTTGCCTCAACAGGAAGAACCGTACCACCATAACTTGTCCAAGCAAGCCCATAAACAAATCCTGAAGAATCAATCTTAATTAAATCTAAATTATCCTCAGTATCAACATAATTATAATAATTATTAATATTGATTATTTTATAAATACCTGGAATATCAGGATCATGAGTAAAAAGCGAATTATTTCCATGTATCAAAGAACTTGGTGAATAAAAATTGCCTTTAATAATTTGATCTTTAGAATACTCATAAAGCAGCTCCCTTACAAGTTTTCTAATCAAATTAGTTAAAACTCTCTTTAGCCCCCTTACACCAGATTCCATAGTATAGTTTCTAATTAAATTAAAAATAACATCATCTTCTATTCTTATATAAACTTTATCCAAAAAACTCTCTTTAATTATGCTTGGAATCAGAAAAATTTTAGCAATCTCTAACTTTTCAATATAAGAATAACCCTCAACTTTAATTATTTCCATTCTATCCAGAAGCGGCTTTGACATGCCAGTCAGAGAATTGGCTGTTGTAACAAATAAAACATTAGAAAGATCATAAGGAATTTCTAAATAATGATCTACAAACTTATAATTTTGCTCCGGATCTAAAACTTCTAAAAGGGCAGATTCGGGATTTCCCTTATAACTACTATTAATTTTATCTATTTCATCAAGAAGAATAACGGGATTGGACTTGCCTGCTCTTTTCATCGCACTAATAAAAACACCTGGAAGAGAGCCAACGTAAGTTCTTCTGTGTCCCCTAATTTCTGCTTCATCTCTTAAACCACCAAGAGATATTTTAACAAATTCTCTAGATAGTGATCTTGCAACAGATTCCACAAGAGATGTTTTACCAATACCAGGAGGCCCCACAAGACATAAAATAGGAGCTTTAACCTTGGAATTAATTTGATAAACAGCTAAAAAATTTATTATCTTTTCTTTTGCTTCATCCATACCATAATGGGAATTTCTTAAGATAAACTCAATCTCACTTAAATGATTTTTCATAACAGTATTTTCATTCCATGGAAGATCTAATATTAATTCTATATAACTTCTAATAATATTAGCATCGGGTGAATTCATCTGCATTTTAGATAATCTAGAAATTTCTTTTTCAATCTTAGATTTAATATCTTCTGGAATATCTTTAGAGTTTAATCTGTCAATATAATCGTTTTCATCTTTACCTAATCTTTTTTGTATCTCTTTAACTTGCTCAGAAAGAAAATAATCCCTTTGCCCCTTGTCCAACTTGGCTCTAACTTTAGAATTAATATCTTTTTTAAGATCTAAAAGGTCAATTTCAATGTTTAAATTAACAATTAACTTTTCTATTCTGGTTTTAACATTTAGCTCTTGCAAAAGCTCTAATTTTATGCTATTTTCCAAGTTTGAATTAGAAGCTATAATATCGACAAGCTTACTTGGATTCTCAAAATAATTAATTGGTTCATTATCAGTATCATAAGATTTTAAAGATAAGGAATTTCTATAAGCCTCATAAGTTTCTTTTAAAAATTTAGAGTAAGTTAAAAGCTCTCTGTTTAATCCACTATCATCAGGAACAAAAGTAACTTTAGCTCTTAAATAATCATTTTTTTTGGAAACGCTGCCTATAATAACCCTACTTTGGCACTCAATCAAAACTTTTATTACGTCTTTACTTACCTTTATAACTTGGATAAGTTTAGAATAAGTTCCCACAGAACATAAATTTTTAACTCCTCCCCTATCAGATCTATCATAATTAGACTCATTTGGATAAGCAAATAAAATCAATCTTTCCTCTAACATGGATTGAGCTATGGAATTAATTACATATTCATTATCAAAGGTTACCCACAATGTCATATTAGGGAAAAGAACATTTTCTTTTAACATAACAATTGGAAGATCTTCTTTTCTATTTTTTATCATATTTAAGATTGATTTCATATAACTCTTTTGCCCAAGGTTTTTTAATTGCATTTCCCACCAAAATTAATGGGTTAATATCTGCATTTAAAACAGATTCTTTTGTAACAACAACCTTCTTGGCCTTACTAATAGAAGGAACCTCAAACATAACATCTTTGAGAAGGCCTTCTAAAATAGATCTAAGGCCTCTTGCTCCAGTATTTTTTAAAATGGCCTCATCTACTATTGATTCTAAAGCATCTTTTTCAAATACCAATTCAACATTGTCCATTTTAAACATATGATAGTACTGCTTAACAATAGAATTTTGAGGATCAACCAATATTCTCAACAAATCTTCTTTATTTAACTTTTCAAGATATGAATGCACAGGAAGTCTGCCAACAAACTCTGGTATTAAGCCAAATTTAATCAAATCTTCCATTTCTAAATACTTTAATGAAGTATCTTCTCTTATATTCTTTTTCTCAATTGCTGAAAACCCAATAGAACTTTTATTTATTCGATTCTTAACAATATTTTCAAGCCCAACAAAAGCACCACCACATATAAAAAGTATATTTTGAGTATTAATTTCAATAGTATCCTCATAAGGATGCTTTCTGCCACCTCTTGGGGGAACATTGGCAACAGTACCTTCAATTATCTTTAACAAAGCCTGTTGAACCCCTTCTCCAGAAACATCTCTTGTTATTGAAACATTTTCGTTTTTTTTAGCAATTTTATCTATCTCGTCTATATAAATAATCCCTTTCTCAGCTAAGCTAACATCCCCATGAGCAGCATGTATCAATTTAAGTAAAATGTTTTCTACATCTTCACCAACATATCCTGCTTCTGTTAAAGTTGTAGCATCTGCTATTGCAAATGGCACATTCATCTCTGCGGCCAACGTTTTTGCAAGCAAAGTTTTACCGCTGCCTGTGGGCCCAACTAAAAGTATATTAGATTTTTCAATCTCAATACCATTATCATATTTATCATTTTTGAATATTCTCTTATAATGATTATAAACAGCCACAGATAAAACTTTTTTTGCATCTTCTTGCCCAACAACATGCATGTCTAAATGATCTTTAAGTTGTTTGGGAGTTGGCAACCCGTTGGACTTAGAATCTAGCGGCTTGCACAACTTTTCTTTAAAAAGATTGTGACATATTTTAGAACATTCCGGACAAATAGCTACTCCATTAGATATAACAACATTACCACCAAGTTCAGCGACACTAAGTCCACAAAAAGAACACTCTTTTACTTTTTGACCTTTTACTCTTGCCATAAAAACTTTTACCGAAAATAAAACTATTCCCTTACTAAGATACTATCAATAAGACCATATTTAAGAGCATCACTTGAAGTCATAAAATAATCTCTTTCCATATCAAGAGCCAGTTTTTCCTTATCAACCCCTATCTGATTAGACATAATATCTATTATTAATTTTTTAAGTCTTAAAATTTCATTAGCTTGTATATTAATATCACTAGCCTGACCACTTATTCCACCCCAGGGCTGGTGAATCATTATTCTAGAATAAGTTAGAGATTCTCTTTTACCCTTAGCGCCACCCGCAAGCAAAAAAGCGCCCATTGAAGCAGCTTGCCCAATGCAAATTGTCCTTACATCAGGCTTTATATATTGCATAGTATCATAAATCGCAAGACCCGCAGTAATACTGCCACCTGGAGAATTCAAATAAAGATAAATGTCTTTATTTGAATCTTCTGATTCTAAAAACAAAAGTTGGGCAATCACAGTATCTGCCTTAGGATCATTAATCTCGCCACTCAAAAATATTATACGCTCTCTAAGCAGCCTTGAATATATATCAAATACTCTCTCATAATTGCCCGTATTCTCTATTACAGTGGGTATTAAATTATGCATAAATTCCATTTTTTTCTTACTCACAAATTTTACAATTAACAAAATCTTTAAAAGAAACTTTTTTGCCCTTTACCTCTTTAAGATTTTTCAAGATTTTTTTCTTAGCTCTTTCCCTTTTGATATCATCCTTTAAATAAGAAATCAAATTTTGATCTTCATAAAATTTTTTAATCTCCTCATAACTTACGCCCGAATTCTCAGACTGCCTAGCCATTTCATCTTCAACATCGCTCTCAGCAACTTCAATTGGATCTAAATCTATCATTTTCTGCATTATTAGCTTAAATTTCAAATTTTTAAGAATCTTATCTTTTAAATTGTCGCTACCAACATATCCTGAAGAATAAAACATACTTTTAAACTCTTCAAAGCTCATATTATTTTTATTTTGCCTTTTAGAATCCTTAAAAGCAATTTCAATTTCAGCCTCAATCATTGAATGGGGAATATCTATTTCTAATTTTTCAGAAATAGTAGAAAAAAATTTATTTAGCTTTAAAGTTTCTTTTTTTTCTTCAACAATGTTTAAAAGACTAGATTTTATAAAATTTTTAAGATCATCTAGCGTATTATATTTATCACTAATATCCTGTGCAAATTCATCATCTATTAAAGGGAGATCTCTTTTTTTAATACTCTTAATCTTAATCTTCAATTTTCTTGAAGAACCCGCAAGTTCTTTAAATTTGTAATCTGCAATATAAGATTTTTCTATAACTCTCTCTTCGTTTATTCTCATACCAATTACATCTTTGTCAAAATCATAATAAGTCTCAGATTTTCCAACCGTAAAAACAAAGTCCTGTCTTTTTGTTGATGCTATCTCATTTGAAAGGTCATCAAGCTCAACAAAATTCACTTTAACAATGCTATCTTTCTTGACAACTCCTTCCTCATCTTCAATGATAATTGCATTTTCTATTTGAAGATTTCTAATCTCATCATCAATATCAGAATCATCAATAAAAACTTCGGGGATCTCCACTTTAATATCAATCTCATCAAAACTTGGAATTTTAAATTCAGGATAAGTCTCATATACAAAAGTAAATTCAAAATCTTCATCAAGATTTAATCTTAAATTATTTTCCTTTATAGTAGGCGTAGTATAGCTTAAGGGCATTTTGGACTCTTCTTTGAAAAATTCTTTAAGAGAATTGTTAATCACTTCTTCTAAAACAGTGGCTCTTAAACCTTCAGAATATTTATTCTCAATAATATTAATAGGAACTTTTCCAATTCTAAAACCCTGAATTTTAAGTCGAGAAGAATAATCTTGCAATAATGAATTATATTTTTCCTGAATAACACTTTTTGAAACCCTAATGACAACCTCAACTTTTGAACCTGGAAGAAGCTTGATATCTTTACTCAAAATCACTGCTAATGCCTCAACTAAAACTTATTGATAATTATTAAAAAGCGAAAGACGGGATTTGAACCCGCGACTTCCACCTTGGCAAGGTGACACTCTACCCCTGAGTTACTTTCGCACTTTTACAGAAGGTGGGAGTCGAACCCACACGCCAAAGGCACTAGATCCTAAGTCTAGCGTGTCTGCCAATTCCACCACTCCTGCATACTTCATACTCAAACTAGTATACAAAAACTTAAAAGCTTTTGCAAGTATGCCTAATCTACCAAATAAATAATAATTTCGCACTCAGCAGGAGTCGAACCTGCAACCTTCGGATTCGAAGTCCGCCGCTCTATCCAATTGAGCTATGAATGCAGTTAAAAATAAAATTGATTAAAGGGTGATTGACGGGGCTTGAACCCGCGACATTCGGAACCACAACCCGACGCTCTACCAACTGAGCTACAACCACCAATAACTAGTGACTATGATTATTATAATATTTTATATATATTTAATTCCTAAGTCAATAAAAGATAAAAATAATAAAAGCCATAAGACTTTTATTAAAAAATTTATAATAAAATATTAATTTTTTTCAAAACTAAAATTTTTGAAATCTTTCTAAGCTTTTTTTCAAAAAATCATAAACTCTAATAGTTGAAGAAATATTTACTCTTTCTCTAGTAGTATGAGGACATTCAATCCAAGGACCAAGAGTAACAGATTCTACACCCCCCAATCTAGAAGATATTATGCCTGTTTCAAGACCTGCATGTATTATGGAAACATTAGCATCTTTAAGATACATCTCTTTATACACTTCTTGAAGATGTTTTAAAAGATTGCTATTCTTATCAGGCTGCCAAGAAGGATCATCATAAATTACACGCAAATTAGCTCCTGATAAATCACTGATAGATTGCAAATGATTGCAAACATACTCTTTGTCTAAATCCAATAAAGATCTTATTAAAAAAGTAAAAATATAATCGTCTTGCATTCTCAAAAGACTTGAAAAATTTAAAGAGGTCTTTATAAGCTTATTTTCATAATTTTCTACTTTTTGAACTCCATGTAAAAATCCCATTCCCATATTTAAAAGCTTATTTTTGCTATTTTCATCAAGAACTTTAACTGATGAAAATTCTCTTTTATTAACAATAATATCAAATTCATCTTCAAGAGAATATGCACTTTTAATTTTAAGCACAAACAGTTTAAGCTCTTTATTTAATAAATCATAATCACTATCATCTATAAAGATTAAAGCCTTGGCTTCAATTGGAATTGCATTGCTACTATTTCCACCAAAAATGCCTTCAATCTCAAAATTAAGATTTGCCTTAATTTCAAAAAGAGCAAAAAACATTAATTTTAAAGAATTTGCCAAATCTAAATGAATATCTGCCCCAGAATGGCCACCTTTAAGCCCTTTAAACAAAATCTCTACCTTTGTTTTTTTCGTTACAAGACTATACTTAGGAGAAAAAACAATTTCTACAAGTCTTGATCCCGCACAACCAACTAAAAAATAACCTTCTTCCTCTCCATCAAGATTAATAAGGCTTTTACCACTACATAAATTAGGATCAAGGCCAAGAGCACCTATTAAACCTATTTCCTCATCAACAGTAAACAGAAGTTCTAAATCGGGATGAGGAAAATTATTGGCTTCACTCATAATCCCCAACATCATAGCTACTCCAATACCATTATCAGCCCCAAGGGTAGTCCCTACTGCTTTAAGATATCCATCCTCTTCAACAATTTCAATCGGATCTGTTTCAAAATTATGCAAGCTAGATTCATTCTTTTCGCAAACCATATCAACATGAGATTGTAAAATAATAGGATGCATATCAATATTATTATTTGACTTTATCTGCACCACAATATTACCAACACTATCTTCTTTAAAAGAATAACCAAATTTTTTGGCTCTCTGCTTAATAAAATTAATAATTCCTTTAACATTTTTTGAACATCTTGGAATTTTTGATATCTCTTTAAAAGAATCAATTACAATACTCATAATAACTTTCCTTTGATTATATTAAATCCATAAATATACTTAGATTTAATTTATAATTAATAATATATTATACTAAATTAATCTTTGAATTCATTCAATAAATTTAATAATATTGGTTAAGCTTTGTTTTCAACAAAATCTGCATAATAATTAAAATTTAAAAATTCTTTAGGAATTTCTGAAATAAATCTTGAAGGCACCTGATCAAAAATTTGCCTATCTTTTTTACGCTTATTAGCCATAGTAATAACAAGAGAATCTTTTGCACGAGTTAATGCAACATAAAAAACTCGCCTCTCTTCTTCCAAGTCAACCTCGCTATCTTCAATGATTCTATGATGAGGAATAATGTTGTCTTCAACAGCAATAAAAAATACATAATCAAATTCTAAACCTTTAGCAGAATGCACTGTCATTAAATTAATATTAATATTTTCAGATTCCTCATTTGCTTCGTTAGATTGAATAACTATGTAATTTAAAAAACTGCTTAAATCTCTCAACTCACCAAATTGTTTGGATTCCCAATTTTTAATTATGCTTAAAAACCCTTCTATATTTTGATATTTATATTCAGCCACTTTGATTGAATTAGGATTTTCACTAACTAAAAATCCCCAATATTCAATACTTTCTATCATTTCTTTGATTATATTAGAATAAGTGTTTTTTGTTATACTAAATTTATATTGATACTCTTCAATAAAAGATACAAAATCTTCTATGCTTTCAATGACCTGCTTATTCAAAGCTTTATCATAACTAGAAATATTTGTAAAAGAAAAAGTAATGTCACAAAGAGCATCATAAATGCAACAGCCTTTCTTGTCTGCTATATCTCTAATTTTTTTCAAATATTCCTTGCCAATCCCCCTTCTTGGAACATTAATAATTCTAAGAAGATCATAATCACTTTTAGGATTTATTATTACATTTAAATAAGAAATAATATCTTTTATTTCTTTTCTCTGAAAAAAAGACGTTCCCCCTGAAACTTTATATTTTATGCCCTGTCTTCTAAAAATCATTTCAACGTTTTTAAAAAGAGCATTGGTTCTCATAAGAACTCCTATCTTTTTAGACTTAAAGCCTTCTAGCCTTGAAAGCTGCATGATTCTATTTGCAACAAACTCAGATTCTTGAATTTCATCCTCAAATATAAAAACATCTATGACTTTGCTACAAATCTTTGAAGACCACAAGGTCTTTTCTTTTCTATTTTTATTATTTAAAATCACAGAATTGGCAACATCTAAAATATTTTTTGCAGAACGATAATTTTGTTCAAGCTTTATTTCTTTAACGTTGTAATCTTTTTCAAACTGCAACATGTTGTTATAATTAGCCCCGCGCCAAGAATATATAGACTGATCATCATCCCCAACACAACACAAATTACTATGATTTATCAAAAGACGAATAAAATTATATTGAATCAAAGAAGTATCTTGAAACTCATCAATCAAAACATACTTATATCTTTTAGAATATTTATTTCTAATATCAGAATTACTGCTTAACAATTCTTTTGGTTTTAAAATCAAATCATCAAAATCAAAAGAATTATAAAGCCTTAATCGATCTTCATAAAGCCTGTAAATATTCAAATCTTCTTCCTTTAAATCATCAAGGGTGAGAATACCGTTTTTTAAAAACGAGATAACATTACTAAGTGAATTTAAAGAAATTTTTTTATTAAAAAGACCTTCATCAAGTAAAATCTCTTTAAGAAGAGAAATTCTATCATTGTCATCATAAATGCTGAAGTTTTTTCTATATCCTAATAATTTATAATTTTCTTTTAAAAAGAAAAGTCCAAAAGCATGGAAAGTTGAAACCATAAGATTGCTAAGAGGACTTTTTAAAATTTTTTTAATTCTGTCTTTCATCTCATTAGCAGCCTTGTTGGTAAAAGTCAAAGCTAAAATCTCTCTCTGAGCAATACCTTTTAAAAGCAAATAGGCTATTCTGTGAGTAACAACCCTTGTTTTTCCACTACCAGCACCAGCAATAATTAAAAGAGCACCTTCAATAGTAGTAACTGCTTCATATTGAAATTGATTAAGAGAATTTTTAAAAAAATCATCATTAGGCAAAATTAAAAAACCCTTGTTCCGTCTGGATATTCCACAATAACTTTAAAGTTTTCAGGAAAAGCAAAAATCTTTCGCGACTTAGATTGATCGAAATCTTTGACTAAGATTGGAATACGATACTTATTCAATGTATTAACGGCAAACTCTGAATTTTCAAGTCCAACCTTAACCGATCCTTTTGCCATAAAATTAGTTCCTCCAAAAAGCTTGGCCTTAAGATTGCTTTTATTAGCTCCATTTTCGAGCATTGCATTTATTAACATAGGAATAGCATAAATTCCATATCTTCCCCTTTGCTCAGGAGATATGTCAAGATCTGACTTAACTAGAACATAATGATTCATCCCAATTAAACTGTTTACTTCGTCAAAAAGCACAACAGCAACACAAGAACCAAGAATTGTGGAAATCACTCTTTTATTTGAAACAAAAGCTTCACCAGGAACTATTATCGTAACATCGCGTTTTAATTTAAAATTAAAATGATTCAACATAAAATTAATACTCTCTTGAAAAAAAATTTATAAAACTCTTATAAAGGCTTTGCCAAAACCTTAATTTATTTACCTTCTCACTAAATAAATCAACATCACCTACCTTTTCATTTTCTAAAAAAATCATAGCCCTCCCAACAGGCATATCCCCACTAAGTGGAGCAACCAACTTATCAACAGTATAGCTTATATTAATTTTATCAAATTCATCTTTAGTTAAAATATAATAAAAAGGCTCTTTAGAAAAAAGAGCAACTATATCCACCGTACCATTATAGACTTTTTCTTTTAATTTTACTATTAAAGGAAATTTAGAATATTTATTAAATCCATATTCAAATAAATTTTTTGCAATCGAAGCTCTCATTTTCTCTCCAAATCCATTAATTCCTTTTTCAACCCCCAATACAACCGCTATCAACCTTCTATCGCCCTTTTTAGCAGTGGCAATAAGATTTAAGCCTGATTCCTTAATATATCCCGTTTTAATACCATCGGAATAAGGATAATCATGTATTAATAAATTAGCATTTCTTTGTTTTAAGTTTAAAAATCTTGATGATAAAGCAGTTCCTAAATTTTTACGCTTTGGATAAACAAAATACTTTAAAGAATGAATGTTAAGCATAAATTTAAATTTCTCTACATAAGATTTTATAAAAAAAGCCATATCTAATGCTGTAATCTTATTATCACTACTATATCCAGAAGGTTCAACAAAATGCATATTAAAAAGTCCTAAATTTAAAACATTAATATTCATTAAATTAACAAAGCTATTTAAATTGCCTACTACAAACTCAGCAATTGCAATAGAAGCATCATTGCCCGAAGAAACTGAAAGTCCCTTTAAAATCTCTTCGAAATTAACAATTTGACCCTTTTCTAAAAACATTAAAGAAGAATTGGGGGGTGCATTATAATATGAAGCAGAATCGCTAATAGGAACTATGCTTTTTAATTTTATGTTTCGCTTTTCAGCTTCAATTAAAGCTGTATAAATTGTAACAATCTTTGTAAGCGATGCTGGAGGAAAAACTAAATTGGGCTTTTTAGAATAAAGTATTCTCTTAGTATCAAAATCCATTAAAACTATTGATTTTGCATACTTTGATAATTTATTAATCTCATCTAAATTAACTGCAAAAAGATCATCACAAAGCGGGAAAAAAAAGAAAAATAAAATTAATAACAATTTCCCAATAACATAGATACTATTCATGTTGTAATATTAAATTATATATTATTTATTGATTGTTAATTACAATACAATTTAAAAGGAGCCATTTTTATGAATTCTTATGATTTTGTAACAGCTTTGGTACCAATAGTCCTAATAATTATTGGTCTTGGCATAATAAAAAAACCAGCTTACTATGTAATACCCATATCATTAATAGCAACCGTTGCTATAGTTATATTTTATAAAAACTTGGGAATAGTAAACACAGGTCTTGCAATGCTTGAAGGCGCCCTAATGGGAATATGGCCAATAGCAACTGTAATTATTGCTGCCATATTTACATACAAAATGTCAGAAGATCAAAAAGATATAGAAACTATCAAAAATATTTTATCAAACGTATCTTCTGATAGAAGAATTATAGTCTTGCTAGTAGCATGGGGATTTGGAAATTTTTTAGAAGGCGTTGCTGGATATGGAACTGCTGTTGCAATCCCTGTATCAATATTAATAGCAATGGGATTTGAACCATTTTTTGCCTGCTTAATCTGCTTAATAATGAATACCTCATCAACCGCCTATGGATCTGTAGGAATTCCTATAATATCTTTAGCTCAAGCAACCAATTTAGATGTTAATATTGTTTCATCTGAGATTGCATTCCAACTAATAATTCCAACCCTAACAATACCTTTTGTGCTGGTAATTCTTACAGAAGGAGGCATTAAAGGATTAAAGGGGGTATTCCTTCTTACCCTACTCTCAGGAATGTCAATGGTAATATCACAATTATTTATATCAAAAACTTTGGGACCAGAACTTCCTGCAATCCTTGGAAGCATTCTTTCTATGACAATAACAATAGTTTATGCAAAGTTTTTTGGAGAAAAAAAAGAAACTGCTGAGCACCAAAGCAAAAACACAATATCCTTATCAAAAGGTATTATTGCCTGCTCGCCCTACATTTTAATAGTAACATTTATAGTGCTTGTATCTCCTCTTTTTAACAGAATTCACGAATACCTAAAAACTTTTCAAAGCACTGTTAGTATTTATCCAGAGGCAAATCCCCTACACTTTAAATGGATTATCTCTCCGGGCTTCTTAATTATACTTGCAACAATAATATCCTATTCAATACGAGGGGTTCCAATGTTAAAACAGCTAAAAATATTTACACTAACTTTGAAAAAAATGGCATTATCTTCATTCATAATCATATGCATCGTTGCAATATCAAGATTAATGACACATAGCGGAATGATAAGAGATCTTGCTAATGGAATCTCAATAATAACAGGTAAATTTGGACCATTATTTAGTCCGCTAATTGGAGCTATTGGGACATTTTTAACAGGGAGTGATACAGTTTCAAATGTACTTTTTGGCCCTTTACAAACACAAATGGCAGAAAATATTGGAACAAATCCTTACTGGCTTGCAGCAGCAAATACAACAGGAGCAACTGGAGGAAAAATGATTTCTCCTCAAAACATCACAATAGCAACAACAACTGCCGGATTAATTGGACAAGAAGGCAAGCTTTTATCAAAAACAATAATTTATGCTTTATGCTACATTTTAATAACAGGATTGCTAGTTTATTTAGTATAAATTAATCATTTAAAATAAATAAGATTAATTTATACTAAAATTAATCTTATTTATAAATTTGAATAATATAAAAATCACAAAATAATAATATGGCCTTGAATTTTTAACTAATATTTTAATATTATATAGATGTTATATATATGTTAATATATTATACATAATAGCATGTCTATAATATATTTATTAATACGTTTAATTAATAACTAGAACTAATAAAAAAATTTATAATTACAACAGGAAGGTATAATTATGAAAAACCAAATTTTATGTAAATTAATTATATTTTTAACCACATCTGCAGCAATATTTGCAGCAGACGCATTAAAGGAAAAAGATATATTTAAAATAAACCCATGGATACCGACATTCGGATTTGAAAACACAAGTGAATTCAGATTAGATATGGACGAGCTTGTTCCTGGGTTTGAAAACAAAAGCAAAATTACTATTAAGCTTAAACCATTTGAAGCTAATCCCGAATTAGGCAAAGACGATCCTTTCTCAGCTTACATTAAGGTAGACGATCTTGCATTAAAAGCGGATGGCAAAAAAGGCGATCAATTTAAAATTGACGTAGGAGACATTACAGCACAAATCAATATGTACGATTTTTTTATTAAAATAAGTACTATGACAGATTTTGACTTTAATAAAGAGTCTTTATTTAGTTTTGCACCTATGACTGGATTTAAAAGCACTTACTATGGATTCCCAAGTAATGATAGAATAGTAAGGGGGACAATTCTTGCAAGAGGTACTTCTAAAAACATAGGAACAATTCAATTGGGATACAAACTCCCAAAACTCGACCTTACATTTGCAATAGGGGGAACAGGCACTGGTAACAGAAATCAAGAAAATGACAAAGACACTCCATACAATAAAACATATCAGGGAATCCTTTATGGAATTCAAGCAACATGGAAGCCAATAAAAAATCTACTTGATCAAAACGAAGATACTAAATCTGTAATTGCAGAAACACCTTTGGAATTAAATTTTGGCTTATCAGGAGCCTATGGAAATGAAACATTCAATAAGTCATCAATAACATACTCTTTAAAAGATAAATCCGTAATTGGTAACGATTTATTAAGTCCAACTTTATCAAATTCTGCAATTTTAGCATCTTTTGGAGCTCAATATAAGCTTGGATTAACAAAAATCAATGATAAAAATACTTATCTTATTTTGCAAATGGGAACTGATTTTGGAATAGATCCTTTTGCAAGCGATTTTTCTGTATTTGGGCACATCTCAAAAGCAGCAAATTTTAAACAAGAAACATCCTCAGATCCTAATAAAAAAGCTGAAAATATATTTGATCCAAATGGCAATGCTCTTAATTTCAGTAAAAATACAGAATTGGGTATTGCATTTTCAACAGGAGCAAGCATAGGATTTGCTTGGAATAAAGATACTGGCGAAAAAGAATCCTGGGCAGTTAAAGGATCTGATTCCTACAGTACAAGACTATTTGGAGAACAAGACAAAAAATCTGGGATTGCATTAGGAATAAGCTATGGACAAAACCTTTACAGATCTAAAGATACCGAAAAAAGATTAAAAACCATATCTGAAAATGCATTTCAAAGCTTAAATGTTGAAATTTCAAGCTATGAAGACAACAAAAAGGGAATTATAAATGGACTAGGATGGATAACATCTATCGGACTTTACGATATTTTAAGACAAAAATCTGTAGAAAACTATCCCACAGTAGCTCCAAGCACCAATGAAAACAATCAAGCTGAAAAAAATTCAGCAGGCACAAAGACTACAACCCCTGATCTGACATTTGAAGATGCAATGAAACTCGGCTTGGCTCTATATCTTGATTATGCAATTCCAATAACATCCATTTCAACAGAAGCATATGTAGTACCATATATTGGGGCATACATTTTAGGGCCTCCTAATAAACTCTCAAGCGATGCTACAAAAATTTATTTAAAAACAGGACTTAGCCTTGAAAAACTAATAAGATTTACAACAATTTCTCTTGGATGGGATTCAAATAACATTATAGAACTTGCTAATAAAAACACAAATAATGCTGCTATTGGAAGTGCTTTCTTGCAATTCAAAATAGCCTACAGCGGAAGCTAACAGCAAAAGAAGGGCTAAAGCCCTTCTTTTCTATCTTTAAAAACAATTAATTAATTGATTACCTTATATTTCTTTCCCTGCAAATTTTTTCATAAGCATCTTGAATTTTTATAAATTTATCATTTGCATCTTTTTGCCTTACAGGATCATTTGCAAACTTATCAGGATGATATTTTATAACAAGGCTTTTATACGCCTTTTTAATCTCATCATCACTAGCACTATATGTTAACCCCAAAACACTATAGGGATTTACAATTTTAATATTAATATCTTTATAGGCTTCATAACCATCATATTCAAGCTCTAAAAAAACACCAACATAAGAAATAAATTTTTCAGCTTCTAAATTTTTATACCTAGAAAGCCTATTAATCTCTTTAAGGGAAGCAAAAAGCCATATAAAAAGATCTTTATGCTGAAAATAGCCAAGCTTAAGAGTATATAAAATTTTATCAGCATTATTATTTTTAGTAATAGCAGAATGAAAGATAGTATACAATTCTGATTTACCACGTTCAGATAAATTCAAAGAATTGATAATAAAATTGACATAATTTAGCTGCTCTCCAGTTACAGTTCCTAAAATAGATAGCAATTTAGCCATTAATAAAAAAGAAAGTTTATAAAATTCAAACTCTCTAGATCTAGAATATGAGTAATCTCTTGTAAAGTATATTCTAAAAACACCTAAAAAACTAAATAATATCAACACAAAAGGAAATAAAATAAAAAGCATTGCTATTAAAACAGGATTAAAAATAAAAATAAACAACAACACTAAAAAAAACACTCTAATTGGACTTGGCATTTATTGATCATAACCTCCAACGCAATCAGGGCATGTCAAAATCTTTAATAAATCTTACAACTTCCTTTTTTATTTGTTTTAATTCAATATCCGACTTTGCCTTTAAAGCTCTAACAATAAATTTAGCAACATTTAAAGAATCGCTTTCATTTAAGCCTCTAGAAGTAATAGCAGCACCCCCAATTCTAATACCAGAAGCCAAAGAAGGGCTTTTTTTATCAAAAGGAATAGCATTTTTATTTAAAGTAATATTTACACTCTCAAGTAATTTCTCAGCATCAGCACCAGTAAAATCCGAACTACTAAGATCAACCAAAAACAAATGATTGTCTGTGCCCCCACTAACAATACGAAATCCTTCCGACTTGAAATATTCAGCCATAACTTTAGTATTCTTTATTACGTTAGCAATGTATTCTTTAAAATTTTCTTGAAGAGCCTCTTTGAACGCAATAGCCTTACCTGCAATAACATGAACTAAAGGACCCCCTTGAGTTCCAGGAAAAACTTTAGAATTTACAGCATTAAATAAGGGTTTCTCTTTTCCATTAAAGTTTATTAATTTATCAAAATCCTTTCCAGAAAGTATTATTCCGCCCCTTGGTCCTCTTAACGTTTTATGCGTAGTACTTGTAGTAAGATGCGCCACATCAATTGAAGAATTATGAAAACCAGCAACAATAAGACCTGCAATATGTGCAATATCACACAAAAGATAAGCAGAAACATCATCTGCTATTTCTCTAAATTTTTTAAAATCAATTTCTCTTGAATAAGAAGAAGCTCCAGCTATTATTAAATTTGGTCTGCAATCTCTAGCTATTTTAAGAACTTCATCATAATCAATTAGCTCAGAATCCCTAGAAACACCATAAAAATAGGTATTAAAAAATATACCAGAAAAATTTACCCTGCTGCCATGAGTTAAATGTCCTCCATGGGATAATTGCATACCAAGAATCTTGTCACCTGGACCAATAAGAGCCATTATGGCCGCCATATTGGCCTGAGATCCGCTATGCGGTTGAACATTGGCATACTTTGCACCAAAAAGCTCTTTTGCTCTTGAAATTGCCAAAGTTTCAATCTCGTCAATAAAAGAACACCCGCCATAATATCGATTCAAAGGATAGCCTTCGGCATACTTATTAGTCAAAATACTACCAACAGCCTGCCTTATCTCTAAAGATGTAAAATTTTCAGAAGCAATAAGCTCAATATGTTCTCTTTCTCTTAATTTTTCTTTCTCAATTAAATTAAATATTTGATCATCTCTCATTAAAAATTATCCTCCAAAACAAATCTATGCATTAAAGAATATGATCCGTTTGTCAAGCTTTTATACTTTAAAAATTTAGAATCTAAATATCCGTCAAAAAATTCATTTTTATCATAATCCTCTTTGCATCCATATTGAATATAGTTATGAGACATATTCAAAAAATACTTAGAGCTATCTTTAAATAATACTGCATTTATTATATCAAAATATATAAAACCAACCTCAGATAAAAAAAATTCAAACCAAAAATGCTCTTTTAATTTAAGAGAATTAGAATCATAATAAAGCCCGACTATATTTCTCAGTGGAATCTCGTACTTTAAAAATAATAAATTCGTAAGAACTATTAAATTGCTAGACGAAATTTTTCTTTCTTTAATAGAATCCTTTAAACTTAAATTATTCTCAATAATTTTAAAATTTGAAGTCAAAACATCAATAATTGCTTTAGCCAACTTATAAACTGAATTACTGCCAGCGGTTTTGGATAAAATTAGAGAATCTAACGACATTAAATCAACAGAGATGTAAGATAAATAATCTTTTTTTTTGTCTTGAACATACTTTTTGTGCTCTTGTTTGTTAATATCTCTATTAACCTCAATGCTTTCTAAATATTTCGCATCTAAAAATTCCAAATTAAGTTTATAAGTTTTTACCCTAGTCTTAAAAACAAATTTATTTGTCTTAAGGTTTTCAAAAAATAAATTATCAATATTAAAATCAAGATGCTCATTACTGAAATCTGTAATTTTTTGACGCTCATTCTCAATTGGTCTTAAATAGAAGATATTAAAATTAATATCTTCGGGGGTTGAATCAAAATTACTACTAATATTTTGATTAAAATAAATCTCTTCAATTATTGTAAACTCTTTTGAATCATTCAAAGTCCACTTAAAAAAATTATCTTTAACAGAAAATGGAACTTTATTGCTTTGAATATTGTCCAATAAAACATAAAGTTTCCCATCAGAATTTAAAGTTTTAGGAGAAATAAATTCTAAGCTATTCTCAGAAACATTTAAAATATTTTGAGGTAAAATTGTATAAAGTTTATCCTTAGTTTCAAAAAAAATTTTGATAGCACTAGAATATGAAAACAAATTCATACCCTGCAATAAGGTTGAAGAATTTGCATTTAAAATTATTTTATCCTCTGCAAAAATAAAAGGTATATTTTTCCTATTAAGTTTAACGGGAACTTGCCTACTAATAACAAGAAAAAGCTCATTGCTAGTACCCCTTTCTCCTTTTATAAAAATAAGTCCAGAATTCACTTCGTCTGTAATTTTAAAAACTATTTCCGTATTATTCCAGCTAATAATGCTACTTTTAACCAAATAATTATTGTTGATATTAATCTCTCCTGTACTGTAGCCCAAATTATTCCCCTTAATAACAATAATATCCTTGTGCGAAGTGGGAATTGGAGATATATCATAAATAATTGGCTTTGAATAAAATAAAAATCCAGAAAAAACAAATAAAACTAAAAAAATAATAAAAATTAAGCTTAAATAAAAATATTTGTTTTTTAAAAAAATAGCCAAATATTAGCCTCTTTTAACCTTAGTTCCTTCCTTAGTATCAACCAAAACAAAACCTTTTTTGGCAAAAAAGTCTCTAATTTCATCAGCACGCTTAAAATTTTTTTCATATTTAGCCATTCTTCTCTCTTCAATCAAAACCCTCATATTCTCATCAATAACTACATCGTGGTTTTCTAAATTTTTCAAAATTTCTTCTCTTAGATTAAGTGACATAATCTCATCAAAAATAAAAGCTAATCTAAGCTTTGAAACAAAGCCTAGATTTTCAGATTTAATCATCTCCCAAAGCAAAGCCAATCCTTGAGAAACATTTAAATCAAAAGAAACTTTTTCTACAAAAGAGTCATAATATTCTTTTTCTTTGCTAAAACCAAAATTTTTTAAATCCTTATTAAGTATATTTAAATCAACTGGATCTAAAGATTCATAAAAACACCTTAGCTTGTTTATCAAATTTTCTCTAGCAATTTTACTTGCTTGAAGATTACCCAATGAAAATTTTAATTGATTTCTGTAGTGTGATGTCAAACATAAATATCTAAAATCAAGAGGGGAAAAATTTTGATCTTCCAAATCTTTAACTGTAATAAAATTTCCACTTGACTTTGACATTTTATTATAATCCATAATCAAAAATTCTCCATGAACAAAGATGTCACACCATTTCTTATTCAAAAAACACTCTGCTATTGCTATTTCATTTATGTGGTGAACTCCAATATGATCAACTCCTCCCAAATGAATATCAAGTGTATCTTTGAAATACTCCAAATTCATAGCAGCGCACTCCAAATGCCAACTTGGATAACCAAATCCCCAAGGAGAATCCCATTTCATCTCCTGATCTTTAAACTTAGAATTAGTAAACCACAAAACAAAATCGGTTTTATTTCTTTTAAATTTATCAATATCAACTCTAGGTAAGGTCATATCTTTATCAATAAGATCAATACCGGCCATCTCGCCATAGCTTTTAAAACAAGAAGTATTAAAATACACATTACCATTAGAAAAATAAGTATTTTTTTTTTCTTCAAGAATTTTAACAACCTCTATCATAATGGGAATATGTTTACTTGCAACAAGAACTTTATCGGGATATACAATATTTAATTTTCTACAATCATTAAAAAAAGCCTCTGTAAAAAATTCACTAATCTCATAAGCTGTAAGGCCCTTCTCTCTTGCGGTCTTGGCAACTTTATCTTCTCCATCGTCAAGATCACCTGTTAAATGACCAATATCTGTAATATTCATCGCATAATCAACTTTATACCCTAAAAACCTTAAAGTTTTAATTAATAAATCTCCAAAAATATAGGTTCTAAAATTTCCGATGTGCGCATAATTATAAACAGTGGGCCCGCAAGCATACACTTTAACATTTTCAAAATTTGTTAATTCTGAAAAATCCTTTGTTCTAGTATTATATAACTTTAAAATCATACATTTCTCAAAATTGAAAAAATAAAAAATCTCATTTATTATTAAGTACGTATGCCTAAAAGCCTAAATAATTTTCTTAAAAAAATCAATATTAAGCCTCAAACAAAAAATCTAGCTGACTATACAACATATAAAATTGGAAACATTTCGAAATTATTTCTTACCCCTAAAAATATTAAGGAAGCCGAAAATATTTTCAAAGTAGCAATAGAAGAAAAAATAAAACTATTTATTCTTGGGGGAGGATCAAATATTTTAGTCAATGACGATAAAGAGCTTGATTTTCCAATAATATACACTGGATATCTAAACAAAATAGAAATTAGCGAAAATAAAATTATTGGCGAATGTGGTGCTAATTTTGAGAATTTATGTGAAATTGCGCTTGATAACAGCTTAAGTGGACTAGAATTTATCTATGGACTACCCGGAACACTGGGAGGCGCTGTATGGATGAATGCTAGATGCTTTGGAAATGAAATATCTGAGATACTAAAAAAAATTACATTTATAAATGATAAAGGAAAAACTATTTGCAAAGAATTTAAAAAAGAAGACTTTAAGTATAAAAGATCACCTTTTCAAAATAAAAACTTTTTTATATTAAAAATTGAATTGAATTTAAAAAAAGACAATAAGAAAATTATTGAAGAAAAAATGAATAAAAATAAACAAGCAAGAATAAAGAGGGGGCACTATTTATTTCCAAGTAGTGGAAGCACTTTTAAAAACAATAAAGCATTTCTCAAACCTAGTGGACAAATAATTGAAGAGTGCAAGCTCAAAGGATTAAGCATTGGAGGCGCTACAGTAGCTAAATATCATGGAAACTTTATCATTAATATTAACAATGCCACTTCCAACGACATAAAAAGCTTAATTGAAAAAGTAAAAGCTGAAGTCTACTTAAAAACTGGGTTTTTGCTTGAAGAAGAAGTTATTTACATAGGATTCAAATAATCAAAAAAATTAAAAAAGAATATCTTTAATCTCATCATTAATCTTTTGAATCAATTGCTTTGTCTTTAATATTTTATCCTTAGAGGATTTCACTAAAGATGAATATTCTTGAAGAGAACTTACCGCATCTAAATTCATCTTAGAAACTTTAAACTCTTTTAAATCTTGGCTAAAGTTGTTAAACTTGCTACTAATAAAATAGTGGTTATTAAATATTTCTTTATACATATTCTTAGCATCTCTGATCTTAGTATCGTGAGACAAATACCTTTCTTTAAACTCACCAATTTCTTTAAAGTGCTTAGCAAGAGTAAGATCTACTTTCTCATGTCTTGAAAAATTGTTGTCCACATTATCTTGAATGTCTATGAAATTTTTATAAATTGTATCAATCTCTGAATTAATTACTGCAATAATACTGTCGACCGTTTTAAGTTCATCTTTAATGGTTTTAGAATATTTTCCAGAATTAATAGCAAGCTTTCTAATCTCCTCAGCAACAACTGCAAAACTTTTACCTGCATCACCTGCTTTTGCTGCTTCAATTGCTGCATTCATAGCAAGCATATTAGTCTGAGCTGAAATTGAAACTAAAAGCTTATTTACACTTTGTAAACTATTTGTTTGAGACAAAAGATCTGCAAAATTTTTATTCACATTTTCAAAAACAATATTTAAATCAAAAACCTTGCTTTTAATATTTTCAATATCAGTAGAATTTATCGTAGCAACCTTATTAAAAATTTCCAAATTTTTATCTATACTATAGAAAAAACTAACATTCTCTTCAAAATTTGAAGAGATTTCTGATATGTACTTATTGTGGTCATTGATCGGATCAGTAATAGACTCAAAGCCTTTTAAAATATCAGCAATTGATTTTTCAAATCTAGAAAAAGTATCTCCTAGCTGTTCGTAAACTAAAATGCTAGAATCTATACTCTCAGTATTTGATACAGCAGTTTCTATTTGTTCCAAATATTCATTCAAATCTTCAGAATAAAATTTTATTTTTTCAAAAGATTCATTACTCTTAGAAGACAGATTATCTAGCTTTGAACTAATATAAGAAATAATAGACGAAGAATACTTAACCTTTAAGGGAGGCTCAAGACTAAAAGGATCGCTTTTTGATTTTTGATAAGCAACAATTCTGTTAAAATCATTAATTAATGAAAAAACAAAAGTATTGCACAAATAAAACATAATTGAAAAAGATAATAATAAAAGCATAAAAAATATAACCCAATTCGATTTAAACATAATAGGAATAGAATTAACATTTAAAATAAGCCCTTGAGTCAAAAAATCATCGGTTTTCACAAAGTTCAAAGAATAAAAATCTCTTCCATAATTAAAAGTATACTGAGAACCAGAAGAATCTTTTTTAACATAAGCTATAACTTTACTTAAAAAATTCTCACCATAAGCCGTAGAAAAAGGTTTGGCCTGAAGATTATTAAAATTTAAAAAAATGGGCATATAATTTCTGTCAAGCATAAAAAAATTATAATTCTTACTGCCAAATTTAAGAGAAGAATACAACTGATTTTCAATAATATCTAACGACTCATCAAAGCATAATAAAATCCCTATCACGCCCAATGTTGCAACAGAATCTCTAACCGGAAAACTTACCACAGAATAAATTTTCCCATCTATTTGCATATATCTTGAATAATGCTTAGAATTTTTTTCTACAGGAACAGAATAAATTGGATCCAATCTAATATCTTTTAAGCCTAAAGATGAAAAATTTGAATTTGATATTAAAACATTTTTTCCTATAGGAATATAAAATATGCCTTCAAGTGAATCGTTTGCTAAAGGAATAGTCTTAAAAATTTTATCTATAGAACTAAATTCTCTTGACTTTAAAAATAAATCGCTATTTTCATCTAAATTATCACCCAATTTTAAACTTGAAGACAAAAGAAAGCTTTTTGAAGAATTCACCAATATCCCAAACCTATAACTATCTTTTATAAGCTCCTCAAGAAACCTAGAGGATTCCGAATATTTGGCTTTAATTACAGCAGAAACACTGTTTAAAAACAACTTAGAATCGAATTTAAAGCGATCCAAATATTCATTTTTATGATTCATATAAGCATAGCCTATAAATAAAAAATTTAAAAAAAGGAATCCAAATAAAACTAGATAAAGAAATCGTTTAGTATTTTTCAGATTAACATCGATTAAATTCTCATCTGTCATAAAAGCTCTCCAAACATAACATTAGCATGATTAAAATCTTAAAACAAAACTTTTGCCTTCATAAATCATATACAAATAATTACTAATAACAATTGGCAAATTAAACCTTTCTTTCCGAATCTTAAAGATTAAATCCTTCAAATATTTGCAAATAATTATTTTATTATTTAGCTACATGCATATATAATTATATAATAAAACATGTAGAATACTAAAAATTTAATGTTTTAAAAATTTTATGAAAATTATGAAAAAATAAAATTTTTGAGGGGACTTAGTGAAAAGAAAGAAACTTAACTCCAACCTTTTTTATAAATTCAATTTTATAATTCTGGCATATACAATAATAATTATTGCAACAACCTTTTTACTACTAGATCAGGGCTATAAAAAAATCATAACAAAAGAGCTACAAGACTTTACAAAATTCATTAACCAAGCAATGATTAAAAGCTTTTCTGATGAATCTAAAGAAATAGTAAAAGCTTTAAGCGTATTAACAACCAGATATGATTATAAATCTGCAATTCTAAATAACAAAAATGAAGAGTACTTAGTATCTGACAAGATTTTAATGACACTACCGTCTTTTATTAAAATAATAGAGTATGCAAACAAAGATGGATATATAATAGCATCAAGCGAAAAAAAAAGAAACGGTCAATATATGAGCTTAAAAGAATTGCTTCTAAGCAAATCTATAACTACATTTCAAATTTCAATTCTTCACAACAGTTTAGTAAAAATAAATAACAATTTTTATATTCCAATAGCATATAAAATAACAGATTCAAAAAAATCTAATATTGGATATATTATTTTATATGCTGACATTTCAGAAAAAATTGCCGAACTAAAAGAATATCTTTTACTGCTTTTGGAAAACTCATTACTAGAACAAAATGCAAGCAGCAAAAACTCATCAAAATACTTTAATGTATACTTAATAAACAACAATGGCGATGCATTTGGAGGAAAAGACGAGGTTTTAAAAAACATAAAGCACATATTTGGCTTTAACCTAAAAACATTAACTGAAATACTAAATGTATTATCTCAAGGAAAGGCAAATTACAATACAAGCAATTCAAATGAAATAATCTCCTTAGCAAGGATTACAACATCCCATTGGTACTTAGGAATAAAAATAGATTATAATAACATATTTTCAAAAGAATTTAAAAATATGAGATTAGTTTCACTTTCTATTATATTTATTTTGGTAATAATTTTTATATTAATAATGATATCAACCATAAAAACTTTAATAATATCAAAAATAGATAAACTCAATGTTGTAATTCCAAAAGTTAAAAATGGCGACCTAACATTTAAAATCGAATCAAAAGGTAAAGATTCTATAAGCTCAACAATAAATCTTTTTGGTCATTTTATTGAAAATCTAAAAAATGTAATTAATTCACTACAAGAACGAGTAAAGCTGCTTAAAGAAAACGGAGACCATTTATTTAGCGAAATAAATAAAACCCACAATACAATAAAAAATTCAAATCAATACATAGAAAAAACACAAGAAGAAGTAGAAAAGCAGGTAGAATTCATCTCCAATACAACAAATATAATTGAAAGTCTTTCAAAAAATATTTCATCTCTTGACAATTCAATTGAAACTCAAGCCGCAAGCGTTGAACAATCCTCATCGGCTATCGAAGAAATGATAGGAGGAATACAGTCAATAACAGAAATAACTCAAAAAGCTGCAAAAAGCACAGAAGAACTAAAAAGATTCTCTGACGATGGACGAAAAAAACAAGAAGAAGTTATTACTCAAATCAAAGAAATTTTCAAAAACTCAACAAGATTACAAGAAGCAAACTCTTTAATTTCATCTATAGCAAGTCAAACCAACCTACTATCAATGAACGCTGCAATTGAAGCATCTCATGCTGGTGAAGCCGGAAAAGGATTTGCAATTGTTGCAGAAGAAATAAAAGACCTAGCAGAACAAGTGACATCACAATCAGAATCTGTTGCCTCATCAATTAACGAAATAATGGATTCAATAACCAAAACCGTAAACACCTCTGAATTAACAAATAAAGCTTTTAACCAAATATTTGATTCGATCAATTTAGTTGTTCAAGTAATAGAAGAAATAAATCATACAATGCAAGAGCAATCAATAGGTAGCCAAGAAATTTTAAAGGCTTTAAATACAATGCGGGAAATAACATATGAAGTAAAAATTGGTTCAAATGATATGTTTAGAGGCAACAAAGAAATTATTAGCACTATTAAACTGCTAGGAGAAATCAATATTACGGTCTCAAACTCCATGAAAGGTTTAAAAGAAGAGATTAATAAACTGGTAGAAGCAATTGAGCGTATTAAGGTTTTAGGAACTACAAACTCAAGCCATATTTCTGGAATTAGTGAAAGTACAAATCAATTTAAAACCAAATAAACTAGATTAAAAGGAAATAATATGCAAAAAAAGACATTTTATAATACTGAAAAATATCTTAAAAGCCATTTAATGTTATTTCCCATTTTTGCTTATACAAAAAACTTTTTAGATGCTATTATCGTATCTATTTGGATTTCAATATGTATAATACTTCCTGCCTTAATAATCAATCAAATAGAACTAAAAAAGCATAAAAGCCATATATTAGGGATATATCTATTAATAATAGGAATTTTTACTAGTCTAACTTACTTATTCATGCTCTATTTAACACCAACTTTATACAAAGAATTTAAATTTTCAATACCCATTTTAATAGCCATAATAATATCATTTCATAAAAACGAGCCTTTTAAAATGCTAAAAACCCCGTCAATGATAATTAAATATTCTAAAATTCCAATTTTAATTTTTATTGCACTAAGCTCAACAACCTCACTTATTAGGGAAATATTAAAAACTGGCAATTTAAAACTTTTTAACAACGAAATACCCATAATAAAGGAGCTTATAAATACAAAAATGTCAGCCCACAGCTCAAACATTTTTATTTTAGCGTCCTTAATTTTACTATTAATCAATATTTTAACAAGCATTAAAGAAGAAAAAATTACTAAAAGTTTTAAAGAGGAAAAAAATGAATAAAAGTGTTAAAAAAAAGATTAAAGACGAAATTAATGTTATAGTCAATAATCTAGCATTATCAAATAACATAAAGCTAGATAAAATTAATATAAATATTCAAAAACCTCCAAAAAGCGATCTAGGAGATATTTCCATATTAATGTTTGAAATTAGCAAAACCTTAAAACTTCCTATTGAAACCATCTCTGAAGAAATAATAAAAAATCTTAAAGCTAAATATGAAATTAAAGCTGTGGGACCTTACTTAAACATCAAAATTTCTAGAAAAGAATATATTAATAATACAATACAAATGGTAAATTCCCAAAAAGATGCCTATGGAACAAGCAAATATCTAGACAATAAAAAAATAATATTAGAATTTTCATCACCAAATACAAACAAACCACTACATGTGGGACATCTTAGAAATGACGTAATAGGAGAAAGTCTGTCAAGAATATTAAAGGCTGTAGGTGCAAAAATAACAAAAATAAACTTAATAAATGACCGGGGAGTTCACATCTGCAAATCAATGCTTGCATACAAAAAATTTGGAAATGACATTACCCCCGAAAAAGCTTTTAAAAAAGGAGATCATTTAATTGGCGATTTTTATGTTAAATACAACAAATACTCACAAGAAAATGAAAACGCTGAAAAAGAAATTCAAGATCTACTTTTACAATGGGAACAAAAAGATGCAAATACAATTGAACTTTGGAAAAAGTTAAATAAATGGGCAATTGAAGGAATAAAAGAAACATACAAAATTACAAACACCTCATTTGATAAAATTTACCTTGAAAGTGAAATTTTTGAAATTGGGAAAAATGTCGTATTAGAAGGGCTTGAAAAAGGATTTTGCTACAAGCGAGAAGATGGTGCAATATGTATTGACTTGCCCTCAGACTCAGATGAAAAAGAAGATCCTAACGTAAAACAAAAAGTACTCATAAGATCCAACGGAACATCTATTTATCTTACCCAAGATTTAGGAAATATAGCAGTAAGAACAAAAGAATTTAATTTTGAAGAAATGATTTATGTAGTTGGAAGCGAACAAATTCAGCACTTCAAAAGTTTATTTTTTGTAGCAGAAAAATTAGGTCTTTCCAAAAACAAAAAACTTATTCATTTGTCGCACGGAATGGTTAATCTTATTGATGGAAAAATGAAATCAAGAGAAGGCAATGTAATTGATGCGGATAACTTAATATCAGACCTAATAGAATCAATAATACCTGAAATTACACAAAAAATTGAGGACAAAGAGAGTGCTAAAAAAAATGCTTTAAACATTGCATTAGGAGCAATTCACTATTATCTACTAAAATCAGCTATACATAAAGATATTGTATTTAATAAAAAAGAAAGCCTATCTTTTACAGGAAATTCTGGTCCATACATCCAATATGTTGGAGCAAGAATTAATAGCATTCTTGAAAAATATAACGCACTTTCTATTCCTGTAATGGGGAAAATTGATTTTGACCTTTTAAAACATGAAAAAGAATGGGAAATTACTAAAATTATATCGGAATTAGAAGAAAATATAATCAAGGCAGCAAAAGATTTAAACCCTTCAATACTTACCAGCTATTCATACTCACTTGCAAAGCATTTTAGCGCATACTATCAAGAAGTTAAAGTAATAGATATAAACAATATTGATTTAACAGCCACAAGAATCGAATTTTTAAAAGCCATATTACAAACAATAAAAAATTGCATGTACCTGCTTAATATCCCTTATATGTTAAAGATGTAGACAAGAAAATTTTGCAAAATTTTCTTGTCTAATATCCGTTTAAATCTAAGTCACTTTTGCTAAAAATTAATTTTATTTTATCTTCATACTTTTTGGATATATAATATCTTTTTAACTTAAGAGTATTAGTAAGCTCTTCCCCAATCGAAAAAGAATCTTGAAGTAAAACAAAGCCTACTATTTTTTCAAAACTTTTAAAACCCAATTTAGTATTAATAGTATCTGAAATATGCTTAGAATAAAGCTTATTAACGTCCTCATTGGTCAATAAATCACTTCTGGAAGAAAAAGACACTCCACTAGAATTTGCCCATTTTTCAAGATTATCAAAATTAGGCACAATAACAGCACCCAAAAATTTTTGATCCTGGCCAACAATCATAATATTTTCAATAAACAAAGATTTGCCTAAAACTCTCTCAAGAGGCTCAGGCTCAATATTTTCCCCTCCCCTCAGAACAATTGTATCCTTGCTTCTACCAACAATTGAAATTTCATTATTAATTGTTAATCTAACCAAGTCACCGGTGTTAAACCAACCATCTTCTGTTAAAACCTCACTGGTCTTGGCTTTATCCTTAAAGTAGCCGCTCATTATTTGTGGCGACCTAATCCAAAGCTCACCTTTTTCTCCATAGGGCAAAACTTTTCCATCAATTCCAACTACTTTGTATTCAACATCTGGCAAAATAGGCCCTACAGTTCTTGCTACAGGGCTTTTAAGACGCCTAACGCTCAAGATGGGACCCGTTTCAGTAAGACCATAACCTTCAAGAACTTTAATTCCTACAGCCTTAAAAAAATAATCAACGTAATCAACCAATGCCCCACCACCAGAAACTCCAAATTCAAAATTTTGTCCAAGGGCATTTTTTATTTTTTTAAACACTAAAATATCACCCAATAATTTAATAGGAAAAATTAAAACAATCCCCACAAATAAAAATAATTTTGAAAAAAGCGAAATAAACAAATTGGGTTTTTTATAAATAGGAGAAAGTCCTAAAAATCTCTCCTTAAGCTTTGCATAAATAATTCCAATTTTTAAAAACCCCCCAAACACAAGCTTCTTAATAAAAGATTCTGACACCTTTTTAATAATACCTATTCTTATACCTTCCCAAATTCTAGGTACAGAAATAATCATTTGAGGATTTAAAAGTAAAAAGTCTTTTAACAAAACAGGACCTATGGGCTTTGAATATGCAATTGCTATGCCCTTTAAAGCAACTATATATTCACAAGCCCTCTCAAAAGAATGCCAAAGAGGAAGAATAGAAATCATCATCTTGCCGGGTTTAAGTGTTGGAAGATAATCATAAAGTCTATCTAATTGAAAAATAAAAGATTCATGCCTCAACATTACTCCCTTTGGCATGCCTGTTGTACCAGAAGTATATATTATAGTTGCAATATCTTTTGAAGAACCTTTTTCAATCTCCATATCAAATGATTTTGGATTAGCTCTTAAATACTCAGTTCCAAGTTCTAGTAATTTTTTATAAGAAAATACAGTAATATTTCCTACTTTTTCTTCATAAGATTTATCATCATCAATAACAACAATACATCTTACAAATCTAAGATCGTGTTTTTTAGATAAAACCTTGTGAAGTTGCTTATTGTTTTCAACAAAAATAAAAGTAGATTCAGAATGGCTAATAATATAAGTTAATTCATCCTCAGAAGAATCATTTCCCCTAGGAACATCAACACAGCCTAATCCCAAAGTAGCAACATCGATTATTATCCATTCTCTTCTAGAATCAGAAATAATTACAACTTTTTCCCCCCTTTTAATGCCACAATGCAAAAGCCCAGAAGCTACTCTTTTTGTTTCATTCCAAAAATCCGCATATATTTGCTTCTTAAAACTTTTTGATTCCCCTTCCTTATATATAAAAATATCAAGCTCACTATAAAGAGCTACCGCATCTTTAAAACGTTTAGGCACAGTATCACTCATAAATCCCCCTCAGAACAATTTAAAATTAATTTAAAAAAAGCAACAAACTGCTAACAATAATATTATAAAAACTATGTATAAAAATCACATAATATACATTTTTATACCTTAAATAAGTAAAAGCAAACAATATCCCTAATATAAATGTAACCAAAAATCCTAAAATTCCATAATATAAATGCCCATAAGCAAAAAAAATACTACTAAGAATGGCGGTAACTGCAACAGGAAATCCCATTTGTGTAAACTTAGCAATAACAAAAGCTCTGTAAAAAAGTTCTTCAAAAGCTCCTGTAAAAAAAGAGGTAAAAGTCATTAAAAAAAATGCTTTTTTACTGCTAATTTTCCAATTAAATCCAGCATTGTTTTGAAAATAATAGACAAGTACCGATTCTGGCAACAGATATTCAAGCAAAAAAGCTATTAAAAAAATGACTATCATTGCAAGCAATATTGTTTTAATAAAAATTACAACAGAATCCCAAATAAAAATAAATTTAAATTTAGGAATAAAAAACTCTACTCTAAAATCATCATAAGAACTAGTAAGTTTAAAAAAATAAATTATAAAAATAATTAAAAAAGATCTTGAAATCCAAAAATAAAAATGATTTTTATCAATATTCCAAAATTCTGAATCAACATTTACAAAAGGAGATGCCAAATAAATAATTATGTAGACCAAAAAAATATCAAGCAAAGCCCGCTTGAATGAATATTTATTTTTTAACAATTGCATAAAGTATTGTAATTAAATAATTATTAATTGTCAACGAATGATTATTGATTGATTAATCAAAACGAATTAAAATTTAAAATATAATTATTTATAAATAAAAATAAGAATATTATAAAATGATTTTAATATTTGTCCTTATTTCACTTAATTTAGTGATTCAATATTATTTAAAATTCAATTTAATTTATTTTAACACAATACTAGCATTATTTTTTATATTAAAAAATAACAAACACTTAGCACTTAGTTTTATTTTTTGCACAATATTGCTATTAAGCTTTCAGGCTAGATTAAATTGTAAAACATTTAAAAAAAATATTTACCAAATAACAAACATTAAAAATTTTAAAAAAGATTCAAAAACTATTATAGAAGTAATTGACAATAAATCAAATATATACAAATATAGCTTCAAAAATATTGAAAATATTTACAAAATAGGAGATATTATTAACATTGAAAATCAAAAAATAAACCTTATTAAAAGGCCCTTTCTTGCCAAGCTTAGAGAAAAATATATAAACACGTTAAACAATTTTTTTGCTGCATTAAATCTTAGTTATTCCCATTTTTCAAAAGCAATAATTTTGAATATCAAATCAGAAATAACAAAATATGAAAAAACATTATTTCAAAATGCAGGGATTGCCCATATTTTAGTAGTATCTGGCCTGCATTTTTATCTAATAAGTTTAATAAGTTATTATTTGCTTTTAATAATCACAAATGAAAAATTAAAATACTTAATATTAAGTATAATTTTATTAAATTATCTAATATTAACTGGATTTGCACCTTCAACACTAAGAGCATTTTTAATGACAGAATCTCTTATAATATATAAACTAATTTATGGCAAAATTAATTTAATAAGCTGCACATCTATTAGTTTTATAATAAATGCTCTTATATTCCCCAAAACGCTAAATTCAATAGGTTTTCAGCTCTCCTATCTTGCAACAATAGGGATATCAGTATCAGTTCATCTAAAAAATAGATATGGTCTTAACATACTAACATCGTCAATGCTTACAACATTTTTTATTCAAATATTCACCTCGCCAGTAATTTATGTTAATAATTTTGATCTAACGCCAATCTCAGTATTGTCAAATTTAATAGCTATTCCATTAATATCAATTTTCTTAGCAATAACAATATTAAGCTTAATAACTTACTTTTCAAGCTTAAATTTATTTTTTCCCCTTGACCTTATAAATGCCTATATATTTCAAACAATAAAAATTGCAGCGGTATTTTTTAGCAAATTCTTCATTGTCAAGCACCATCAAATACCTATATTTTTAATATTAAGTATTCTTCTTATAACTTACATTATTTATAATAACGAAACTAAAAAAATTAAAATAATTTAAAAATAGCTGCCATTATAAAGAATAATATGGTACTATCTCTTTTATCTATGAATATCAACTATAATAGCATAGCGAGCATAAAACAAACATTAAAAGAAAAAAAAATTGCTCCAAGAAAATTGTGGGGCCAAAACTATTTAATCAATGAAAGCATAAGGCAAAAAATAATAGAAAGCTTAAATATAAAAGAAAATGAAAAAATCTGGGAAATTGGCCCAGGCCTTGGCGCAATGACTGAGATTTTATTAAAAAAAACCAATCTTTTAACCGCATTTGAAATTGATTTAAAATATTCAGAAATATTAAATGAAAAATTTGGAAAATTAAAAAACTTTAAATTGATAAAAGGGGATTTTTTAAAAAAATACAAAAACGAAAATCAAAACATTGATAAAATATTTTCAAATTTGCCATACAATATTGCATCAAAAGTAATATCTAAATTAATTGAAGAAAATTTTTTAAAAGAAATGGTATTCACAGTACAAAAAGAATTAGCTGACAGAATAACTGCAAAAATAAATAGCAAAAACTATTCTTCATTTACAGTCCTAGTACAATCACACTTCAAGGTAATTAAAATATTAGATATAGGGGAAAACAATTTTTATCCTGCACCCAAGGTTAAGTCTACAACACTAAAATTAATTCCTAAAAAAAACAACATAAAAGACTTCAGAGAATTTAACAAATTAGTTAGAACTGTATTTTCAAGCAGAAGAAAGAAATTAAAAAACACTATTATTAATTTCATTGCCAATAAAGCTATTCTGAGAGAAAATTTTCTAAATAAATATTTAAACAAAAGACCTGAAAACATTTCTGTTGAGGAATTTATACAAATTTCCAACACTTTAACTGCTTATCATTAAAGCACTTGCAAATACAATTTCATCAACAGAGCAACCCCTTGAAAGATCGCTAATGGGCTTGGAAAAACCTTGCAAAAAGGGACCGTAGGCCTTGGCAAAAGCAAGTCTCTCTACTAATTTATAACCAATATTACCTGCATCTAAATTGGGAAATATTAAAACATTGGCAGAACCGGCTACTAAAGATTCTCTACATTTTTTTTCTGCAACATCTTTTATTATGGCCGAATCAAGTTGAAGCTCGCCATCAATAAGTAAATCACTCTCTTTATTCTTAACAATATCTAAAGCATTTTTTACTTTTTCAGCTTCTTTGACACAAGAAGACCCTTTTGTTGAAAAACTCAAAAGAGCAACCTTGGGCTTTGCATTTAAAATATCTTTAAAAGATTTAGCACTTTGCAATGCAATTTCTGCAAGCTCTAAAGAATTGGGATTAACTACTACAGAACAATCTGCAAAAAATAAGATTCCATTATGTCCAAAACAAAAATCAACATTACTAGCAGTGCATAAAGTATCCATAATCATAAAAGATGATATAATCTTAACACCTTCCAACTTGGGAATTATTCTTAAAGCATTAGACAAAACTTTAGCAGAAGTTGAAACAGCCCCACAAACACAAGATTTAGCATAACCAAATCTTACCATAAGCATAGCAAAAGTAATTTCATCTAAAACTTGAGCCTTTAAACTTTGCTTCGTAACTCCTTTTAATTTTTGCAAACTCCAATATTCATCCAAATACATTTCAATATCTGGAAAAAAATTGGGGTCAATAACTTCTATTCTTTCTAAAATATCATTACAATTGGAAAATTCTTTTAAAGAATTAATAACAGGATCTTTTTTCCCTATCAAAATAATTGAATCTGCAAGATTTTTTTGCAAAACAACAATAGCTGCCTTTAAAACTCTAGGATCACTACTTTCGGGAAAAACTACATTGGCTCTAAGTTTATTCTCTTTTACAAATATCCTTGCCTTATTAAAAACATAATCTTTTAAACAAAACACCTTATAAAAAGAATACAACACAATTGATAATGCATAAAAAAAGACATTTTAAAATAAAAAATCTTTTTCGTACATGATTTTCAATTATAAAAATTAAATATTTCTTAAAGTTTTCTTAAAATTTCTTGCACAACTTTGGCTGAATTGAAAGCAGCTATTTTAGTAAATTTACTAAATTCAACCTCATTCCCTTCTTTATTTACAATGTCAGATATTGACCTAATAACTATAAAAGGTATATTAAAAATATAAGAAACATGCCCTATTGCAGCTCCTTCCATCTCAACGGCTATTACATCTTTAAAGTTTCCTATAATTTTGTTAATATAAGTTGGATCAATAAACTGATCTCCTGAAACTATTAATCCTGAATATGCATTAGAACCTCCAACCTTTGATTTAACGGCTTCTATGGCACTCTTAATTAAATTTTTATTGGCATTAAATTTTTGAGGCAATCCTCCTGTAAGCTGTCCTACCTTGTATCCAAATTTAGTCAAATCAACATCATGATATGCAACCTCTGAAGACACCACCACATCTCCCACTTTAATATCTTTGTATTTAGCACTAACAACACCACCAGCAACGCCAGAATTAATGATATGACTTATATTGTATTTTGACAAAATGTAGCTAGTCCACAAGCCCGCATTAACCTTACCAACACCACAAATAATAAGCATAACATTGCGATTGGACAACTTTCCCTTTAAAATCTTTTTATTAAGACCATACTCCTTGAGAACTATTTCTTCCTTATTAGACATGAGCTTATTTATCTGATCAAACTCAGAGTCCATAGCAGTTACTATTAAAACATTGACATTTTTAGAAAAAGCAACATAACCGTTTGAAAAAACTAATAAAAAAATAAAAAATTTTATGAAACAATTATTCATAAACTCACACTCCTTATAGTAAAAGAATATTTATATCATTTTTTACAAAAAAAAATCAAAACTTAATTACTTTTAAAAGAATTTTTGTAAAAGAAATTGAAAAAAAATATCTTATCCATATTACAATATTAATAGCATAAAAAGGGGAAACTAAATGAAAAAAATGAATCTAGTTACAGCTGCTCTACCCTATGTTAATAACATCCCTCATCTTGGAAATTTAGTTCAAGTACTATCAGCTGATGCTTTTGCAAGATATTCGAAAATGTCAGGAATTGAAACTCTTTATATCTGTGGAACAGATGAATATGGAACAGCCACAGAAACCAAAGCCTTAATTGAAAATACTACCCCTTTAGAACTTTGCAATAAATATTATGAAATACATAAATCAATTTACAAATGGTTCAATATTGAATTTGACATCTTTGGTCGCACAACCAACAAGCACCATCAAGACATTGTACAAAAATTTTTCCTACAATTAGAAAAAAACGGATATATAAAAGAACGAGAAACTGAACAGTTTTTTTGCAATAAAGATTCAATGTTCTTAGCTGATAGATATGTAATAGGAGAATGCCCAGAATGCCAAAGCATGGCTAAAGGAGATCAGTGCGACAACTGTTCTAAGCTTCTAAATCCAACAGACCTAATAAATCCAAAATGCATAATTTGCAAAAACAAACCTATTTTAAAAAAAACCAATCATCTTTATTTAGATCTTCCCAAAATAAAAACAAAACTTGAAAAATGGATAAAAAATCCAGATACTAACAAGAATTGGAATACCAATGCTCTTAAAATGACAAAAGCTTTTTTAAGAGATGGCCTTAAAGAAAGAGCAATTACAAGAGACCTTAAATGGGGAATTCCCGTACCCAAAAAGGGTTATGAAAATAAAGTATTTTATGTGTGGTTTGATGCTCCAATAGGATACATTTCAATTACCAAAAACATTGTCAAAAATTGGAAATCTTGGTGGAAAAACAATGATCAAGTAAACCTTGTACAATTTATTGGAAAAGACAATATATTATTTCATACAATTATATTCCCTTGCATAGAAATTGGAAGCGAAGAAAATTGGACAATATTAAATCAACTTTCATCAAGCGAATACTTAAATTATGAAAATCTCAAATTTTCAAAATCAGAAGGAACAGGAATTTTTGGAAACGATGCTATTACTACAGGAATCCCCTCTGATATTTGGAGATTTTATATTTATTATAACAGACCTGAAAAATCTGATTTTCAATTCATGTGGCAAGATCTCATGGAAAGAGTAAATACAGAGCTTATTGATAATTTTTCAAACCTTGTAAACAGAGTATTAACATTTCAAAGAAAATTCTTTGGAGATGTAATAGAAAAAATAGAAATTCAAAATAAATTTTGGAAACAAATAACACCGAAATATAGTAAAATATTAAATCTTTTCAAAAAGACAGAACTAAAATCTGCACTCAAAGAAATACTTAAAATTTCATCCCTTGGAAACAAAATATTTCAAGATAACGAACCATGGAAAAGAAAAGACAGCTCTCCACAAGAAACAAAAGCACTAATCTCAAACCTAATATACCTAATCAGAGACTTATCTATTTTAATGATGCCATTTATTCCTGAAACAAGCAAAAAGATACAAAAATTCTTTGGCAACAGTTATAAATTTTCAACCAAAATTCTTGGAACTAAATCGGGAATTAAAAAAATTGAATTTACAGAAATATTATTCAATAAACTAGAGCAAAAAAAAATCACCAATTTAAAGCTAAAATATTCAGGAGAGAAAAACATGAAAGAAAACGAACAAGCAGAAACCTTGCCTATAGAAAAAGAGCAACCGGAAAACTTGTTTAGAGAAAAAGTGCTCTTAAGAGTTGTAAAAATAAATAAAATAGAAAGAAACCCCGAAGCTAAAAACTTATTCATATTAAAACTGGATGACAAAACTGGAAAGGATAAACAAATAGTAAGCAGCCTTGAAGGGTATTATACAGAAGAAGAGCTTTTAGGAAAACATATAATAATAGTAGATAATTTAAAGCCCGCAAAGTTTAGGGGAATAAAATCTGAAGGAATGCTAATAGCTGTTGAGGACAAAAATAAAAATTTTAAAGTCATAATTGTAGAAGATTCAATACAAAATCCTATTGCTGGAGAGAGAGTAATCCTTGAAAATGATCAGAATAAAGATCTTGCCTGTCCGCCTAGAATTGACATAAATAAATTTTTAAAAGCAAATATAGTAGCAGAAAACGGAGAACTTAAAATAAACGGAATAAATTTAATATTAGAAAATTCTAAGAAAAAAATTTTGTCTAAAGATATTACAAACGGAACAGTTTGCTAAGAGCTATTAATGACCATTAAAAAAATAAAAACAAAAGAAATGGAAGAAAATTATCTTCAAAGCGAGCTGTGGACATTAATAAAAACAACAAAAAACAACAATTGGAAAGCCATAGCATTTGAGAGTGATGTCCTTGGTAAAATTGTTGTAATGCAAAGAAGGCTGTTTAAAAATTTTTACTTAGCATATATTCCACATCCAGAGTTTTCAAACAAAACTCTTGACAACATTAATATTGATAAAATCAGCAAAAGTATTAAAGAATTTAGCATAAAAATAAAACCCTACTTACATAAAAATACAATCTTTTTAAGATTTGATTTAATGTATTACTATCAAAGAAAACTGAATGACAAATACTTTCCAATAAAAATTAAAATCAAATACCTAAAAAAATCATTTGATGACATACAGCCTTCAAACACAACAATATTAAACTTAAATAATTCTCTTGAGAATATTTTGCTTAACATGAAAAAAAAAACAAGATACAACATAAAGCTCAGCACAAAAAAAAATCTAAACATATTAATAGATGATAAATTCAAACATTTAAATGAATTTTATACACTTTATAAAGAAACTAGTAAAAGAGATAAATTTGCTATTCACTCAGAAGAATATATACAAAACCTCGTTCAAATATTCAAACAAGATAAAAATGCCCAAATAAAATTGATAATTGCATTTTACAACAACATAATTATTTCTGGAATAATAGTGGGAATTTACAAAGAAAAAGCCGTCTATCTTTACGGGGCTTCAAGCAAAGAACATAGAAATTTAATGCCCAATTACGCAGTACAATTTAAAGCAATACAAATTTTAAAAAAATTAGGAATAAAAGAATATGATTTATTAGGAATTCCCCCAATTGCAAATAAAAAACATCCTTTATATGGTCTTTTTGGTTTTAAAACAGGATTTGGAGGAAATATTATTCACAGAATTGGATGCTATGATTTTACTTACAAAAATTTTATTTATAAAATTTATGCAAATCTTGAAAAACTTAGATACTTTTATTACAAAGTATTAAGGAAAAAAATTTAACCAAGCATATTAACTAAATTTTTAAATTGCAAGCCTCTATCAAACTCATTATTAAAAAGCTCAAAAGAAGCACTAGCAGGAGAAAATAATACAATGTCACCTGAATTTGAAATTTTAAGAGAATAATTTACTGCGTCTTTTAAAGAATCAAATACAAAATATTGTATGCTACTTTTTTCTAAAATTTTAATAATTTTTACAGTTGCACTACCTTTTATTAAGATCCAAGTTTTCACAATATTTATTATCTTACTAAAACTTGAAAAATCAAGTTCTTTATCGGTTCCTCCAACAATTAAGTTAATGTGATTATCTTTTGTTTTTAAACTTTTAACAGATAAAACCGTAGACTCAGGAATAGTTGAAGCTGTATCATTATAAAACATTACATTTTGAACTAATCTAACAAACTCTAATCTATGCTCAATGCCTTTAAAATTATTTAAAATCTGAGACGTATGATTAAGGTCTATATTTAAATAATATGAAACAAAAAAAGAAATAAATTTGGGAATCATAAAAACAACTTGTGAATCAGAAAAACTTCCAATCAGGTTGTCATTAAAATATACCTTGCCTTTATTGCAATAAAAAATATCTTGATCAAGATCATAAGGATTGGATTCGGAAAATAAAACAACTTTGGCTTTTGATTTGAATTTTGAAAAATATTTGTAATAAGCCCTGTCCTGAATAATCACAATTCCTGAAGTTTGATTTACAAAAATTTTTGACTTGTCGATAATATAGTCATCAAAATTTATATAATAGTTTTGGTGATCGTTATAAACATTTGTAATAATGCTAAGAATAGGATTAAAATTATCTAAAGATTGTAATTGCCAAGAAGAGAGCTCTAAAATCACAGGAAATCTTCCGTCAAGTTGATCAAAAAAACTCAAAGGAGACACGCCAATATTTCCTCCAAGCTTTGTTTTTGGATATTTTTTTTTCAAAACTTGATACAAAAGAGACACAAGAGTAGATTTACCTTTGGTGCCTGTTACTGCAATTATAGGATTCTTGTTGAACATCAAAAATAAGCTAATATCCGTTTCAACTCGTTTTGCAAGCTTTAAATATTTATTATTGGGTTCCACACTGGGATTTTTCACAACAATATCAGCACTTTTAAAATCGTTTATATCGTGTCTGCCCAAAACATACCTAATTTGATTATCAAAATCTTTTAAAGAATCAATGCTTAAAGCTAATTCTGCCTCACTTTTAAGATCAGTAATTACTAACTTTGCCCCATGCTTTAATAAAAATCTAGAAAGAGCTACTCCTCCCCCATTAATACCTAAACCCATGACTAAAAATTTTAAATCTTTAATTTCGTCTAAACGCACAATAAGATTATATCAAACTTACCAGCCTGTTTTAATAGATTTAATCCACCTTTCACTATAAAAATAAGGAAGTGAAATAGCAAGTTTGATTGCATCCTCAAGAGCTGGAATAAAAACAACAATTTCAAAAGGCAAATTTGTATAATTTGCTAAAACAAAAGCAATAGGAATAGTATAAATAAAAGTTACAGAGCCTTCCATAATAGCGCCAAAACTTGGAGATGCTCCTGCGCGAAAAAATCCAAAAAGATATTGAAAAGCAAGAGCCATAAAAAAGGCAGAAACAGAAGAATACCTTAAAATAATTCCTATAAGGTGCGAATATTTTAATGTATAAAAAATATATGGAGCAAAAAATGAAAACACAAACAATACAAAAGATGTTAAAAAAGCAAGCTTTAAGCCAATTCTACCTAAATAAATTGCAACTTTCATAACTTCTTTTTTACTATTATGCATTTCATAGCCCATCATAATATTCAAAGAAATACAAAAGGAATTAATTATATTAAAGATAATAAAATAAACAGAAAAAGATATACTGTAAGCAGCATACCTGTGAACATCAATTCCTATAAAAATTGATGTCAGTACAAGGTAGCCAAAAAACCAAATAAAATCATTTAAAATAATTGGAATAAAAAATTTAATTAGCTGAAAAAACAAATTAACATTAACACTTAAATCATCAAGCTTAAGGTTTAAAATCGAATTCTTATTAAACACTGTATAAAAAAGATAAACAATAAGCTCTACAGTACGAACAACTGTTGTTGCAATAGCAGCCCCAACTACCCCCATATTAAAAACAAAAATAAAAATATAATTTAATATTAAATTTAAAAAAACTGCAAAAATAGAAATGTAAACTTGGAATTTAACAATTTCAATAACCTTAAGAGCATTAGCAACAAGCCCTTTTATAATTGCAAATACGAAAGAAAAAATAGCTATGTTTAAATATATAGCCCCATAATAAACTGCCTTCGCATCATTAGAAATCAATCTGAGTAAAAAAAGGGGATTCAATCTAGAAATAACTATAAATGGAAAAGAAAATAAAATAATAATTAATATACTAATAAAAAATGTATTTCTAAAGCTCTTAAAATCGCCCTGATTGTATTGCCTTGTAGCAATTATATTGTAAGCTCCTACCATAGCAAACCCAATAGTAACAAACAGTTCAAAAAATTTATTTGCAAGAGAAACTCCTGCAACAGGATAATCACCAAGATATGCAACCATGGCATTATCTGTAAGAGAAATAAAATTAAATAAAAAAAACTCAATGGCAGTTGGAATTGCGATTTTTAAAAGATCTTTATAAATTTTATCCTTTTTTGATGCACTTAATGAATACATAAAATTCTCCAAATAAAAAATCAATATTTTTAAAAAGACAAATACAAGGACCTATAATAAAACAAAAGGAATTACTTTTAAATCAGCATAATCAGAATGAATTTAGATTCACCAAGATTATTAAAGTTTATATTAACACTAAATATATCACGCTGCCCCATACTCAAGCAAGTTCTTCATACTCAATCTCTCGTATCCAATCATCGTGAAAAAATTCAATTATGATAAATATATTTTTAATGATCTCTTCCAGATTTACAATAAAAATTACTATTGGTAAACTTAAATTTGTATAAAACACCAATAAATAAGCAACTGGAAGCGTATAAAAAACAATTACTCCCGATTCAATAAAAAAACAAACATTTGGTATCCCCCCAGCCCTAAAAACCCCAACAAGAACTTGTGCCGTAAAAGCTTTAAAAACTACAATGCTTGCAAAAACATAAATAAACACGCTAACAAGTTCGGGAGAATCTAAATTACTAAAAATATAAGGTGCAAATCTCGATATTCCAATAAGCAAAATAACTACAAAAATGCCCAAAAGAAATCCCAAAAAAGATAAAAAAAATCCAACCGATCTGACATGTTTTTTATCATAAATCATTAAATGCCCCATAACAACCCCTGTTGCAAGTCCCATACCATGAAGCAATACAAAACAAATGTCAAAAAGATTTGATGCAACAGCAAATGAAGCGTATTCAATGCTCCCAACACGAGCATAAAATGCATGCAAAATAGTTATACTCAAGACCCAAAAAATCTCGTGAGACAAAACAGGTATAATCAGTTTTAAATTAGCCCTAGTAACTACCTTTGAAGCAAAAAAATCGCCAAACTTAACCTTATAATACGAATTACTGCTTATCAGACTATATAAAAAATAAAAAACAAACTCAACAATTCTAGAAAGCACAGTAGCATATGCAGCACCTTTTATTCCCATACTAAAACTAAAAATCAAAATATAATTAAAAACAATATTTATTAAAACAACAATAGAAGTAACATATAAGGGTATTTTTACTTCTTTGGCACTCTTAAAACCCATAGCCGATAAAAAAGAATATGCCATTAACAAGTAAGACCACGAAATAATTTTTAAATACTCTGATCCAAAATTTAAAGAAGTTTGATTAGCTGTAAATAGCTTTATAATGTTTCTTGGAAAAAGAAATGAAAATATAAAAAAAATTATTCCTATTACAGTTCCAATTGACAATATATAAGCAAAAGATTGTCTTACTTGAAGAAACTTCTTTTTTGCAATTGCTTGGGACGCGTACGCGCTTAAAGCTGTACCAAGTCCAAATACAATAATAAAAAAAAGAAAAGTTACTCTATTTGCCAAAGAAACTCCCGTAACGTGAAAAGAGCCCAAATAGGAGATCATAAAATTATCAAAAAAAGTTACCATTTGAAATAAAAGCGATTCAAAAGCTGTGGGAATAGCTATAATAAATAACTCTTTTATTATCTGATTATAATTTTTAAACTTTTTGATCATATTACGTATATACAGTCTCCTTTATTTATTACTTTTAACTAAATTTAATCCAATATAGAATATGTATATATTTAGAATCAACTATTAATTATACTAAAATATATTATAATTAAATAATATGAAATCAATTTATGTTTTACTACTTCTATTTATTAACCTATCTTTGTTAGCTAACAACATTTCAAAAAAAGATTTAGAAATACTGCTAAAGATTGTCCAAACAATGAATAAGGAATGCAAAAATTTTATTAAAAAAAATCCTATTCAGTTCTTAAAAGAAATAAAACCCTTAGTAGATGCAGAAAAAAATAACCTTCTAACTCTAATAAATAAAAAAATACCAATTCCTATAAATTATACAATACCTGATCTGGTAAATATTGATGATTTTAAAGATCTTAAAAATATTGGAACAAAGACTATTAAAGTAAGAAAAATATTAATAGAAGATTTAATTCAACTAATAAAAGATGCAAAAAAAATTGGAATTGAAATTAAAATTAAATCCGCTTACAGAACACAAAAATACCAAAATTTTTTATTTGATTACAATGTCAAAACTTATGGCAAAAAAGTTGCAGAAACTCAATCAGCAATTCCAGGCCATTCTCAACATCATATGGGAACAGCAATAGATTTTATCAATCTAGATGATAATTTACTAAACACAAAAGAAGGAAAATGGCTTTATGAAAATTCTTTAAAATATGGATTTTCTATTTCATACCCAAAAGGATATGAAATAGAAACCGGATATAAAGCAGAGCCTTGGCACTACTTATACATAGGGCCTAAGCCATGCTTGATTCAGCAAAAATATTTTAATAACTTACAACATAAACTTCTTGAATTTTGGCACCATAACAAAACAAATCTTATTAACCTAATTGAAAAATACGCAAACTAAATACTTCGTCCGACATTCAAATAAGAGCAAAAAAGATTATCTAGTAAATCAATATCAAGCTTGTCATAAGCAGAATTATCATAAAAAAATAAATCGAGTTCTTCTCTAATCAATACTATAACATCTCTATCATCAACAAAATTAGCTATTTTTAATTTTAAATATCCTGCTTGTTCAAGTCCAAATAAATTACCGGGCCCTCTTAACCTTAAATCTTCTTCTGCTATTTTAAATCCATCCAAATTTTCTTTTATAGTTTTCAATCTAAATTTTCCAGCACTTGTCAAAGGTTCTTTATAAAGTAAAAAGAAAAAAGATTGTAAATTACTTCTACCAACACGACCCCTAATTTGATGTAAAGTAGAAAGTCCAAAACGCTCAGCATGTTCTACCACCATACAAGTTGCATTTGGACAATCAATTCCAACTTCAATAACACTAGTAGTTACCAAAATATCTACTTTTTTTGAATAAAAATTTTTCATAATTTCTTCTTTTAAATCGGATGGCAACTTGGAATGAAGCATATCTACAACATATTCGCTAAATACTTCTTTTAATTTTAAACACATATTATTAACATCTTTTAATTCAAATTTTTCTGAAGATGAAATTAATGGATAAACAAAATAAACCTGATGCCCTTTTAAGAGCTCTTTTCTTAAAAACTCATAAACTTTATCTTCATTGCCATGCCTTGCTAAATAAGTAGTAATAGGCAATCGACCCTTAGGCAAGGTTTTAATAAAAGAAACTTCAAGATCGCCAAAAAGTGTTAACGCAAAACTTCTAGGAATAGGCGTTGCAGACATTAAAAGCATGTCTACCCCCTCTCCTTTGTTCTTGAGCTCTTCTCTTTGAACAACTCCAAATTTATGCTGCTCGTCAATAATAACATATGCTAGTCTTTTAAATTCTGTACTTTCATAAAAAATAGCGTGTGTTCCAACTATTAAGCCAGAAGCACCATTTTTAATGCTTTCTAGTGCTTGCTCCTTATCCTTCTTTTTCAAACTGCCAGTCAAAAGAGTCATTGAAATGTTAAAAGACAACAGTATGTTAGATAAATTATCATAATGCTGACGAGCCAAAAGATCGGTAGGAGCCATAAACGCTACCTGATATCCAGCTTCAATTAAAGGAAGCCCCGAAAGTAAAGCAACAAGGGTTTTGCCACTTCCAACATCACCTTGAAGCAACCTATTCATTGGCTTAGAAGAGTTAAGATCTGAGAATATTTCATCAACAGAAATTTTTTGATCTTCTGTAAGTTCAAAGGGCAAACTCGAAATAACCCTTTCAAGCAAATTTTTTGATAAATGCCTTTTTTCTCGAAAAAGAACCTTGGATGATCTGTACCTTGAAAAAAACTGAAGCAAGAAAATTTCTCTATAAATTAAAGTTTTTTTTGCCTTTTCAAGCATTTCTAATGAACTTGGAAAGTGAATCTCTTTTAAAGCATCACTTAACGATAATAAAGAATACTTTTCTATTAAAAATTTAGGAATATCTGTTTGACCAAACTTAAAAAAATATTCAAGAGCTTCTCTTACATATAATGAAATTTTCTTTGATGTTAATCCCTCTGTCAAAGAATAAACAGGAAGAATTTTTTTAAACCTTTCGGGTTTGTCACTATAAACTTCACTGTCAAAATTAGAACAACTCCACAAACCACTATAATCGTTATAAGTAAATTTAGAGTAAATATAGAATTTTTTATCTATTTTAAAAACATTCTCTAAAAAAGCCCTATTAAAAAGTAAAATTTCAAAAGACTCATCATTTACACTTATAGCAGTTAGCTTTAAATTTTTTTTAGAACTATCCCCAAATTTTTTATGCCCCACAACAGTGAACACCGTCATCATATCGCAACTTTTCACCTTAGAAAAATCCGGAAAAGTTTGTATATTTTGACGATCTTCATATTTTACAGGGAAAAATTCAATAAGATCTTTAACATTAAAAATTTGTAGATTATTTAACCTTTCAACCCCTTTTTCACCAAGCCCACCTATCCCTTTAAGCTCATATTCAAACTCATGTAAAAACATTTTAATCTCCTAAAAAGGCAAATATGTTCCTAAAACTCTAATAGCAAATACAACCTGTTCAATAATAATTATAAATGCTACCATTAAAGCACTCCCAACAATCAAACGTAAAGCATAAGACATATATTTGTCAGTAATCACACCACTTATCCTGGTGGATAAAGGAAGTAAAAATGAATCGACTGTTTTTAAAAAGTCTGAGCCTTGGAACAAATTCAAAAGCAACAATAATAATCTCAACAATAAAAAGAAAACTATAGCAATAAAAATGCTTCTAAATATCCCCCAAACTTCAACAATGAATAAAATAATAAATGTGGAAAGCTTATAATTCCCATAAGCCAACATTCTTTCAAAAATAGTTAAAGTTATTAAAGCTGCAATTGGAGAAAAATCAAACATACCAAATGTAAAAAAAGGAATTCTTCTGAAAAAAGATAAAAATGGTTCTGTGACAATATGTATAAATCTGAAAAATACGTTAGTATTAATCCCTGAAGACACAAGCCAGCTAAGAAGAATCCTAATTAAAATTAAAATCCTATAAATCTGCAAAAATACCATCAAAATTTCTATTAAAACAACCAACACAGCACCTCCTAATCAACCCAAACATCTTCAACTATCACACACTTTCTCAGCTTATCAAGCTTGTCTTCATCTGGCACAAAATTTAAAATTGAATTCATTTTTAACTTTAAATCCTTACCATTTTCCCTTAAATAAAAATAAACATTTGAAAATCCAGAATTGTCCTCAAAATTACTTATACTTTCCTTTAAAGAATTAAGTAATTGTAGGTCATTTAATTTATTATTTAAAAATTTAATATGAATATTATTTATTTTATCTTCGGAAAGTCTCTCAATATTTACAACTTTTTCAACTACAATTGAAAATTTATCTCTGTTAAACGTAAGCCTACCTACAACCCCAATAACATTGCCTTCAAGTAAAAAATTTCTATACCTTTCATAGCTTTCTGTAAAAACTACAATATCTATTGCACCCTTAAAATCTTCTATAATACCAAAAGCCATTTTTGCATTATTTCTTTTAGTTTGAATAACTTTTACTGAATTTAAAATGCCAGCAAATTGAACAATGTTATCTTTTTTGGCAGCAAGATCTTTTAAAATATTTAAACTAGAAAAACTATCAATTGCCTTTTTATAAGGATCAAGAGGATGGCCCGACACATAAAATCCTAAAAGCTCTTTCTCAAATCCTAAAAGCTCAGAATAAGAATACTCTTTAAAAGTTTGATAATTAAAACTTTGCTGAATTGGATCTTGGCTTTCAAGAGCACCAAATAAGCTGTTTTGACCAAGTTTTTTATTATTTTTATCTTCTGAAACAACTTCAATCAAACGATCAAGATTTTCAAATAAAGTCTTTCTATTTTGACCCAAACTATCAAAAAGTCCAGATTTTATTGCAGATTCTAAAAATTTCTTATTAATTACTTTATCATCTACACGTCTTATAAAATCTTCAAAAGAACTATATTTGCCATTTTTTTCTCTCTCATCAATTATTAAATCAACAACAATTCCTCCAAGATTTTTAATCCCATTAAGCCCATAAGAAATTCCAGAATCAGTTACACGAAATTCCCTAAATGATCGATTTATATCGGGCTTGAGTACGTTTATACCTATGGCTTTTGACTCTTCAATGTAATAAGAAAGCTTATCATTATTATTAATTTCATTAGTCAAATTGGCAGCCATAAAATATTCAGGGTAATTAGCCTTAAGATAAGCAGTTTGATATGCTATTAAAGAATACGCCGCCGCATGCGATTTGTTAAATCCATACCCCGAAAAAGGTTTTAAAAGTTCAAAAATTTCACTAGCAATTTCTTTATCATATCCTTTCTCAATAGCACCTCTTAAAAAATCGACTTTCATTTCATCCATCTCGTCTTCTTTCTTTTTACCCATAGCGCGTCTTAAAATATCGGCCTTGCCAAGAGAAAAGCCCCCAATTATTTTTGCGACTTCCATTACCTGCTCTTGATAAACAATAACCCCATAAGTTGGCCTTAAAACTTCCTTTAAATCTGGGTGAGGATATTTAATTCTCTTAACACCTTTTTTAGCAGCAATAAATTGAGGAATAAATTGCATAGGGCCTGGCCTATAAAGAGCATTTAAGGCTATTAAATCTTCAATGCTGTCAGGCTTTGCGTCTTTTAGAATTTGCTGCATTCCTTCAGATTCAAACTGAAAAACAGATGCACTTCTCCCTTCTCCTAGCATCTTGAAAGTTTTAACATCATTGTCTGGAATATTTTTTATTTTAAAATCTGGATTTACATTTCTAATAAGATTTTCCGCATTTTTTATTAACGTTAATGTTTTCAAACCAAGAAAATCCATCTTAACAAGCCCACATTCTTCAAGCAAATCCATTGTGTATTGAGTAGAAACAGAACCTTGTTTATAATCCTTATAAAGAGGCACATAGTCGGTTAAAGGGGTTTTAGAAATTACAATTCCTGCAGCATGAGTTGAAGCATGCCTATTCATTCCTTCAAGAACCAATGCAGCATTCATTAATTCTTTATAAACAGGCTTGCTAGTAAAATACTCTTTTAAAGAATTGTCATCTAAAACCTCTTTTAAAGAAACTTTAGGACCATCGGGAATAAACTTAGTAAGTTCATTTGATTCAGCAAATGGAATATCTAAAACTCTAGCCACATCCTTAACTACAGCCTTAGGCTTTAAAGTTCCAAAAGTAATTATTTGAGCTACCTTATCTTCTCCATATTTGTTGGTAACATATTTTATGATCTCATCTCTGCCTTCAAAACAAAAATCAATATCAAAATCGGGCATAGAAATACGCTCAGGATTTAAAAACCTCTCAAAAAGCAAATTATACTTTAAAGGATCAATATCAGTAATTCTAAGAGCATAAGCTACAATTGAACCAGCACCAGAACCACGCCCAGCTCCAACAGGAATATCGTTATCATGAGCAAATTTAATAAAATCCCAAACAATCAAAAAATACCCTTCAAAACCCATTCCAATTATTACACTCAATTCATAAAAAGCTCTATCTTTTATTTTGCTTGTCAAATTTTTATATCTAAATTTCAACCCCTCAAGAGTGAGATATTCCAAATATTCACCAAGAGTATTAAATTCAACAGGAATTTGATAATCAGGCAAAATAGGGCCTGGAAAAGTTATTTTAAAATCATCGCACTTTTCTGCAATCCTTACGGTATTTTCTAAAGCTTCAGGCAAATCACTAAAAAGTTCACACATTTCCTCTTGAGATTTAATATAAAATTCATTGGTTTCCATTTTTAATCTATTCTCATCACTTTTCTTAGCACCAGTACCAATACAAACAATGATGTCTTGAGCAGCTGCATCTTCTTTGTTAACATAATGAGAATCATTAGCTGCTGTTAAAGGAAGTCCAAGCTCCCTAGAATACTCAATCAATCTTTCATTTACAATGTCTTGATCTTTAATGCCGTGCCTTTGAAGCTCAAGATAAAAATCATTGCCAAAAATTTTTTTAAACCAAAGAATTTCATTCTTAGCATCTTCAAATCTATTGGCCAAAATAAGTCTTGGAATAAGTCCCCCAATGCAAGCTGAAGTACAAATCAAACCCTCTGAATATTTTTCAAGATCCTCTTTATCTATCCTTGGACGATAATAAAACCCTTCAAGATAAGAAATGCTTGTTAACTTTAATAAGTTTTTATAACCAAGCTCATTCTTGGCAAGCAAAATTAAATGGTAAGACATTTTTCCAAGATCATCCTGTTTTTTAAAAAACTTAGAAGTCTTTGCCATATAGGCTTCAATGCCAATTATTGGCTTAATCCCTGCTTTTTTAGCTTCTTTATAAAATTTAATAGCCCCAAAAAGATTGCCATGATCTGTTAATGCAATATGCGACATATTACATTTTTTTGCTTTTGATATAATATCTGATATTTTTGCAGCTCCATCCAAAAGAGAATAATCTGAATGAACATGGAGATGAATAAATCTAGCCCTAAAACTCATACCTAAAATTATTTTATCAAAATAAAACTTGATTTTTAACAAACCTTAGTTAAATAAATACTTAAAAAGTTATCATAATTTTAAATCTCTAATTTAAATTTTTACAAAAAATCTTATTAAAATAATCAAGAAAAAATACTAATTCCTTGATTATCTAATTCAATTACCATCTTTTTAATGTGCTCAAGCTTTCTAACAATTTCTTCAGATAAATTTTCAGCTTGAGACAAAAAATCTTTAGCTTGCCTTAAACTGCTATCATTACGATTCTCTGCCCTAAATATAATCAAAATTTCAGCTGCAAGCTTATTAATATTTAAATAAGGAATGTATACTTCTTCCCACAACTGCCTAATAGCATCATTCTTGGGAGACAATGCTTTATAAAACAATCCAAACCCATACTTGGAAGCATCCGTCTGAATGAATATTGTCCTTTGCCCCTCAACAAGTAATCTTAAATTATTAATCCAAGAAAATTGCTCTGAGATGATAAATTCTAGCGTTTTTAAAAATTCATCATTAGACAGCATAAAAGTATCAGAACCAATCAAAGAATCACAATTTCTTGAATAATAAGCCATATTGGTATCTATACTCTCAAGACTTTCAATCAAAGAAGAAAATTCCTCTTGACTTTTTGAAAAGCGCTTAAATATGCCCTCAAGATAATTAAGCTGTTCAAGAATCTCGGCAAAGAACTTATCAATATCAATCTGCAAATCCTTAAGGTTATGAGAAATTAAATCTTTAGAAACCTCCTCAATTTCCTTTACAGAAATCATATTCATAACACCTTTTGCCTGATCAGAAAGTCGCTTGATCTCATCTGCAACAACAGAAAATCCTTTACCATATTCTTTAGCTCTTGCAGCCTCAAGCTTTGCATTAAGAGAGATCATATTAGTAGCACCCAAAAAATTACTTATTGTTTCTAAGCTGCCTTGAATTCCAACAATAACAGAAGATATTTGATTTAATTTTTCCTTATTATTTTTACCAAGATCACTAAAAATAACGCTTATCTGATCACGAGCATTATTTGTCATCTCAACAAGAGTGGAAAATATCCGATCAAAATCTTCTATTCCAGAAAACAAAATTCTTTGTAATGACTCAAATCCTACTTTTAGAGTAGAAATGGAAGCTTTGGTATGATAAAATCCCTTTAGCATTTCCTTAACAGGAGCCTTATATTCATAAGTACTCAAATCTTTTTTGTTTTCAACAACATTTAAAAGATTTAAATCAACAACTTTTTTCTTTTTTTTAAAAAACGAAAATTTTTTCATAAAGGGATTTTATCATATTTTTTTTTTTTTGAATAGAGTCTCCAGTACTTAATTTGACACATTATTCCAACTTTAATATCAAATCAAATACTCAATAAACAAAAAATATTTTTACATTTAAATGGTAAAAATTAACCACTTTGAAATAAATTTAAGCTTTCATCTTAAACCATAAAACCATCTAAAGATACAAATCATTCTCCTCATTTAATAAAATTTAAAACTAACTTTAAATTAAAGTTACTTTCTTTTTACCCAAGAATAACGCCCACTAACCTTATTATACTCAAAAAGAACATCTCTGTAAGAAAAAAAGCATAAAAAAATATCTATAAACTCTTCTAATTTAGCCTTAACTTTTGGCAAGTTAAAATCATTGTCAAAATTAAAAATATCGTCTGATTCTGCTTTAAATAATTTATCATCTTGCTTGAGGATAACTTTTTTGGGCTGCCAAAAAAGAACGTTGGTTTTTTTGTCCTGAATAAAAAATCTATTAAATTCATAATCAAGATCAACTTGGTCCGTTTTTGCTTCAATAATTCCAACAATAACACATCTTTCATGACCAATTCTTTTAATCAAAACAGCATCTGTAAGCACAACTCTCTCGCCAACTTCAAGAGCAAACTGCTCTTCTATCTCATATTGCTTATTAAAGGGAAGATTTGCAATTTTCCTAAAAAGATTAAGAAGTATATACTTAGTACTCATCTCTTTATTGTTTATTCTAAGACAAGGAATCTTCATTCTATACTTAAGTTCATCAAAAAAATATTTAACTAGCCTTTTAATTAAAATTGTTTTTCTAATGTCTTCTTCTTTCATTCAATCCTCCTAACAAAAATTGCCAAAAATTAAAGCTATTATATAAGTATAATAAAATCCAAATCTTATTAAAGAAATCAAAATATTTTATTATATACTAATTATAATTAAATCATTGCCAAAAATGAAAGGAAAAATTATGTTAATCAAAATTATGTTCTCGAATATTAATCTAATATTAATAGTCAGTATGACTTTATTTAAAATATTATTAGAAATAATATACCGAAAAATATTATTAAGAAAAATAATTACTGGCGCTGACACATTAAATATTCAAAAAAAACAATATAAAATAATTGTTATCTTTGTTTTAGCTTTAAATCATTTATTACAAAGTTTTTTAATAAATGCTCTTATCAATTTATTCAACAATTTAATAATTTTTACTAACAACTCTCTTGGAAGCTTAACGGGCTTAAATTACAATATATTATCTGCAATACTAATATCTAGCATAACTTGGCTTGCATTTAGCTTGCCCAAAGTAATAAACGATATAATCTATGAAAAAAGACCATTTAATTTAACAATAGCTAATGCTTTTTTTGACCTTTTAATAATAATATTACTAACCATATTTTTTAAATTATTTTTAAGCTACAAAATATTACAATTTGAGAAAGCTACAAACATTAATTTTGAGAACCTGCCTACTCACTAAATAACCAAATACACACTCAAATACAAGCTTTAATTAGTCCTAAAAAAAGCTTAGCTGGATTTTCTATTCTTGTAATAAGTTCTGGATGAAACTGACAAGCCACAAAAAATTTATTTTTAGGAATTTCTATTAATTTTGCCATTTTAAAATCACTTGAAAATCCAGATACTATAAGCCCATTTTTTTCAAATAAATCTATATAATCATTATTAACTTCATATCTATGTCTAAATCTTTCAATTATTCGGTCTTGGCCATAAAGTTTAAAAGCTATTGTATTCTTTTTAAGAATCACAGGATATCCCCCAAGCCTCATTGTAGCGCCCTTATCTTTAATTCCCCTTTGCTCAGGAAGTAAATGAATAACAGGATGTTTTAAAGGTTTGTCTTTTACTAAATTTTCCTCCGTATCAGCATCAAGTATTCCACAAACATTACGAGCAAATTCTATTACAGCAAGTTGCAAACCAAGACAAATTCCAAGAAAGGGAATATTATTCTCACGAGCATATTTAATGGCCATAATTTTACCTTCATATCCTTTACCTCCAAAGCCACCAGGAACAATAATGCCATCAAACTCTTTTAAACAGCTCTCATTTAAATCATTAGAATCAATTAAAGTGCTTTTAATAAGCAAGTCCAAATGGGCTGCAACATGAACCAAGGACTCTCTAATTGATGCATAAGAATCGTCAAGTTCAGCATATTTACCACAAACAGCTATATTAATAATTTTTTTAGGCGCAAAAAAATTGGATTTTATAACTCCTACAAGCTTTGAAAGCTCTTCTACTTTTGGATCAACCTTAATATTTAACTTAGAGCTTAAAATTTCATGTACGCCTTGCTTGTAAAAAGATATAGGAATTTCATAAATAGTAGAAACATCAACATTATCAATAATAGAGGTACTCTCAACATTACAAAACATTGCCACTTTTTTTCTGATTTGATCTGTTAATACTTGCGAACTTCTAGCAATAATTAAATCGGGGAAAATACCTGCTTTATTTAAGGTTTTAACGCTCTGTTGAGTGGGTTTAGACTTTTGCTCATTAATTCCAGCTGGACTTGGCACATAGGTTAAATGGATAAAAGAAATATTGCCACTTCCAATCTCCTGTCTTATTTGCCTTACTGTTTCAATAAATAAAATATTTTCCATATCTCCTACAGTTCCACCAATTTCAATTATCAACATGTCACTATTCTCAGAACTTGCAATCTGAAAAATTGTAGACTTGATCTCATCAGTAACGTGAGGAATAAGCTGAACTGTTCTTCCTAAATATTTGCCCTTTCGCTCATTTTCAAGTATTTTTTTGTATATTTTGCCCATTGTAATGTTCCAACTAGACTTCGCATTAAGATTTAAAAACCTCTCGTAATGACCAAAATCCATATCAACCTCTCCTCCATCATCAAGCACAAAAACTTCTCCGTGCTCAACAGGATTAATAGTCCCAGGATCAGTATTTAAATACCCATCACATTTAATTGGAGTAACTCTAAAATCATATCTAAATAACCTTGCAATACTTGCCGATGTAACTCCCTTGCCAATTCCAGAGATCACGCCTCCTGTTATTACTAAAATCTTTAAGTTTTTTTTCATGTATACCCCAAAATTAAAAATTTAAATTTCAATCCAAATAAACTTACACTTAAGAAGAGCTCACAAATCATAATAAAAATACTTACCCGCATTAAAACAAACAAAAACATTAAACTAAAATAAAAATTATTAATGCCTGGCTACAAAGCTATTTCTAAGCCATTGTTTTAAATCTTTTGAACTATTTTAGTTATAATCAACAAAACAATATAATGAACCTTTGGTTAAATAGTAATAATTAAACATTGCCAAAAAAACCAATAACCCAATAATAGCAAACAAATTGCTTTTTTTCCTAATACTTCCAAGCTCTACTATCTTAAAATATGAAGCTAAATACAAAAAAAATCCCAAACTATAAACTATTTTAAAAAACAGGTCAAATAAAAATCTATCAAAAGAAAAAATTAAATCTGAAGAACATGGAACATATTTAAAACCCAAATAAAAAAAAGAGGTAAAAAAAAACAATAACACAATGGTCCCTAAAAAGAATATCAAAATCTTAACAAAAGGATGCGTTTTAAAAGCTATTCTAAAAAACATAAAGATTGGAAAAATAGATAAAAAATTAAAATAACGAAAAAATAAAAAATCAGAAAAATATCTTAATTCTAAGAATACAGTATTCTCGCCCCTTAAAAAGAAGACATTATCTAGGAATAAAAAAATATTAACCCCAAAGTAATAAATAAATATTAAAATCAAAGGTAGTGCAAATAAATATTTAATTAAATTGAAAAAATAATGCTCAAAAGTTGAAACAGGTAAAGATAAATAAAGAATATTTCTAAACGGATCGTGAATTACTTTGTAATAATCACACATAGTAAAAATTGATATAATCAAGGTTAAAATGAAAATTTTAGGAGCAAAAAATTTTAAAAAATCAATTGCTGAAAAATTCCAATAAAATCTAACAAGTAAATAAGATATAAATATCATTCCTAAAATTTGAATTATCAACAAAGTATAGAATTTTTTATTATAAATAAAATCAAAATAAAATAAACTTAAAAATCTTTTTAAGCTAAACATATTTTATTGCTTCTCCCTTTTATTTTCAGTAATATACAAAAAGAAAAACTCAATATCAACAGCTTCAGTTCCATTACTGCTTTCAAAATAAAGTGCCTTAAATCCATCCTTAGTTTTTTCATAATATAATTCATTTCCGTTTAGTTCACTGATAATTTTAATCTTATAATTTTTATTAATATAAGATACTGAATTGGAAAAAAGAATTGATTTTTCCCCAACAATAATTAAATGATCCACAACTCCTGCCAAATCCCTTACATTGTGGCCCGTAATAAAAATGATTCTATCTTTTAAATTAGAAAGCATATTCCTAAAAACATTTTTTGAAACAATATCAAGACTATTTGTTGGCTCGTCAAACAACAAACAAGAAACATCTGAAGCTAGAGAGAATGCGATAATACTTTTTTTCTTCTGTCCAAAAGAAGCTGAAGATAGATCAAGAGAAATGTCAAGATCAAAATTCGATAAATATTTTTTAAAATCTGCTTTATTAAAATTTGGATAAAATATAGATAAAGCTTTACTATATTCGGCTAAAGACAATCTAGGAAGTGAAAATTCTTCAGGAATAAAAAACAAATTTACTAAATTCAAAGGATCTCTTGGAAAAGTTGCCAAAGAGTTAAATAAAATTTTCCCTTTTAGAGGCTCCAAAAATCCACTTACAAGTTTAAGCAAAGTTGTTTTTCCAACCCCATTTTTCCCAAGAAGCAAATAGGCTTGAGGAGTATTAATGTTTAAATTTAAATCCGAATATACTTCTTTTTTCTTATAGGAAAATTTTACATTAACAGCCTCAATAGCCATAAACACTCCTTAATAAATTAAAAATCAAAACATAAAAAATAATTAAATTAAAAATATAAATTCAATTTTTTATGAAAAACCTATAAATAAATATAGAAAAATTTACATAAAGTCTTGAACTAAAATTCCAAACTTTTAGCATAATTCTAGGTAAAATTTGAATTTCATTAAATCCAAAACTTTTTGCATATTCATAACAATCTTGAAATTCAGATAACCCTTTAATCTCATCAAGAACAGAAATAAGCTTTTCTTTATAAGCCTTATAAACAAGTTTATCGGGAATATTCCAACTAATAATATAAATTTGCTTAAAAGAAATAAAATAATAAAATTGCAAAAAAAATCTTTTATACAAATGTTCGCATTCGTTAAAAATACCTTCTCTTTTTAATAAAGTTTCCATTGTATTAAGAGATAATTTAGATTTATGTAAAACACTAATAGAAGAACTCATGCTTCCCATTCTTTGAAAATTAGTATAAAAATAATTATTTACAAAAGAAACTTTAGAAGCTTTTAAAAAAATTTGCATAACAAAAACTATATCTTCAAATACTACATTTTGCTGACGAATATTATTCTTTAAGATTAATTCCCGTCTAATCAATTTATCCCATAATGTTCCAACAACAAAATTTTTCCTTCCAAAAGTCGCATAAACAGTAAAAAGCAAATTTTTAAACGCCTCCTTGCCTGTTAATGGGTAATTGGGAAAAGGAAGAAGAGATTTTCTTTTTACATTTATTGCAAGAAAATAAATATAAAATTGAGAACAAACAACATCAGAATTATCTGCTTTTGCTCTGTTATATAGAACTTCAAGCATGGTGCTCTCTACAGAATCATCACCATCCCAATAAATAACATATTCCCCTTGAGCCTCAGAAAGTCCTTTGTCTCTAGAAGCAGAAAGACCCATATTTTTTTGACTAAAAATCTTAATAAAGCTATACTTATTGGCATATTTTTCTGCTATCTCTAAACTACCATCATAAGAACCATCATCAATTAATATAATTTCTTTATCTTTTAATGTTTGATTAACAGCATCCTTTATCATTGCATCAAGAGTTTCAGCCGAATTAAAAAAACAAATAATAACAGAAACTTTATACTTATGCACAATATCCTCCAAAATAAAAACTGCTAAGCAAAATCAACGCTAAAACACTTCACAATAAATTCTTTTAATTTTTTGCATAACAATTAAATTGTAATATATAATTAACAAGTTTGTATTGTTTCAAACTTATTTTAATGAAAAGTTTAGCAGAAATTGCTATATTATTAAAAGTAAAAAATTTAAAAAACATCAACCCAAATAAGGAGCTTGAATGCTTGAAATAATAAGTCTTGGAGGAGGAGTAATAAATTCAAACCAAATTAACATAGAATTTATCAAAAACTTTAAAAGCTTCATTTTTAAATGGCTACTAGAAAATGAAAAAAGAAAAATCATTTTAATAGTTGGTGGAGGAAGAGTTGCAAGAGAATACCAAGACGCTTATAAAAAAATCAATCCTGATTTTAAAGTTCATGAACTTGATGAGATTGGAATAATGTCAACAAAGTTAAACGCAGAATTTCTGTGTAAAGTAATGAATCCCCTTTGTAAAGACAAAATTGTTACCAATCCCTTAAAAAATTTTTCTTTTAAAGGGAAAATACTAATTGCTTCCGGATGGAAATCGGGATTTTCAACAGATTACATTGCCGTAAAGTTTGCAGAAAAATTTAATAAAAAAGATATTATAAATATAACAAACGTAAATCAAGTTTATGATAAAGATCCAAAAAAATTTAAAAACGCAACGGCTTTTAACAAATTAAATTGGAAACAATTACAAAACATTGTGGGACAAAAGTGGAATCCAGGCTTAAATTTACCTTTTGATCCAATAGCAACAAAACTCTCTTCAAAACTTGGACTTACCCTTTACATAGTAAATGGAAATAACATTGAAAACTTAGAAAAAGTTTTTAACAAAAATAATGATTTTTTTGGCACTGTTATAGTAAAATAAAAGTTAGTGCCGGTATGGCGGAATTGGTAGACGCGTCAGACTCAAAATCTGGTGAGGGCAACTTCGTGTCGGTTCGACTCCGACTACCGGTATTTTAATTGATTTTTTTAGAAACTTCAAAATTATTAGGCATTATTAATAAAATAATTGCTTCTTTTAAACAAAATTTTCTTTCATAAATTACTTGTTTATACTAATAAAAATTTACATATAAACCTTGTGGTTAATGAAATTAAATATTATTAAAATAAAGATAAAACATCTCTTTCAATATGTTATCTTTATCTTAAAATAAAATATTGAAAATCATTTTAATTATAATAAAAATAATAAAACTTTAAAGTCTACAGATTAATTGCAAATATAAACTTAAAATATCTTTGAGATTGTTTTCATTAAAGCTTCAGGATTAAAAGGTTTAACAAGCCAACCAGTAGCACCCGCTTTACGACCCTCATCAACTTTAGATTGCTCAGATTCGGTGGTAAGAACAAGTATAGGAACAAAGCTGCCAAATTCTCTTATCTGCTTAATAACCCCAATGCCATCTAAATTGGGCATATTGATATCTGTAATAACAAGGTCAAAATCTTTATCTCCTTGTCCAACTGCTTCTTTAAATTTTAAAACCCCTTCTAAACCATCCTTTGCTTCTGAGACTCCAAAACCGTTTTGTTCTAAAATATAAGCAACGCTTTGCCTTATTGCTCTATTGTCATCAATAACCAAAATTCTTTTTTTCATCTAATTTTCTCCTAAAACCCTCCCAAAAGTATATAAGAATTAAAACAAAATTACACTACCCTCATCAAAGGAATGAACATCCTCAGCTTCCTCTATCAAAGATAATAAGTGTTTTTTATGAACAAATAAAGTAAATCGATTAGCAATTCTATTGACAAATTCTTTATCTTCAATCTCAATAGATTGAATTCCAATTTTAGATAATTCTAGATTAAGATTAAAATTTATTTTACTTTCCATATTGCTTAAAAAGTTATCTATATCTAAAAGAGAATTTTTTAAATTTCTAACATTGTAGACTTCTAATTTCATTTCTTCAAATATTTCCATAAATTCAACTGAAAAAACTTCATAAGACAATATATTATCAATAGCTATATTCTTAATATCAAGAATATCATTTTTAATTTCTATAAATAATTTTTTAAATTTATTAAAATAATTCTTTTCAAGATAAAATCTATTGTCATAATCTTTAACAACTTTTTCAAGAAAAAAGATTATTTGATCTAAAAATTCTATTCCCTTAGTAATATTAGAATCAATTTCTTTTATAATCTTAGACATTTCTGAAATATTCCCCTCCATAGCTTTAAGTTCTGATCTTTTAACAACTTCTATCTTTGAGGCTATATTAATATTTTGAAACCTAGAAGAAATAGCTGAAATATTTGAAAACATTAATTCTAACGATTTTATAAGCTTAACCTGTTCATAATATAAATTCAAAAAATTAGAATTATTCTTCTCAACATCATCAATTCTTCTAAGCAAATCAGACAAAATGCTAGAAAATTGTTCTATTATTTTAGGAATGTCTATGTATAAAGAATTATCAGACCTTAAATCGTTAATAGTTTGAATAGAACTAAGAGAGGAATCAATAAATTTCTCAAAAACAGTATAATTTTTTTCAAGCTTTTCAAGAACATCTTTTACTATAACTTTTGACGTATCAGTAAAAACTGATAAAATTTTTAATTTTTGGATCTCACTTATATCTCTAAATTTAAAAACATCAATATTAGAATACATAATATTTAAATGTTGCAAAGATTGAGTTAGCCTATCTTGGAACTGAAGATAAGAAATAGAATTTACAAGTTTAAACTTAAATTCAGATAAAACTTTTAAAATATCATCGTAAAGAGCAATAACGCTTCCTATTCCATCTGAAAAAGCATCTATTTTTTTCATTAAATTATCTCTAAATTCTTCAAGAATTTTATTTTCAGCCGTATTGCTTTCATATACTTGATTTTTAGCTCTATCTAAACCAATTTTAACTTCGCGCCCTTTGCTTGTAAGTTGGTCTGCCTGTTTGATCATAGATTGGGTTAAAACCTTAATTTCACTTGTAATATAAGAAAAGGCTCCACCAGCCTTACCCGCTCTCATAGCAACTGTTAGTGTATTAATAGACATTATTTCCATATCAAGAGAGCTTTTTTTCATTCTTTCAATCACATTTTCAAGTATTTCTATATCTTTAACCTTGCTCTGTATTATGCTAAATTGAGATTCAAGAGAAGTTGTTGAAGAATTAAAGTAAGCAACAAAATCATCTAATGCTCCTATAATTTTAGCTATAAAATTATTCAAAGAAGCATCATTATCAAGATCAAGATTGGAAATCAAATCAATGCTAAAAGATAAATCCTTAGAATCTTTAGAAATTTTTTCTATTAATTTAGGAATTAATTTACTTAAATTTGAATAAATATGCCTTGTGCTCTCATCAAAAGCTTCAAGTTTATGAAATAAGGTTGCCAAATAACCGTTGACATCAAAAAAACCATTATTGTCATTATCCATTATTAAGATCTCCTTAGAACATGATCTGCTATTGCACTTAAAGGAAGGATTTTGTCTACAGCCCCTATTTTTATAGCTTCCATTGGCATACCAAAAACAACAGAGGTTTCTTGATCTTGAGCAATAGTATAGGCGCCATTTTTTTTCATTTCAAGCATACAAACAGCACCGTCATCTCCCATGCCTGTAAGGATAACTCCAATAGCATTAGAACCGGCATACATTGCAGCAGACCTAAAAAGTACATTCACAGAAGGTTTATGTCTACTAACAAGAGGTCCATCTAATAGGTTTACAAAATAATTTCCGCTACTATATTTTACAATCAAATGATAACTTCCATTAGCAATTATTACAAGACCTGGACGAAGAATATCTCCATCCTCAGCTTCTTTAATATCAATATTAAATTCATTGTTTAGATTTTTCGCAAAAGATTTTGTAAATCCTCCAGGCATATGCTGGACAATAATAATTGGGGGAGAATCTTTTTTAAAAGACCTTAAAAAAATTCTTAAAGCCTCTGTACCACCCGTTGAAGAGCCTACAACAATAATTTTACCGGTTTTATGCTTATTGATAAGCCCTTGATATTTAATAATAACATCCGGATCATTTTTGGGAGCAAAATTAATAACATCAGAAACTCTATAACTTTTTCTTATACTTGAATCATTTAAACTATTTTCCCCCAGCTCTACTTTAGAATTACTAGAAAAATCGGGTGCTTGAATCCTTTTAACTTCAAAAGAAGATATAAATTTATTTTTGCCTAGATTTTTCAACTCAAGCTTTATTAAAGCTAAATACTTACTGCGAAATAAATTAACTGTAAGCTTAAAATTAAGCTTATTTATTATTAATCTAACCTTTTCCTTGCTTTGCTCAAGACATCCAAAATTTGGAAACATTTCATTTTGTGCAATAAATACAACCGGAAGAGATATGTTATTAAGAACATTGTTTAAAGAATTCCCAAAATTAGATCTTGCAGTATTCTCATCAATAATAACTAAATCTGGGAACTTTTGTAAAAATACATTAATAAGATTTAAAGAATTAAAACCAGCATTTAATATCTCAACATCATTATCTTTAGAAAAAGCTCTAACAAAAACCTGCTTTATAAGACCTTGAATATCAATTACCAATATCTTCATTATTATATTTTAATATTTTTAACCTTTAAAACCAAAAATCTGCATTTTCTATTTTCTTTATTTTATAAGTTTAGTTATTGCATCTATATCAACAACTAAAGCCAAACTTCCATCACCAAGTATAGTAGCTCCAGAAACCCCTTCTACTCGAGAATAAATTTTTCCCAAAGATTTTATAACAGTTTGATGTTGCCCTAAAACTTCGTCAACCACAATGCCCATTTTCCCGCTATTTGTATTTACAACAACAACTTGCTCATTTAAATTTTTCTCACTAGAAACCTGAAAAAACTCTCTAAGCCTAATATAACTAATCATACTGCCCCTATAATTCATTACATTGCTTTTAGTCTCAATCCCATCTATCTGAGAAATTAGCTTATTAGATTCTAAACAAGACTCAACATTAGAAAGAGGAACAATAAAATGCTCATCTTTTACTCTGACAAGCCAACCCTCAATAATAGCTAAGGTCAATGGAAAAATTAACTTAATTCTAGTATATTTGCCAAATTCACTTTCAAGTAAAACATTTCCTCTTAAGGATTCAACCTGTTTTTTAACAACATCCATGCCAACTCCACGACCTGATATATCAGTAACAGAACTTGCAGTTGAAAATCCAGGCTCAAAAATTAAATTATAAACATCAATATCTGATAAAGTTTTAGCAACTGAATCAGAAATTATATTGCGCTCTATAGCTTTTTTAAGTATTTTATTCTTATCAAGACCTCTTCCATCATCCTCAATAATAACAATAACAGAATCTCCAGATTGACACGCTGAAAGCTTAATAATGCCTTTAGGGTCTTTGCCTAAGCTTTCTCTCTCTTGAGACGATTCAATTCCATGATCTATTGAGTTGCGAATTAAATGAACTAAAGGTTCATTTAGCTTTTCAATAATACTTTTGTCAAGAACAGTGTCGCCTCCATAAGAATGATAAAGAATTGACTTCCCAAGACTAGTAGATAAATCTTTTACTATCCTTTGAAATTTTACAAACAAAATTTCAATAGGAACTGTTCTAAGCCCTGTTGTATAATCTCTAAGCTCATTAATAAGCAAAGAAAATTCTGCTGATATTGAATTTAAAATATTGCTATTTCTATTTTCAGCTTCTTTTGAAAGTTTTGATTGTATTGTAACAAGTTCTCCAACAAGATTTACCAAATGATCAAGTTTTTTAGAATCCACCTTAATACTAGCAATATTAACCTTGCTTCTAGCAGTATCATCTTGAACATTAGACCTATTTTTATCTCCATTGAAAAAGGATTTCCCAACAAATTCCGATTTTTCCAATGAAGAATTAGCAGAATCTTTGCTGCTTCTATCTAGGCCTAATAAATTAAAATTTTTAGACTCTATATTATTGCCTTCATCTGCTTCTAAACATTTATCCAACTCTTGAATATCAATTTTTGATTGAGAATCTAAAAATGTAAAAATATCTTCAATGCTCTCTCTGCTCTCTTCTGTATCTAGCTTTATTTCCCAATCAACATAAACATTATCAGGAGAGATAAGCTCTAAATCAGGAATGTTATCTACTTTGGCCCTAACATAACCACTACCTAAATTAATCAACTTGCTCAATAAATTTATAGGCTTGTGACCATGAAACAAAATACCCTTAGCCGGAGAAAAAAGAATTTTATAGCTCTTAAATTCAGACCGCAAAGCCTCATCATCAAATTTATCCTCTGAATTTAATTTAACAGATTCTTCTAAAACCAAACTGTTATCAGACTTTGAAAAATCATTTTCTAAAACTTCTTGAAAAGCGCCCTTAACATCATTAGAACTCTCAAAACCCTTTTTAATTTCATTTACCAAAAACTGTTTGCGCTTATCAAAGTCAATCTCAGAAATTACTTCATCACCTTCAATAAGCTCTCTAATAAAATCAACAGACATTAAGGTAGCATCAATAGCAGCCTGATTAAAAGTGGCTTTACCATTTTTTATAACATCAAGAACTGTTTCTATTTCGTGGACAAGCGATGCTGTAAAATTAAAGCCGAACATACCAGAACTTCCCTTTATGGTATGTAAATTTCTAAAAATAGAATTAATAATATCTTGATCTGAGCTTACCTCAAGATTAAGAAGTGCTTGCTCAATATCTGAAATATTTTCTATTGATTCTTCCTTAAAGGAATTCTTAAATTTGTCAATAACATCACTACTATCCATAAGCTTTCCTTAAATCTAAAATCCAACTAAATTAAGTCCCAAATCAAAGCTATCAACATCCTCAATATCGACTAAAAACCCACCATATATTAATGAACTTAAAACCTCGTCGGATGGATACTCAATTTTTACAAACAAATTTCTATTCTTAGCATATTTATTAGATGCATACAAAATTTGTATAAAGGTAATATCTATTTTTTCAACATTTGAAAGATCAATAGTAAGAGTATCCCCTTCTTTCATTTTTTTAAAAATATGCAACAAATCTTCTTTTACCTTAAAAATACTATTTATTACAAGCTCTCCTTCCGGCCTATAAATCATGACTAAAAACTCCTATTGCTGCTGATACTCAGGATCATATATTGTTGTATTTCTAAATTTAGAAAGCTCCCTAACATCAAATAAATTTTCTACATTTAAAATAATAATAAACTTATCATTACTTTTACCAATTCCTGAAATAAATTTTGAATTAAACCCTGATCCAATCTTGGGAGCATCATCAATACTAAATGGATCTAATTCAAGAACTTCATTGACATAATCTACTAAAATTCCAAGATTAAATTCATCTCCCTCGTAAACTAAATTTAATATAATAATATTTGAAATGTTAACTCCCTTATTTCTCTTTTTCTCATCCTCATCAACAGCACGATCTCTCATTCCAAATTGTTTTCGAATATCAATTATTGGAACGATTTTACCCCTATTATTTATTATTCCTGCCATGTAATTGGGAGTTCTTGGGATTTTTGATATCTTAGTATATTCTAAAACCTCAACAACATATTTAATCTCAATAGCATAAAGTTCGTCCAAACTAAATAAAAGATACTGGCTTAAAGAATCTTGCAAATCTGAATCTATGCCCATAAACGCCCCTTTAAATGTAATTTAAATCACAAATAGAATGCTAATATCAAAATTAATATTACCTCATATATTCATAAATACAAATTAGAAGTTAATAAAATTTAATTTCCCAAAAACAATAAAAAATATAATTTTAGAAGAATTCTATCTTATAATTTAAGGTAGAAAGTTGTGGTTTATTTAAATTAAATTTCAGATAAAAAAGTTAACAATGCAAAGTAAAAACAAACTAATCAGATTATTAATAATTATTACTACATTATTTTTCAATGTTGAAAATATTTTCACAAACGAAAAATCTAAAAACAATATAACTGATCAAAACAGTATACCTGCTCCAAAAATAGAAAGCTTAAAAACAAAAACTGAAATAAAATTTGGTTTTATTCTGCCTTACCCTACTGCAATAGAATTCAGCATTAATAACTTTGACATTGGGGTAGGAGTAACAATATTGAGTGCCTCAGAATTTTTTCCAAAATCACCAATAGCATTGCTATTTAAAACATATTGTGATTATATATTTTTAAATTCAAGAATTAAAGATTCAAATTTTTTCTTTTTCTTGGGATCTGGCCTATTTTTTGAAATAGGCAAAATTACAAGCCCATCAAATTCAATAAATGTTTCTTCTGGGATTACCTATAAAATCGGAGTAGGTCTGCCCTTAGGAATAATATATGAAGCTTATTATGACATTATTGAAATAATAATAAAAACAACACCATCAATTTTTATTGGACAAATGCCTAACGGAAATTTAATTTTTCCAATAAAAGGTAACTTTTCTATTGGAATAAAAGGCTCTCTTAAGATATAGTTTTCACTTTTTAGATAAAAAAAATTATTGAACTAAAATTCTTCTAAAGGCTAGAATGTTATGTTTAGGAGATAATAAAGCGATGAGAACAAAAATAATTATTATGTCAATCATTATTTTATTGGCCCCAATCTCAGGATTTTCAAATTCAAATGAATCTGCAAGAGGTAAATTTGGAGTAGGAATTATACTTCCATTACCAATTGCTCTACAGATTAATATAGGAAACTTTGATCTTGACATTGGTCTTTACAGCGGAGTAAATAATTTATTTTCAGACTGGAAAACATTGTTTATAGCATTGGACTATATTTTCTATATATATACATTCCCAGGAGCTGCTAATATTTTGGATTTTTCAGTTGGCGCAGGGGGATATGGGACAATATGGTTTTCAAGATTTGAAGGCAACAGGTCAGGCTCAGGGCCAATGAGCATCGGAGCAAGATTGCCTTTAGCTTTAAATATTGAAGTATTTAGAAAGAAATTCGACATATTTTTACGAATAGCTCCGGGACTTGGAATGAACATTTGGAGTAATGGAATTGGATTTAGGTGGGAAGTATTCGCAGGATTAGGAATGAGATTCTGGTTTACTTAATAATAAAATTTTTTAAATTTTTTAAAAAAGAACAATTGTTGAAAATCAAACCGAGCTCCCAAAACTTAAACATAAGATTTAAGAGGTAAGGTCTTGTTTTTATTTTTTTAAAATTCAAAAATAAAATAATAAGACAAAATTTGGGAGACAACGGTGAAAAAAATTTTTATGTTATTTATCATGATTGCAAACATATCTACAAATGGTTTTGCAAAAGATTCGTATTTAAATAGAGGAATTGGCTTTGGAGCAAGTGTTGGAAATCCAATTATTAACTTAATAATGTCACTTCCTTTTATTGATTTTGAAATAGGCTATGGTGGTAGTAATGGAATAAATTTATCAGGCCCCAAACTTGAATCAAAATTTTATGATTTTAATTTATTAGCAATAGCAGCACTTGATTTCATTTTTACAATATCTTTGATAAAAAATTTAAATTTAGGAACTGGAATAGGAGGGAATATAAGCATATCGTCTCACACATCTAAATTAATAAATGTAGAATTAGGATTTGGAATAAGAATTCCATTGGTTATTTTTTATGACATTACAGAAAATTTAGAAATAGGCATGAAAATAGCACCTTCAATAGAATTCATCTCAAATACAAGATCTCTTGCACAACACAGAACCTATTCAGGCATAAAATCAAACTTTGCTGGAGGAATATTTGCTAAGTACTATATCTTTTAGTGCTAATTCATTCTAACTTATTAAATTTATTGCCAAGCACTATGAAAAAATTCACCTCGTTTTGAGTCTAATCTTTCAAAAGAATGAGCACCAAAAAAATCTCTTTGTGCTTGAATTAGATTAGAGGGTAAATAATTAGTAGAATAAGAATCTAAAAACGAAAGGCTAGCATAAAATGCAGGCAAAGGAATCCCAATTTCACTAGCCTTTGAAATTATTCTTCTTAAAGATTTGTGATTATTTTTTAGCAAATCTAAAAAATAATCATCAAAAAGCAAATTAATAAGATGAGGATTCTTATCATAAGCCAATTTAATTTTATCTAAAAAACTGCTACGAATAATACAGCCTTCTCTCCAAACCAAAGAAATTTTACCTAAATTTAAATCCCAACCATAATTCACAGACGCAGTCTTAAGCATCATAAAACCTTGAGCATAAGCTACTATTTTTGAAACTAAAAGAGCATAATAAAGATCTAAAATCCAATCACTAAGCTCAAACTCAAAAGAAGAAGTATCCATCTTAAGCAAATCGCTAGCAATAATTCTTTCGTGTTTTAACCCCGACATAAATCTTGAAAAAACGGATTCAACAATTAAATTTACAGGCATACCAAATTCAAGAGCATCAATAGATGTCCAAACACCAGTGCCTTTTTGATTTGCAATATCTAAAATCTTATCAACTAAATATTCATTATTTTCTTTGTATCTAAGAATCTTAGAAGTTATTTCTAGTAAATACCCCGAAAGATCGCCTTCATTCCATTTTTCAAAAACTTCAGAAATTTTCAAATTATCTAAATTGAAAGCTTTTTTCATGAAAAAATAAACCTCGCTGATAAGCTGCATATCAGCGTATTCCACCCCATTATGTATCATTTTAACATAGTGCCCAGAACCGTTCTCTCCAATATAAGCCGAACAAATATCATTGTTTTTAGTTTTAGCTGCAATTTTATTTAACATGGGCTCAAGAATTTCATAAGCTGATTTACTTCCTCCATACATTAGCGCAGGACCAAATCTTGCTCCTCTCTCTCCTCCAGAAATTCCAAGTCCTACAAAATAAATGTCCTTGGCAAACAATTCTTTTTCCAATCTCATTGTGCTCTTATAATGAGAATTTCCACCATCAATAATTATGTCTGATTTATTCATAAAGGGCAAAATTTGCTCAATAACCTTTTCTATAGCGGAGCTTGTCACCATTAAGATGACTTTTTTTGGAGCTTTCAAGCTTTTGACAAAAGATTCAATATCTTTAAAACCATTTATCTTTTTATGAGAATTTTGTTTAACAAAAATTTCAGTTTTTTCATTATCTCTATTGTAAACAGAAACATTAAAACCGTTATCAGCAATATTTAGAGCTAAATTACTACCCATAACACCAAGTCCATAAATTCCTACATCCATTGCATTCTCCTTGATTCTAATTTTCTATTTTAAACAAATTGCTTTATTTATTATTTTTAGATTATGTTATATTATAAAAAAAGTAAAGATTAAATTAAAAAGGAAAAGTTACATGAAAAAACAATTTGATACAGAAGTAAATGATTTGCTTTATTTAATCATACACTCTCTTTACTCCCACAAAGAAATATTTTTAAGAGAATTGATATCAAATGCGTCTGACGCCATTGATAAACTCAAGTTTTTAAGCTTGACAAACGAAAAATTCAAAAACATTGCTCTAGAACCAAAAATAGAAATATCATTCGATGATAAAAGCATCCTAATTAAAGATAATGGAATCGGAATGGATGAACAAGATTTAACTAATCATCTTGGTGTAATTGCAAAATCAGGAACTAAAGAATTTATTAACAATTTAAAACAAGATGAAAAAAAATCTGCAAGCCTAATTGGCCAGTTTGGAGTTGGATTTTACAGTGCATTCATAGTATCAGAAAAAGTAGAAGTTACATCAAAAAAAGCACTAGAAAGTGATGCTTATATTTGGTCTAGCGACGGTAAAACAGGATATGAAATAGAAAAAGCAAAAAAAGAAGATACAGGTACAGAAATAAAGCTATATCTTAATAAAGAAGGCCTTGAATATGCCAATAAATGGAAAATTCAAGAAATTATCAAAAAATATTCAAATCACATAAATTATCCCATTTATATTAAATACAGCGAACCTATAATGAAGGATGGAAAACAAGAGGGAACAGAAGAAAAAGAAGAAAAATTAAATGAAACTACTGCTCTTTGGACAAAAAATAAAAGCGAAATTAAAGAAGAAGAATATAATGAATTTTATAAAAATACAACCTTTGATTATGAAAATCCATTAATGCATATTCATACAAAAGCCGAAGGCAATTTAGAATATACAAATTTATTTTATGTCCCAAGTAAAGCTCCCTATGATCTATATTACCCAAACACTAAACCCGGGGTAAAGCTATTTATAAATAGAATATTTATTACAGATTCTGAAGGCAGCTTGCTTCCAAACTATCTAAGATTCATAAAAGGAATTATAGACTGCCAAGATTTACCGCTCAATGTAAGTAGAGAAATTTTACAGCAAAATAAAATTTTGTCTAAAATAAAGTCATCTTCTGTAAAAAAAATACTAAGTGAGCTTGAAAAGCTAAGCAAAAAAAATCCTGAAAAATTTTCAGAGTTTTCTAAAGAATTTGGAAGATGCATTAAAGAAGGTGTGTATTCTGACTTTGAAAACAGAGAAAAGCTTATCTCATTAATAAGATTTAAATCCTCAAGCGTGGATGGGTTTGTATCTTTTAAAGAGTATAAGGAAAGAATGAATGAAGGCCAAAAAAGCATTTACTATATAACAGGCGGTAAAGAAAATATATTAAAAGAAAACCCAATAGTAGCTGCTTATAAAGAAAAAGGATTTGAAATCCTAATCATGGACGATGAACTTGATGAGGCTATATTAAATCTAATTCCAGAATACGAAGGATTAAAACTAAAAGCAATAAATAAAAACGAAACTAGTAATGAATTAAAAGATGAAAATTTCAAAAAAATTGAAGAAGAATTCAAAGATATCCTTACCAAAGTAAAAGAAATCCTTAAGGATCATATAAAAGAAGTCAATCTATCAGCAACATTGATAAAAGAGCCTTCAGCAATAATAATTGATAGCAATGATCCAACTTACCAAATGCAAAAAATTATGCTGTCAATGGGTCAAGAAGTAAAAGAAATTAAACCAATACTTGAATTAAATCCTAATAATAAAATAGTCCAAAATTTAAAAAATCTAGAGCCTGAAAAATTAGAAAAAATAAGCATTCTCCTTTTTGAAGAAGCTATGTTAACTTCAGGAATGCCAAGCAAAAATCCAGGAAAATTCATAAATATAATAAACGAATTTATAGAAAAAGACTTCTTATAATTAAAAGCAAAAAGATAATTAAAAGTAAAAAGAGAGAGCTTAAAACTCTCTCTTTTTACTTTTTAACTCGCAATACCAAATCTTTGCCTGCTGTAACAGGCTTTGTTTGAGATATTTTATGCCTAATTTCTTCTGTTAAAACAGTCGAGGATAACAAAATATATTCAGAATCATTTTCAAGCCTTCCAAAAGAATATTCTATGCTTGAAACTTCATCAGAATTTGCAATAACAACCGGAGTAATAACAGATTCTGAATGCTCTTTTAAATATTCAAGATCAAGTCTAATAATAACTTCGCCTTGTTTAACATTAATGCCCTCCTCAGCAACTCTTGTAAAACCCTTACCATTTAAATTAAGAGTATTAATTCCAAAATGGACAAAAATTTCAACGCCCTCTTTAGTTTCAAGGCTAAAGGCATGATTGGTTTTAAAAATTTTACCTATTTTCCCATCACAAGGCGCTAACAATTCATTACTTGTTGGAAGAATTGCAATTCCATCGCCAACTATTTTTTCAGCAAAAGCTTCATCGGGAACCTTATCAATTGACATAACTTTTCCACTAATCGGAGCAATCAAATCCAATGTAGCGGTTTTTTTAAAAAAATCTAAAAACCCCATAACTAATCTCCTATAAATTTATCAAAATAACTTAAAGTTTCTTGCTCGGAATCACTATTTAAAACCTTATTTGCCAATTCTTCCAATTCCATTATTGTATGCTTTTTAAGCAAATATTTAATTCTAAGCGTAGCACTAGGAATCATGCTCAAAGACCTAAACCCAAGGCCCACAAGAAGCAACGCTCCAGCATCATCTCCTCCAAGCTCACCACAAACAGACACATCAATTCCAGAACTAACCCCATCATCAAAAACCTTTTTGATTAATTTCAACACAGCGGGATTATACTTGTCATATAAATTTGATATTTTTTGATTACCACGATCAACAGCTAAAACATATTGGGTTAAATCGTTAGTCCCTATGCTAAAAAATTTCAATTTATTGGCAAGTTTAGAGGCAATTAAAGCCGCAGAAGGAACTTCTATCATGCAACCCACTTCCAAATTTTCATCAAAAGGCAATCCTCTAGACTTTAAGTTGATTTTTGCATTATTCACAAAATATTCTATTGTTTCAATCTCTTCATATCTGGTAAGCATAGGAACCATTACCCTTATCTTCCCATAATGACTGGCTCTAAAAATAGCATTAAACTGCGCTTGGATTAATTCCTCATATTCCTTATACATCCTAAGCGCTCGAAAGCCCAAAAAGGGATTTTCCTCTTTCTTAAAATTAAGATAAGGAATTTCTTTATCCCCGCCAACATCAAGAGTACGAATAGTAACAACCCCTTTCTTTTCCATTGTTTCTATAACTCTCTTATAAGTTTCAAACTGCTCATCTTCTGTTGGGGGTTGTAAAGATCTCATATATAAGAACTCTGTTCTAAAAAGACCTATTCCCTCAACACCATATTTATTAACATAGGTAATATCAACAGGTGTTCCAATATTTGCCTTTAAAAACACCTTTATACCATCTTTTGTTTCAGCATCTTTATCTTTTAAAGAAAAAAGCTCTTTTTCCATTTCCACTTGACGCAAAATCTTACCTTCATAAAGATCAATCTCATCAGAAGAAGGATTTTTAATAACAATAGAAGATATTGCATCAATTACTATTTTATCACCATCCTTTAACGCATCAATATCTGACAAAGTCATAACAAGCGCTGGAAGCCCCATTGTTCTTGCTAAAATAGCAGCATGAGAAGTTTCTCCTCCAACAGCAGTTAAAAACCCTTTAACATAATTTAAGTCAAATTGCATGGTATCAGATGGGGTTAATTCTTCGGTAACAAGAATAATATCTTTATTAATCTCAGAAAAATCGGATACTTGGCCTAAAATGATAGAAATTAATCTATTTCTAATGTCCTTATAATCAGACGCTCTTTCTTTTAAATAAGGATCTTTATAATCTTCTACACTTTTAACCAAATTTTCAAACGCTAAATAAATAGAATAAGCGGCGCCATAATTTTCCTTTGTAATAAGCTCAATAACAAACTCAGAAAGTTCATCGTCTTCAACAATCAACACTTGCCCTTCAAAAATACCTTTTTTATCATCTCCAAATTGAAGCACAGCTTTTTTTTCAAGATCCTTAAGAGCTTGAATTGCTTTTGACTTGGCGTTATTGAATTTTGATATTTCACTATCAACCTGAGAAAAATCTATTTTTTCTCTACTTATAATTTTATCAAAATTTTTCCTAATACAAAGAACTTCTCCAATGCCTATCCCTTTGGATATTCTTTTGCCCGATAAAGTCATAACTTAAATCCTTCTAAAATTCATTCCTTAAAAGATTCGATAAGCTCTGCAAGCTCTGAAGCAGCAATCTCCTCATCCTCACCCTCAGCACATATCAAAAGCTTTTTACCTGATGATAATTCCAAAGTTTGAAGCCTGAACAAACTTTTCCCGCTAACAGACTTTCCATCGGATTCTATTGTTATCTCGCTAGAATACTCTTTAGCTTTTTTTACAAAAGTTGACGCAGGCCTAACATGTAAACCGTTTACAGCCTTAATAATTGCTTCTTTTTTTACCATAAGTACAGAAACCCCTCATTATGAATATTATTTTTTGATTAACTTTTTACATTATAATACATAAAAATAAATTATATATTCCCTTTATATAAGAAATATAGCATACTAAAGATAGTAATTAAACTTATTCGAACAATTAAAAATTAAAACCCATTAATATGTCTAAATAAAAATTCTTTATTAGTTTTAAATTTCTCTCTCCTATATTGAAATTTTTAGAATCTCTTATATTTCTATCTAACATTTTAAGAGAATTTTCTATCTCAGAAAATGAAAGCGGCAAAGATTTGTTTAAAAGCAAAATCTGGAAATCCTTTATGACTATCACTTTGTCATCATAAAATATCTTTAACAAAAAATCATTTATAATGTCTCTTTTTATGTTTAAAAGGATACATATAAAAATAATGTCTGCTTCTTCTAAAATGTCAAAAGACAAGGTATTGAAAAATATTTTATGATAAAAGCTTCTATTCCATAAATTCATCATTGGAAATTTAAATTTAGTAACAAGAACAGTGTTTCGATTTGCAATATACTCAGTTCTATTTAAATTATAAGCACTAAAAACATACGTTTTTTTGGTTAAAACATTTTTAAACTCAATTTGAGCATCAAGACTTAGCAATAAAGGATAAATATCAAAAACGGTGTTTTTATAATAAAACCCATTTGCAAGGTTAATACTATTTAAATATATTTTATCATTAAATTTTGAAATAAATTCATAAAACAAGCTTGGAATATTTTTCTTACCAATCTGAAGTATCTCATTGTAAGTAACACAAGGTCCCATCTCAAGAAAATTACCCCTTAAAGATACCTTATTAAATTTTTCAAAATTACCAACAACAAAAAAATTATCAATGGGAGTTTCTCTATTAAACAAATTAGGATTTTTTTTAAAATCTAGCTCATTATAAATGATATAATTATTTAAATTTTTGTTAAATAAATTAGATAGTATATTAAAACTTTCGGGGTAATAAACCTTAACATTAGCCATTTTTTCTATACAATTCTTCAGCCTTCAAATAGAGAGATAAAAAAGTATCAACATCCATACAATTGCATTTTAATGACTTTCTATAGCCTAAAATATCTGATTTGCTTACAATCTCGTTTTCCAAAAAGTAATAAAATAACAAAACATTGGATTCAAAACAATTGCTACAAAAATTAAAATCGTCTTCTAATAAAATCTTTTGCATGTGCTTATAAAAACTTTTTTTCTTAAGTCCTTCAAGGGTAACTACACTCCGACCATTTAAAATAAAAGCGGGAATTAAATCAGAATAAACAAGTTTGAAATCCAATAAAATTAAAAAAAATCTGTTGTTAACAACATACTCCAAACTATTGCTATTAGCAAAAAAAACAGAATCCAAAAGATTCCTGGTCCCCAAAGAAAGACTAATCTTTTTTGAAACACTCTCTCCATTTAAACTAAAATTAATTAGCGTCAATTTTTATACTCCAACTATTTAAAATTTCTTCAAAATCAAGGGGAGTGCTGCTTGCATTGAAATTAAATACCTGAATCAAAGCAGTTCGAATTGCAGAAACAGAAACAACAAAAACACTTCTAAAAGAAAAAATAAACTCGCCATCTTCAATAAACTCTAGACTTAAACAATCTTTAATATCACAACTTACATTAGCACGGCAAAATACATAATCAACCGCTAATCCAAATATTGTACGAATTCTCTTGTTATTTAACTTAAGCTTGGTAAATTTACCTTGCTCTACAAAAAAGCTTACATTGCTAAAAACAGTACTAAGAGAATAAAATTCAAATTTAAGCTCAACAGAACACCCAAGCACACAATCATTAACATCACTAATAGCTATTTTTTCCTTAAAAACTACAGGATATTCATTTATAAAATCTGCATCTATCAAAGAAGAAAGATTGTCCTTAATGCTTAAAATTGCTTTTTCAATTAAATAAGGATCTTTAAAAAGAAGATTATAAAAATTATCAAAATCTAATACGCTCTCGTCTATCAAAAAATTTACACTGCTATAGGTCAAGCCCAGTGTCTTGGCTAAGCTATTTTTCAAATAGTTGCTTAAATTGTTGTCAATAATGCTGTAGGGCAAAAATACATTTAATTCGTCCTTATACAAGAAAGCAACAACATACTGCTCTTCACTTAAAAAATAGGTGTTTGAACTTACATAAGCAAAACCGACTCCCTTTCGACTAGTATCAAAAATATCATAATCCTTATTAACACTTAAAACGGCAGATTTCTTTATTAAAGAATTTTTTAAATCTAGTTTTTTAAAAATTTTTAAAAAACTAATATAATCGCCTTTAATCTGCGTAAGCAAATAACCTATTGGCTCACAAGACATCGATAAAGCAATATTATAAAAATTGGAATAAATAAAATTATAAACAGAAGTCTCAAATGCCAAAAGATTGTCATAAAAAAAGACAAAATCACTTTTATTCTCAACAAAAAAAATTTCTAAAAACCCATCAAAAAACAAATTTTTAAAAATATTATTAATAAATTTAAAATAAAACTTATATAAAAAATTCAAAGGTCTATTTATTATAACTTCTAAAATAATCTTTGAAAGCTTATTATCTGCCAATAAACAATTAGAAACTGAAAAAGTTAAATTTAAATTATCTAAAATTCCAAAATGTCTTTTGTAGTAAACAATATTAACCTTTTTATTAATCTTTTTTGAAATTACAATGCCTTGTAAAATTGCATTAAAAGAAATAGGAAAAATAGAGCTAGACCAGTAATTATCAAGAGAATTGATTTTTATTTTATCTTTACTTATACCAAAATTTTCACTAATAAAAAATTTTAAAAAAGAAATGTTGTCTACATTGGCATCAATAATTAAATTTTCAGAATCAAAAAATGTTTTAACTAAAATAAAATCCTCTGAAAAACTATTGTAATCACTAAATTCATAACAAGCATTCAAAACATTGCAGGTTTCAAATTCTTTCTTTGTAAATCCAGAAGAATAACTATTACTCACATCGCCAACTCTTAGATTAAAAAGAACACTTTTTTCTGCTTTTAGCAAATAATCCAAATTATCTGAATACAAAACCAAAGGAATTTGACCTTCAAAGCTTATTTTATTATCAAAAAGCTTTAAATTAAATTCATTAGAATCAACAAAATCTCTAAACTTTAAAGTTATATTATCTTTATAGCTGATGCTAAAAATTGAATTTACATGTTCATCCACAAAACTAAAATCTTCAATAAAAGAATCTTTAACATTGCAGCAAACTGGCAAAGCCCAAAATTCATGCGCATCCACATTTGTCAAACTCGCAAACTCCACTAAACAAAAAAATTAAATTAGTAATAACCCAACATTGCATAAATAAAAAGGACTAAAAAACTAAAATATCAAAAACATCTAACCTTATAAACATATGCAAAAATCTTAAAACAACTTAATAAAAATTCACTTAAAACTAATTCGAAATCAACACTGATTTGTCAATAAAAATAGCCCTACCCCCGGTGATTTTTTATCTCTTTTGATAAATGAACAAATTATGCTAACATTATAAATTATAGATGTTTTCTAAATAAAAACAAGGACCTTATGAATAAAACAAAAAATCGAAGCTTTAAATATTTTATAATACTTTTATGTATATCATTATTTGGGGCTAATAATAATACAATAAGCTACTCTAGCATTGAAATTCCTTTAGAAGACTTAAGTGAAGAATTTAAAAATTCTGGGAATAAAAGCGATCAAATAAATACCTCAAAACATTTAAACAAAAACACAGTTTCCTATGAAGACCCCAAAAAGGGTAAAGATCTAAAATTACCAGAAAATATAAGAGACAAAAACCTGCCTAAAAAAAGAATGGACGAAAATGATCTAAAATTTGTAATTGAAAATTATGAAAATAAAATTAAAAATATAGAAAAGCTTTTAAAAACCAAAAATAAAAAAACATTGGAAAATGAAAATAAAAAAATAGAATCAATCGAAAAAAAAGCAAAAAAATATGAAATTTTAACCAATAAATTAAAAAATGAAATAGCAGAAATAAAAAAGCTCCTTAACAAAAAAAACAAGCCTAAAGAAGATGAAAATTACGAAAAAATAGATATTGAAAGCATTGAAGAAGAAGATGGTGATGATGATTTTGAAGACAATTATGAATATAATGATGGAACTGAAGAAGCAAATGAGGACAATTATCCTTCTAATGAAGGAATAATAAAAAATCTAAAAGAAAATCTTCATGAAAACGAAAAATATTATGCTATTAACGAAAAAAAAATAGATGATCTTGAAGACAGAATCAACGAAAATGAAAACACTATTTTAGACTTGCAAAGAGAATTAAGAAATTTTAAAAAAAAAGATAACTCAGATAAAAACTTAGAAGAAATTGAGGAAAACTTATCTTCAATAGGAAGAATAATCAATGATCTAAAAAGAAAAATCAGCGCAAATGAAGCAATAAACAAAGAAAATCAAAGAAAAATAAGAACCGATAAACACAAATTCAAAGAATTAGAAGATAAAATAAAGGAGAATGAAGAGACTATTTTAAAACTTCAAAAAGAATTAAAAAATTTTAAAAAAAAAGAAATTTATCAAAAACCTTTAAACGAAGAAACTTTCATTCCAAGTATTACAAATAAAAATGACAACTTAGAAGAAAATAAAAAATTAGAAAAGGAATATTTAAAGCCCATAGAAAAAAATGAAAGCCAAAATCTAGAAGAAAATACTAAAAGCATCCCAAAAACAACTATGATCAAAACAGCCGATTTTCAAATTTATCCTGATATATATCTTAATAACTATAAATTTAAAGAAAGGGGAGATCAATTTGCATTTAAAAAAGAAAACACATACTATATTGAAATAAATCCAACTAACAATTTGAATGAAGCTTTAAAAAATCATGAAATAATCTCAAAATATAAATTTGAAAAATATTTTATTAACCCTACTCTTAAAAATAAAGAAGAATTTTTTAGAAACTTAATAGAAGTCAAAAATATCCACGAACTAGGAATTATGTATAAAAACCTAAAGCCTGCATTTAAGCAAATAAAAATAATTAAATAAAAATAGCACTTTTATACAACTAATCCAAGTAACTTTTTATGTCTTCAAAAGACATAATTTTTATATTTAAACTCAAAGCTTTCTTAAGCTTTGATCCGGCTTTTTCTCCTACAATAAGAAAATCCAAACTCCTGGACACACAAGTGTTAAAAATTGCTCCTTTATTTTTTAGCTTGTCAATAACAATAGACCTGGAATAACCATTAAAAGATCCAGTAATGCAAAACTTTTTGCCGACCAATAACTTATTCTCATCATCAATCGCAATAAACTCTTCCATTTTAAATTTCAAATTTTCAAAAAATTTAAACTTATTAATCATTATTGAATCATTAAAAGCTCCAATAATATTTAGAGCAATTTTTTCTCCTATGCCTTTAATTTTAAGCAATGTTGAAAATGCAAAATCTCTGTCTTGACAAAGCTTCAAAAGCTTTAAAAATGAATTTAAATTATTAAGAAATAACAACCTTATTGTATTTTCCCCTAAATCTTTAATACTCATGCTAAGAAGTAATTTACTAAATGGCTTTTTTTTGCTAGCTTCAATTGAATTTATCAAATTATTTATCTTTCTATCTTTAAACCCTTTAAATTCAAGAAGTTTATAAAAATCAAATGTATAAAGATCAATTTCTGAAGAAATAAATTTTTTTTCAAAAAGAAAAGAAATTATCTTGTCGGAAAACCCTTCAATATCCATACAATTTTTACTACAAAAATATTTTATTCTCTCAACTGCTACTGAAGGACAATTATTGTTTGGACAAAAAAAATGTGCTCCCTCTTTTACTACAGCCGTTTCGCAAGCTGGACAATTATTAGGAACTTTAAAAAATCCTGTTGAAAATTTATTTATCACCATTTCAACAGCAGGAATTACATCTCCTCTTCTTGAAACTTTAACAACATCACCAACATTCAAACCAATAGACGTTATATAATCTTGATTGTGTAATGTTGCGCTAGTAATAAAAGCTCCTGAAACAAAAACTTTATCAATATTGGCAACCGGAGTAATTTTACCACTACGTCCCACCTGTAAAACAATGCTATTTACTCTACTAAGACCCGAAAGTGCTTCAAATTTATAAGCCATTGCCCATTTAGGATGGTGCGCAGTATACCCCAATCTTTCTCTTAAAGCAAAATCACTAACCTTAAGAACAACACCATCTATTTCATATTCAAAAGAGTCTCTTTTTTTTGTTATATCTGCTATATAGCTTAAAACTTCTCCAAGCGAACTTTTTTGATCAAAAAACCTAATCAAGGGATTAACCTTAAATCCCAATTTCTTAAGTCTTGTAGTAGCTAAATCATTTGTTTTAAACTCTAATCCAGCATTCAAAAAATCATAAATAAAAATATTTAAAGGAAAATTAGCAACCTCTCTACTATCAACCCTTCTAAGTATTCCCGAAGCCAAATTTCTAGAATTGGTATAAGGCTTTTCCAAAAACTTATTTATTGTCAAAAAATTTTCTTTAGTAATATAAACTTCGCCCCTTAATACTAAATCAACTTTTTCATCAAGAAGCAAAGGAATATATCTAATAGTTCTAATGTTTTTAGTAACGTCATTGCCAAATTTTCCATTACCCCTAGTAAGAGCTTTTTCAAGAATGCCATCTTTATAATAAAGAACAATAGAACATCCATCAATCTTTGGCTCAACAGAAATATTAAAAGAATTATTAAAATCAATCTTATCTATCCATGATTTTAGCAAATTAAGATCATAAACCTTATCAAGACTTAATATAGGAGCAGAATGTTCGACCTCTTTAAAGTCGTTTAAAAGATCACTACCAAATCTAAGAGTAGGAGAATCTAAGGTTTTATATTCGGGATACTTACTTTCTAGCTCTTGAAGCCTTAAAACATGCTGATCATATACAAAATCTTCAACACTGGGCAAAGAATCAACATAATACTCTTTATCCCACTTTCTAATCAACTTCTTTAAATCTGCAATTTCTTGCTGTACTTTGCTGTTCATAGGGTAAAATTTAACATATTAGTTATTATTTTATCAAACAATTCTAGCAAGCAAAAACCGACTTACTATACAAACTATAAAGTATCACAAAAAATGTATGTTATTTTATTTATGTTCAAATTAAAACAATCTTTAAAGAAAAATATCAATCAAAAAGACAATATTATAAAAATGTGAATTATATTTTAATTGTCGTTAAAGATATTTTAATATGTTAAAATAGATAAAAGGAGTGCTAGTTTGGAAGAAAGCAAAAAAGCTTTAATAGCTGATGACTCACTTTTTATGAGAAAAAACCTAATAAAAATCTTAAGTCAATTGGGATTTAAAGAATTTTTAGAAGCCGAAGATGGCATTCAGGCTGTTAAAGAATTTGAAAAACAAAATAATATTGATTTAATAACACTTGATATAACAATGATGGGAATGGATGGAATAACAGCTCTTGAGAGAATGCATGAAATTAATAAAAAATTGCTTAAAAAAGTTAATATATTAATGGTTACAGCTATTGGAAAACAAGAATTAATACAAAAAGCTTTATCTCTTGGAGCTAGAGGATACATTACAAAACCTTTTAAAAAAGAACAAATAATAGAGCAAATTAAACTTTTGGATTAGAGGAAATTTTGATAGCAAAAGAAAAAATATATAAACAAACACAAATAAACACATCAAATCCCCTATCAATATTGATAATGCTTTATGAGAAAGCAATACAGGATTTAAAAGTTGCAAAAGAGCTTATAAAAGATGAAAATTGGCAAAATGCAGTTAAAGCTAATGAAAAAATCTTTCACGCACAAGAAATCATTACTGAATTAATGTCAACCTTAAATTTTGAGCAAGGCGGAAACATTTCTACAAACTTACTCTCAATATACTTGTTTCTAAATAAAGAACTAGAAAATGTTCTTTTGAAAAAAGAAATACACAAAATTGACAATGTCATAAAACAACTGCAAATATTAAGCTTTGCCTGGAAAAAATTAAGCAAAAAAGAAAATAATATTACTCAAAGTAATAATGTTACTCAAAGTAAATTAGGAATCAATATTGTCGGCTAATGAAATTTTAAAAAAACATTTTAGCAATTTATTATTAGAATTAAAAGAATTGAAATTAATATTAACAATAGAAAGTGATGAATTGCAAAAAGAAGAAATAAGAATATTAAATATAACCAATCCTAAGAAAGATTTAATATTAGAATCAATCAAAAACTATTATAAAACAATAAATGCATGGTTGAAATCTAAAAACCAAAAATTAGATAATTTCGATTACTTGATTAAAGAAATTAATCTACTAAAAGAAGAAATATACATTAAATATCAAATTTGTTGTGAAATCTTACAGCAAATTGCAACTGCAAAAAGAAAAATCCCAAAAATTAAAAAGCTCCAAAACCTTACAGCAAACAATTCACCTATAATGTTAGATATTAAAATATGAAAGAACTTTATCTAATTGATGCGCTAAACATAATATTTAGAAATTATCACGTAATGAAAAATTATCCACTTTTAAACACACAAGGAGAAAATGTAAACGCTTTTATTGGCTTTTTCAAAACATTATTTTTCATAATAAAAGAAAAAAATCCTGAACATTTGATTATTACTTTTGACTCAGAGGTGCCAACTTTCAGAAAACAAAAATATCCAAAATACAAAGCAACAAGAGACTTACCTCCGGACGATTTAATACCTCAAATTGGATGGATAAAAGAAGGCCTTTTAAAGGCAAAAATACCAATCTTTGAGCTTGAAGGCTACGAAGCTGACGATCTATTAGCTAGTTTTGCTAAAAAGGCTGCAAAGAATAACTATTTAACTTACATTATTTCTCCTGACAAAGACTTACTACAAACAATGTCAGAGTACATAAAAATACTTAAAATTGAAAACAATAGCTTTATTGAAATGGATAATGAGTATGTAATAAAAAAATTTGGAGTAAATAGCTTTCAAATAAAAGATTATTTAGCTATTGTTGGAGACAGGTCTGATAATATACCTGGAATAAAGGGCATTGGCCCAAAAGGAGCAGCAAATTTATTAAAAGAATTTAAAACCCTAGACGGAATATATTCAAATTTAGAACTAATAAATAAAAAACACCAAGAACTTTTAATCAAAGAAAAAGAAAATGCTTTTTTAAGCTACGAACTTGTAAGTCTTGAAGAAAATTTAAAAATTCCAGAAATTGAAAACTTTGCCTTAAAAAATTTTAGCGAAGAGATAATATCTTTGTTTGAAAAACACTCAGCAATTGCCCTGATAAAAACTTATAAAAAGGATATCTTAAAACAAGAAAAAGAAAATGCAGACCAAAAAAGCCTATTTAAACAAGAACCTATTACTAACAGTCTAGATGACATAAATACAATTGACACAGAAAATGTTAAATACCGCTCAATAACAACAAAAATAGAACTTGACGATTTAATAGAAAGCCTTAAAAAGGCTAAATACATATCAATAGACACAGAAACATCTTCGCTTGACACTTACACGGCAAAATTAATTGGGATTTCAGTTTCATTTAAAGAATTTGAAGGTTACTATATTCCAATCGAAGCCAAAGGAAAAATTTACATAGAAAAAAATTATATAATACAAAAATTTAACAATCTTTTTGAATCAAATCCAAAAATAATTGGTCAAAATTTTAAATTTGACTATAAAATACTTAAAAATAATGGATTTAGCCCTATACCACCTTATTTTGATACAATGATTGCTGCATACCTTATTGACACAAACTCAAAAGTATCGCTTGATTTTCTTGCAGAAAAATATTTAATGCATAAAAATATTAAATATGAAGATGTGATACAAAAAAATGATAACTTTGCAAATATATCTTTAGAAATGGCAACAAGCTATTCATCTGAAGATGCTGATATTACATTTAGATTATTTAATATATTTACCAAAAAATTAAAAGAAGACAAACTCGACAAGTTAATGCACGAAATAGAAATGCCTTTTAACAAGGTAATTATAGAAATGGAAGAAAATGGCATTTACCTTGATAAAGAATATTTAAAAGAATATGGAAAAGAACTTGGAAAAGAATTAGAAGTAATCGAAAACGAAATAATAAAAAGCATAGGAATTGATTTTAATCTAAATTCTCCAAAACAAATGCATGAAATTTTATTTGAAAAATTAAATCTGAAATTACCGGAAAAAATGAAAAAAGATTCAACTGATATAAAAGTGCTTGAATCTCTAAGAGAACAGCATGAATCAATTGAAAATCTAATAAAATACAGACAAATTGCAAAATTGAAGAGCACTTACACAGATAATTTAATAGAACTAATAAACTATAAAACAAACAGACTGCACACAAGCTTCATACAAACAAAAACAGCAACTGGTAGAATCACTAGCATAAATCCCAACTTGCAAAACATACCAATAAAAGATGAAAAAGGGCGAAAAATAAGAAAAGCATTTAAACCAGAAAATGGAAATATTTTTATTTCGGCTGATTATTCTCAAATTGAGCTTGCTATACTTGCTCATTTATCACAAGATGAAGTCCTTATTAAAGCATTTGAAAACAATAAAGACATTCATACAGAAACTGCTTCTAAGCTTTTCAAAATAGAGAAAAAAGAAATTACTCCTAACTTAAGAAGAATAGCAAAGTCTATTAATTTTGGAATAATTTATAGAATGTCAGATTTTAGACTTGCAAAAGAACTGAGAATCACAAAAGAAGAGGCAAAAGGATTTATAAACTCTTACTTTGAATTTTATCCAAAAATCAAAGAATTTATAATAAATCAAATAAACTTCGTAAGAAATACTGGATATAGCGAAACCATCTTAAAAAGAAGAAGATATATAAAAGAAATTAATAGCAATAATTATCTAGAAAGATCTGCTGCTGAAAGAATAGCAATAAATAGTACAATTCAGGGAAGTGCCGCCGACATCATGAAAATTGCAATGGTCAAAGTATTTAATGAATTTAAAAGTAAAAAAATGAAATCAAAAATATTGCTACAGGTACATGATGAAATGCTTATTGAATCTCCTATTGAAGAAGAAAATGAAGTGAAAAAAATATTAAAAATTATGATGGAAACTGCTTACACATTAAATCTGCCTTTAAGAGCAAATATTGAGACGGGTAAATCGTGGGGAGAAATCCATTAATAATTGGAGTAACAGGAAGAATTGCGTCTGGCAAAGATACTGCTTCAAAAATAATTAGCAATAAATATGGATTTTTAGAAATAAATGCAGACAAGCTTGGACATTCAGTATTACATGAAAAAAAAGAAGAAATAGTTAAAATATTTGGTCAAAAAATATTAAATACTAAAAATGAAATAGACAAACTATTGCTAAGAAATCTTGTATTTAATGACAATAAAGAATTAAAAATACTTGAAAGCATATCGCACCCAATCATACTCAGTAAAATAAAAAAAATCCTAATCCAAAGCCAATCTACAAAAATAATAATTAATGCTGCTTTGCTTTTTAAAATGAATTTAGAAAAACTTTGCGACTATATAATTGTGCTTAAGGCAAAGAATTCTATAATAAAAAATAGATTATTATATTCTATGCCAAATATTGACTCAAATATAATCAATAAAATACTTACAATCCAAAAAGATATTTTTTTTAAAAAAAATATTATAAACTTAAAAATAGTCAATATAATTAATAACAAGAATTATACATATCTAGAAAAAGAAATTGAAAAAAAAATGCAGGAGATAATTAACTATGAAAGATTTGAATGAAAACAATGACAATAACAAAGGATTTTTTGTAGCATTAACCTCGATTGCAACAGTTTGTATCATAATATTTCTTGGAACAATTATTTTCTTTCCAAACAAAAATTTGGCCTCAGACATTGCAGAAAAAAATATTGTTTTAGAAGAAGATAAAGATCAAAACACCTTAGAAAACGTTGATCAAAATGAAAAATCTTTAAAGGTATCTGAAACTCAAAATGAAATAATCATAGATTTAACACAGGATTTAAATAAAGAAAAAAAAACTACAAACAAAACATCTAGTACTTCTAAGAAATCAAAAATTATTGAAAAATCTCAACCCACAACTCAAAAAATACCTAATACTTCTCAGAAATCAAAAATTATTGAAAAGCCCCAACCCACAACTCAAAAAATACTTAATACTTCTCAGAAATCAAAAATTATTGAAAAATCTCAACCCGTAGCCCAAAAAACTTTAAATACTGATAACATTTATGATCCTAATACAGAATATTACATACAATTTGTATCACTCTCAGACCCAATCAATGCAGACAACTATATTCAAAAATTACTCAAATATAATATAGTTGCTAAAATATATTCTGCAACAGTAGATAATAAAGATATTTACAGAGTAAGATCTGGTCCTTATAAAACAAAATCAGAAGCAAAAGCAGATTTTAAAAAAATAGCAGGAATAGGCGAATTTAAAGAAACTTATATATTACCTGTTAACAAATAGACTATAATTATTAATATATTTTTGATATTTTTCTAAGTATTCCTCATGAACCTCAATAATAGGCGAAACAACATGCTTAATCTTTGTAAGCTTTAAAAAAGAATCATTTAAGCTGCCAAATTCTCTTAAAGAATAGAATGCTTGAATTGCTCCTCCAATAATCTCTGAATGCTTAAAATCAAAAATCTTTAAATCTTTGCCAAGAATATTTGCTTTTATTTGATTTAAGAGCAAATTATCAGAATTAGATCCACTAACAAAAATACTTAAAATTTCTTTTTTATAGGCTTTTAGCTCTACCAATCTATTGTAAAAAGCAAAACATACAAACTCAAGCATTGATAAACCAATCTCTAATGGATTTTTAATACTACCAAAAATTCCTTTACTTAAATCCTTGCAAAGACAAGGATCTAAAATAAATAAATCATTAAAAAGTTTAATTTTGCTTGGATAAAAGTATACATTATTTAATGTGACACTTTTAACAATCTTTTTTAAGAGTAACTCAAAAGTTAAACTTTTTTTATAAAAACTGTCTTTTAATAAATGAATCAAATATCCAAAAGGAACAATTCTCCCAATAATAAAATATCCTTCTAAAAAATAAGGATATTCTAAAGAAAATCCTGGCAAATATGTACTTGAAACAAAATTAAACCCTTCACTTGTACCCATTCTATTTGACACAATTCCTTCTTGAAAAGCACCACTTCCAACCAAAGCATTTAAATAATCTGATCCCGCATTAATTACACTAATTCCGCTATTTAGCCCAAATTCAATTCCTGCTTTATAAGTTACAACACCAATATTTTCTCCCATTTTTATGAACGGAGGAAATTTATTCTTGTCAAGCCCATATTTTTTTATCTCTATATCATCCCAAATAAAAGGGATATACTCTATACTTGGCAAGCTTGTAAAAAGCCTTCCTGTAAGCAAATAAATAAAATACTCAAAACAAGAAACAAAATAGCTTATTTTAGAATATGTTCCTCTTTCAACTGTACTAAGTACATAGGGTAAAAATACAGACCTACCCCTAAAACAAGGCTTGATTTTTAGGGAATTCCAATGTAACACTTCCAAAGGAATTAAATTTGAATTTAAAGCAATCAAACATGGTGAAATACCGCTAATAGAAATGCAATCTATTTTGCTAGGCCTAAAATTGGATATGGCTTTCTTAAAAGAAAAAAGCCATATATTAAAGTCAAAATTTTCGAAATCAACATCAAAATAATCTGAGTAACTAATATCAATATAACTTAAAACTCCATTTTTAGAACTAACTAATGCCGCCTTTAAAACACTGGTCCCAATATCAATGCTAAGAGCATTCATAAATTAACCCTTGGTAATCAATTTTTGAATATCATCCTTTCTATCAAGAATTTTTTGTAAACCAACTTTATTATAAATTGCAAATATTGCTTCCGCAAAAAGAGGCGCAACATTAGCCTCATGATACCAAGGTTTATTTATTAATTCATCATTATGACAAACAGCATTCGTTCCAATTATTTTATAAAAATATCCCTCCTCATAAGCTTTATCAAAATATTTAATAGCATCTCCATTAAAAAACGGCAAACTAATTCCACATATAATCTTTTTAGCACCCATGCTTTTAAGCAATTTCATTGCCTTAATTAAAGTTCCTCCAGTAGCTAACATGTCGTCACTCATAAAAACATTTTTACCTTCAACATCTCCTAAAAGCTTGGTTATAGAAATATTTGAATCAGCAACATCATTTGAAACTCTTGAATAATCTCTTTCCTTGTAAAGCAAAGCAAGAGGGCTCTTAAGACTTGATGCAAAAAATTTATTTCTACTTACAGCACCTGTATCAGGGGAAACAATAACTAAATTAGAATCCCTAATATCGATTAAATCTTTAAGAGAATTAAATATTTCATAAGAAACATTTAAATTTTCAAAATAAACTTTCCTAAATACATTTTCAATAGCCTTTGAATGCATATCCAAGGTTAAAATATGTCTAATTCCCAACTCTTCTAAAAATCTTCCAATAAGACTTGCTGTTAAACATTCTCTTGAATGCTTTTTATCTTGCCTTGAATAAGGATAAGAAGGAATAATAACACTAACGGAATTGGCTTTGGCCTGCATACAAGCATCTATTGTTGTCATTAAATTCATTATATGATCATTAACTGTCATAATTATTTTTTCACTACTATTTATTTCAACTTCATAAGCATTAGCAACATCTTGAACAATAAAAATATCCTTATTCCTGATTGTTTTTAAAATTTCTGTTTTAAATTCACCATTGGCAAACTTAACAAATTTTACAGGAATTTCTAAAGGCTCTTTGCTTTTAAGAGTAGACAAACTAAGTCCTTCCAGAAAAGGAGATAAAACTTTTTCAATCTTAAAAATTTCTTCCTTTAAGGCCTTAGAATCTTGACATATACTATCTACAATCTCATTTTCAATATCTATAAATATTCTGTCAAGCTCTTCTATTATTTTACTAGCAAAAACCTTGCCCCCAGGACAAGCAATAATTCCTATTGATTTTTTTTTAAGTAAATTCACCCAATTCCTCGTTCTTTTTTAAGAATCTTAACAATCTTAATTTAATAATTAATAAAACTTATACACACAAAAATAACTAAAATTTTTTAAAGCAAGGCCATTAAAATATTTTAGCTTTAATAATAAAAATAAAAATCGAAAAGTTTTATTAATAATAAAAACAAGTATTATACATAATTCTAAAAACAAAATCAAATAAACTACACAATTCCAAATTCAAAACCTATTCCAAACTTGAAATCAGAAAATTTAGGGTTTTTAATATTCCAAACATAGTAACCTTCAAGAATTAAAAAAGAGAATGAAAGTCTAGCACCAATATCCCAACCCATTGTTCCCAGCTCCGCCAAAACAGAATCTGCAGAAGAAGTCGCTATATTGATCTTAGGACCTGTGAAAAACGCTAAAGCTAAAACAAAAAAATCTAATTTTGTATAAAATCTCGGTGTTATTGCCATAATAAACGAGAAATTTTCATTTGCAGTTCCATCTGAACGCTTTATTGCTTTAAGAAGATTCATGTCAAACAAAAGCTCAAATCCAATAGAAATAAAATCGTCAAATTTTGCACCAAATTGAGCATAAGTTCCATATCTTATTCCAGCTTTAGCAATATTAGCTAAATCAGAAAAATTTTGAACTATCTCTTCTTTTTCTATTGGGGATAAATCTGAAGGTAAATTTTGCTTAAGCTTTGCATTAATCTCTAAAGCTTCATTGTAAAAGCTTGAAAAGGGACTAACAGGAAAAGCAACCCCACCACCAAAATTGAATTCAAAATTAGTATCTGTAAAACCATTGACCACAATAATCCCAAACAAATACAAAATTAAAACTTTCAGCCTGATCATATACAAACTCTCCTACAAAAATTTATGAAAAATAAAACAGGGTTTATATTGCATACATTATTATATAATAATTACCACAAAGATTACCACAAAATAAAAGGCAAACAAAAAACTAAAAACTTAACTCTTAAGAACAGAAGAAACTATTTCTTCCACACCACTTGGTATAGGATGATTTAACTCTTTATATTTTGAGATATATTTTTTTGCATTTTGTTTGTCGTTCTTTAAATGATAAATGTAAAAAATATTAAATAGAGCCTCTTTATTTGCAGGTGCAAATTCTAGAGTTTTTAAATAATAAATCAAAGCATTGTCCAAATCATTTTTCTTAAATAGCAAATATCCTTTAAGATTAATTAACAAAATATTTTCTGGATCTTCTTTTATAATAGAATTAAGTTTCAACTCAGCCTCTGCATATTTTTTCAAATTAATGCAAGCTAAAATAAAATTGTAACTTGAATCATCACCAGCATTAATATTGAATTTAATAGATTTTTCATAAAGCAAAACAGAGGTCTCATCATTACCAAGCTCTTCATTTAATTTAGCAAGCTTATAATATTCACCTGATATGTTTTGATATTCCTTAAAAATGGAGCTACAAGACAAAATAAAAACAATAATAAACGAAAATTTATACATAAAAAATTTACTTGATTCCTTAATGCTATTTATACCATTTAAATTATTCAAAGCAGCAAAATAATACTTAATCTAATAATAAAAATACAAAACTGCAATGCTGTTGAATTATAAAATTTAATAAACCATCTTGATGACTATAAAACAAAATTTACTACTCTAAAAGCTAATCATAAATATAAATAAACCCTCTTGCTTTAAAAACAAAAGGGCTTTTAATACTATCTAAAAAACAAATTAAAGCTTTTCTTGGTCATATTTGTTAAATACATTTTCTGTTAAATATTTACCAACTGATCTTCTATCCTCAACAAGTTTAGATATTGCACTAAAATGTCTTGGCTCAATTTTAAAATACTTATAAGCTCTTCCATCCTTAAAAAACACAGAAAGCTCAGAAACAGAAGAATCGTAACCTACTTGTGATATTTTGCTCAATTCATTAGATATTGTTAAAGTTTCCAACTCAAATTCCTCCAAATAATTATCTTAGGAGTATAATAATAAAGTAAGAGTTAATTCACTAAATAAAAAGTTTTAATCAATAAAATCAAAATCTACTAAATGATATATTCCCTAAGATAAGGATATACATTAATACAAATTTAATCAAGCAAACTGTCAAATATCATAAAAAATAATTTAAACTTCCAAATATTTAATATTATAAACCGATATAAGATAGATTTTTAAAAAAAAATTTTGTAAAATTACTAAGATAGTTAATCTTCTAGTCACATATCATCAGGAGGGACAAAGTCTAATGGACTACAATAAATTACGAAACATAGGTATTAGCGCGCACATCGACTCAGGAAAAACTACCCTTACAGAACGCATTCTTTTTTATTGTAATAAAATTCATGCAATTCACGAAGTAAAAGGTAAAGATGGAGTTGGTGCAACAATGGACTCAATGGAACTTGAAAGAGAAAGAGGAATTACAATAGCATCAGCTGCAACTCACGTTGAATGGAAAGATTTTCCAATAAATATTATTGATACACCTGGACACGTAGATTTTACAATTGAAGTTGAAAGATCTCTTAGGGTGCTTGACGGAGCAATATTGGTTCTTGATTCTGTTGCAGGAGTTCAATCCCAATCAATAACTGTTGATCGACAACTTAAAAGATATGGCGTGCCGCGCCTTGCATTTGTAAACAAGTGCGATAAAACTGGAGCAAATCCCTATAATGTAAAAGATCAATTAAGATCAAAACTTGACTTAAACTCTGTTTTAATGCAAATCCCCATTGGATTAGAAGACAAGCATACTGGAGTTATAGACCTTATATTAATGAAAGCCTACTATTTTGAGGGAAAAGATGGAACAGAAATAATTGAAAAAGAAATACCCTCAGATCTTTTAGAAGAAGCAAAAAGCAAACGAGAAATAATGCTTGATGCCCTTGCCGACTTTAATGACGAACTTATGGAATTGCACATGGAAGAAAAAGATGTCCCTACTGAAATAGTATACAATGCAACTAGAACAGGAACATTAGCTTTAAAATTATGCCCCGTATTTATGGGATCTGCTTATAAAAATAAAGGAGTGCAATTACTCTTAGATGCTGTAACCAGATTTTTACCATCCCCTCATGATATAAAAAACACCGCTCTTGACCTTAATAATAATGAAAAAGAAATCGATCTTAAAATTGACAACAAATTCCCAACTGTCGCTCTTGCATTTAAACTTGAAGACGGACAATATGGACAGTTAACTTACGTCAGAATATATCAAGGAATTTTAAAAAAAGGACAAGAACTTATCAACTCAAGAACTTCTAAAAAATTCAAAGTCGGAAGACTTATCAGAATGCACGCTAATAATACAGAAGACATTGAATTTGGAGGAAGTGGCGACATTGTTGCTTTATTTGGAATAGAATGCGCATCAGGAGATACGTTTTGTGATCCATCGATCAACTATTCAATGACATCAATGTTTATTCCAGATCCAGTAATTTCTCTTTCTGTAAAGCCAAAAGACAAAAAATCTGCTGACAATATGGCCAAAGCCCTTGGAAGATTTACAAAAGAAGATCCAACATTTAAAACTTATGTTGACATTGAATCAAACGAAACAATAATTCAAGGCATGGGAGAACTACACTTAGAAGTTTACATTGAAAGAATGAAAAGAGAATTCAAAGCAGAAGTTGAAACCGGAATGCCACAAGTGGCCTATAGAGAGACGATTACAAGAAAAGCTGAATTTAACTATACTCACAAAAAGCAATCTGGAGGAGCTGGTCAGTTTGGAAGAGTTGCAGGGTTTATGGAACCTCTTAATAAAGAAGGAGAAACATACGAATTTGTCAACCTAATAAAGGGGGGAGTAATCCCAACAGAATATATCCCATCATGTGACAAAGGATTCCAAAAAGCAATGGAAAGGGGAACATTAATTGGCTTTCCAATAGTTGACATAAAAATTACAATCAATGATGGCCAATATCACATTGTTGACTCATCTGATATTGCATTTCAATTGGCAGCAATTGGTGCTTTTAGAGAAGCTTATGAAAAAGCAAAGCCTACAATCCTTGAGCCAATAATGAAAGTTACCCTTGAAGGACCTACTGAATTCCAAGGAAATATGTTTGGACTTTTAAACCAAAGAAGAGGAATAATAACAGGTTCGCTAGAAGATGGAAGTTTTTCAAAAGTTGAAGCTGAGGTGCCTTTAAGCGAAATGTTTGGATTTTCAACAGTCCTTAGATCCTCTACCCAAGGAAAAGCAGAATTCTCAATGGAATTCTTAAAATATGGAAAAGTTCCAAGCGCTATATTTGATGAACTTCGCAAAAAATTTAACGATCAAAACAAATCTTAATATAAAATAATAAGGAGGCTTTATTATGATCGATTTAACACAAGAAAAACAAGAAATACTAATAAAAAACAAGTTTTTAGCCAAAGTTTTTGGACTTATGTCAATTGGACTTTTAATCTCGGCAATGTTTGCATATGCAACCTCAGAAAATCAAACAATAAAAGCAATAATATTCTCAAATTCAATGTCATTTATGGCTATAATACTTATACAATTTGGACTTGTATATGCAATAAGTGGTGCTCTTAATAAAATATCAAGCAATACTGCAACAGCTCTTTTCTTGCTCTACTCAGCACTAACAGGCGTAACATTATCTTCTATATTTATGATTTATACACAAGGATCAATAGTATTTACATTTGGAATTACTGCCGGAACATTTCTTGGAATGTCTGTTTATGGATACACTACAACAACAGATCTAACAAAAATGGGAAGCTATCTAATAATGGGATTATGGGGAATCATTATTGCATCTCTTGTTAATATGTTTTTTAGAAGCTCAGGTCTTAATTTCCTTATATCTATTTTGGGCGTAGTCATATTTACAGGCCTAACAGCTTATGACGTTCAAAATATTTCTAAAATGGATAAAATGCTACAAGATGACACTGAAATAAAAAACAGAATGGCGGTTGTGGCCTCACTTAAACTTTATTTAGATTTTATAAATTTATTCTTATATCTTCTAAGATTTTTGGGCCAAAGAAGAAACGACTAATAAAATAATAAAAAATCATAAAAATTCAATCACAAATGAATGCTTTAAATTTAAAGCATTCATTTTTAGAGGACTCTAACTCTATGAGTATAGATAGCTTAGAATTCGAAGAAAGTAGTACTCAAAATATAATAAAAAAAAATTTTGAGTTTGAAGGATATATTGAAAGCAATAAGCCAATAATAATAGAGGGAAAGCTTAAAGGTTTAATAAACTCATCAAACTCAATCTATCTAAGGGAAAAAGCTGATGTTAAAGCTGAAATAAAATGCCAACATTTACTAAATCATGGCAAAATAAAAGGAAATATTGAGGCTTTAAAAACAATTAAAATCTACAAAACCGGTAAATTAATAGGAAACATTAAAACCAAAGAGCTTTTTATTGATTCTGGAGCAATATTTAAAGGAAATTGTGAAATGGAGGATTTAGAAGAATGAAATTTTTTTTTCTATTACAAATAACTTTAATTCTGCTATCCAATTCAAGCTTACTATTTGGACAATCACCACCTAAAGAAAAAGAAGACTCTCTTCTTCTGTATAAAGAAGGAAGATTTAAAGAAGCTATTTTAAACACTTTAGAAGAAATTCGACTAAATACCAACAACTTAGATGCTAGAATAATATTGATATGGAGCCTAATAGCCATAGGAGAATACAAGAGAGCTGAAAAAGAGGCGATTATAGGGCTTGGTATTAAAAAATATGACATAAGAATTATTCAAGCACTAGGAGAAGCTTATTTTTTTCAAAAAAATTATGAAAATGCATTAAAATACTTTCAAGAATACATTAGCCTTGATTCTAAAGGAGCAAGAATAATAAAAGTTTATAATTTGATTGCAGATTCTTTCTATGAGCTAAAAAGATACAATGAAGCAGATTTTGCATACGAACATGCATTACGATTTTCTCCTAATAACCAAAATCTATTAATAAAATTAGCAAGATCAAGAATAAATGCAAAAAATAAAATATTGGCAGAAGAAGCACTAATTCAACTTCTTACAATCTCTCCTAATAATCTAGAAGCAAAAAATTTACTAGAAGAATTAAAAAAAAGCAACATCAAACCTTGACATTAAATTTATAAAAACTTATTCTTATTGTTAGCAAATTAATAAACTGGGCTGCTAGCTCAAGTGGTAGAGCATCGGACTCTTAATCCGCTGGTTACAGGTTCAAGTCCTGTGCAGCTCAAATTGTTAAATACATTTTTGGTATAAATTATTAATTTTATACCAATTTAGCTTGACATTATTAGAAAATAAATATATTATTACTTCTAATGGTCATAAAATGACTTTTGGGCTCATAGCTCAGGTGGTAGAGCAGCGCCCTTTTAAGGCGTTTGTCGTAGGTTCGAGTCCTACTGAGCTCACTTTTGTCCTCTTCGTCTATCGGTTAGGACTCCAGGTTTTCATCCTGGCAAGAGGGGTTCGATTCCCCTAGAGGATGTCTTGCTAAGAAGAAATTAAATAAAACATTCTTGCTTTCTAGTAAACCCAGAAAACAAGAATGTTTTTAAGTAAACACAAATTATTCGGGTATTAACAATATCTCTGCTCTTTCGTCAAGATTAATTTTCTTAAAAAATTTATTTATTAAATCTTTATTTAAGCTTGTCTCTATAAACTTAACACCAAAATTATTTTTAAATACTCCATACCAGGATACCGCTGCCAATATATTTGAAATCCAATAATCATTCTTCTCTGAATTTATTTTTGTATTTTTAATATAATTCTTCTTGATATAAGAAAAATCTTTATCATTAAAATCTATTTTTTGCCTTTCAATCATATAGCGATTAATAGAATTTAAAACATTATCAAGCTCTTTAGGCTCGGTAGTAAAAAAAATAGATAAAATACCATCGGAATCTACATTTTTCCTTACATTGGAGTCAAAAAAGGCTTGAATTGAATAAACACTAGACATTTTTTCTCTAATATTTTTTATAAGCCCATCCGTTAATAGATCTGCTAAAGCATTTAAATTTAACGAAGTTTTTTCTAAAAAATTAAATTTAAAAGGATAAATTACATAAGCAAAACTAGTTGAATTTTTTCCTTTCCTTACAACTATTTTATTAAAATCTTTACTGTAAGAGTAATCTAAATCTTTATACTCATTTATTTCTTTAAAGTTAAGATTGCCTAAATATTTCCTTGAATAAGCCTTTATTGTCTGAATATCTGAGTCTCCAGCAAAGACAAACTTAAAATTATTTGCATAAGTAAACCTTTTCTTATAAAAAGATAAAATATTTTCTTTTGTAAAATATTGCAAATCACTATCTTTTATATCTTCAAATCTAGGATCATTATTATTTAAAAATTTACTAATGGCTTTATGAAAATGATAATCAGAACTATTTTCATTGCTCTTTATTAATGCTTTTATATTATTAATAGCATTTTGCAAAAAAACATCATCTATTTTGGGTTCCTTGAAAGTAAAATATATAAGCTGAAAAAGAGTTTCAAGATCTTTTTTATCTGAACTTCCATTAATATACGATTCTTGAGCCCCAACAGCAACACTTAAAGAAACAGCTTTATCTGATAAATATTTTTCAGTCTGCAATGCAGAATAATCACCGTAACCTGAACCAGATACTACTCCGGGCGCAAAAGATAAAACAGGAATAAGTTTTAAATCCTCATTAAGCAAACCTCCCCAAGAAGTTGCACTAAAATCAATTAAACCCTTTTTTTGATCATTATATTTAAAATAAACTTCAACCCCGTTTTCAAGAACAAATGATGAAATTCCATTTTCAAACTCATTTTCTCTAATAATATCTTTATTATCTAAAGACTTATTAAAAAATTTATTCTCAATTGAAAAATTCTCATAAGACTTTAACTCTTTTTTTAAGGCTATCTTTTGAAGATTCTCAATATCCTCAAAAGATAAAACAGGATGTGCTCCTCCATAGTAAGAATAAAAAATTGCACAATTTTTTACATCAAACTCTCTTCCTACAAGATTGTTTATTGTTTTTAAATCAATCTTTCCCAAATATTGAAAAGAAAGGTCATAATATTCATTCATATCAAATTTATTAGAACCATAAATAGCAATTTCTATTAAATCTTCAAAAATAGCCCATGAATTTGTTTTATTTATATTCCTTTTCCTTGATTCTAAAGATTTAAAAAATTGAGATCTAACTTTTTCAAACTCACCTTGAGTAAATCCAAATTTTCTTATCCTCTCAAGCTCATAAAAAAAATCTTGAATTCCTTCATTCAAATGATCTGGATTAAAGTTTAAAGAAATAGATCTTGCAACAATAGTATTGTTATCTGATTTAAATGAAAAAAAATCTTTATTTGAAACATTTTTAAAATGCTTTACCCCAGTGGTCTTTAATTCAGAAAATCTATTTTCAAAAAGAGCAGCCAATAAAGACCTTTTAATATCATTTAAAACATCATCTTTGGTATTTATAAAGTTAATAATTTCCTTTTTAAAGAACATTAAACTGGGTTCTCCAACTTCCAAATCTTCTAAAAGTAAAAACTTATCTTTAAGCTCTACGTCTAAACTTACTTTTACTTCTTTAATTTTATCGGTTGGATTTTTCCAAGAAATAAATTGCTTCTTTATTTTCTCTTCAATTTCTATAGGATCAATATCTCCCACCACAATAACACTTGCAAGTTCTGGCCTATACCACTTTCCATAAAATTTTTTAAAATCCTCTGGTTGAAAAGATAAAATCTGCTCTTCAAGGCCAATAGGATTTCTAAATTCATAAAGACTTCCGCTTGTCAAAAACTTATCCATTTTTTTATAAATTCTTCTAGGATAAGTCTCACCAAGCTTTTTTTCCTCAATAATAATATTTCGCTCTAGATCTACTTCTTCTTTCATGAAGCTAATTTGAGAAGCCCAGTTTCTCAAAATATTTATAGATTCATCAATTTCATCTTTATTCTTACCGTCTGACAAATCAAGTCTATAATAAGTGAAATCAAAACTAGTAGCAGCATTAATGTCCGCGCCAAATTGCATTCCAAATTTTTTAAGAACATCAATTATAGAATTCCCTGGATAATCTTTTGTACCATTAAAAGCCATATGTTCAAGATAGTGCGCTATTCCCCTCTCATTATCTTCTTCATTAAGAGAACCCACATTAAAAACAATTCCCATATTAACGGCATTCTTTGGGGTTTGATTTTTATAAATATAATACCTTAGCCCATTAACAAGTTTTCCTTTTACCAAATTTTGATCTAACTTTAATTCATTAGAAACACAGGAAAACAAAAAAAATAGAAAAACGCTTGTAAATTTACAATAATTTTTAATTTTTTGATAATTCATTTGCACTCCCTCTTATTGAATTTATTTTTTCAGAATAAATTTTATTCAATGCTTTTGAAATAGATGAAAATCCAAAATCATTCCAATCTTTTAAACTCTTTAGCTTAGAAACTGGAAATAGCTCATAAAATAAAAATAACAACTCTTCTTTGCTTAATTTTGGAATATCATTTAAGTAAACTTTTTTATTAAAATCTTCAAGATAAATAAAAGGATTTGAACGCTTATCTAGAAGAAACTTATTTAAATTGGGCGTTAAAATGCTTTTATTATAAATTTCAATAGTAGTATATTCGCTTGGAACATTATCATAAAAATCGTTATTCAAAAAAGAATCTAAAATAATAAATTTGTTATCCTTAACCCCTAAGTTTCTACCATCTAAAGTCTTTAAAAGTCCATCCCCACTAATATGAACCAAAGCATTTAAATCTTTTGTGGCCTTAAAGATAAGCCTTGCATTGTTATATGCCTTAGATCGCTCTAAGTGCTCAGTATTATTATCTACTGCCAATTCTTTGTCATTTTTTAATAATAAATTTATGTTTTTTTCCTTTAATGCCTTATAAGCCAATTCAATATACTCTAAAGCACAGCTATTTCCCAAAACAAGTTGCTCTCTCTTTAATAAATTAATAAAAAATATCAATTCTTCTTTTTCAAGATTACGATAAAAATTTAGATCATTTAAATCAATGCCAAAACTAAAATTAACAATAAATATTAAATAAAAAATTGCAATGTTTTTTTTCAATCTAGCCTCCTCCCTTTAGCTAACTACATCAACCAACTCTAAAAAAACAGGACAATGATCACTTCCCATTACTTTGTCTAAAATTAGAGATTTTTTAACATTTCTCTTAAAAAATTCATTAACAACAAAATAATCAATTCTCCAACCCATATTTTTCTCCCTAGCTCTTGCTCTATAGCTCCACCAAGTATAACAACCCGGCTCCTTATTAAATATCCTAAATGTATCCACATATCCTTTGTTTAAAAAGTTATCTAGCCAATCCGTTTCTTCAATATAATATCCGGGCGAATCTCTATTAGAATCAGGATTTACAAGGTCAATCTCAGTGTGAGCAATATTAAAATCACCACAAATTACTACATTTTTACCACCACCCACAAGTGAATCTATAAGATTTTCGACATAAGATAAAAAATCAAGTTTATAAATAAGTCTTCTTCTTAAAGCTTGAGAATTGGGAAAATAACCATTAATTAATACAAAATCATCATAGTATGCTACAAGCCCTCTGCCTTCATTGTCAAAAATTTCTTTTCCAAGTAAATTTACAGCAATAGGCTTAACTTTAGAATAAATACAAACACCACTATAGCCTTTAATCTTTGACTTTGAAAAATAAGAATAATAATCCTTAAGAATCAAATCCTTTGGCAACTGTTCTCTTAAGGCTTTAGTTTCTTGAACACACAAAATATCTGGAGTATATTCTTTTACAAACTCAAGAAAACCCTTTTTTAAAACAGCTCTAATTCCATTTACATTCCATGAGATTAATTTCATAAATCCTCTTTAAATTTAAATCAAATATAAATCTTTAATCCATCATAAGCTAAATAGATATTGTCTTTTTTTAAATAATCAAATTCTTCGTGCATTATATCGTGTGCAATATGTGTAAAGTAAGAAATTTCGGGATTGATTTTTTTAATCTCGCTAATAGCCTCTGAAAAATTTAGATGAGTCGGATGAGGCTTAATCCTCATGGCATCTATTATAAGTAAATCTAAATTTTTTAAATAATCATAAGACGCTTCAGGAATAAATTTAACATCAGTAAGATACGCTAGATTGTTTACCCTATAACCCAAACTAACTATATCTCCATGAATCAAGGGAATTGGCACTATCTTTAGACCTTTAAAAAAAATAGGCTTAAAATCTTTAGCCACATTAGGAATAATGTCTGCCTTTCCACTTAAAGAAGGATTGGATGAAAAATTATGCGAAAAAGCATTCATTATATGAACTATGGCAGTATCTCTAGCATAAATGTTTAAAGGAGCAGCTCGTGTATAAAACTTAATATCATCAAAACCCATAATATGATCATAATGTTCATGGGTATAAAGTACTAAATCAAGCTTATCTATATTTTCTCTTAAAAGTTGTTGTCTAATATCAGGACCTGTATCAATCAACAATTTAATCCCAGAAGATGCCTCAAGAAAAAAAGAACTTCTCAATCTTTTATTTTTACTAGAACTTGAAGTACAGACTCTACAGCTACAATTTAACATAGGAACACCACTTGAAGCACCAGTTCCTAAAAAGGTTCCGACCATATGTTACTACCTTTCACCTGTAAAGCATAATCTATTTTAACACAACATTTTATATTAAACAAAAATAAACTCTCTTAATTAAACAATTCTTCTTAAATCTAAAATTATATTAACACTATTTAATAATCAATTCTGTAAACTATTTTGGAAAAATTGCTTTTATGCTTATAATTATTTAAGGAAAAATTATTTTTATGGATACGCAAATTTATGAACTCATTTTCTTAACCAGTTTTAGCATATTTTTAATAGTAAATTTATTTAATTTTAAAAAAGAATTTACTTATGAAGACTACTTCATAATATTTCCAGGTACTTTTTTTGTAATAACCTTATACTTTACAGAAATCAGACCGCTAATGTTATATATTGGCAGTATATTCTTAATCTTTATGATAATCATCTTCTTTAAAAACATAAAAACAATAGTAAATAGAAGAAGAAGAAGCAACAGGTCTATAAAACAATCAAAAGGAATATTTCTTTCAATTTTGCTAAAAACAGTGCTTGTAATGCCTGCTATTTTAACCGTTATTATTGCAACCATTTTTTCATACTTAGCACTTTTTATAAATTATCCTAAAGACGAAAACAATAGCAGCTATCAGATTGGATTTGCAAGAATTAAAGATCACAAAAATGATTTAAACTTATCGATTTGGTACCCTGTAAGCTCAACATTGGGCCTTAAAAAACAAAATCCATTTCTTTTATACGAATTTAATCCTTTTTTCATAAACGAAATGAATTATTTACCAAAAGAAAATAACATATATAAACAAGCCCTTATTAGCAATAACCAAAAACTATACGATTCTGTTTTGCTTATACTTCCTTATTATTCTCACGATTCAATGTTCAAATCTTTAATTAGCAGGCTTGTTAAGAAAGGAAAAATTGTTTATTTATATTCACCAAAATATAAACATATGAAAAGCTACGATTTTATTAAAAATAGCCATAAAAGTATATTTAGCTATGTAATCAATAAAAGTATTAGCTATTTAATTGAGCCTGCCAATATTCTTAATGAAAAAGCTGATATTGCATCTACTGAAAATGATATTCAAAGCATTATTGAACTAGCAAAATCAAGTCAAAATTTAAAGTTTTTAAATTCAAAAATGAACCTTAATAAACTAACGTTAATTACACTAGGAAATCAAGCAAATATTGCTAATTTTATCCTTGCAAAAAACATAAACATAACAAAATATATCAATATAGGAGGAAAACCGCAAACAATAAGAAATTTAAAAAACTTACAACTAATTCTAAAAGAAAATGAAAAGAATCTCCACACAAAAGTTGTTAATATAAACTCTATAAAGCTAACAGATATAAGCAATATTGCAGAAATTTCTGATCTTATTTTTAGCAGAAACTATTTAAAAAGTTTTAATTTTTTAAAAAACAAAAAATCAATGTTATCAAAATTTAATTCTATAGTTAATGAAATTAATAAATTTATTGAAGAGGAAAAATAATAATGATAAAAAAATTCTTGCTATTTGCAATGATCAATATCTTTCTAACAAATGAAGCTCATAGTAATGAAGAGATAATCGAAATAAGTACTGAAATACAAAAAGAAAAATATATTCCCTTTTTAATAAGTAGAGGAAAAACTCAACTGGAAGACCTTGTAAAATATACTTTAGAAATAAATCCAGACCTTGACAAAAATTATGTAAGCACTGTGGCTAAAACCTATATAAACGAATCTTTGATTGAAGGGGTTAATTACGACATCGCCTATGCTCAAATGCTACTAGAAACAGGAGCTCTAAAATTTAATGGAATAGTTTCAAAAGAGCAACACAATTTTTCAGGAATAGGCGCTACTAATAATCTTACAAAAGGAAATTCTTTTTCCAATATTAAAGAAGGAATTAAGGCTCATATTCAACATTTAAAAGCTTATGCTTCAAAACAAAATATCAAATCAAATATGGTTGATCCTAGATTTTACCTTGTTAAAAGAGGATCTGCTCCAACAATATATGATTTGACTGGAAAATGGGCAAAAGACAAACTTTACGATAAAAAACTTAAAAAAATATTATTAGAACTATTAGAATATAATAATGCAAATAAAAGCTAAAAGCTCGCTATATGATTTTCTAGAAAGAATATATTCAAAATACAATAAAAAAAAATTTATACATCCAGATCCTTTAGAATTTCTATACAGGTATAAAGAAAAAGAAGACATTGAACTTGTAGGCCTAATTAGTTCTTCATTAGCACTTGGAAAAGTAGAAAAAATTTTAGAAGCAATCGAGACAATACTTAAACCACTTGGCAAATCCCCTTCTGAGAACCTTAAGCTGGTAAATGAAAAAGATTTAAAAGAAATATTTAAAGGATTTGTTTATAGATTTTTCAAAGGGGAAGATATTGTAAGGCTACTGTACACCCTTAAGGTAATAAAAGAACATCACCATACACTTGAAAATCTTCTTTACAGTATTTATTATAAAAACCAAAATTTTATACTCAGCATAGATGAATTAATTAAACATATGGAAAAAATAAATGGAAGAGAATTCGGAATGCTGCTTCCAAAGCCTTCAAAGGGAAGCTCTTGTAAAAGACTTTTTTTATTCTTAAGATGGATGATACGCAAAGATGACGTCGATTTGGGCATTTGGAATAAATTCAATCCCAATCAGCTTATAGTGCCAATGGATACTCATATGACAAACATTGCTTCAAAACTATTTAAAATCAAAGAACTAAAAAACGTAAATCTTAAAAAAGCAATAAAAATTACAAGCTATTTTTCAAAAGAAAATAATAAAGATCCTGTAAAATACGATTTCTCTTTAACCAGATTTGGAATAAATAGAGATTTTAATAAAGAAAAATTGTTAAAAACCATTAACAAACTATAAAATTTTATTTATAAAACATTTAAAATAAGACATACTTAAATCATTAAAACAAAAATACCAATTTATCATAAAATAAAAAGGAGAATATATGAACAATCTTGAAGAAAAGATAAATACTTATAGCAAATTAATTTTGGGGTCTTGGCAATTTGGAGGAGGATACTTTAAACAGGTCGAAAAAGAAACCGCTAAAAAAATATTAAAAAAAGCATACAATCATGGGATCAGAAATATTGATACTGCAAGAGCTTATGGAAATGGAATTTCAGAAAAAATAATTGGTGAAATAATAGAAGAAGATCCAACAATAAGAGAAAATATTTTAATCGCGAGTAAATGCTACCCAATGGAAATTTCAGAATATACAAAGAACTTTAATGAAAGTCTTAAAAATTTAAAAACTGATTATATAGATATTTACTATATACACTGGCCTAAAAACGATTTTGACCTAAGACCAATTGCATCATTTCTTGAAGAAATGAGAGCAAAAGAAAAAATAAAATATGTAGGTGTAAGCAATTTTGAAATACCACACATGGAAAGCATAAAAAAAGTTTGCAAAATTGACGTAAACCAAATAGGATACAACCCCTTATTTAGAAATAAGGAAAAAGATGTAATTCCCTACTGTGAAGACAACAATATTGCCACCATATCATATTCAACAATTGCTCAAGGACTTTTATCCAAAGCTAATATAAAAGATAAAAACAAATTTAATGATATTAGAACAGAAAAATTGATACTTTTCAAAAAAGAAATTTGGCCTTATACTTTGAAAACCATAAATAAACTTGAAGAGATAGCAAAGACAAATAACTTAACAATTTTAGAATTAACATATTCATGGCTTAAAAAAACAAAATTAAGTGGATTTATAGTGGGCTTCAGCAAAGAAAATTATGTAGAATCAAACTTGAATTCATTTAAAGCAGAAATTAATGATAAAGTATATGAAAAGATAACATCAATTTTAGATAATTTCAATCAACAAACAAAAAATTTCCCAAATTTATTTAACAAAAAAATTTAAAACTTTAAAAACAAAAATTTCAATCAACAAACTTAAATAGAATTTCCTAAAATTCTAATACCTTCTACAGTTAAATGAATATTAAAAATAAACTCTATCTCAATTAATGGCAAAATTAAGTCAGCATTGCCCCCAGTAATTATTAAATTAAATTCTTTTTTATACATCTTTTTAATATCCCAATAAACACCTTCTATTAAATACTTATATTGATAAAATAAACCGCTGTTTACACTCCCGGATGTAGTTCTCTCTAAAAGATTATTTGGAGTGCTAATAGGAAATTTCTTGAGAAGATAGGCATTATCTAATAAAGAATTAAAATTTATCAAAGGACCAGAATTTATAAGACCACCAAGTATCCCATCTTGCCTACTAACAGCAAAAATGGTACAAGCTGTTCCAAGATCTACTACTAAAACATTTTCAAATGAATAATTTTCAATGGCTGCAACAAGATTAGAAAAAACATCTGAACCTAGCAAAAATTTACCGCTTTTATAAGGATTAAATGTCAAATCATAATTTGAATCAAAACCAATAAACAAGGGCTTTATTTTAAAAAAAGAAAAAATGACATTTTTAAATATTTCATTAAGAACAGGAACAACGCTACTTATAAAAACTTGATTTACGTTAAAATTAAAATTTTCTTCAAGAAAGCTATAAGCCTCATCATACCTTAACATAAGATTTGTTTTCATTTTAATAAACAAATTAACTTGATTATCTTTAAATAAGGCAAAAGCAATGCTAGTATTTCCAATGTCAATTATCAATTCTGATAATAAGAGTTTATTCATAAATATTTATTTTTTTGGCAATTTTGTCAAATCTCAATAAAAGATTAAAAGACCTTTTCTTCTTGGGCGTTGCTTTAATAACCAAAATTTTACTCAAAGGATAATACTTCCAACCATCAGAATATACATAAAACTTATAGTCTGTAAACCAATCAATTTCTCTAAATCTAACTAAAGTTGGATTTAAAATATTTCCAAAAAATATATAGCTTGAATAATTAATCTCTTGATCAAAATCAATTGCAACTTTAGCATCAGTAATTTCGCGATTTAAAATCCTAGAAGCAGTATATATCCACCTGATAGATCCATGGCTAGAAATAAAGATAAATTGGGGCAGATATTGATTATCAATAATATCAGAATAATAGCTTTCATAAGGAATTTTTTTGGCATAATCACTCATCAAAGAATAATAAATTGCATTAAATGAAAGCTTTAATATTAAATTATCTTTTAAATAAGATGATATTCTTTTAAGAACCCCAGAAATCTTTAATGCATACTCAACAACATCAGATGAATTAATGTTATTATTTAAAATATACACTTTTCCTTCATCTGTAACACCAAATAAAGTAAATATAAATTTATAAAGCTCCTTTTTAAAACTTAAATAAAAAGAATCATCAGCTCTAATCTTAAGAAAAGTAAGATAATTAGATAAAATGTTGTAGGCTTGGCTTAAACTAAAATTAGAACTTAATATTTTTTTAGGATCTTTAAGAAGATTTAAAGCACTGTTTAATTTAGAGCCGTTTTCTGATAAAAAAATTTTTTCCAAAAGATGAGAATCCTCCTTTAAATAAACCATAAGTCTGTCTTCTTCAAGAGAGTCAATAAAAGTTTTATTCCTTGATAAATAAGAAAAAAATTTATCGAATTGATCTGAATTAGCATAATAACATAAACTTAAATAAGTCAACTTATGTTCATTTTTAACTAATAAAGAATCTAATTTTAAAATTATTGACTCGTAATCCCCTCTGACTAAAGATTCTGCTAAAAAACAAACCATTAAATTTTCATCAAAGCTATATGCACCATATTTAAGCCAACCTCCCTTTGAAACATTAAAATTAACAGAATTGTTCCAATAATCATAAGCATTTTGTCTAAAATTGTTTAAAGCATCATTAAAAATTTTATTATCCACCTCTTTAACTTTTAAACGTATAGTGGAATAATCCAATACATCACTTTTATTACTTTGATTGCCCTCTATAATCGAATTTGAAATATTTTTCTTTGGTGAATCAATATAAATAGCGTTGCCAATTCTAAATGCTGCTTGAGGAGAAATTAAAATATCTTTTTCTCTTATCTTTACATTTTCTCCTAAAAAAATTTTATATTCCAAGTTCTTCCCTTGTCTTATTGAAATAGTAGGATCATTTAATAAAACTTCATAATGATCTTCAACTTCATAACTTAACAAAAAGCTCTTAGAGAGATTTGATTCAATACTAAAATTATTTTCTGAATCGAGTAAAAACCCAAGAAAAATATTATTCTCAAAATAAACATAAATACCTATGTTTTGCACTTTATAAGAGATGGGGAAAAGATTTAAACCAGTTTCTAAAACAACAAGTGGATTAAGTTTTGATAAAAATATCCTAAGTCCCCTAACATTAACAACAATATCATTTAAAATATATTCACTATTTTCAACCTTATTATTTACTTCCAATTTTATATCTTTTAAAAAAAAGATATTTAGGTTTAAATTCCTAAATTGTAAAAAAATAACAACAAACAACATTAAAGAACCAAGCAATAAATTAAAAGCCCCTGCCCTTAAAAACTCCTTCATATGATGATTCTAATCATAAAAAATCAAAATATCAATATTGATTGCATAAAAACAAAAAAAATAATACAATTATAGGTTAGCTAGTTAAATAGGAGTAAAATATATGAAAATTCCTAAAAATTATATTCCAGGAACAAACCCTTACAAGTCTCTGCCTAAAAAACCTATTATTGAAAGCAAGAAAAAAATTACTAAAAAACAAGAACAAATTAATTCAGAAATTATGAAATCTCAAGAGCGTATTTTGAAACTATACATGCGGCGCCTACAAAAAAAAGATCAAATAACTCTTCAAAATTTTATTTTAGAAGGACATAAAGTAGGCTCCAAAATTTTCAATAATTTGCCAAAAACACTAAAAGAAATAATAGCTTTAATGAATATAGAATCGTTAAAAGTGCTAAAAAAAAATACAAAAAATCCAATTAAAATGCTTTACATAAAATTTTCAAGCTGGACCTTAAACAAACTAATCAAAACACTCGACATTGAATCTAATAACAACAAACCCGCAAAACATAAATAATAATTTTCAAATTCTTTTTATATCTTGCTTATTAATTTTTTTATTTGCATCTTTTCTTACAATGTCTATTGTTGATTTATCATCAGGATAAATAAAAATCTTTCAAGGACCATCTTTTATAATTGTTGGGTTCTAAAATATACATTGAATCTATGTCTAGTGTCATTTGATTGCCACAATAAAATTCACCAACCATACCCAACTTATTACCAATAGCTAAACACGCTGCAATATTCCAAAGCCCTAAAAAAGAAAAATAGGCCTTATAAGAACCTGTAAAAAGTTTGGCAAAGAATATACACAAGAATCATTAATATGAATATTAGAAGAAATATCAAAATTAAATGACCTTATAATAGACCTTAAAACTGCAAGCCAACTATAAATATTATAACATTCAGAATTATCAAAAATAAATTAAGTAAAATATTCTTTTAAAGGATAGCTACCAATGTTTTTTAGCATAAAATACACTATCTTTAAAAGCAATAAAAAACTCTCCGCTTAAAGAAAGAGAAATGGCTCATTCAATAATTTTGCCGCCACTAGCATACACTAGCGATACTCCACATGAAGGAAGGCCTGCTGCAAAAGAAGAAGTTCCATCAATAGGGTCAATAATAAAAGTACTCTTTGATATTAAAGCATCTTTAATATACTCTTCTTCATAAGGAGATATAGTCTCTCCTCTAAGAACAAAATTACCAAGCTTTTTGATTTCTTTGAATAAGAATTGCTCAATTTGCTTATCAACCTTAGTTACAATAGACCCATCAGATTTAAAATCTAAAATTAATTTATCAAAACCACTTAATGCAAGCCTAATCGATTCATTTAACAAAAATATAATTTTTTCAAAATCCCAATCCATTTTTATATTGATTCTCTTATTAATAATAAATTCTAAAATTGAAAAATCATCTCTAAAAGCATTATACCTTGATAAATTTAATATTTTTTCATAAAGCACCTCTAAAAAAAGCACTAAATTAGAATAACTTTTACTAAAAAAAGTATAAAAATCATAAATATCCATATTAAATTTTTTTATTTTCAATCTCACAGATTCTATTAAATAGCAAAAGATAAAAAAATTTATCAAACATAAACTCCTTTTCCTGATAAAAAACATAGTTCCCAATTTAAAACAATGTCCTTTGATTTAAGCGCCAAAACCCCATTAAAATTAAAAAACAATAACTGAAAGTAAAAGCATTGAAACAAAGCTCATTTTTATAATTTTTACATTCAAAATTTCATACTACACTGCAATACACACATCGCTTCTAAATTCAATAAATAATTATTGACATAATTTAATGCTTAAAAAAGACTTGGGTTATTAAGCTATCACAACATAAAAATTAATAATATTAATATACTAGGGAAAAGTAAAAATAAAAAAGCAAATTCTATACTATGGCCACATATGTCTATTAAATAAATTTTAAAAAAAAAAGAATTTAAAAACCTAAGCTTTAGTCATAATTTCAAATCATATTATTTAAAATAGAAGTTGAAAGCTCAAAACCAAAGGTTTTTTTAGAAACTTTAACTATAGGAGCCCCTTGCCTTCTTTTATATTCATTTTTAAAACAAAGATTTAAAACTTTATCAACTATACTTTTTTCAAAATTAAGATAAATTGAATCTACAGATTCATTGTCAATCAAATATTTATTTAAAATAACATCAAGAACTTCATATTTTGGAAGATAGTCACTATCTTTTTGATCAAACCTTAACTCAGCTGAAGGCTCCTTTAAAATAATATTAACAGGAATAATACATTGGTCAAATTTTGCATTAATATACTTTACAAGATCATAAACCTCTGTCTTAAAAAGATCTCCAATCAAAGCAAGTCCTCCACAAGTATCCCCATAAAGGGTACAATAACCAACTGCAATCTCGCTTTTGTTGCCAGTATTTAAAAGCAAAGAATTTTGAGAATTACTATAAGACATTAATAAAAGCCCCCTTAACCGAGCTTGTAAATTCTCCCCAGTAACACCTTTAACATCAAAATATCCTTCAAAAAATTTACTGCTTACTTCAAATAAATCTTTTATTGGCATTTCAATCAATTTAAAACCTAATTTTCTAGAAAGTTCTTTAGCATCAGAAATAGAATCTGCTGATGAAAATTTACTAGGCATAGAAATCCCAACAACATTCTCAGCGCCTAAAGCAAAACATGCAAGACACGCAACAAGAGCAGAATCAATACCCCCAGATATACCCAAATGAACTTTAGAAAATCCCGAAAAAGAAACATATTCTCTTAAAACAAGAGATATTGCTAAAATAATTTTTTCAAAAAGCTCATTACATGTATCAAATTTTAAATCTTGAAATGTATCATTAGATATAAAATCAAATTCAAATCCTTTGGCTTGTTTTATCTTGCCAAAACTATTAATAAAAAAGCTTTGCCCATCATAAACTGCAGAATCTTCAGCCCCATAAAAATTCGAATAAACAACATCCAGATTATTCTCAATAGCAACTCTTTCAAATAATTTTAACCTAAGATTATTCTTTTCCTTAGTGAAATAAGATTTAGACGGCACTATTAAGTACTGAGCCTTCTTTAAATCCTCGCCAAATTTGGGAATTAGCTCTTTAAATAACAAATCATCCTCAAAATTTAATACAGCAAATAAATTGTCCTTATAACTAAAAAATCCAGGCAAATTGTATTGTGATACAGTTAGAATAACTTTATGATCACTGATGACAGAAACAACATCTACAAGTTTGTCATCCTTATAAACACTATGACCAAAAACAATTAAAGTGCTGTCATCAACCTGTTCTTTCATAAATTCAATAAACTTACATACATTTTGAGAATATTTAAAAAGCTCAAACAACTTGCCATACTTAGTATTGCCTAAAAACATAGAAGGAAAAACTAAAACGTCTGAACCCCTTAGCAAAGCTGCATCATAATTAATTTTAAAATCAGTAATACATTTATCAAAATCTAAGGCTCTGTATTTCGTTTGAGCAATGCTTATTTTCATAGATTAAATAATAAGCAATAATACATTAAATTACAACAAAAAATTAATAGCTTAGCAAAACCAATACTCGACCACATTTTAACAATACTCCAATATTAAGGGTATCTATAAACAAACTAAAAACAAACAAAACCAAAAAATGCTACCAAAAATATTCTTATTAATAAAAAAATAAAATTTTTTATTTTGACAAAAAAATACACACGAACATTTTATCAAATAACAATATGTATCAATACAACACTATTAATAAAAGCTTAAGAAAAATATACATATTGCAAATGATCAAAATGAATCAATTTTATTAAATTTTAAGAAAGAAAAAAATTTGTAAAATATTTTTTTTAAAGATAAAATGCTTTATCAAAGGAGGAAAAATGGAAAAAAAAGAAACTAAAAGCGAATCTGAGAAAAACAACAAACAAGATAATAAAAATACAAAATCTCAAAAAAAAGAAAACTTAAATTCAGTAAATTCTGATAAAAAAATTACTGAGCTTGAAAATGAAATCTCCAATCTTAAAGATTTGTATTTAAGAAAACAAGCAGAATTTGAAAACTTCAGAAAAAGATTAGAAAAAGAAAAAGACAATTTTGTTAAATTTGCAAATGAAACCATAATGAAAGATGTCGTTAATTTTCTTGATAACTTAGAACGAGCTATTAACTCTTCAAAAAAATCTAAAGATTTTGATAACTTATTAACAGGAATCAGTATGATTGAAAATGAAATACTATCAATCTTTGATAAAAAATATAATTTAAAAAAATTTGGAGAAAATGGCGAAAACTTTGATCCAAGTCGTCATGAAGCAATAAGCATTGAAGAAAAAGAAGGTCTTAAAAATCCAGAAATAGTAGAAGTATACCAAAAAGGATATTGCTACAACGACAGAATATTAAGAACAGCAAAAGTTAAAGTTGCTCAAAGCAAAAATTAATTAGAAAAAGGAGGTTTATAATATGGGCAAAATAATAGGTATTGACCTAGGAACAACAAACTCATGCGTAGCTATAATGGAGCATGGAAAACCAGTTGTAATACAAAATTCAGAAGGGGGAAGAACTACTCCATCTATTGTTGCTTACACAAATAAAGGCGAAAGACTTGTAGGGCAAGTTGCAAAAAACCAAATGGTTACAAACCCTGAAAACACAATTTATTCTATTAAAAGATTTATGGGAAGAAGGTTTGAAGAAGTTGCAAGCGAAATAAAAATGGTTCCTTATAAAATAGAAAAAGGGCTAAATGGCGATGCGCGAGTAAACATTTCAAATATAAAAAAGCAAATGTCACCGCCTGAGATCTCAGCAGCAACTCTTACAAAAATGAAAGAAACAGCAGAGGCTTATTTAGGTGAAAAAGTTACAGAGGCTGTTATCACAGTTCCTGCTTACTTTAATGATGCTCAAAGACAAGCCACAAAAGATGCTGGAAAAATAGCGGGTCTTGAGGTAAAAAGAATTGTTAACGAGCCAACTGCTGCTGCTCTTGCTTATGGAATTGAAAAAAAACACGAAGAGATCGTTGCTGTTTACGATCTTGGTGGGGGAACATTTGATATTTCAATATTGGAACTTGGAGATGGTGTTTTTGAAGTAAAGTCAACCAACGGAGACACACATCTTGGTGGTGACAATTTTGACGATGAGATAATAAAGCATTTAATTTCAGAATTCAAAAAAGAAAGCGCTATTGATTTGTCAAACGATAAAATGGCTCTTCAAAGACTCAAAGAGGCTGCTGAAAAAGCTAAAATAGAGCTTTCAGGCGCTCAAGAAGCTTCAATAAATCTTCCATTTATTACAGCAGATGCAAATGGTCCAAAACACTTACAATATACTCTAACAAGAGCAAAATTCGAACAAATGGTAGACCATTTGGTTCAAAAAACAAAAGAACCATGCCTTAAGGCTATTAAAGATGCAGGACTTAAAGCTTCTGATATTAATGAAGTAATACTTGTAGGTGGATCAACAAGAATTCCTGCTATTCAAAAAATTGTAAAAGATATATTTGGACAAGATCCTAACAAAGGAGTAAATCCAGATGAAGCTGTAGCAATTGGGGCTGCTATTCAGGGTGGTATTTTAACAGGAGAAACTAAAGACATGGTACTCCTTGACGTTACTCCACTCTCACTAGGAATAGAAACGCTGGGGGGTGTTATGACCAAACTTATTGAACGAAACACCACAATTCCTACAAAAAAAAGTCAGGTATTCTCAACAGCCGCTGACAATCAAACCTCTGTTGATATTAAAGTCCTTCAAGGTGAACGTGAAATGGCATCACAAAATAGAATACTTGGTAATTTTATACTTGATGGAATACCAGCAGCACCAAGAGGAGTCCCTCAAATTGAAGTTAGCTTTGACATTGATGCTAATGGAATAGTTCACGTGTCTGCAAAAGATATGGGAACAGGCAAAGAACAAAAAATTAGAATTGAATCATCATCAGGGCTCTCTGAATCAGAAATAGATCGAATGATAAAAGATGCAGAAGCTCATGCGGAAGAAGATAAAAAATTAAAAGAAAATATTGAAGCAAAAAATACAGCTAATTCTTTAATTTATCAAACAGAAAAATCATTAAAAGAATATTCTGAAAAAATTCCAAGCGAAGACAAAGAAGCTATTGAAAGTAAAATAAAAGAATTAAAAGAAAGTCTTGAAAAAGAAGACATTTCACTTATAAAATCTAGAACAGAAGAACTTCAAAAAGCTTCTTACAAAATAGCTGAGATGATGTATAAAGATTCTTCCCAGCAAAATGCAAGCAGCCCACAAGAAAATGGCCCACAAAGCAATACAAGCGGAGAGGGTAAAGAGGCTGATTATGAGGTTGTTGACGAGGATAAAAAATAGTGAAAAAAGATTATTATGAAATTTTGGGGCTCTCAAAAGGAGCCTCAAAAGATGAGATAAAAAAAGCTTATAGAAAAATAGCAATTAAATATCACCCAGACAGAAACCAGGGGAATGAAGAGGCTGCCGCTATCTTTAAAGAAGCTACTCAGGCTTACGAAATTTTAATAGATGATAATAAAAAAGCTAAATACGACAGATTTGGACATTCCGCTTTTGAAGGAGGGGGATTTGAAGGATTTTCAGGTGGATTTAGTGGATTTTCAGACATCTTTGAAGATTTTGGCGATATTTTTGATTCATTTTTCACTGGAAACAAAGGACAAGAAAAAAATAGAAAACATGCAAAAGGTGAAGACTTGGGATATAACATAGAAATATCTCTTGAAAATGCATACTTTGGTTACAAAAATAATATAAACATAACAAGACAAATGCTTTGTGATTCTTGTCTCGGGAAAAAATCCGAAAAAGGCACAAACCCTTCGATATGTAACATGTGTAACGGCAGTGGAAGAGTGGTACAAGGCGGAGGATTTTTCAGAGTTACAACAACATGTTCTAAATGTTACGGCGAGGGCAAAATAATACCAAACCCTTGTAAATCTTGTAAAGGAAAAGGAAGCCTTGCAAAGCAAGAAACTATTCAATTAAACATTCCCCCAGGTATTGATAATAACCAACAAATAAAAATGAAAGGCAAGGGAAATGTTAATCCAGACAATCAAGAATATGGCGATCTTTATGTAAAAATATTGATAAGATCTCACAAAATATTTAAAAGAAGCGGTAAAGATCTCTATGCAATGCTTCCAATAAGCTTTACTCAAGCAGCGCTTGGAAAAGAAGTAAAAATAAAAACAATCGCTTCAAAAGAGATTAAAATACAAATTCCAAAAGGCATAAACAATGAAGAACAAATTTTAATTAAAAACGCAGGAATGCCAATTCTTCAAACCGAAAAGTTTGGGAATTTAATATTAATCACCAAAATAAAAACACCTAAAAATTTAAATTCTAATGCTATTAAAATTTTTGAAGACTTGGGCAAAGAATTGAAAGATGGTAATGAAATAGATTTACTCAAAGTATAATATGTACATAACTCATGCCAATTCAATAATTGAAAGCATAAAAAATAATAAAGGATTTGAACTTTATATATCAAAAAAAAGTTCAAAAACTAAAGAAATTGAAAAATTGGCTAAAATAAAAAATATAAAAATAACAAGAATAAGCACAAATGAACTTGACAAAATTCTTAAAAGTAAAGACCACAGAGGATTTGCATTAAAATTAAAACTTGAAAAAGATAAAAATGTAAAAACACAAACTAAAGATTTTGAAAACTTGCTAGAAACATTTAAAAAAAAAGAAAATGCTTTCATTTTACTTCTAGATGAAATAGAAGATCCCCAAAACTTTGGAGCAATCCTTAGAACAGCAGAACAATTTAGTATAGATCTTGTAATTACTACTCAAAAACGTAGCGCAAAAGACAATTCAACGGTTTTGCGTACTAGCTCTGGTGCAAGTCAATATGTAAAAAAATTAACAGTGACAAACATAAACAACACAATAAATATTTTAAAAAACTATGGCTTTTGGATATACACTAGCGATATTAAAGGAGAAGATATAAACAAAATCAAAATAAGCGACAAAAAAATTGCACTTATTTTAGGAAATGAAGGAAAAGGTGTACATAAGCTAATAAAAGAAAATTCTGATTTTTTAATAAGGATACCAACTAACGGAAAAATAGACTCACTTAATGTTTCTGTATCTACAGGCATTTTAATCTTTGAAATCAAAAGGCAATTAAATATACTCTAAAGCATTAAATTAAATAAAAACTTCATTTAAAAATCAAAAAACATCTTAATAAAAACTATTTTAAAAAATTTCCCAACTCAACAGATGCAATAAACCCCTCAGCAGCAGCGGTGATGGCTTGAGCATAAAGCTTATTGCTAACATCTCCACACGAAAAAACACCATCAACACTTGTTTTAACAACATCTTTAGTAACGATAAAACCTTCTTCATCTAAATCCAAAAATCCCTTTAAAAATTCTGTATTCGGCTTATAGCCAACAGCCATAAATACAGCACTCACTTCTAATTTATAAACAATATTATCTTTTTTATTTAAAATCTTAACCGAAGAAACAAAAGATTTACCATCTACTTCTATGGCTTCTGAATTGTACAAAATTTCAATATTAGGTAACTTTGCAACACTATCTCTTAACATGGCAATAGCTCTAAGATTATCTTTTCTTACAATAAGATAAACCTTGTCTGCTAATTTGCTTAAATAAATTGATTCTGAAAGGGCGGTGTTGCCTCCACCAATTACTGCAACCCTTTTCCCTTTAAAAAGATGTCCATCACAAATAGCACAAACCGAAATACCTTTATTCCAAAATAAACCCGAATTTTTAAGAGTTTCAAGTTTTTTAGGTTTTGATCCCACAGCGATAATAACAGCTTTACTTTTATAAATATAATTTTCTGTATAAAGGTAAAAAATACTACCCTTTCTTTTTATAGAAAAAACGGTTTCGGGAAAAGTTTTAGCCCCAAGATTTACTACTTGTTCCCTCATATTTAACATCAAATCTCTACCGCTTATTCCATTTTTAAAGCCAGGATAATTGTAAACTTCTGTGGTTGTAGTAAGTTGCCCCCCAGGTTCAGGACCTTCCAAAATAGTAGCCTTATAATTACTCATAACAGAATAAATCCCGGCTGTTAGTCCAGCCGGGCCAGATCCTACAATTATTACATCTTCAATAAAATCTACCTCTTTTTGAGATAGATTTTTCTTTTTGATTAGATTTATATCAATAGTTTCAAATTCTAACATATCTAAACTTCAAGCCTCTCTTAAAAATTTGAATATTAATCTTAACGTTGCTAAAATTAATATTCAATGCTTAAGATCGACTCATAAGTTTGTTTATATTAATCTCAAAAACAGAGCACGGAATAAAAATACCAAAATTATTTAAAACATATGGTGAAATTTCGCCAAAACTCCCTATATTAAAGCCCTCAATTAAAACATCCGCTCCCCTACCATTAATATAAAAAGTGGTTTTTGATTCTATTAAATTAATCTCAATATTTAAATAATAAAAAAGCGTTGCAACGATTGAATTAATTTCATTAAAAGAAATTTCTTTGCCAGACATTAAAAAAGCTAAATTAGTAAAAGTACTTGTTCCTTCAATAATGTTTGGATTCTTTAAAGCCACCTTGCCAACTTCAAAAATTTTATGTGGATAAGGAAAATTAGAACTAACGCTTTCTGATTTTAATAAATTAGGAATTATTGATGCCCTAATATATTCATAATTCTCTGTCATTGGATTAGATACTTTTAAAAAATTTTGATCATCAATATTCATTCTGTCAATAAAATCTTTCTTAGAGCCCATATAATTATAAATCATCTCTTGAAATCCCATACCCACCATTAAATTTCTAACATTCCTTGAAAACTCTTCTAAAGGACTAAGCCTTCCCACTGCAAAAGCCTTGGGAAGCTCTGGATTAAAACTTGAAAGACCTTCACCTATCATTACATCTTCAATTACATCAACCTCATGAAGAAAGTCGTTTCTATAGAAAGGTGGAATAATATAGTTTTTTAAATCTTTAGAATAAGAATTTACTCCCATTTTTTTTAAATTAAGGCAAATACGCTCTAATGTTAAATTGCTTCCCAACAGTCTATTAATATTTTTAACATTAAACTCCACTGCTTCTTGAAAATAATAAGGACATACTAATTCTTTAAAATCTAAACCAAAAGGCTCTCTAAACACAGTTTTTACGGGCAAAATTTCAAAACCCATATCATAAAAATCACAGGCTGCTATAGATACCGCCAACAAAGTTGCTTCAAAATCAATACCTGTAATCTCAACAAACAAATCGGTATCACCAACCTTTAAAGATCCAATATTATTAGAATTAATTATTGGAGGATAAGAGACTACATTATTATTATCATCTAATAATAATGGATACTTATCAAAATTTTTAATAATATGTGAATATTCCAATCCTTTGGGATGTTTTTCATTTATTTCCAAAAGAGAAAGCTCACAATCCATTCCCAAAGGAACAAACCTATGATTAGGAGATGCAGCAACATAACTTATTGGAAATTTAATAAAACTAGAATTATACATCCCCATTGCAATTCTTCTTCTCTTTTGTCCATAATTTTGACAAAGTTTTTCTTGAAATTGAATTAGTGTTTCAAGCATTCTATCATCAATAATCAATCCTTTTGCTAAAAATCCGAAAATAAACGGTCTGATTTGAGACATTTTGCCATCCACTAAAATTTCACCGTAAAACCTTTTAAAATTTCCCTTTTTTGAAAAAAAATCATAATAAGGCATTTCTCCAAAAAAATACGTTTTTATCTGACGAGCAAGTCCTAAATAAGACCACAAATCTGGCCTATTTGTATCATTAAATTCTATTTTAATTTTCCCTGAACTTTCATCAAAACCATCAAATTCTGCCTTAAATGGTTCAAGTAATTCTGAAATCTCTAAATTTGTAAAATTTTTTCCTATTTTGTCTAAAAAAAGATTTTTATAAATTTCTACCTTTGGCATCTATCTTTCCTCGTCTTAAAACAACATCACCAATATCATAAGTAAATAGATCTCTCAAATCATTTAGACCCAAGTGCATTAAAGCCATTCTATCTATTCCAATCCCCCAAGCAATAACGGGCAGATCAATGCCCAAAGGCTTTGTAACTTCCGGCCTAAAAATTCCACTTCCTCCAAGTTCAAACCAGCCAAGAACAGGATGTTTTACATGTATTTCAATCGAAGGTTCAGTAAAGGGGAAATATGCAGGAACATATTTAACTTCTGTAGCACCCGCAAGTTCTTTGGCAAAAATTTCAAGAAGGCCCAGTAAAGTTTTAATGCTAGCATTATCCTCAATAACAATCCCTTCAGTTTGATAAAAATCTACTCCGTGAGTTGCATCTACCTGATCATATCTAAAACATCTAATAACTCCAAAATATCTGCCGGGGCTCTTGGCCTTAATTAATTGTTTTGCAGAAAGAACGGTACCATGGGTTCTTAAAACCAATCTCTTAGAAAGATCTTCGCTAAAACAATATCTCCAGCCCCTTGAACCTGTTGAATATCCTGTTTCATGGGCTAATTTTACATTAGAAAAATAAGGTTCGGGTAAAGATTCTTGCATACTGGGATCTGAAATGTAATAAACATCCTTAATATCACGAGAAGGATGAAATTGGGGCATAAAAAGAGCATCGTTGTTAAAAAATTCTGTTTCTACCAAAGGACCATCAAACTCTTGAAAACCAAGACCTACTAATTTGTCTTTGATTTTTAAAATATAATCTAAATAAGAATTGGTACGCCCAATAAAAGTTCTAGCTGGTGGAATATGAATATTGTAAGCTCTAAATTTTTTATTCTCATATGTTTTATTTTTTAAAATTTCGGAAGTAAGCTTAGTAAGCTCATCCCCAGTCAATTTGCTTTTCATTAAAAAATTTTTAACTTCTAATCCAAAACTAGACAATCTAAACTTTAAATCAAGTTTTTCTATTATTTTAAAAAATACAGAATCTGCTCCTTTTTTCTTAGCAAAATTTGATATTAATAAAAGCTCTTCGGGCGTCAAACTTTCTCTAAGAAGATCGCTACTTTTTGCTCTTTTTAACAAAATACGTATTTTATGATAATTAGCCTCTATGTCGTCTAAACAATTTAAAATAATCTGTTTATTTAAATCAAGAGAAAGAATGCCCTCTTTTAATAAATTGCCAAAGGCTTTTCTCACTTCCTTAACATCAATATCAAGCTCTAAGGCTAAATTTGAAGCAAACACTGCCTTTTGAGATACTAGATTTATTATTTTTTCTTCAATAAATCCATCTCTTAAAGCGCCAAGACCCCTTTCTGTTGCTTTATAAAATACATTTAATTTTCTATAAATCTCTTCAATAATCCCTTTAGAATTTAACCATTCAATTGTTTTATTTGCTTGACCTTCATTAAACCCCAATTTTTCAATAATAATTGAAACAGAAATGTCGTCCTCTTCTTTATTGTTTGCAATTACTTTAATCTCAAGAGGATGCAATGTTTTTATTAAATTTAAATCTGCCTTCATAAATATAACCTTTAATCACCTTTATTGCTTATACCAAGCTCTAAAATAAGCTCAACTTCCCCAATAGACAATTTGGTGGCTCTAGAAATTTCTTCAGCACTCCATCCCTGCCTCATTAATTTTATTACAGAATTCCTAACAGTTTCATTATTAAGACCAACATTATCTTGATATTTAGAATCAGTTTTAACAAGAATGCCAAGAGTTTTTATTCTCTCTTCTGCTGCAATATTTAAATTCTCTAGCCTTGTCTCAGATTTCACCACCTTCTCTCTCATAATCAAAGTATTTTTCAACTTATTTTCAATATCTAATAGCATTTCCTTTAAATTCTGAGCATTAATCAACACTTCTTCTGACAGCCCTTTGTTTAATAAGAGACTTGAAACAACATTTTCCATATCCTTGAGATTGTCTTGAAACTTAGCGCTCTCTTTGCTTAAATTATTAAATCTTTTCTCCACTTCATTTATTAAATCAAAATTTTTATCAATAGACTCTATAGTACTCTTTAATATACTCTCTTTATTGCTAATTCTTTCATAATTATCAAGAATAGTTCTCTGCTCGTCAGCTATCTCTTTTATTTTAGCTTTATAAATTTGCATTTCATCATAAGATTCAATTAAACCCTTATATCTACTATCAAATGAAGAGTAAAATTCAAAAAATCTATTAAAATCATTCTTAATAGATTTAATTGATTCTTGTTCTAACTTTAACTCATTAAAAATTTCAATAATGCCTAATGTTTCTTTTTGAATATTATAGAATTCTTTGTTAACGTTTTCAAAATTATTTTTATATTCCTGAGCAAGATCTATTTCATTTTTTAAGGTTTTCCATAATTTTTCCAACTTGTCTTTAAGAGAATAAGCCTCCAGAAATATTGAATTATTTTTTTCAAGCTCAGCATCCAATTTTTTAAAATTTTCAATTTGATTCTCAATTTGGAAATTTATTCTATCGTAACTGGATTCAAATTCTGCTCTCAAATCAGATTTATATTCAACTAAATTCTCTTTAATCTCACTAATAAATTTGTTAAATTGAATATCACAATTTAATATTTTAGATTCAAGTTCTAAAATATTGGTATCAACTTCTTTTAATAATTCTTTATGATTTTTCTTAAATTCAACCTCAAATTTATCAATTTGTTCTTGCAAGCCATTCTTTATGGTTTCAATCTCTGATGTTGAATGTTTTAAGCTTTTTTTAAGCTCATCCTCAAGCAAATCAAAATCCGATTTTATAGACTTAGAAAACGAATTATATTCATTCTCAATTGATGTCTCAATATTATTTCTGTATAAATTAATTCTTTCAGAAAATTCTGAAATATTTTTATTCATTAATTCAATTTGCCCTTCGAAACTTTCTTTATCACTAGAAATTACATCAATCATTTCTCGCCTTACTTTATCAAGATTAGAAGACAAAGTTGTAAATTCATGCTCTAATTTCTGATTAAGCTCAAAAATCTTATCTTCAAGATCCTTTTGCTGAGTTAAAAATTTCACTTCTGCTTGAATTAAAATATCTTCGGTTTTCTTATTAACCTTTTCGTCTATCTTTTCTACTTTAAAATCAACAAATTTTTCAAGATCTAAAACTTTAAGATTTAATGACTCGCCAATATTTTTAAAATCAAGATTAACCGATTGTTCAATTTTTTTAGCCTCGTTTTGCAAATTGCTAAAAATCTCTTCAGCCTTAATCTCAAAACCATCTTTAAAAGATTCTAAACCAATCTTAACATTAAAAATATCATTCTCAAATGATTTAATTTCAAGCTCAGCAAGATTTATTCTCTTCTCTATTGTGCTATAAGATTTTTCTTGCCAATTTTTTACATCATCTTTAATATTCAAAAACCAAGAATCAATAATACTTTGCTTGTTATTTACAAAATCAACAAATTCATCTACTTTCTCTGTAATATTGGTTTCCATTAAAGCTATCTCACTCTGCATATCTTTTTTTTTAGAAGAAAATTCTTTAGTAAAATCCAAATAAAAATTCTCTTTATCATCTTTAATTTTCTGTTCAATATCTAATCGGAAACTTTGAATAAGTTCTGTTTTGTCTTCCAAATTTTTAGACAAATCATATTCTAAATTTTGAATTTTATCATTATATGAGGCAATAAAGTTTTCCAAAGAATATTTAAGCTCTTCGCCTCTAATTTTTAAATCTTTTAAAAAGTCTTCTTCTAATAGTTTAAGATGTGATGAAACATTATGATAAGACTCTTCTTTTAATCTAATAACATCCTTTTCAATATTATTTAAATCAGATTCAAGATTTTTAAGATTTTTCAGTTGAGATTCAAGTTCAAAAATCATCTCTTTATTAGAACTTTTAAACTCTTCACTTAAAGTTGCAATATAAGAATTTAATCTCTCTGAAAACTCATCGTACATATCAGTATACTTTTTCTCAATCCCATCATATTGACTTAAAGCTAAATTATCAATGGCTTTAATTTTGTTGTCAATTTTATTCTCTAAATTTAATTGCCCTTCATTACACCTCTCTTCAAGTTCAATATACTTAAGATTAAAATCGTTGGTTATTTTATCAATACACCCACTCACCTTATCATTCAAATTTTTTTCTATACTATCAAAAGTACTCTCAATCGATTTTAAAGAATCAATTCTCTTTTGAATTTCATTTTCATACTTTAAAATGTCATCATCAATCAAGGTGTGTGCCTTTTTTATACATGCCTCAAAATGATTTTTTATATTCTCTTCAACATTTGCCTTAATCTCTCCAAATTGAGAATTTATAACACCGTAACAATTTTTAATTTTATCTTGCAATTCTTTTTCAAATTCTAAAATATCTTTTGATCTTTGCTCTATTATCTCAAAATTATGATCCATTTCAGAAATCTTAATTTGCAAATTTTCATCATTACTTGTAAGTGTTTTATAAATTTCGTCTCTAATTTTTGAAATAGCTCCCTCACTTTCAATTAAAAATGTAGAATATCTCTCTTCAAAATTACTCTCAATAAGTTTAAATCTTTCCTTATAAAGATCGTTCAAAAACTCAGACTTACTCTCAATATTATTTTTAAGCTCATTTGTTATCTCCCCAAATCTCTCTTTTGCTTGCATAATATCGCTATCAATCGTTCTTCTATAATCAATTGCTTCTTCTAATCTAGATTTATAATACTGTTCGATCTCTTTAACAAGCTCGTTAATTTTTGCTTCTCCATCATCTGTTAAATCTTTAACTTTCAATTCAAATTTTTCAACTTGATATTTTGACACATCAAAAGATTCCTTAAGTTTTTGAAGATTTTCATCCATACCTTTACTAAGGCTGTTTATTCTATCTGTCAATCTTCTACTTAGATTTTCAATCTCATGCATTATTTCGTTTTCAAGTTTACTAGAAATATTCTCTGAATACCCCCTATAATTAGATATCACCTCATTATATTTTCCATTAATTTCTTTATTTATATCATTAAACTTCACACTAAGAGAATCAAGGGTAATATCTATATTGGCTTGAAAAGAAGCAATGTCAGTTCTTTTATCTTGCAACAAACTATCAACCTCTTTAACAAATTCCTCTGAATTATTTAAAACTGAAGCAAATTTCTTTGATAAATTTTCTTCAAGTTCTCTAGTCTCTTTATTAAAATGGTTCATTATGTCTTGTAAAAGCTCATCAGAATATATAGCGCCTTGATTTCTAAACTCATCTATTTTCTCAAGGTAATAACTCTCAAGACTTTCTATAGAAAATTTAAGCTCTTTAATTTTTGTAGTAACCTCAGAATCTATTAAATCCAGATCAACTTTACCTGAAGACAATAAATTTTCAATTTTAACGGTTATTTCATTTAATTTACTTTGCCAATCACTAAGCTTACTATCTACTTCATTGTTAATTGAATCCTTCCTGTTTAAAATATCTTTAGAAATTCTATCTAAAAAATCATCAATTTGCTTTTGATTGTCCGATTTCATATTAGAAACAATTTGTAGTTTTGATTCAATAAATTCATTAAGATCAGACTTAAAATTATTTAAAATATCTTCTGATTCAATCTTGAAATCTTTTAATTTATAATCACATTCTTCAATCTTGCTTATGACAAGATTATTTTTATCATCAAATTTTTTATTCAAATCTTCAAGCATAAATACGCTTTTATCTTTAATTATTTCTGTTTGCCTATTAATAAACTCTTTAATTCCTAATATAGCCTCATCACTTTGTGAATATGACATATCTTTTAATTCTTTGTATTTTTCTATCACTAAACTCTCAATATCGCCTGTTTTTAATAAAACATATTCCATTCTATCGTTAACATCTTTTTCTAAATTTTCTATTTTTAAAGTAGCAGATGAAAGTAGCTCTTCACTAGAAATCTTAATATCAAGCAAAGATTTATTTAAAGCAATAAGTTCATCTTTCCAACTGCCGTGCATATCAATAGCTTTTTTTTGAATATGATCTGAAAGATCATTAAAAACGCTCTCGCTAAGCTCTATTCCTTTTTCCTTTTGAATCTGAATTAAACTTAAAAATTCTTCATTTGTTTTATTTATTTGAGATTCAATATTTTTTAAATTAGAATCCATTTCGCCTTGCCACTTTGAATATTGAAGCTTACTTTCTTCTAGCTGAGTAACAAAAACATTTACCTCATTGTAATAACGATCCTTAAACTCCACTATATTTTTGCTAATTTCATCTTTAATATTAATTAAACTGGCATTAAAATCTTCCTTTAAAGTCTCCTGGGTTTTTTCAAACATATTATTAAAAGCTTCAATTTCATTTTCTAATTTTTTGTTTAAATCTTGAAATGCTTGATAACTATTGATAGCCTCTTGAGAGAGTGTCTTAAATTTCTCGCCATAAATTAAAGAAAATTCATCCATTTCTGCCGTTAATTTATCTGTAACGCTCTTGTATTTAGATTCCATTTTATCTTCAAATTTAGAGCTACTAGAATCCAAAGATTCAAAAAGAGCTGTATACTTAGCATTTATACTATCACTTAAACTTGAATAATTATTATTAAACCTACCATTAATTTCTTCAAAATTAGAAATCAAATTATCATTAAGCTTAATAAGCTTGTCTTGAATATTTGAATCAACATCTAAGAGTTGAGATTCTAACTGCATTTTAAGCTGATTAATATCGCCCTTAAAACTTTCACTAAATAATTCAATATCTGCCCCAAATTTGCCTTTAAATTCAAGATATATTCCATTAGAATCATCTTCAAGCCTCTTTATTAAATCAATAGCACCTACCTGAACACTTTCCATTTTAGAATTCAAATCTAACAAACTAAGCTCTACCCTTTCCCTAATGTTATTGTCAACTTGACTTATTTTATCTTCATAATCCTCATAAATATTTTTAAGATTCAACTCCACTTGAGATCTAAATTTATCAAAAACATCATCAACTTGCTCCTCATACTTTCCCATCTCTATTCGCATTGCCTCCTCAAGCGAATTAATTCTTGAATAAACATCATCTTTGAAAGAAGAACTCATATAAGAAATTTCATTGTCCACCAAAACCAATTTATTCTCAAGCTTATCTTTAATTTCCTTAGAACGATCATCAACATATGTAAAGATATCCTTAAATTTATTTTGTAATTCTTCATTTAGCCTATTTAAAATAAAATCTTCTTTTTCATTAATTTTATTCTTTACACTATCCATAATAAGTTCTATAGAATTTTCTATTAACTTATATTTGTTTTCATAAAAATTAAAAGAACTTTCAATTTCTTTGTTATATTTGCCAATATTAAATTCGACCTTTTCAAGAAAATCGTTGAATTCTAAATCTAATTTCTCATTACCTTTAACTAAAATGTTATTTTTTCTCTCTTCAATGTTTGCTAAATCTTTTTCATAAAGACTAATCTCTTTATTCAAATTATCCATTTTAAAAAAAAGTTCCTTAATATTAGTATCAAACTTTTCCCAACTAGCAATTTTAATAGACTCGAGATTTTCTTTATTAGTCTTGTCAAATTTTTCTAACACTGAATTCAAATTTGATTCAACCGAATCAATTTGAGTATTAAATCCTTTTAAAGTTTTTGAAAGTTTATCTACTATTTTTCCATCAACTTGCAATCTTTGTATATTCTCTTGAACTTTAAAAGTCATTTCATCAAGATCCTTAAGCATAGAATCATGATAGGCTATCTTTTTTTCAACCTCTGCAAAATCATTGCTTTTATTTTTAATCTTTTGCTGAACTTCCTCAATCTTTTTTATTATTTCTATACTAGATCTTTGATAAGCTTCCATATCAACAGCAAGATCATTAATCTCCTTTGTCTTATCTTCAATAAAATCTTCAAGATTAACCTTTGTAAGATCAACGAACTTTTTAATTTTATCTAATGCTCTAGAACGCTTATCATATTGTCTATAAACAAATAAAACTATTGAAACCAAAAAAAGATTAACTAAAATAGTCGCAAAATCTATCATAAAATATTTTACCCATATTCTATATATTAAAACGTATATATTCTCTTAAGTCTTTATAATCATGAAAAATAAAATCAATCGTCCCCTTGTAATTTATATTCTTTTTTGAAAAAAAAGCCGCTTTCATTGAAACATTTCTAGCACCTAAAATGTCATATTCATAAGAATTCCCTACATACAAAATATTATTACTACTTAAATTCAAATCCTCAATAACTTTTAAAAAAGGTGCTTTATGTGGCTTTAAATATCCAGTATCTTCAGAGGAATAAAGAATATCCCAAAAACTGTCGTTAATTCCTAATAAATTTTTGACACGACCTAAAATAGGAAAATCTGACATTACACCCAATTTTATTCCCTTAAATTTAAGCCAATAGATTAAATCTTTAACTCCAAGATATGGCTTAAGTTTCTTAAACTTATCGCTAAAACTCTGACTGTAATATATTTTATTTAATAAAAAAGCACACCGATTCTCATCAAGACTTAAATGCTCCGAAAGCATTTTAACCTGGATAAAAAAGAGTTCATCCCTATTTGAAGGTGAAAATTGATTGCTTTGTAAAATTCGTATTTTTTTCCTAATCTGTTTAAAAGCTAAAAAAAACTTAACATTCGTTAAAAATTCAAAAAACATTAATTTATTTCTATCCGCCTCAGGATACAAGGTGCCATCTAAATCAAATACTACAGCTTTAATCATGATGATTGATTATTTGCCTTTATGGGTATAGGCTCTATTGGTAAATTTTCAGGAACCTTAACTCTAACTAAATGAATATAAGATTTTGGATATCTTTTCTGGAGAGACTTGATTGAAGTTTCAGTATTAACCTCGTTAACAGAAACCCTAAAAATCCTATTTTCATCAAGAAATGGAAGAAACAAAACAACATGCTTATGAAGCACCATGCTTGATAAATTGTTAACACCCGTGCTAATAGATCCTAAATAAATATATCCAGGCTCATCTAAAGCCAAACTATATAATAAAAACTCTAAATTTTCAATTTTATAACCACGATTGTCAATATAATCAAAAAACTTAATATTATTGACATCATTTTCCTTGATTTTAAATAAATTTAAGTCTACATTAATATTATTTATCCTATAAGCAATATTACGAATCCAATCAAGACCAAAAAAAGGATCCTTATTAAATTCTTGACTTCTAGTAAAACTACTACCTCTAACACCAATATGTCTAAGCTTAAGATCATCAATTTTTAAAAGTCGTCCTGTCATTGATTTATAAATTGAATCCGCCACCCATTTAACAAATCCCGAGCAATTAAACCCCACAGGATCTTTTTGCAACAACCCAGTTTCTATATGCACCATTTTGCCATACTCATCCATTGCACCATCAAAAACCTCAGCAATGGGAAAAGATGTAAGAAATTTTCTTAAACTAATTACCATATTAGAAATATTTTTATAAATATCAAAATATTCAGGAATAAAATATCTAAAATCAATAACCTTACCAATATAATTTATTATATTGGCAAGAGAAATTACTGCAATTTCTTCAACCTTAAAAGGCAATTTAACATCTTTATAAATTAAAGTATTTACTAAATAAAAATCAGCACTAGAAGAAAATTTTGCAGACTTTATCCTAATAAACGTATCCCCTCTGTTTATAAAAAATATTTTTACTTGCTCAATTCCCTCTTTACCCACTTTAATCACATAAGATCCTGGAAAAATATACCCTACATTCTTTTTTTTATTAAAAAAAGAATAATAAACATACTCAGAAGAAACTTCACTTGAAACTTCAATGTAATAATCTTCTGTAATAAAATGTTTTATTGGACTTATTTTTTTTTGCAAATAGCTTGAATTAAAATATTTTGAATATTTAGTCCTCACATCAAAATCATAAAAAAAACTCTCAAGCGCAAAAAGATTTAGACTCTCAAATATTAAGAATAAAAATATATATCTCACTTTAAATCTCTTATTTTTTCCTTTAATTCTACTAAAATTGGAATATTTTTATATCCAATTTTACGCAAATTATTTATTAAATAATTATAGTAAGAATTTGGAAAATTCTTTATTTTATTTGCAAAAAGAATAAACTTAACAGGATTAGTACTAACTTGTGTAATGTATTTGATTTTATGAGAAATATTTAAATGATAATCTTTGATCCATAAATTTAACATTTTATTTAGATCTGAAGTACTGGTTTTAAGCTCAAGCTGATCTTTTAACTCAAAAGATTCTTTTAAAAGGGAATCTAGGCCTATCTTTTTATGAACAGAAATTCTAAATACGGGGGCAAAATTTAAAATAGGAAAAAAAAACTTCACACGACTCTTTAAGGCTTCAAAATAATCTTTAGATTTCTCCACAAGATCCCATTTACTAAACACAATAATAATTCCTTTCCCTTTTTTAGCAGCATAATGTGCAATCTTTTTATCCTGAGAAGTCAATTCTTCTTTAACATCAATCAACAAAAACACAATATCTACCATTTCAATTACTTTTAATGCCCTATTAACAGAATAATATTCAACAATTTCATTTACTCTTGCCCTTCGCCTTATACCGGCTGTATCAATAACCTCAAAAACCTTCCCATTTCTAGTAAACTTAGTTTTAATAAAATCTCTAGTAGTACCAGGTTGATCCGAAACAATTGCAATTTCATTTCCAGATAAATAATTAATAAGGGTAGATTTGCCTGAATTGGGCTTACCTATAATTCCAACCTTAATATCAACTCCATTCTCAATATTAGCTTCACCAACTTCTACTTTTAAAAAATCTCTAAGCTTAGTAATGCCTCGACAGTGGGCTGCGCTAACCATAAAATAGCGCTTGAATCCTAAATTATGAAATTCATGAGCTAGACATTCCTTATCTTTAGTATCTACTTTGTTTAAGACCAAAACTACCTTATTACTATATTTTCTCAGTCTTTCAATAATCTGATAATCTTCAAGTAAAATTTCATTAATATCTAAAACCAATAAAATTAAATCAACTTTTTCTAAAGAGCTTAAAACCTTTTGCACAACAATTTTGCTAATCTCATCTTTCAAGATAGTAAACCCACCAGTATCAATTAATTTAAAATGAAAAGAATCAACCTTACAAACCTCTTCAACTAAATCCCTAGTAACACCGTAAGCACTCTCAGTAATACTTCTTTTTGTATTTAAAATTCGATTAAATAAAGCAGATTTACCAACATTTGGTCTACCAACAATAAGAACCTTTTTATAATTAATCAAAGCAAATAAACCTCTTTATTTATTACAATATTTCCATTATAATAGCAAATATTAGTATTTATGCCAATTACACATGAGTGTTTATATTGAAAAGAAAAAAAAGTTCAAACTCAAACAAATCAGACATACTTTTAATTTTAATTGCTATTGTTTTAACAATAATTAGTGTACTATTAATAATCAAAAATTCACTTATTATGCATATTTTTAAAGAAAAAAATTACGATAACAGTTTATTCGAATCAAGTCAAACACAGGATAATAAATTAATTGAAGCTAAAAAAACTACCAATAAAAATACAAATATAAAAATACTTAAAAATGAAAGTTTTTTAATCCAACCACCAGAAATAAAAAAACTTGAAGAAGAACTTAAGAAAAACCAAAGAAATAATAACCCTAAAAACAAAAAGTTTATTAAACTTTATTTTATAAAAGTAACCCCAGAAGGTTATTTTTTAAGACAAACTGTAAAAAGAGCTATATATTACGACAAAAATATTCTTGAAGAAACACTAAAATCTTTAATCAAGGGACCCAATGAATATGAGCTAAAAAATAATTTTTTAAGTTTAATCCCTATAAAAACCAAGCTTTTAAATTTAAGCCTAAGCGAAGGAATTGCCAAAATAAACTTATCTAAAGAATTTTATGAAAATAGTTTTGGAATTGAAGGAATAATTAATCAAATCGCTCAAATAACCTTAACATGTCTTGAAATTAAAGGAATTGATGGAATAATTCTAACAATAGAAAATAATCCAATAATACTTGAAGAATTAAACTTAAATTTCTCGGGAATATTAAATAAAAAGACTTTAGATAAATATTAAAATTCAATATCGCTAAGCAATTGCATAGAACTTACAATACTTAAAACACTTGACTTGACAACTAAAAACATGAATTCTTGATTACCTTTTCTACCTTTTGTTTTTAACTTTAATATATTTTTAACTTGTAATTTATTTTTATAAAATTTTTCAATCACGCTTTGCAAAATTATTTTCAAATAATTACCATTCACAACCCCATTAAAATTTTTTATATCTAAATTTAAACCTTTAAGCTCAAACTGAGGTTTAATTAAAACTAATATAAAATTATCAGAAAGTTTATTTATTAAATTTACACATATACTTATTGATGATCTAAAAGAAACATCTACAACGGCAAAATTAGGAACAATCTTAAATTCTGTAACATCAAAAATATTAGTTCTCTCTAAAACTTTAACTCTTGGATCAATTCTTAATTTATAAGAAAGTTGATTAATGCCCACATCAATTGAATAAACAAAATTGGCGCCACACTGTAATAGACAATCGGTAAAACCACCGGTTGAAGAGCCAACATCAACACAAATTTTATTTTTAACTTTGATCTCAAAGCCATTAAGAGCCTCTAAAAGCTTGTATCCTCCTCTTGATACAAATGCTTGACAAGAACTCTCAACTAAATCTATTTTACTTGTTTTGTTTATTAACATTTTAGGATTTTTTTCTTTATGAGAATTTACATATATATTACCTTTTAGAATTAAGATCATTAATTCTTCTCTTGTTTTTTCTGGATACCTTTTACAAAGTATATTTAATAAATTATTTCTGAATCCTTTCAATTTTTAAAGCACGGCCTGTCTTTAAATTAGAAGTAATAATAACTCCTTGTAAAATTGTGTCATCTTTAACAACTTCGGCTCTCAAAGGGGTATATTCAAGGAGCCCCTTAAGAGAAATATCGGGATTAAATCCTATAACAGAATTTAATCCGCCTGTCATCCCAATATCACTAATATAGGCTGTACCTTTTGACAATATCCTTTCATCTTGCGTCATAACATGGGTATGAGTACCAACTACACCTGTTACAAAACCATTTAAAAAATACCCAAAACTTTCTTTTTCATAATTACTCTCAGCATGAAAATCTACAAAAATGGTTCTGGCCTTATTGCTCAGCATATTAACCAATTTTTTTGTATTATCAAAAGGGTTTTTAACAATAAAATTCATATTTAAAACTCCTTGAACATTAACAACAGCAACCTTTTCATCTCTAATAGTTAAAAAACAATAACCATGTCCATCTAATAAATCTGAAAAATTATTTGGCCTTAAGATATATGTTTGCTTATTTAAGTAATCATTTATTTTATAATTAGAATACACATGATTACCGGTAGTAATAACATTAACGCCTGATCTAAAAAGGTTATTTGCTATTTCTGGAGTTATTCCAAAACCATTTGAAGAATTTTCTCCATTAGCAATTACCAAATCTATTCTATATTTATTCTTAATGTTTTTAAGATTAAAAAAAACTTTTTTTAATCCACTCTCGCCTATTATATCCCCAATTATCAAGGTTTTAATAGTGCTATCTTGCATATTCAATAACTCTAGTTTCGCGAATAATTGTAACTTTAATTTTTCCAGGATATCTCATTTCGGCTTCTATCTTCTTAGCAATATCTCTTGCTAGTAAAATTGATTTTTCATCATTAATCAAGGCATTGTCAACAATAATTCTAACTTCACGACCAGCTTGAATAGCATAACATTTTTGAACACCCTCAAAACTATACGCAATGTCTTCAAGTCTTTTAAGTCTATTTATATAGTTATTTAAACTTTCCCTTCTTGCACCAGGACGAGATGCTGAGATAGCATCTGCTATTTGAACCACAATAGCTTCAAGACTTTCGGGCTTCACCTCATTATGATGTGCAGCAATAGCATTAACAACAATTTCGCTCTCTCCACAACTTTGAGCAAGTTCAGCACCAGTAATAGCATGTCCTTCGCTATTATCAGAAATACTTTCCATCCCTTTCCCAATATCATGCAAAAGACATGCTCTTTTTACTACAACAGGATCTAATTTCATCTCTTTGGCTAAAATTTCTCCTATTATAGCCGTTTCTTTAGAATGACTTAAAACATTTTGACCATAACTACTTCTAAAGTAAAGCCTTCCCAACCCTCTAATAAGCCTCTTATCAAGCCCATGTATATTAAGGTCAAAAACTACCTTCTCACCTTCTTCTTGAATAATGCTATTTATCTCGTTGGTAACATTATACACAACTTCTTCAATCCTAGCAGGATGAATTCTGCCATCTGTAACAAGCCTTTCTAAAGTCCTCTTAGCAAGCTCTTTTCTTATTGGATCAAAGCAAGATATAACAACAGCTTCAGGCGTATCATCAATAATGATATCCGCTCCTATTAAAGTCTCAAGAGCCCTAATATTGCGCCCTTCTTTGCCTATAATCCTACCTTTCATCTCATCATTAGGTAGTTCAACAGAAGCCACTGTAAACTCAGAACTTACCTCTGTAACAATACGCTGCATAGTGGATACTAAAATATCTTTTGCAACCTTATCTGCTAATAGTTGTGCTTCTTGTTCACTTTTATTGATAATAACTTGAGCATCTCTTTTAGACTCATGTTCAACTTTTTCAATTACAATTTTTCTTGCGTCTTCTCTTGTAAGACCAGAAATATTTTCTAATCTTTTAACAAGATCGGCCTCTTTTTCTCTTATTACTTTTTCTTTTTGTTCAAATTCTTTAATTTTAAAATCAACTCTAGATTGCTGCTTATCAAGAGCAGATATTCTCTTATCTAGGGTTTCTTCTCTTTGTAATAATCTTTTTTCTAGATTAACAATCTCATTTTTCCGATCTCTTATATCCCTATCTTGCTGGTTTTTTTCTTTAAGCATTTGAGATTTTGCATTAGCAATAATTTGCCTTCTTTCATTTTCTATCTCTAATTGTGATTCTACTCTTAATTTTTTCAGATTTTTTTCTAAATTTAATAAAGACAATCTACCTAAAAAAACTCTTACTAAAAATCCTAATATAAAGCCAGCAAAAATAGAAGAAAAAATAATATATATCATATCATTTAACTCCTATCCTGTTTAAAAGCAATTTAAAATTTAATCTTTAAAACAGTGCGCTCAAATTATTAATTATTCAACTTTTAAAGGCTTTTCAACTAATTCTAGGATAGCCATTTCAGCCGCATCTCCATATCTTTTTCCTAATTTAATCATCCGAGTATACCCACCACTTCTTTGCCTAAAAACAGGAGAAATTTTGGTAAATAGCTTATTTAAAATATATTTATCATGTACAAATTTTGATAATTCTCGCCTATTATGCACATTATCAACTTTTGCCCTTGTAATCAACCTTTCAACAAATCTTTTAACTTCGAACAATTTTGCCTTAGTAGAAGAAATTTTTTCATGCTTTAAAAAAGAAATTACCATATTTTTTAAAAGTGCTCTTCTGTGACTAGACTTCCTACTTAATCTATTAAAACCCAATTTTGTTTTCATGAAACAGCCTAAACTCTCCTTTTATTCAGATATTTTAACATTCTTACTCAACACAGATAGAGCATCTTCTTTAGACATTCCTAAATATAATCGATAAGAATCAAGCTTTTCAATTATCTCTTCTAAACTTTTTTTCCCAAAATTTCTAGCTTTAGAAAGCTCTTCTGCATTTTTACTAATAAGTTCCCCTAAAGTCTTAACATTTTCTTTAGCTAAACAATTTAAAGATCTGACTGATAAATTCAATTTCTCAATACCCATATCAAGTAAGTTAGAACTTTCTGATTTTGACTTATTAAAAGATGTATTAACATTGTCTTCAAAATCAACAAGGGGAAACAAAAACTCTCTTACTATTGATGCAGCCTTTTTTATTGCATCTTTGGCAGAAATCACGCCTGTAGTCCAAATTTCCATTACAAGCTTGTCATAATCTGACCTTTGACCAACCCTAGTATCTTCTACAGAATACGAAACTTTCTCTATAGGAGAAAATATAGAATCTAAAGCAATAACATTAACTTCTTCTAAATACTTAGAATTTTGTTCAGAAGACACATAACCTCTGCCATAATTAATTTGAAATTCAAGATCTAAATTCACATCATGTGATAAAGTAGCTATAACTAAATCCTTATTAAAAACCTCAACTCCATCTCTTTCAAAATGAGAAGCTTTTAAAACATTAGTATCTTTGCCACTAACACTAAAGCTTATTGTCTTTCTTTGCTCTCCTTCTCCAAGTTTCAAATGGATATTTTTAATATTAGCAATAACTTCAAGAGTATCTTCAGAAACTCCAGGAATCAAATCAAATTCACTTGAAACAACCTTTGACGAAGAGTCTTTATTGTTAGATTGAACTCTCATAGCAGTAATCGCATACCCTTCAATAGAAGAAAGTAACACACGCCTTAAAGTATTACCTATAGTAATCCCAAAGCCTCTTTCAAAAGGATATATCGTAAATTTACCATAAGACCCATCACCTTGACTTTTTAAAAATTCAATTTTTTCAGGTATAGTGAAATCTTTCAAAAATTTTTCCACAGGCATCATAACTCCTTATAGCTAAACTCGTCTGGTTTTTTTAGGTCTGCATCCATTATGAGGAATAGGAGTAATATCTGAAATTGATTTTACAGTCATACCAATCGAACCAATAGCCCTTATTGCAGATTCTCTACCAATGCCTGGCCCTTTTATATACACATGAACATAATTAATTCCAAAATCTCTCACTTTATTTAAAGCAGACTCTGCTGTTATTTGAGCAGCATATGGGGTCGACTTTTTAGCCCCTTTAAAACCCATTCCACCAGCACTTGCCCAGGCCAAAGCATTACCCTTTATATCAGATACAGTAACTATGGTATTATTAAAAGTAGCTTGTATATAAACCCTTCCTTCTCCGATATTTCTTTTGATTTTTTTTTTACTATTAGTTGATAATTTTGCGCTCAACTTGCCCTCCAAATCTTAAAAACTATTTTACTTGCTAGCTATTTTCTTATTAGCTACAGTCTTTCTTTTTCCTTTTCTAGTTCTTGCATTTGTTTTGGTCCTCTGTCCCCTTAATGGCAATCCTTTTCTATGTCTAACGCCTCTATAACACGCTATATCCATAAGTCTTTTAATAGACATTGCAACTTCACTTCTAAGTTTCCCCTCTACAACATAATCACTCTCAATTACCTTCCTAAGTCGATTAACCTCATCATTATCTAAATCTTTTGCAATTTTGCTTGGAGAAATATTTGATTTATTGCAAACTTCCAAAGCTCTTGTTCTACCTATACCATAAATAGAAGTAAGCGCTATTTTTAATTGTTTATTATTTGGTAAATCTATTCCCAATATTCTAGCCATTTTATTTCCTCTAATTTTTACTTTTGTCTTTGTTTATGCTTTAAATTATCACAAATAATTCTTAATACGCCTTTTCTTTTTATAACCTTACATTTTTCACAAATTGGCTTTACACTTACTCTAACTTTCATAATCAAACACTCCTAAATTTTTTGCAAAAATGCATAATTCTTTTTATTTCCGTGAGAAAATCCTTGAGTTTTCAAATAAGCATCAACATGAATTAATGTATCAAGAGCAACTCCTACCATAATAAGCAAAGAAGACCCACCCATTATTCTAGAAACATCATGCGGAAATCTAAAAATATTTTGCACTAAAAATGGGATAATTGCAATAATTGACAAAAAAATAGATCCTGAAAATAAAGTTTTATTCATAATTTCATCTAAATATTTTTCCATCTCATCAGACTTTATTCCCGGAATAGTACCCCCATTCTTACGAATATTATTGCTTATATCTTTGGGGCTTAACTGAATCTTAGAATAAAAATATGTAAATCCAATTATCAAAATTACATTCAGAAAAGTATAATAAAAACCATTGGGCCTTAAATAAGATAAAATTTGTCTAGCTATAGAAGAAGTTTCTGCAAAACCGCTTAAAATTTGTAAAGGCAGAGCAATTAAAACAGAAGCAAAAATAACGGGTAAAACGCCCGATGGATTCAACTTGATTGGCAAATATGAACTAACTGTGCTATTAGAATTTGCTCTGGCATAATGAATAGCAATTCGCATTTGCGCCTTATATTCATATATAATTAATATAACAACTAAAATAAATATACTTATAATAAGTATAACAAAAACAGGATTAACATTTTGAGAAGGATCCTGCATGCTTTGGAATAAGTTAAACAAAGCCGCTTGAAGTCTAACAACTATGCCAGAAAAAATTATCAAAGATGTTCCATTGCCTACACCTCTTTGATTAATTTGCTCTCCAAACCACAAAAGGATAAATGTACCAGTAGTAACCGTTAAAATAGCAATAAATATATATCTATAAAAGGGAATGGTAACAGCACCCGGAATACCCTTAGCATAAAGGCTTGTTGCATATCCTTGAACTACAGCTGCAACTATTGTTAAATATTTAGTATATTTTTTAGTCTTTTGTCTCCCGCCGTCACCTTCTTGCATTTTTTTCAAAGAAGGAAAAGAATAAACGAGAAGCTGAACAATAATAGATGCCGAAATGTAGGGTCCTATACTAAGCATAAATATAGAAAAATTACTAAAAGCTCCCCCTGAAAAAAAATCAAAATAATTAGCAATTGAAAAATCTGATTGCGACTTGAAATAACTTTTAAGCGCTATAGAATCTATTCCTGGTATCGGCAAATATGAACCAACTCTAAAAAGAAAAAGAACAAATAAAGTAAACAAGAACTTATTTCTTAAATCCTTAACGGTAAATAAACTTAAAAACAATTCTTTCATCTTTATTCCACTTTAAACTAATTTAATAGTACAACCAATTTTTATGACAAGGTTTTCGACCGATTTAGAAATTTTAGAAACCTCAAAAGAAACTTTTTTTGTAAGCTTACCATTAGATAAAATCTTAATTTTTTTATTTTTCTTTTTTATAAGTTTATTTTCAAGTAAAGTATCATAATTGACAACTTGTCCATCCTTAAATTTTTTATCTATATCTCCAAGATTAACAATCGCATATTCCAATTTATAATCACTATTAGAAAAACCTTTCCTCGGCAATCTTCTATAAAGAGGAGTCTGCCCGCCTTCAAATCCAAGTCTTGGCGAAGTGTTTCTTGCTTTTTGCCCCTTTTGACCTCTTCCAGAAGTTTTGCCAAGCCCTGAACCTGGACCTCTGCCAACAATTTTACGTCGCTTGCTCGCCCCCTTGGGCTTTAACAGGTTAAACATTACATTACCTCGCTTAATAAAATCATATTAATAGTCTCGTTAAGCATGCCTTTAATAGATTCATTTAAAAAATGAACCTTTTTATCGCCTATTTTATTTAAACCTAATGCTTTTAAAACTTTGACCTTTTTATTTAATTTCCCAATAAGACTTCTGACAAGAAAAACTTGCACATTAATATTATTTTTAGAAATAATTTTTCTATTATTTTCCATTCTTCTAATAAAACATTTATTCTTAGACCTAGACCTTGAAGCATTAAACCTAGCTTTCTTTAGCTGTAATCTTAATTTCCTTTTAATCATATATTAACCCCATAAAGTTTTCAAAGTTTTCCCTCGCATTTCTGCCACTTTTTCAGCATTCAAAACCAAATCAAATGCCTTAAAAGTCGCCTTTACTACATTCATAGAATTATTAGAACCAAGAGATTTGCTCAAAACATCATGCACTCCTAAAGCCTCCATTACAGCACGAACGGGACCCCCTGCAATAACACCAGTACCATGAGTAGCTGGTTTGATTAAAACTTTAGCTTTTTTAAAGCAACCAATAACCTCATGTGGCAATGTTCCTTTTCGAATAGGAACAAATCTTAAATTTTTCCTAGCACTTGTTAAACTTTTTTTTATTGCATCACTAGCATCATTAGCTTTACCAAAGCCCCAACCAACATGTCCTTCCCCATCTCCAACAACCATGAAAGCAGCAAAAGAGAATCTTCTCCCGCCCTTAACAACCTTAGTAACTCTGTTGAGTGATATTAATTTTTCTACCTGCTTTCTCTGAGCCTGAACATCTACCATAAATACACTCCCTTAAATATTAATACCAAACTCTCTCAAAGAAGTTGCAAAACTTGCAATAAGTCCATGATACTTATAACCATTTCTGTCAAAAATAAGATTATTTATATTTTTCTCCTTAAGCCTTTTAGCAAGAACTTCTCCAAGTTTTTTTACATCATCAATATTTTTGCCTAAATTAAGACTTTTTTCAATAGTAGAAATACTTACAACAGTATGTCCCTTACTATCATCTATAACTTGCGCATAAAAATACCTATTAGATTTAAATATGGTAATTCGTGGCCTACTAGCTACTCCACGCCCTATTTTGTCTTTTATTCTTTTTTTACGTCTAAGCTTTCTCTGTTCTGCTTCTTTTATTTTTTTCATAATTATTAACCCAAAATTTATTTTTTTACACCAGATTTTCCAACTTTTCTTCTAATAACTTCATTATCATACTTAATGCCTTTTCCTTTATACGGCTCTGGTTTTTTTAAACTTCTAATCTCAGCAGCAACTTGACCAACCTTAAATTTGTCTATTCCTTCAACAGAAATTTTAGTATTTCCATCAAGCTTTAAACTAATACCATCTGGAATAACATATTCAAACTGAGTTGAATAACCAAGGCTTAAAAAAAGGCTATTGCCTTGTTGCTCTACCCTATACCCTATACCATTTATAGTAAGAGACTTGGAAAATCCCTCAGTAACTCCTTTTACCATATTAAAAATCAAACTTCTGTAAAGACCATGGTAAGCTTTTGCTTTTTTATCATTAAAAACCCGATCAACAATAACAATGCCATTCTCAACTTTAACATTAATACTGTCTTTTATATCTTGAATCAATCTTCCTTTAATGCCTTCAACTATCACTAAGTTGTCTTTAACATCAACCTTAACAGCATCTGGAATCTTTATTGGAAGTCTTCCAATACGTGACATACATCCCCCTATTAAACTACCAAACTGAGCAAATCAACTCACCACCTATTTTTTTATCTTTAGCTTCCTTGCCAGTAATAACACCTTGAGAAGAAGATATAATTAATATTCCATATCCATTCTTTATTCTTGGCATATTTTTATATGAAGAATAAATTTTTCTACCGGGAGTGGAAATGGCATCTATTTTATTTATAACAGGATTTCTTTTGCTGTCATACTTTAGCAAAACCCTAATAAAAGCAATTCCTTCCTTTTCTAAAAAATTAAAATCCTTAATATAACCCTCTTCTTTAAGAATGTTTAATATTGATTTATTCATATTGGACATCTTTAAATCTACAGATCCATGCCTAACTCTACTTGCATTTCTTAATTTAGTTAGCATGTCTCCTACTGAATAAGTAATCGCCATAAAATTCCCTTACCAACTTGATTTTGAAACGCCAGGAATTAATCCTTCAGACGCATACTTTCTAAAACATATTCGACACATACAAAAATCTCTTAAATATCCTCTTGGACGACCACACAACTTACATCTATTATTTTGCCTTGTTTTATACTTAGGCTTTCTTAAAGCCCTAATAATCATTGATTTTTTTGCCATATACCTTATAAATCCCCTAATTACTAAACGGCATTCCAAATTTCAAAAGCAAAGCTTTGCTCTCTTTATCATTTGAAGCTGTTGTCACAATTGTAATATTCAAGCCAGATATTTTTTCTATTTTATCATAGTCTATCTCAGAAAATATTATTTGTTCCGTTATCCCAAAAGAATAATTTCCATTACCATCAAAAGCATTCCCATTGATTCCCCTAAAATCCTTAACCCTTGGCAATGCTAAATGAATAAGCTTATATAAAAATTCATACATTGCATTACCCCTAAGTGTAACTTTAGCACCTATTTCTTGCCCTTGTCTAATTTTAAACCCAGCTATTGCTTTTTTTGCTTTTGTCTTTACAGCTTTCTGACCAGTGATCTGAGAAAGTTCTAAAACAGCAGAATCCAATAGCTTCTTATTCCTAACAGCCTCTCCAACGCCTACAGAAATTACTATTTTCTCAAGCTTGGGAACTTGCATTATAGATTTATATTCAAATTCCTTAACAAGCTCCTTTATAACACTATCTTTATAATATTTTTTCAATTCAGGAACATAATTCATAAACTCTATATCCTCTGTCCATTTTTTTTAAGGTACCTTATTTTTTCATTATTTTCAAATCTAATGCCCAATCTTGAAGAAGTTCCCTTGACAAATATCATAACATTTGAAATATCTATAGCGGCCTCCTTATCTATTATTCTGCCTTTTTCTTGGGGTGTCCTAGCTTTAATGACTTTTTTAACCATATTGCAAGATTCAATAATAACTTTATTTTTTTTTCTATTTATACTAGCAATCTTACCTATTCTACCCTTATCTTTTCCAGAAAGAATTTTCACGCTATCACCTATCTTCAACTTTGTCTTCACAAAATCCCCCTTTTGCTATATAACCTCTGAAGCTAATGATACTACCTTCATAAAATTAGCATCTCTAAGTTCTCTTGCAACAGGTCCAAATACCCTTTTGCCCCTAGGGCTTAAATTAGCATCAAGTATCACACAAGCATTATCATCAAATCTAACATAAGTTCCATTCTTCCGTCTTACTTCCTTAGAAGTTCTAACAATTACAGCTTTATAAACATCTCCTTTTTTAACAGAAGAATTGGGAATTGCTTGTTTTACTGCAATAGTTATTATATCCCCAATTTTGGCATAGCGCCTTTTACTGCCACCAAGCACCTTAATGCATTGAGCCACCTTGCCACCAGTATTATCCGCAATTGTTAAATACGTTTGCATCTGAATCATTATCAACCTCCTTTAGAAAAATCAAAACTATTTTAATTTTTCTAAAACCTCAACAAGAGACCATCTTTTATCTTTACTAATAGGTCGAGCTTCAATAATTTTTACCTTATCTCCAACCTTTGAAACTTCTTTTTCATCATGTGCTTTAACTTTTTTACTAACCTTTAAATACTTGTGATAAATTGGATGCATCTTTCTTTGAACAATTTCTACTACTATAGTCTTAGACATCTTATCACTAATAACTTTGCCAATTAATTCTTTTTTATTTTCTCTTGCCATATCTAAACCTTTCTAATACCTAATTCATATTCACAAATCATTGTATTAAGCCTTGCAATATCACGTCTAATCTCTCTTTTCTTCAAAGGATTTTCAACATGACCAACAACAGATTTAAATCTTAAATCTAAATATTCTTTCTTTAATTCTAGCCTTTTAGCCTTCATGTCCTCAAGAGTAAAACTTTTAAAATTTTTCAACATAATTACCTCAAATCTCGCCTTACAACAAACATAGTTTTTACTGGAAGCTTAGCGCTTGCAAGCGACATAGCCTCTTGAGCAAGCCCCTCCACAACTCCTGACATTTCAAACATAACAGTACCAAGCTTAACAGGAGCATTCCAATGATCAACACCCCCTTTACCCTTACCCATTCTAGTTTCAGCTGGTTTTTTAGTATAAGGAATATCAGGAAATATTCTTATCCAAACCCTTCCACCTCTTTTTATTTTACGAGTCATTGCAATACGAGCAGATTCAATTTGACGAGCAGTAATAAAATTTGTTTCCAAAGAAACAAGTCCATATTCACCAAAAGAAATTTTATTGCCTTTCTGGGCTTCTCCAGACAATCTTCCTCTTTGCTTCTTTCTATATTTAACCTTTTTGGGACTTAACATCTAATTATCCTCCAATATCCTGCTCATTAGAATTGATTCTTTCTTTAGAAAAAGCCTCACTAGGCTTTTTTTTATTTAAAAGATCTACTTCATCTTTAGATGGCCCATCTTTTTTATTCAAAAACCTAGTTTGCTTTTCATTAGTCTTCTCTCTATTATTTAAAGCTTTATCAAAATTTTTAACAGCATCGCCTCTTTCCCTAAAAGGCTTTTTATTTATTATCTGCCCAGCATCAGAATTGGTTTGTCTGCCCAAAACTTCACCTTTAAATAACCAAACCTTAACTCCAATAATGCCATAAGTAGTTTGAGCCTCAGAAAATCCATAATCTATATTGGCTCTAAGAGTGTGCAAAGGAACCCGACCTTCCTTAACCTCAAAGCTTCGAGCAATCTCTGCCCCACCAAGTCTACCAGCAATCTTAATTTTTAGCCCTTGAGCACCTTTTAACATAGAGGTAGAAAGAGATGATTTTAAAACTTTTCTATAAGAAGCTCTATTTTCTACTTGCTTTGCAATCCCATTAGCAATAATTTGAGCATCAAGCTCTGGTCTTTTAATCTCTTTAATCTTAATGCTAATCTTTTTAGAAATTTTTTTAGTTAACAATTGGCCAATCTTTTCAAGATTAGCTCCTTTAAGCCCTATCACAGAACCAGGCCTTGGAGTAACAATTACTACTGTTACTTTTTGGGGGTTATTTCTAATTATTTCTATATCAGAAATATCAAATTTAATCCCTTTAAGAAACTTCATAATTTCTCGCCTTATTAAAAAGTCTTCATGAAGAATTGCAGAATACAATTTTTTATCAAAATACCATTTTGATTTCCAATCCCTATTAATTTTTACCCTTAAGCTATATGGATGTACTTTTTGGCCCATGCTTTATCCTTTAATATCTTTTTTTTCATCAACTTCAACAAAAATATGACAATTTCTATTAACAAGCCTATCAGCCCTACCCCTAGCTCTAGGCCAAATCTTTTTACGACGACGCCCATCATCAACCATAACTGTTTTAACAAATATCATGTCTTCGGAAAGATTTTTATTGTGATACATCGCATTTGATGCTGCTGATTTAACCACTTTTTCTAAAAGCTTAGCTCCTTTATTAGGCATAGAACAAAGCACTGCAATAGCCTTAATATAAGACTCTCCCCGTATATTGTCAGCTATTGGCCTAACTTTTTTTGGAGAAGAGGGTAAATTTTTGCCCTTTGCTGTATATCTTCTATTTACCAACATAACTACTTACTTCCTTCCCTTTTTATCTGACTTAGCATGCCCTCTAAAAATTCTTGTAGGTGAAAACTCGCCAAGCTTATGCCCCACAAGATCCTCAGTAATATAAATAGGTATAAAAGTTTTGCCATTGTAAACAGATATAGTAAGACTTACCATTTCAGGAATTATTGTTGAAGATCTGGAGTAGGTTTTAATAACAACCCTCTTCTCACTTCCAAAAGATGATAAAACTTTTTGATAAAGACTCTTTTCTATAAAAGGTCCTTTTTTAATAGATCTTGCCACTATGCTCTCCTATTTATTCCTTCTTTTAATAATAAATTTATCTGAATATCTCTTTTTCTTGCGAGTCTTATAGCCTTTAGTAGGCTGTCCCCAAGGAGACACAGGATGGCGACCTCCAGAAGTTTTCCCCTCACCACCACCATGCGGATGGTCAACAGGATTCATAGCAACACCTCTAACCTTGGGTCTTCTACCAAGCCACCTACTTTTACCAGCTTTCCCTATAGAAATATTGGCATAATCTTCATTTCCAATTTCACCAATTGTTGCAATACATTTTTTAAAAATCAATCTCACCTCACCAGATGATAATTTTACAGTGACATAATTCCCGTCAGAAGCAAGTATCATAGCATATCCACCAGCACTTCTTATAAGTTGTCCACCTTTTCCAACATTAAGCTCAATATTGTGAACAGTTCTTCCAATGGGAATATTTTCAAGAGGCAAGGCATTGCCAATTTTAATTGGGGCATTAGGACCACTTTCCAAAACATCTCCAACCTTAATGCCTTTAGGAGAAATAATATACCTTTTTTCTCCATCTTTATAAACAAGCAAAGCTATATTAGCACTTCTATTGGGATCATATTCAATAGAAGCAACTCGAGCAGGAATGCTAAATTTATCTCTTCGATTAAAATCAATCAACCTATACTTTCTCTTATGCCCACCACCTCTTCTTCTAATACTAATCCTACCAGAAGAATCTCTGCCTGATTTCAATTTTTTACCTTTTGTTAAAGATTTCAAAGGATCATTACCTTTGCTTAAATCATCAAAAGATAAAGTCGTCTTATAGCGCAAAGAAGAAGTTTTTGGCTTATAAGTCTTAATACCCATATTTATTTTTCTCCAAAACCACTAAAAAATATCTATTTTATCTTCTTTTTTGAGATAAACATATGCCTTCTTCCATGAAGAAGTTTTTCCCTTACCTATAGGATACCCTTTTCGAGACACCACAACCTTGGCTTTGCTTTTAATATTGAGCAAATTACATGATACTGGAGTAACATTGAAAAGTTCTTTTATTGCTGCACCAACCTCTTTTTTATTTGCCCTCTTATTAACCTTAAAAACATAAACATTAATACTTTCCCTTTGAGTATTAGTTTTTTCAGTAAGCATAGGTGAAATTATTATATCATAAGCCTTCATACTTATCCTCAACATCCTTTTTATTTAATGTAAAACTCATTGAGCTTGTTAACAGCAGATTCTAGCGCTATTAAATTCTTAGCATAAAATAAATCAACAACCCTAAGTTTATCAAAAGACAAAATCTTTAAATCTCTTATATTTTTGCCAGCCCTTTTTATCATCTGATCATCATTACCCAAAAGAATAACCACCTTGCCATTAAGACTTGCAAAATTCTTTATTATTAAAGCAAGATCTTTCGTTTTTCCAGATTCAATATTAAAATTCTCAACAACTTTAAAACCATTTTCATCAGCAGCACGCAAGCTTAATACAGACCTAAATGCAAGCTTTTTTACCTTTTTAGGCAATCTATAGCTATAATCCCTGGGCTTTGGCCCTAATGCTATGCCTCCGCCAATCCAAACTGGATTTCGCTTTGTACCAACCCTGGCTCTACCGGTTCCTTTTTGCTTCCAAGGCTTTTTAGAACTACCCCTAACCTCTGATCTGGTTTTAGTTGAAGATGTTCCAATCCTAAGATTAGACAACTCATTTTTTATAGCATTATAAATAGACCCATGACTAATTTCTATATTAAAAACTCTGTCATCCAAATTTACAGTCCCAATCTCTTTCCCATCTTTAGAAAAAACTTTTCTTTCCATACCAAATACCTACTTTTTAGATTTTTTAACAACAACAAAAGAACCTTTGGCGCCAGGCACAGCCCCTTTTACTAGAAGGGCTCTTTTTTCTTCATCAATTAAAATAACTTCAAGATTTTGAATAGTTTGTTGATTTCCGCCCATTCTACCAGCCATTTTAGTCCCTTTAAATGTTCTTGCAGGAGTAGTGGCTTGTCCTGTTCCACCAAGATGTCTATGGAATTTTGATCCATGAGAAGATGGCCCGCCACTAAAATTATGCCTTTTCATAGCCCCTTGGAAACCCTTACCTTTAGTAGTACCTGTAACATCTACATACTTAACTGTCCTAAAAACATCAACCTTAATCTCATCACCAGCATCATACCCGTCAAGCCCCTTAAGCTCTATCACATATCTTTTGGGCTCAATATCTTTTAAACTTCTATATTGCCCTTTTATGGGCTTTGAAACTTTAGAACTCTTAAGATCAACAGAGCCTGCTATAAGGGCGCTATAACCATCTCTGTCGACTGTTTTCTTCCCTATAATATAATTGGGCTGAAACTCTATAACAGTAACAGGAACCACAATGCCATTTTTTTGAAATATCTGAGTCATGCCAACTTTTTTTCCAATCAATCCCAACATTAAAACACCTCAAATTCATATACTTAAAATATCATTTACTGTTTAATATCTACTTCAACACCTGCTGGAAGCTCTAATTTCATTAAAGAATCCATTAAAGCAGAAGTGGGCTCTAAGATATCAATAAGCCTTTTATGAGTTCTCATCTCAAATTGCTCTCTTGATTTTTTATTGACATGAGGAGAACGTAAAACAGTATATTTTTTTATTTTTGTCGGTAAAGGGATTGGACCCTTGATTTGCGCTTTAGCCTTCTGAACAGCTTTCACAATAGATTCGGCACTCTGGTCTAATATTTTAACATCAAAACTAAATAATCTTACGCGTATCTTATCTTTAGCAATCAATTTATTCTCCTAAACTTTAGAGAGTATTAAATATATCCTTAAAGTCTTAACCTATTCCAATATCTCAAGAATTCTTCCTGAAGCAACCGTTCTTCCACCTTCTCGAACAGCAAATTCTACGTTCTTATCCATAGCTATTGAAGAGATCAGCTCAACAATAATATCAACATTATCACCAGGCATAACCATTTCTTTGCCTTCTAAAGCAACAACCCCTGTAACATCGGTTGTTCTAAAAAAGAACTGTGGTCTATACCCTGGAAAAAATGGCTTGTGCCTACCGCCTTCTTCTTTGGTCAAACAATAAATTGACGCTTTAAACTTCTTGTGTGGAGTAATTGTACCTGGAGCTGACAAAACTTGTCCCCTCTCAATGTCTTTTTTATCAACTCCTCTTAAAAGAAGTCCAACATTATCCCCTGCTTGGCCTTGCTCAAGAATTTTTTGGAACATTTCAACACCAGTAACAGTGGTTTTTCTGGTTTCTTTAATACCAACTATTTCAACTTCTTGACCAACTTTAATAATACCTCTTTCAATACGCCCAGTAGCAACAGTGCCTCTTCCTGAAATAGAAAATACATCTTCAACAGCAAGCAAAAATGGCTTGTCAATATCTCTTTCTGGAAGATCAAAATAATTATCCATAGATTCAAGAAGTTCTTTAACACATTTTGTAGATTCAGGATCTTCTGGGTTTGACATAGCCCCAAAAGCTGAGCCTTTAATTATTGGAGTATCAGCTGAAAAGCCATATTTTTCAACAAGCTCTAAAACTTCAACTTCAACAAGCTCAACAAGTTCAGGATCTGCTAAGTCCAATTTATTTAAAAAAACTATTATTTTCTTTATTCCCATTCTTTGAGCAAGAAGCAAATGCTCTTTCGTTTGCGGCTCAGCACCACTATCGGCAGCAACTAAAAGTATAGCTGCATCCATTTGGGCTGCTCCTGTAATCATATTTTTTATATAATCAGCATGCCCTGGACAATCCACGTGAGCATAATGTCTATTGGTTGTTTCGTACTCAATATGCCTAGCATTAATTGTTATTCCTCTTGCTTTCTCCTCAGGAGCATTATCAATATCTTCATACTTTAATGCTTTTGCATCTTTATTTAATTTTGAACAATAAATACTAATAGCCGCTGTTAATGTTGTTTTACCATGATCAACATGACCTATTGTTCCAACATTCATGTGTGGCTTTGTTCTTTGAAAAACTTCTTTTGCCATGACTAACCTCCTAAATTTCACATTCTAAATAGCTACTTACATTTAATCACTTTAAAAAATTTTTAACAAATTTATTCTTATTAAAATAAGAAAATAGCTACAAATAATCAAAAAAATGAAAAATCAATTTTTTAGAAATTGACCCGCACTGCGTGTTTTTCTAAAAAATTTTAATAGCTTTAAAATTCTACACATTTTATAAAATATAGTCAATACACTTAAACTTTTAAACTCAATTTACCACACATATAATAGCATCAAAAATTATTATAAATTTTACATTAATTAAAGAAAAGCACAAAATACTTAAAAATAAAGCTTTAAAAGCACCCGCTTAAAATAAACAATGCTCAACTAATACATTCAAAAACATAAAATTCAAAACAATAGTCAATATTTTTTGAAATCCAGTCACTATTTTAAATTGACAAAACACATTTATTTTGTCAAAAAGGTTAACACTCCCCCCAATAAAAAAATATAATAAAAATAATGAAAACTCAAAAATTTAAAATCAAATTACTACCAACACTTGCAATTTTTGGCATTTCAATTGCTTTTATGTCTTGCATGAAAACAAGCACAATAAAATCAAAAGAAAATGCAAAAGAAATTACCTATCTTATTAGCACTATAAAAACTAACAAAAAAGTAGAAATAGTAAACTACAAATCCGACAGCAAAAATAATCTAATAATTACTCTTAAAAACAAAAGCGCAAAAGATATAAATGCAAATTCATTAGCAATTTTTAAAGAAGGAAGCAAAACAGGCGAATTAATAAGAGAAAAACTTAATGGGCTTGAAACAAAAACTTTTCATTTAAAAACTAAAATCAACACCAAAAGAAAAAACACATTATATGTTTTTGAAAAACAATGACAAAGAGAAATGATTTAAAACTAAAATTATTAAAATCAATTCCACTTAACTAAGCTTTATTGTAAACAAACAATTACACTTTAAAATAGATTAACAAAAAATCTAAAATCCATTTTTAAGACTAAGAACATTAAATTTATTAAAAATAAATCAGCTATTTCTGAACAAAATGCAAATATAAAATAAATCTTAATTAGTATTTGTATTTTTTAATTAAAATGGGCTTAGCCCAATAACGAGTGCAACTAAAAGCAATTAAAATTATAATTGCCAAATAATTTGAAATTATAAAAGCATAACCCAAAGAATTTTCAATTATGCCAAAATATTGAAAAATAAAAACTACCGGAAGACGAATAAGCCACAACCTAATAAAAATAACAATCATTGCAATTTTTGTCCTACCAGACCCAATAAGTCCTCCAAAAAATACTTGCTGGAGTCCATATCCAAAAGTGCCAATAGTTGTTAACAATAAATAATTATTAGCATAATTTAAAACTTCTAAATCATTGGTAAACAACCCTAGTATAAGCTGTTTATTAAAAATAACAACCGAATTTATTATCAATAAAATTGCTAAAGAAATAAAAAATCCTTTTTTAAGAACTTCTCCCACCCTATTGATTTTCTTAGCACCAAGATTTTGACCAACAATTGAAATAATTCCGGTACCAATTCCCATAGCAGGAAGAAATAAAAAAGAAATAATGGTGTTTGTAAGTCCATAAGCTGCCAAAAATTTCGGACTAATCTCAATAACTATATAATTGAAAATAAAAAAAGACAGCGAAACCATTATTTGCCCAAAAGTTGAAGGCAATCCCAGATTAACAATTTCTTTAATGGATCTTATATCTATCACCAAATCCTTTAGATGAATTTTTAATCCATAATTTAACCTGTAAGTCAAAAATAAATAAAAAGCAACGGTTAATAATTTTGAAAATAAAGTGGCCCAAGCAGCCCCAGTAATGCCCATATTAAAACTAAATATTAAAATGGGATCAAGAACAAAATTAACAATATTAGCAAATAAAACTATTGTCATTGAAAGGATAGTTTCTCCTTGAGCATTTAAAATATATGTAATTGAAATACTTAAAAACATAATAGGTATTCCAAAAATTGTCACATAAAAATAAACCCTTGAGAGTTCTTTAAGCTCCCCTTTTGCGCCCAACAAATCTAAAAGATGCTCAATGAAAAAAAAAGCACAAACAGTAACAAATAGGGATAAAACAAGGTTTAAAACAATAAGTTGCCCTGCATACCTTGAAAAACGAGAAAAATTTCCCTCTCCTATGCATTTTGACATCAAAGAAATGCTTCCTGTAGCCATTCCCATGGCAATAGCCATAATAAAAAAATTTACAGGACCAGCAAGTGAAAGCGCTGACAAAGGCATGGCTCCAAGCTTGCCAACATAAAACATATCGGTAAGATCATAAAAAGCTTGAATAATATTGGTTATAACAATAGGAAAACTTATTAAAAAAAGAACCTTATATAAATTACCATTTAATATTAATTCCCTAGTCTTGCTCTTATTTGTAGACATAAAATTTTATCCCCATCTAAAATATTTTTTATAAAAAATCTAAAATCAAATTTATTCATCAGTAATAAAAAAGTATTTAATTTTTAATTTCAAAAATTAAAAATTAATATACAGTATCAAAACAATTAACATGTTATGCATTAAATGGCCAAGATATAAATAAAATCTATTAACCTGCCACACCAAAAAAATCATAACTAAAAACAGAAAAATTAAAACCAGATATAATAAAATAACAAAATTTTAACAATTCTGATGTTAATCATAAATAAAAGTAATTAATAAAATTAAAACCATTCTTATGAATTAAAGCAGAGAAATAAATACTTTATTTTAAAGAATAACTAATATTATAAAAATAAAAATTCAAAATCAAAAATACTTCTCTGCAAATTTTTATCAATCTTTCAATATTATTTTTTACACTAAGATCTTTAAACTATAAAATAAAAAAATTAATAATATTAGATAAAAATATTAAAGCCCTAATAATAATACAAATTACATACTAAATAAATAAAATAACAAAAAATTCCAGAAATAAAAATTAATGTAATATATTTTTATTCATAATTCAACCTCTTAATACCTTATCTTTATATTCTATTAAAAACGTTTTCCATAAATTACACATATAATTAAGCTCAACATCAAACTATTGACTTTTAACCTTCTTGATTTTTGCACCCAAATTAATTAATTTACTAACTACATCTTCGTATCCTCTTTCAATTTGATAAACATTTTGAATCTCGCTGCGACCTTCAGCAATAAAAGCAGCAATAAGAAGAGACATTCCCGCTCGTACATCCGGAGAAGATAAAACATTGCCTTTAAGAGAAGATTTACCCGTAACTACTACACGGTGTGGATCACAAAGCACAATTCGAGCACCCATTTTTATTAATTTATCTACAAAAAACATCCTAGATTCAAACATCTTTTCAAAAACTAAAACTGTGCCTTCTACTTGAGTTGCGGTGACTATAATAATACTCATAAGGTCTGTTGGAAAGGCTGGCCATGGACCATCATCAATTTTTGGAATTTGTCCACCAAAATCTAACTTAACTTTTAATTCTTGCTTATCTCTTACATATACATTTTCCTTATCATATTCAAAATTAATGCCAAGCTTTGAATATACATATCTAATTAATCTGAAATGCTGAGGATCTGCTTTTTTAATTTCCAGCTCACCCCCGGTTAATGCAGCAAGGCTAATTAAAGAACCAACTTGCATGAAATCGGCTCCTATTCTAAATACAGTCCCACTTAATTTTTTTACGCCCTTTATTTCTAAAACATTCGAACCAATTCCTAAAATATTAGCACCCATTGAATTTAACATATTACATAAATCTTGAACATGTGGCTCACAAGCAGCATTCATAATAACGGTATTTCCTTCAGCAAGAACTGCCGCCATAATGATATTTTCTGTAGCTGTAACAGAAGCTTCATCTAAAAACATTTCAGCTCCAAAAAGCTTGTTAGCCTTTAAAACAATCCTTCTATCTCTTGTGCTTAACTTGGCGCCCAGCTTGCAAAGCCCGTAAAAATGAGTATCAAGTCGCCTCTTTCCAATCACATCTCCTCCTGGAAGTGCCATATCTATTTTTCCAAACCTAGAAACAAAAGGGCCTAATAAAAGTATGGAAGCCCTAATTAAGTCTGTAAGAGAAGAATCAATTTCTGTTTTTACAATATTTAAAACTTTTATTTTTAAAATATTTCTCTCTCTTACAATACTTGCTCCTATGTCACTTAAAATATCTAAAACAACTTTTACATCATTAATATTAGGAATATTTTCTAAAATAACCTCTTCATCGGTAAGCAAAGCAGCCAAAATACAAGGTAAAGCAGCATTCTTGTTCCCGCTAGCTGTAATTTGACCACCTATCTTATAGCCGCCTTCTACGATATAACTATGCATAATCCATTCTCCTATATATAAAAACTTAATAAAATTAAATCTCACAGACAAGATTATTAAAATTTAAAGAATATTTAAAGATATAAATATCAAACAATATCCATATCTTTTAAACTTGATTTACAATCTATATATTCTCTAACGGTCTCTACAGAAAAAGAATGGCCATTCTCATCGATATCAATTAAAACACCGTTAAAACCAAGGCCTTCCCAAGATTCATTAAATCTCTGATTTAAAAATCCTTTCAAAAATTTATCCGCCTCTAAATCAGGAGAATATCCAATAACGCTGTCCAGGCTCCCAACTCTACCCAAATCAGTTATAATAGCGGTATTATCCAAAATTCTCAAATCAGCTGTTAAAATCCTTTTCCCGGTTCCAAGACAAGCACTAACTCTTGATTTTAGATAAAAAAACAAAGCATTAACTTCGGCTGTAGTATTTGAATCAAAAAGAACAATAATATTATTTGTTTGCATTTTGATTCTTTGATAAAAAAAATCAAAACTATAAAAAGGATGATTAAATTTATATTTAGTTATTCCTGTTTGACCTATAATTCTAATCACAGCTAATTTTTTGCCATTAATATTATAAATAAAATAAGAATAACCTTTTAATTTTGCAGGACAATTTAAAGGTTTTAAAATAAAATTATACCTATCAAGATCGTCAGACAAATCAGGCCTTGCAAACGCATTTTCACCTAAAGTTAAAACATCAATTCCATACTTTTTTAATAAAAAGGCATGCTTCTTGCCAAGGCCTCTTAAACCCGTAGTAAAATTATTGCCAGATATTACAAAATCAATCTTTTTTTCAACCTTAAAGGATGATAAAAAAGATTTTATAACAATAATCCCGGCATTGCCGACAACCTCGCCAGCAATTAAAACTCTTAAAGACACAACTCCTCTCTTTTTATTGATCTAGTTCAAACAACTTAATAAGAAAACTTTTTACAATAAAAATTGACACAAAATATCCTACCAAAACAGCAAAAACAATCATCATAAAAAGCAATATAAATTGCAAATAAGGCTTTACAATAATGCTAAATTTAACAACTAAAAAAAACTCTAAAAAGAAAACTAAAAACATTAAAAATAAGTTCATTAACATACATAAAATAAAACCCAAAATCTTCATTTATTAAGCGCTTTTCTTTTTATAAAAAAAATCATAAACCAAAAATAAAATCATACCTATAACAACATAGCTATCTGCAAAATTAAAAGTAGGCCATCTATCAAGTCCAAAAATTCCATAAAATTTCAAATCTAAAAAATCTACAACCCCAGAAGGCCTAAACAATCTATCAATAATATTTCCAACTCCTCCTGAAAAAATTAATAAAAGTGAAATTCTGGCAATACAATTTTTTTCTTTCAAAGAAAGATAAAAAACAAATATTAAAATGAAAATGGGCATTGCAAGGAAAAAAATTTTTTTCAAGCTATAGTGAATATTAGAGCCCAGAGAAAATAAAATACCTGTGTTTCTTACATGTATTATTCTAAAAAAATCATCAAAAAAGGAAAAATATATTGAACCCAATTTGACATACTTTGCAACCAAATACTTAGAAAGTTGATCAAAAAAAATTAAACTAATAATAAATACAAAAATATTGAAATATTGCTTACTTTTAGCGCCCATACAAAAATCCTTATAAATTAGTATTTTTACAAATAAATTTAACCTCTAAATCTTCTTGAATTTTGAAATCTTCCATTAATTTAATTAAACCAAAAGTTTCAGTAAAATAATGGCCCGCAAAAATCAAGTTCACGCCAAATTCCTCTGCCAAAGAATATATTTGATGAGAAGTATCACCGGTTATAAACAAATCTACATCATGACATAAGGCTTCTTCAAAAAAAGAGTATCCAGAACCACTAACAATTGCAACCCTATTCACCAACTCTTTAAACTTTTTCGAAAAAAGAATATGTTTATTTTCCTTTTTGATTTTTCCCAAAATTTCAGAAAAGCTAAAAACAGAATCGGCAATAATTCCTAGATTAAACCCCCTATAATTTGCAAAAGCAAAAGGATTTTTTAATCCTAAAAAATCTGAGAACACTTTGCTGTGCGAATAAAGATAATGAGAATCCATAGGTAAGTGCACCGAATAAAGCGCTAAATTATTTTCAATTAAAAATTTTGTTTTATCATATATATTAGAAACAATGCGCTCTTTTTTTGACCAAAAAATACCGTGATGGGTAATTAAGAAATCATTTCCTTTTGCTTCTTTTAAGGTTGAAAAGTTGGCATCAACAGCAAAAGCAACCTTTTTAACCTCAGCATTAAGATTTCCTACCTGAAGCCCATTTAAATTTTTATCAATATGCTCATACTTATTTATATCAAAAATTGAATTAAGCTTAAAAGACAAATCCCTTACATTCAAATTAAATTCTCCAAATTAAAGCATAACTTTGGCTTTCTCTTAATCTTCTATAAGAATAAAGATTTTCCAAACAATACGTACAAAGCTTTGAATTATAAATATTTAAATTAAAACTAGAAAGTAAATTTAAATTAAAACTAGCATTATCAAAATATATTTTACCATCTCTTGTTACAAAAGAAGCATTTAATAAATCTTTGCTAAATTTATTACTTACTTCTTTTAAGAAAATTTCAGAAACTTCATAACAACAAGATCTGTTATAAGGTCCAAAAACAATTTTCAAATCCTTAAAAGTTGATCCCATTTTTTCAAACATAAACAACATTTTTAAAATAATCAAATTAAAGCTTCCTTTATATCCACTGTGAATAAGCCCTATAATTTTTTTCACTGAATCATACAAATATATCGGAAGACAATCTGCAAAGTAAGCAACAAGGGCTACATCTAAAGAGCTAGATATAAGACCATCCCCTTTTTGAAAATTAATAAAATCATCTTCGACCTTATAAATAATATCTGTATGCAATTGTTTTAAATATTTTATTTTCTTAGACTTAGGAACAAAGTTAAAATTATCATTACTAAGTTCTTTTAAATTTATATTAAAAGGTTTTTTGGTATAAATCATTTTAACATCATCAGCTATCCTAAATTCATAATAAAGTTCATGATCTATTGTTTTCATAATCTAAATTCTTCTCCCAAATAAAGCTTCTTGGCTTTTTCGCTGCTTATTATATAATCAACACCACCCTCATCAAGCACTTGCCCTTGATAAACAATATAAGCTCTATCGATTATATCAAAAGCATCTCTTACATTATGATCAGTAATAAGAACTCCTATGTTTCTCTCTTTTAAAATTTTTATTATATTCTTTATATCCCCAATTGCAATAGGATCAATACCAGCAAAAGGTTCATCTAAGAGTAAAAAATAGGGATTTACAGCCAAAGCTCTTGCTATTTCTGCCCGCCTTCTCTCTCCACCAGAAAGAGTATAAGCTTTTTGGCTTTGTATTCTTTTTATCTCAAATTCTTTAAGTAAATTCACAAGTTCTATCTTGCGCTCAGCATTAGATAGATCTTCTCTTCTCTCTAAAGCAACCATGATATTCTCTTCAACTGTAAGTTCTCTAAAAATTGAAGCATCTTGGGGAAGATACACAATTCCTATTCGTGCGCGCTCATACATATTAAGAGATGAAATGTTATAATCATTTATTAAAACTTTGCCTGCATTAGGCTTAATAAAACCTACAATAGTATAAAATGTTGTTGTTTTGCCAGCTCCATTTGGACCAAGAAGCCCCACAACCTCACCTTTATGGATGTTAATTGTAATACCATTAACAGCAAACTTTTCGCCATACTTTTTAATAATGTTGTCTGCTTTTAAGACAACATTATTTACAAAATTAAGGTTAAGACTTTCCTTAATCTCTTTTATTTTATTTTTTTTCTTCAGAAACATCATTTTCAACTTGAGTAAATTCTCCCTCAACACTTCCCTCAAGTTTATACCTATTAGTTTTTGTATTGAAAATTATTCTTGAAGCAGAATAATAGTTGTCTTTCTGATAAATTACTGGAACTCCCTCAAGAATCATTTCTTTTTCTTCTTTATTATAAGTCCCATTTTCAGCTCTTGCAAAAGTATCATCCTTATATATTTTAACAGAATATTGCATAATATAAACATTGGCTTTATTGCTACCCTCGATTCTTTCTGCTTTAACAAGCATATTATTTTCTAAGTCTTCAAGCTCAACCCCTTTTTGAAGATAAAAATTGTCCAACTTTCTATTAAAAAACAAAAATTGGGCTTTAACATTCATCTTATTCTTATAATCTTTATAAAAAACATTGCCTCTAGCTTCAAGATAAGAGCCATTGTCTCCATAAATTTCAATTTCATCTGCTCTAAGATTAAAATTTGAAGAAATGACCTCTGAATTTCCTTTTAATACAATTTTTTTATAAAAAGAAGACGCTACTCCTTGTGCAAAATCTGACTTAAAGGTAAAATTAGTGTTTTTCTCATCATCTCCCTTAAGCCTTTCAGATTTAAGGCTGGATTCTATTTGCGTTGCTTGAATATTGTTAACAAAAATAATAAAAATCCATATTAAAATTAAATCCCTCAATTCATGATTCCTTCAACCCCAGAATCAAAATAAAAAACATTGCTCTTTAAAAAATAAGAAAATCCTTTTCCTTTTATTTTGCTATCATTAAACCTAATTAATACTAGCTCATTTGGAGGAGATTGCAACTTCTTGTCTTTGTTCTTCCATAAAAGCCTATTCGAATTTAGCAAATAATAATTATTTTTATCTTCTATTTTAAATTCTACAGAATCTCTCATATCCAAATCCTTTGTGATATAAGAACCTTCTAAATTATTAAACTTCCCTGAAATTTCATTATTTAGTGAATGATATAAAAAGTTTCCATTTTCTGCCTTATAAATTTTATAGTCATTAAAATAACTAAAACTCAAAGAGTTTAAAACAGTTTGCTCTTTATTGTATACAACGTTATAATACTTGATTCCTAATATTTGTATTGAAGGAAACTTTTTGACCATATCAGATCTACTAGAATATTCATCATAATCGAAAGTACAAGCAAAAAACAAAAATAATAAATAAAGTCTAAGTATTTTCATAAATATTTTTAACAAGATTAGAAATTTTTTCTATTTTCATTGAAAATCCATTAAACATAACAACGCAACATTATAAACTTTATCAAACAAAATTTATTTATATAGTCAATTATAATGTAAAACATAAAACCAAGATAAAAACACTGCTCTTAAGAGCAATCTTTTATATAAGAATTCTCCTAAAAATTCAAAAATTGCTCTTATTTTAGAATTAGGATAAGGGCAATTTACACCTTATTCCTTTGAAAGGAAATAAACTTATAAAAATTAACAATAATAATGTTCACATTCATCATCTCTTTTGTAGCTTAAAATTTCATTGTCTTTAAACCAAATTGGTATTTCACGAATCGAATCTACCTCATTTGCAGATGCATGAATCACATTGTAAATTGAAAAACCTTTTTCATTTGAATAATTAAAACTATGATAAGAAAAATCTCCCCGTATTGTTCCAGGAACAGCTAATTTTGGCTCAGTAGCACCACAAAGCTTCCTAACAACATCAATACTTTCAACCCCTTCAATAACAAATGCAAAAACAGGAGAATTTGAAATAAATTTAATTAAAGAATTCCAAACCGCCTCACTATGTCTAAAGGCAATATCATCGTATAAATAATGTTTTTTTGCTAAACTCTCATCAACAATAAGCATTTTAGCAGCCACCATTTTTAAACCTACTCTTTCAAATCTAGAAACTACATCGCCAATTAAACCCCTTCTAACTCCATCTGGCTTAATAATACATAAAGTTTTTTGTAATAACATTGACATAAATCCTCCTAAAATTTAGGACATGTATTTAAAAACAATTAAATAAATAAAAATACTTATTCAATACAAAATTATATATGATTCATTACATTTATATGGAATACTACAAGTTATAAAGCACTTAACCTTATATTTAAAAATCAAAATATAACTTTTACAAAATTAAAAACTACATTCCAAAAGGAAGAGCCCCCATAGTTTTTAATTTTATCTCTTCTTTAACTTTAGAAACAGCATCATTTAAAGCAGATTTAACCATTTGCTCAAAAGCATCATTGTCTAAATCATCAAAAAATTCCTTATTAATTGAAACTTTTTTAATATTAAATTCACCATCCATTTCAATAGCAACAATATTGCTACCTGCTTTACCACAAACCGTAATTTTAGAAATTTCCTTTTTAATATTGTCAATATTATCCTTAACATTAGACATATTTTTCAAAAAATCTAACGGATTTACTGCCATATTTTTATCCCTCCAGAACTTCACTTGCTCCAAAAATATTTTTTACAGTTTCTAATTTTTCAAAATCCTGTTCAGAGTTTTGAAAATTTTTCTGAAACACAATGCTTAAATTGGGAAATTCTTTATAAAATTCAGATCTTATCTCACCTTTATAATTTTGAAGCTCATTATATTCAAACTCACTAAACACCTTATAATAAAGAACATTGTCATCAATAGCAACTTCGCCTGAATGAACTAGGGTTTGAATATACCTTGAAACAATATAAATAAATTTATCTCTTATATCAATAAAATCATTTGAATTACTCGAATTATCATCTTCAATAAAAATTTCATCAATCTCGTCAATGCTATTAGTCTCTAAAATATTTTTATCAATTTTTGTTGACAAATTTTCATCACGATCAGCTTCCTCTTTTTTTTCTAAAGATTTGATTTCGGAAAATTCACATTTTAAACTAGATTTTGATGGAATAAAAGTCAAATCATCTTCGCTCTCATTATTTGATAAAACATCTAAATTATTTGAATTTACAGCAATATTTTCTAACAAATTGTCTTCAAGATTTTGAATTTTCTTTATTAAAACATGATTTGGAATATAATTTTTAAGTCTTAAAATTTTAATAAAATTAATCTCAAGCTCATATCTTGGATTAACCGAAAATTGCAAATCTCTGTAAGTTTCAAGCAAAACAACAATAATTCTTTCAAGATAGTTCAAATCAAACTTAATTAATTTTTTTCTCAAATCTTCAGATTTAATTCCAATAAACTCAAAATTTTTAATACCTATCTTTAAAAATAATGCCTCTCTAAAAAATTCGATTGAATCTAAAAGAAATTGCTCATAAGACACTCCAGATAAAAAAATAGAATCAAGAACACAAATTAGCTCTTTTACGTCTTCACTAAGAATGCTAGCTGACAACTTTTCCAAAAATTCATCATTAGTTAAGCCCATCTTGGATCTTATTTGATCTAATTTAATGTTAGAGTCACTAAAAGAAACTATCTGATCAAAAAGAGTATAGGCATCTCTTACGCTACCGCTACTTTTATATGCAATCCATTTTAAAGCTTCATCTTCATATTTAATATGATCCTCTAAGCAAACCTTCTTAAGCATATTATAAATCTTTTCTAAAGATAAAAGTTTAAAACTAAAATGTTGACATCTACTTTTTATTGTCTCTGGAAGCTTATGTGACTCTGTAGTGGCAAAAATAAAAACAATATAACTTGGAGGCTCTTCAATTGTCTTTAAAAGAGCATTAAAAGCAGAATTGGAAAGCATATGAACTTCATCAATAATATATATTCTATATTTAGAAATTGCAGGAGGAAACATTATCTCTTCTTTAATTTGTCTAATATCTTGGACCGAAGTGTTTGAAGCACCATCAATTTCAACAACATCAAGACTGCTGTCATTCTCAATAGATTTACAATTGCTGCACTCCCCACATGGCATAACTGTTGGACCATTCCTGCAATTCAAGCATCTGGCAAAAGCCCTGGCTGATGAAGTTTTACCAACACCTCTTGGGCCTGAAAAGATATAGGCATTGGCTATTTTATTTTTCTCTATAGAATGCTTTAGAGTTTCAACAACAAAGTCCTGCCCTTCAAGAGAGTTGAAATCTCTGGGACGTTTCTTAAGAGCAGTACCTCTTGAAGACGCCATCAACTTTTTACCTCCACATGCTTTAATAAGTAAAATATTAGCAAATATATACTATACAACATATTTATATCTCAGAACTATGTTTTAAAAGAATTACAAAAGAATTTTATGAAACATAAAAAAATATCTAACAAAACAAGCTTCCTAAAAATATAATAAAATTGAAAGCTTCAAAAAGACAAATCCACATCTTAACATAAAGCAAAGCATTACATTTGGGCTCAAAATTAAACCTAAGACTTACGTACTCATCAAAAAAATTGCTTACCGCTGCTACCTTCCAGTCCTGACGGGATTCAGCAATACTTGATAGTACGGGCCCTAGGAATCGGAGAGAATGGGATTCGAACCCATGATACATTTTACTGTATACACGCTTTCCAAGCATGCGCCTTAAGCCACTCGGCCATCTCTCCAGACTAACAAACTTTTCCGTGTCCAAGAGGACTTGAACCTCCGACCTTAAGAATCGCAATCTAACGCTCTATCCAACTGAGCTATGGACACAAACAATTAATTTTTATTGTAATAAAAATTGCTATTTATTACAATAAAAACATTCACCGGAAAATGGAGAAATTGTGAAAACTAAAATAATCATTTTTCTTTCAATATTATCTATTCTGTCATGCTCTAAAACAGTCTCGAATGAAGTTAATTCTAAATTTACAATAAAAACTAAAAATATCAAAGAAAATGAAATACTAAAAAACAATAATATTCTACACATAGATGCAAAAATTCCTTTTATGGAAAATGCAAACTTTGAATTTGAAAACCTAATAAAAAAATGGAAAAAATACATCGAAAATAAAATATCAAAACCCGAAAACTCAAAAAATGAATATTTTTATTTTTCCAACTTTACAATATTTAAAAATGAAAATATTGGCATTACATCTATTTTATACAAAGAATCTTTTAGAGAAAAAGAATCAAGCACTTTCTTGAAATATTATTCTTTAAACTTAAAAGGAAACAAAAAAATAGAAATTTCAGAAATAATATCAAAAGATCAGCTAGACTCTTTAATAAACGTATTAAAAGAACAACTAAAAAGTAGAATTAAAGATTTTTATGTCAAAGAAAAACATAGCCCAAAAGAATTGGAAAAAAAATTAACAACAATCTTTCCAAGATATAAATATTACTTTAAAAATAACCAAATTATAGTTTTTTATGATCCACTCTCAAATGATTGTAATGGCTGCGATAAAATTGAGTTTCAATTTCCCATACATGAAAACACAGAAAATGAATATCGACCAAACAAAAGCCTTCATTCTCAATCTTAATACTTAAAATTAAATGATAATTACGGAGAGGGTGAGATTCGAACTCACGGTAGGCTTACACCTACAACGGTTTTCAAGACCGTAGCATTAAACCACTCTGCCACCTCTCCAGAGTTAAAACAAATTTTAATAAATAAAGTACAACACTGTCAATATTTAAATAATTACGGAGAGAATGGGATTCGAACCCATGGTCCCTTTTTAAAAGGACAACTTCTTAGCAGGAAGCCCCATTCGGCCACTCTGGCATCTCTCCTATAACATTAATACATATTATCTTAGAGATATTATTATTGTCAACCGAATAAATTATAAATATTAGTAATTTATTCTAAACTCTTTATAGGCTTCTATTAAATTTTGGAAATCCCCAATAGAAATATCAATTTCAGGCAAAATACATTCTTCATGTAAGATTTCTTGAACCATTTTTTCCTCATTGTTGCTAAATTTTAATTCAATACACTCATCTTTAATTCTCCAAATATACGTATTTACCCTTATATTGTGATCAAAAACAAAAATAGGATCTCTCAAATTTAAAGAATTGTCAATAAAAAATAAATACTCTAAATACCAATTTACTTTTAAAGATACTGCAAATTCTTCAAGCAGAGTTTCAATTAACATATCCTCGCTAGACTCAAGCAATTTTAAAAATTTTGAATAAGAGGCTGGATTAAGTTCACAAAGTTTTTTCATATAAAAATAGGCATCCTCAAGATCGCGATTTCTAAGAAAAAATAAGGCTGCATAGAAATATATCAAATCTAAGTTAGAATAATCATTAACCATTCTCTCAATAGACTTTTTAGGAGAAAATTTTAAAAGCTCAACTGTTGCAATATGCATATTATAGATTGTATAAATATTTGGAAAATTTAAAATGGCTTTAACATAGGATGTTGTGGCTTGAGTCATGTTGCCTATTTTATGAAAAATAGTTGCCCTATTGTGCCAAATATATTTGGAATAATGAGAATCTGTTAAAAATTTCTCAGAAAGCCTAATTGCTCTGCTTATTTCCCCAATAGAATAAAAATAATACATTAAATAGTTAACAACAAGAGCAAGATTAGCATCAAAAAAAATTTTATCTACTTTTAAAAAGTTTGCTGCCTGAAGGGATTCACTGTTTTTTAAAATCCAAATATTAAGCTTAACTAGAGAATTGTTTTGATCCAAATCTCTCGCCTCAAAAAATAATTTTAAAGCCTCGTCCTTATTGCCCAACATTTCAAATAAAACGGCGCTATTGTTTAAAGCTTGTACAAAATCAGATTTTTGCTCTTTAGCTTTTAAAAAACAACTTAAAGCAAGTTCATATTCTTTTAAATTGAAATAAAAAACGCCTAAATTATAATTCTCAAAAGGACCTAGATCATCTTTATTTTTTTCAATTTTTCCATAATTTATAAGTTTAACTAAAAAATTATATTCACTTAAAACAACAGGATAAGTATTTAAAACATATAAAAGAGCCTTATAATCCTTTTTCTTGAAATAAATAAGCGCTTTAAGTGAAAGAGAATCAAAATTCTCATCAAAAACATCTAAATTATCAAGAGAACTTTTAAAATCACCATTTTTATAAAAATTTAAAGCCTTCTCAAAACTAAAGTTATTCATATTTTTTAAAAATCTCCATAGGCCTTACAGAAATTTCCTTTGAAAAAGAAGTCTTATTAACACTTTTATCCAAATTATAAGCAGCAATACTAATATAGTAAAGTCTCCCGTCTTCAAGCCCTGTAATCTTAAAAGAAGTTTGATTTCCAACATCAATAGGAGAAGTTAAAACACCATTGGTTTTTCCATGATAATTACCAGAAGCAACGCCAATATAAATGTAATACCCCTCAACGCTACTATTAACAACAGGAATCCATTCAATAAAAACTTCCCTAGAGCCTGGAATAACCTTTGTTATCACAGGAGGAAATGGAGCTGCTTCAGGAACGTAAGTAATTGACATCCTATAAAGAGAGGGGCTGCTTACAGAATCTCCACTGGGATAAAATTCAACTTTTATTTGAATATATTTTGATATTTTTGAATCTGGAAAATCTTTTTTAGGATCAAAATGAATCCATGCCCCAGTTAAATTTTTTTTAATATTCCCATGACTATCCGTATCATAAAATACCTTATTATCTAATCTGTAATAATAAACAATCTCTGTATCTTTAGGAACATTGGAATCAACATCAAAGGACAATACTTGAGAATAATATTTAGAAAGCTTAATAGGCTCTGTAATAATATATCCCATATTCTTTGAAAAAAAAGCATTACTAATCTCTTCAAAGCTTTTATGTATTTCTAAATTCTCAACCGCACCAGTAAAATAAGTTCCCAAAGTAAAATCAATAAAATTACCAATACTTAATAAGTATCCCGATCCTTCCTTCTTATCATCTGTTACATATTCTATTGCCTGAGGTTTAGAATCTATTAAATATTCAAGTATGCCATCTTTTTGCCTATATCTTAAAGTATGTAAATGCCATTTCTTTGGAATAAAGTCATCATGACTTTTCATTCTAATTTTGATAGGGTTTTTATTGTCTTTTAAAAATACATTGTTTAAAACCCAAACAAAATTTCCCTCATCGCTTTCTAATCTAATAGACTGATCTACCCACAAATTATTAATCTTTTTATAACCATCCCAACTAAAAATAATTTCTCCTGTAACAGAAGTTGTTCGATATACCCAAAACTTAATAGTAAAATCAGAAACAGTATTGCCTGAAAAAAAGAAAGCTTTTTTTGTTAGTGGCTTAAACTTAACGGGATTTTGATTGGAATAAAAAATTAAAGAGCCATTAGAAACATTACGAAATTCATTTGAAACTCTCAAACTTTTTGCACTAACTAAATAATTTGAAGATGTGTCTTTTAATTTATTATCCCTTCCTATTTCTAAGCGCAAATCAATATTATTCAAATCTAAAACAGCTTTATATCTATCCAAATAAATACCAAGTAACCCCCTCATATCCCTTTCAAAAGTAACATTGCTAGAATCTTGAATAAATTTAAAATTTTTTTTCGAATCAAGTATTAACTTCAATTCTTGAGATAAAAGAATAGAACAGCACAAAAAAGATAGCAAGAGTATTAAAATTAATCTCATTTTTGACCTTTTATTTGTTATTATTCATATTTTTAAACGCCCCAAAACATAAAACAAGCTGCCTTATGTTACAATATTATATCATAAGATAATTTCTAAAATCTAAAAACTATCTGACATTATGAAAGAGAATCTAACAAGTTTATTCGAAAAAGTAATAAAATTACCAACCACAAGCGGTTGCTATAAAATGCTCAATGAAAATAAAAAAATACTCTATATTGGAAAAGCAAAAAATCTAAGATCAAGAGTAAAAAGTTATTTTTTAGAAAAAAATAGTCACAAAATCAAAATATTAATGAAAAATGTAAAATCAATAGAAGTTATTACAACAAATAGCGAATACGAAGCATTGCTTCTAGAGTGCAATCTAATTAAAACCCACAAACCTGATTACAATGTAAAATTAAAAAATGGAAAAGGTTATCCCATGGTAAGAATAACCCACGAAAAATATCCAAGAATTTTCAAAACCAGAAAAATAATTAATGACCAAAGCGAATATTTTGGACCATTTACCAACGTAAAAAAATTAGACCAAGTACTAGATTTTATTAACAAAACATTTAAGATTAGAAAGTGTAAAAAAAAATCCAGTGTTCCTTGCCTATATTGCCATATGGGGCAGTGCCTTGGAGTATGCTACAAGGAAAATCTTGAAAAAGAATATCAAAAAGAGCTAGATAAGGCAAAATCCATACTAAATGGAAATATATCCGAAATATTAAGTCAAATTGATATCAAATTAAAACTTGCCATACAAAAAGAAGATTTTGAAACCGCTATCAAATTAAAAGAAATTAGAAATTCTTTAATAGAAATAAATCAAATCCAAATCGTTACAAAAAGCAATAATTTAAACATAGACTATGTCCATGTTCATCCAGGAGAAAATGTAAATACCATAATAGTATTAAAATATAGAAATGGAAAATTAGTTGAAAGAGATGCAAACTTTGATGAGAGTATATGCAAAGAAAATGAACTAATTTTACAATTTTTGATTCAATATTACACATCTATTAATATGATAGTACCAGACAAAATTCATATTTTTATCAAAGATATCGACACTAAAAATGTTGAAAAATTAATAAATGAAATTAAAAATACAAAAACAGAAATTATTTACAAAGAAACAGAAGAAATTTTAAAAATAATGGAAATGGCCATATCTAATGCTGAATTATCTTTAAGAGAATATGAAAATAAAAGCAACAAAGCACTTGAGAGTTTGAAAATTGTTTTAGAAATGGACAAACTTCCCAAAATAATTGAAGGATTTGACATTGCTCATCTTAAAGGGCAAGAAACAGTAGCTTCTATGGTTACTTTTAAAATGGGAATACCCCTTAAAGAAAACTATAGACTTTACAAACTAAACTCACTATTAAAAGGAGAAATTGACGACTTTAAGGCAATAAAAGAAGTAATATCAAGAAGATATTCAGAAATAATTAATAACAACTTAGAATTACCGAATTTAATTTTAATTGACGGAGGCAAAGGACAATTAAATGCTGCTCTTTCTATCTTAAAGGGCTTAAAAATAGAAAGCAAAGTTAAGGTCTGTTCGTTGGCAAAAAAACAAGAAACAATATTCTTAACAACCAACAAAAAAGGAATAACTCTGCCCCAAGGACATCCTGCCCTTAGGATACTGCAAAATGTAAGAGATGAAGCACACAGAAAAGCCAACGGATTTAACAAAAAAAGAAGAGAAAAAATAGCCCTATTGTATACAAAAATACACGGAATTGGAGAAAAAACAGCCCAGAAAATATTAAAATCAATTGGAACCTATAAGGATATATTACCTTTAAGTGAAAATGAAATTTCGGAAAAAATAAAAGTAAATATTCAACTTGCAAAAAGAATAAAAGAATTTGCAATAAAAGAAAACTCAATAAAAAATTATAATCAATATAAATAAATTTTAAATTTAATTAAAATTTTATATAATCTATAAATTAACGGTAAAATTACAAAACTTTAAACTAGATTATTATCTATTAATATTTTTTTAAAATAAAACACTATTTGAAATTCCAGGTGATAAAACCAAAAAAAGATCATTAATAAGTTTATTTCTAACCTGTATATTTAAAACATCTCCCAAAAGCTCTATTTTATAATTTTCAGAAGAACTCTTAACTACTCTAAAAAAATGAACAATCTCTGTGTAATCAAAATCATCTAGCTCTGCAATAACTTCATTTATTAAATTATCAAATATTTTTTTACGCGCTTTTTTTTCTAAATTTTTAATATTTAAAGATCTCCCTTCAATTTTATTTAATTTGGCCAAAAATTTTTCTATACCGTTTTGAAAGTTAATATTTTTAATAACAACTTCAAATTCAAAGCCCTTAGGAATATTTTTTCTACCTATTATCTCATATCTTAGATTATTAAAAAATAAAGGATAAAAAATGAAATCGTCCTTTGCCTGAGATTTTAACCCACGAATTTTTGCTCTCAGATCATCATCGTTTGGAATATTCAAATAATTAAAAAATATTTCAGGACTACTTTGAAAATTTTTAATAGAATCAAAAAACTCAATTAAAACAATTTCTGCCAATCTAATTTCAGATCTACAAGACAAAAAACAAAACAATAAAATCCAATTTAATTTTTGCTTCATACATTAAAAATGAAATTTTGATTCTGTAGAATAGTGCATTAAAAAATTATTATTAAGCTTTAAAATTGAGAATATTAAAAAATATGACAAATTTAGATGAATATTTTTAGAATAAATTCTCAAATATAAATCAAACTTATATAAAATTTTCAAAACAATTTTAATTTCTGGAATTGAATAATTTTTAATCCCTGCTCTATAAATTTTATTTAATGAAAAAAAGATTTTATTTTTATTCAATGCACTCTGCAAGCTCCCACATGCATTATAATCTATTTGCACCTTTAATAATCTTTTAAATTGCCAAATAAGACTCATTAAAACATTAAGCAAATCTTCTCCTTGATCTAAAATAGACTTAATCTTGATCAAAGAATGAGTCATATCTTTTCTCAAAATTGAATTAAATAAGGAAAAGGTATTTTCAAAGCGAATAAAACTAATCCAAGAAGTTATATCTTCCTCATCAATGGTGTTATTCTTGGCAAAAAGTGCAAAAGAATCTATATAGAATTTCAAAATTTTAGTATCTGAATTTAACATTAAAAGCATCAAATTTATTGCAGAATCTGTAATTTTAATATTAAGATTAAAAAAATTTCTTCGAACAAATGTAAATTTATCATCATCAGAAATCTCATAAAAAACTTTTTTTATAAACTTAAGCTTATTTTTAAAATCAATATTACATGTATTGCTATTAGAAATGAAAATAACGGTTTTATTACTAGACTTTAAAATTGCATTACACACCAGCTCTAAATCTTTTCCTGCTTTTAAAAGTTCAGACTCATAAACAATAAAAATTTCTTTTTTTGAAAAAAAAGAATTAGAAAATAGTTTTTCAGCAAATTCTAAAGCTGATAGTTCTGACAAAAAAATTTTAGTAACTGAAACTTTGGATTTAAAAGCGCCCATCTTGATTAACAGCTCTTTTAAATAAGCTTCTTTCAAACCCTGCTCATTACCCAACAATAAATAAACTGCTTCCATCAAAGTAAATTATAATCCAAGTGCCAAATATATTATACTTAAGCTAGGAGGAGAATATGAAAGTTGCAATATTTACAGATACGTATATTCCAGAAAAAAATGGAGTGGCAACGTCAATAAAACAAATTAAAGAGGGATTTGAAAAAAATGGCTATGAAGTTTACATATTTTGTCCAAAATCCAAAACATCTTTAAACGAGAAAAACGTTTACAGATGCCCATCTATTCAAATAAATAAAAAACTTGATGCTGTGATAGCTTTTCCCAATAAAAGAAAAATATCAAAAATAATAAAAAATTATAAACCAGACATCATTCATACTCACTCCGAGTTTTCTATGGGAAAAATTGGAAAACAAATTGCATTAAAACAAAACATACCAATAGTTCATACAAGCCATACAATGTGGGATTATTACTTGCATTACTTAGGAATTTTTAAATATTTTATTAAACCTGACAAAATGATGCAAAAACATTACAATAAAATAAAATATTTTATTTACCCATCAAGTAAAGCAAAAGAAAGATATTTTCAACTTTCAAATAATTCTTCTAGCTATAAAATAATTCCAAATGGAGTTGACAGAAAGCTTTTTATAAAAACTCTAAGCAAAGAAAAAAAAGATGAAATTTTGAAAAAGCACAATATAAAGCAAACAGACAAAATAATAATATTTGTTGGAAGAATAAATAAAGAAAAAAACATAAATTTATTAGTAACACACTTAAAAGATCTTTTATTGCAAAACAAAAATTACAAGCTTATCATTATTGGCAAAGGAAGTGAAGAAAAAGAAATAAAAAATTTTAGCATCAAACATGGACTTGAAAAACAAATATTGTTAATAGGAACAATTCCCTGGGAAGAAATATGCTATTACTACAAAATTTCTGATATTTTTGCTAGCCTATCAAGAAGCGAAGTATATCCAATGACAGTAATAGAAGCATTAACCGCTGGAATACCTGCTATTTTAATAAATGATTATATATATAAAGACGTAATAAAAGAAGGAATCAACGGGTTCTTAATAAAAAAATACGAGAACTTATCTAAGTATATAGACAAAGTAATAAAAGATGATGAAATGCTAAAAACATTTAAACAAAATGCAAAAAAATATTCCACTAAATTTTCAAGCTATTTTTTCACAAAAAAAATTGAAAACTATTATTCAGAAATTATTGCAAGAAAAAATCATTAATATAACTTATCAAAAGGCACAAAACAAATTGGAAACTTAATTTTCATATCCAATAAAACATTTTTAATAGACTCCCCAATAAAATATTTAAAATCCCAAAAAGCCTCTGTATTAACAAAAAATCGAACTTGCAAAACCATATAATAGGGAGTATATTTTTTGACAATAAGAGTAGGAGAACAAATCTGAACATCAAATTTTTTATTATTGAAAATCATTATATCTTCTATTTTATCTTTTAATAAACCAATATTTGTATCATAGGGAACTTGAAACGAAAACACAACCCTTCTTCTGGGATTTGCTGAAAAATTAACAACAAAATTGGATGTAAGCTTGCTGTTTGGAATTTTAATAATTTCTTCGTCAAATGTTTTAAGTGTAGTAAAAAAAATTTGGACATCCTCAACCAAGCCTTCAACATCTCCACATTGAATATGATCTCCACACTTAAAAAACTTAGAATTTAAAACAATAAATCCACTAACAAAATTAGATAAAATACCCTGAGCAGCAAGCCCAATGGCAAGCCCTAATGATCCAAATACAGCAACAATAGATGTTGTAGGCACTCCAAGATATGGCAATATTATTAAAACAATAACAAAGTCTGTTAATATTTTGAAAAAAGATTTTAAAAAGTTAAAAACTGTAACCTCTAACTTCTCCTCTAATCTGGACTTTTCTAAAGTCTTAAATAAAATTTTTCCCATTTTATTGACTATTAACTTTAAAAAATACCACAGCACTATAGCAATCGAAACTTTTAAACCATAACCTACCACACCCTCGACAATATAATTAAAATAATCTTGAAATATAAAAAACTCCTTAAACAAATTAAACTTTCCTTCCAAGCTTTACATAAATTAATTGAATTATAGCACAAAAAACGAACAAGCCTTCCAATAAAACTCCCAATAAAAACAATGGGTCAATGTTTTAAAACCATAATAAAGCATGTTTTCGTCAATACTAGCCAACAACAAAATGAACATTACAACAATATTTGTGATAAAATTAGTATCCAAAGGTTTTTACTAAATTTAACAAGACAAATGCATAAAAAGAAACAAAAAAAAATATATGAAATTCTGGACTTGTTTTTACTTGTCTTTAAAACAACAACACTTACAATTGGCGGAGGATTAATAATTATATCTGAGCTTAAAAAAATATTTGTTAAAAAAAGAAAAATAATATCTGAGGACGATTTTAACAAAATACTAGCAACATCAAATGTTATTCCTGGAGTTACCGCAATTAATTTTGTGTTCCTAGTAGGAAGAAAATTTGGAGGTTTCCCATGCGCACTTTTGCTAGTTGTTGCAGGAATTTTACCTTCCATTATTGCAATAATAATGGTTTTTCTTTACCTAAAATTAGTACCAGATAGCATACATGTTAAAAAATTTCTCGAAGGCGCAAAAATATCTTCAATTATCATAATGATAACCGTTGTTTTAAAATTTTCCAAAAAAATGTTGAATAACTCTATAATAAAATGGACAATATGTTTTCTTGTAATTTTTGCAATTTTTAAATTAAAAATAAGAATATCATATATATTGTTAATTTTCTTTTTAGTATACACACTTAAATATATAACAATAAAAAAAATATTAATTAAATAGAAAAAGGATATCGATTGACTTTAATAAATTTATTCATTACATTTTTAAAAATTGGATTATTAAATTTCGGAGGCGGCAATGGAATTGCAGCAATAATAAACAACGAAATAATTAATAATAAACATTGGATAACAAAAGAAGAATTTGTCAATATGATTACAATATCAAGAATAACCCCCGGGCCTATTGCAACAAACATAGCAACATACGTTGGAATGAAAACCGCGGGAATTGCAGGAGCAATAATTGCTACAGTAGCATTAATAACAGCTCCAATAATAATAATGATTATAATCCTCCTAATACTACACAAAATCGGCTTTTTAAATTATTGCCTAGAAAATCTAAAACCTATTATTGTTGCGCTGTGGATAATTACAATAATCATTTTGCTTGAAAATACATATTTAAAGATAGAAAACAACAAAACAGAGCTTTTGAGAACCCTGGCTATTGTGGGAATTAATTTTTTTATTTTATTTTTTTATAATAAAATAAGTCCAGCATTAGTAATTATACTTAGTGGATTTTTTTATACATTAATATAAATATGATTAAACAAAAATTAAAATTATCCCAAAATTTAAACTCAATTCAAATACAAACAATAAAAATATTAGGCCTTAATCAAAAAGAATTAACAAAACTTATACTAGAAGAAAGCGAAAATAACGAATGCCTAGAAATAGATTCAAATAAAATATTTTTTGAAACATTAAAAACATATAGGTTTAAAAAAATCTTTTATAAAGAAGATGCTGTGATAAAAAACCAACACGACATAGCTCTTGAAAAAACACAAACAAATACTTCTTTAAAAGAACACCTATTGCTACAATTAAGAATTCAAAGAATAAATGAAGATGAAATTAAAATAGGCGAAATACTAATAAACAATCTAAACAGCAAAGGCTTTCATATAATAAACCCTTATGATCTTTTTAAAAAGGAAGAAAAAGAAAAAGTAAAAAAAATAATTGAACTTATTCAAAAATTTGATCCAATTGGAATTTGTGTCCCCAACATAATAGAATCGTTAATTTTGCAAGCAAAGCATCAAAAATTAGAAAATAATATTATTAAAATTCTTGAAAAAGCAGAGCTTCTTGAAAAAACTCAAGAAAAGTTAAAAGAAGAGCTCAAAATAAGAAACAAAGAGTTTAATACGGCTTTAGAAATTATTAGACAAAAACTTAACCCCAACCCAACGCTCGAATTTAAAGACTCAGACGACACCAATTTCTATGTCGATCCAGATATATTAATAATAAATCACAATAACAAATTTAAAATTAAAATCAAAGAAGTTAGCATCTTTAAAAAAGAACTTAAAAGGACAGGTGAAAATCTCCAAAAACAAAAAAAAGCAAAGTGGTTAATCGAATCCCTACGATATAGGGACGAAATACTTGCAAAAATAGGAATAGCTATATATACATTACAAAAAGAATTTCTAAGAAGAGGTTTTAAAAGCTTAAGACCAATGAACTTGAGCATTCTGTCAGAAAAAATTAATGTATCAAAATCAACAATATCAAGAGCGATAAAAAATAAATACTTAAAATGCGAATGGGGTACAATATTAATCAAAGAGCTTTTTAGCTCTGTTGGTGGAGCAAAAACAAATGAATTTTCAAAATTAAGCATTAAAATAACAGTCAAAAAGTTGTTAGAAGCAAATAAAAAGATGTCAGATAAAGCGATTTCTGCTATACTGAAATCCAAAGGAATCTCTATTTCTAGAAGAACAGTGAACAAGTATAGAAATGAATTGAAATCTGAGAAAGGGAGAACATATTATGGAACCTAAAATTCAAACGGTTAATTACAGCTTAAATGAGAATGAAAAAAATTTTATTCTCAAAAAGCTAGAAAAATTTGATATTCATATCAAAAAACATGTTGATAATTTAAAAATTACAATTAAAAAAGAACATGAGCTTTTTGAATTGGACGCACATATTCACTTTAATTGGGGGAAAATAATACATATAAGAGAAGATGGCAAAATACTTCTTAATCTTATTGATAGCACAATAGCAAGACTTTACAAAACAGCAACTAAAGAGAAAGATAAAAAAAACAACAAATAAGATAAGTAAAAAATGCAAGAAGTAAAATTTGAGATAATAAATAAAGATGGAATACATTCGGGGGCTGCAAACATCATTGCCGAATTTGCAAATAAATACTCTTCGTTTGATATAAAAATAACAACAAAAGATGACAGAAAAGCTGTCGCAAAGTCTACAATCGAAATTATCATATTGGGAATAATTTATAAAGAAAAAATAAAAATGACAGTCGTAGGGAAAAAAGAAAAATTGGCAATTAAAAATTTGTTAAATTTGCTAAAATACAATTTTTCAAAAGAGCTTGAAAAATGAACAAAAAAATTTTTTACATAACAATACTGCTACACTTGCCCAATCTTCTATTTTCATACTCAACAAAATACGACATTGAAGTAAAAATGTCGGCTTTTGTCATGAGTCTGGCAATCATAGTAATCTCATCTATTTCAATAGGCAATCTAGTGGCTAAAATAGGAATTCCAAAGGTAATAGGGCAAATAACGGCAGGAATAATTCTAAGTCCAAATGCCTTTGGAAAAATTCAAATACCTTTGTTATTCCCATTAGGGATAACTCAAATTGGAGAAAATTATTTAATAAATGAAAAAATATTTGCAATCTCTACCATAGCTTCAATAATATTGCTTTTCACAGCAGGACTTGAAACTGACTTAAAATTGTTTATCAAATTTTTGCCCCGCGGAGGAATTATTGGAATAACAGAGGTTGTCGGAACCTTCACAAGTTTTGCACTAATGGCAAGCATAATTTTTAACGTTCCCCTAATAAGTCCAACATCACTTTTTATTGGAATAATTGGAACTCCAACATCAGCAGGAATCGCAGCAAGCATACTCTCGGCAAAGAAAAAAATGAGCACCTCAGAAGGAGTGACAATAATCTCAACTTCAATTATTGATGATGTACTTTCAATGCTTATGCTTACAAGTGTGATAACTATATCAAGGTCTATATCAGATCTTGATATAGCAAGCTCGATAAAAACCATAATGCAAAACATAGTAATTTGGCTATGCTTAACTTTCTCTTTAATATATATATCAGAAACACTATCAAGGCTGTTGAAAAAATTAAACAGTGTCACCTTAGCAACCGTAATAACACTCTCTCTAGCCCTTACTATTGCAAGCATTTTTCAAAATTTAGGAATGTCTTTTGTTGTTGGAGCTTATGTATTTGGACTTGCTATGTCAAAAACAGACATTGTATACGTAATTCAAGATAAACTAACAATCTTTGAAAGATTTTTTATCCCGATCTTTTTTACATCAATCGGACTTATGTCAGATATTAATGAAATACTCTCAAAAGAAGTTCTTATTTTAGGATTAGTAATTAGCGCAATAGCGATAATTACTAAAAGTATATTTTGCTTTATCCCAGCACTCTTTTTAGGATTTAATAAACTTGGAGCCTTAAAAATTGCAACTGGAATGGTTCCAAGAGGAGAAGTTTCACTTATTATGGCCAATGTAGCACTATCTTCAGGATTTATTAGCCAAAAAATATTTGGAATCATAATAATAATGGTATTTCTGCCAACAATCGTTGCAACACCCATAATAAATTTTTTATTTAAAATAAATAAAAGCGGACTTAAAAAAGAATTACCAATAGATCAAAATACACACATATGCGTATCATTCGAATACGATAATTTAGCCAAAATTCTTATATGGGACTTTAAAAATGAATTAAGAAAAGAAGGATTTTTTACACAACAAATTAAAAATGATTCTTCACAATATATTAATGCAAGAAAAAACAATATATCCTTCTCAATAAAACGAGAAGGTAGCAAAATCACATTCGAATGCCCAAATAATCACTTAATTATAATACAAGATCTTTTTAGAGAAACAATCTTAAACCTAGAAAAAATAACCAAAGAAGTTGAAACAGTCTCTTTAAGAGCAAAAAAACTAGATTACTCAATAAATTGCGATAAAATCCTTAGAAATATCAATCTAAATAAAAGAATAAAAAAGGAAAACATTATTCTAGAATTAAAATCAAGCAATAAGGCTGATGTAATAAGAGAGCTTCTAAGCGTAATAAACATTGAAATCGATAAAGAAAGAATATTCCAAGATTTAATGGAAAGAGAAAAGTTAATTACTACTGCACTAAAAGAAGGCTTTGCTATTCCTCATTTAAAAACAAATTTAATATCAAAAATACATATTGCAATAGGAATAAGCCATGAGGGAATTGACTTTAATGCTCTTGACAAGAACTTAAGTCATGTTTTTATATTAATACTGTGCCCAGCAAAAGATTACGTTAGTTACCCTAGAATTTTAGCATCTGTTGTGGGTAAAGTTGATCTGTATAAAAAAGAAATTTTAAATGCAAAAACAGATAAAGAAATTTATAATATAATAGTGAGCTGAATTATGTTTAAAGTTATCAAATGTAATGAATTGAATGAAAAATTGATAAACAAAAAAGTTGAAATAAATGCTTGGGTAAAAAAAATTAGACACCACGGAAAATTTATCTTTCTAAATATAAGAGACAGATATGAAAAAGCTCAAGTTCTGGTAAATGAAGAATACCTTTTAAAGATCGTAGAAAAAATAAAACTTGAATATTGCATTAAAATTCAAGGAATGTTGATCAAAAGACCTCCTAATATGATAAATGCAAATATGAAAACAGGACATTTTGAAATATTAGCAAAAAACATTGAAATTATTTCAAAGTGTAACGAATTGCCGTTTATGATAGAAGATGACAACAATGCAGGTGAAAACTCGAAACTTGAATATAGATACTTAGATTTAAGAAGAGATTCCTTGAAAAATAAAATTATTTTAAGATGTAAGGCTACTCATCTTATTAGAAATTTTTTAGTAAAAAGAAAATTTTTAGAACTAGAAACTCCAACTTTTGTCAAATCAACACCAGAAGGTGCAAGAGATTTTGTAATCCCATCAAGAATTCACAAAGGATCTTTTTATGCATTACCTCAATCTCCACAACTTTACAAACAGCTCATAATGATAGCAGGATTTGACAAATACTTTCAGATAGCCCGTTGCTATAGAGACGAAGATTCAAGAGGAGACAGACAACCAGAATTCACTCAGCTTGATCTTGAAATGAGCTTTGTCAAAAAAGAAAATATTTTTAAATTAATAGAAAATATGCTTTTTTTAATATTCAAAAATTGCCTTAATATTAATTTACCTAAAAAATTTAAAAAAATAAAATACAAAAAGGCAATGAACAAATATGGAAGCGATAAACCAGATACTAGATTTGAACTTGAATTACAAGATATAAGCCGCAATCTAAAAAATTCAGAATTCAATATATTCAAAGATACTCTAAAAAACAAAGGGACGATTAAAATTTTAATAGTGAAAGATAGGGCTGATAAGTTTTCAAGAACAAAAATAAATAATTTAGAAGAAATTGCAAAGCTTTACAAAGCACAAGGGTTTTATTTCACAAAAATTGAAAAAAATAAATTTTCTGGAGGAATTGCAAAATTCTTAAAACCAGAAGAACAACAATTAATAAAAACCCATTCTTTAAACAATAATGACATAATTTTCTTTACAAGTGATAATAACTGGGAAACTGCATGTAAAGCAATGGGTCAAATTAGAATAAAAATTGCAAATGATCTTGGGCTAATAGATGAAAATAAATTTGAATTTCTATGGATCTACGATTTTCCACTATTTGAATATGACGAAAATACAAAAACTTATGCACCAGCTCATCACATGTTCTCGCTTCCCAAAAAGCAATATATTGACAATTTAGAAAAAAATCCCAAAAAAGTTATAGGTGAAATTTACGATCTCGTTTTAAATGGTGTAGAACTTGGCTCGGGTTCAATTAGAATACACAATAAAGAACTTCAGCAAAGAATTTTCAACATAATAGGATTTAAAAAAGAAAAATCAGAAGATAGATTTGGATTTTTTCTAAAAGCATTAGAATATGGAGCTCCTAATCATGGTGGCATTGCTATTGGTATTGATAGGTTGATAATGCTGATGACAAAATCAACTTCAATAAAAGATGTAATACTATTTCCTAAGAATTCTTTCGCAGCAAGCCCCCTTGATCATTCTCCCTCTAAAATCTCAAATGAACAACTTGAAGAACTGGGGATCAATATTGTTGCTGATGACACTTAATTTATATAAAAACACATAAAATCAATCCAAAACAAAATACTTTTTTAAAATTTAAAAACAATCTTATTAATTTCTTACTTCTTCAATCAAAATAGTTTTATAAACACATCATTTAATAATAATTTTAAAAATAAATTATTATATTATTCAAATTTTGAAAAACAAACAAAAATAACAAAAAAATATACCTAATAAATAGTAAAAAATATATCAACTAATAATTTTATAATTAAATATCTGAAATATAATTAGAATAATAAAAAAGCCGCTCAAAAAGCAGCTTGCAAATAAAAATTAGTGAATTTTTATTTAATTCCTATTAATATTATTAAGATTTTTGCATGCGATCTTAACACGGTCTTTCATAGAAACCTCAGCTTCTCTTAACCAAACTCTTGGATCATAAAATTTCTTATTTGGAATATCAATGTCCTTGCCATCTCCTAATTGACCTTGTAAACGATTTTCATTTTTTTTGTAATAATTTAAAACGCCCTCCCAGGCAGCCCACTGCGTGTCTGTGTCAATATTCATCTTTACAACGCCATAAGAAAGTGCCTCATTAATCTCATCAATTGTAGATCCAGATCCTCCATGAAAAACATAAGAAACTGGCTTAGCAACATTTACTCCTGTTTTTGATATGACATAATCTTGACCATCTTTTAAAACTTTTGGAGTAAGCTTAACATTACCCGGTTTATATACTCCATGAACATTTCCAAAAGCTGCTGCGATCTGAAAATTTGGGCTAACCTTTAAAAGTTCTGAATATCCATAATAAATATCCTCAGGAGTAGAAAATAGTTCGTGCAAAGCTCTATCTGAATTATCAACTCCATCTTCTTCCCCGCCTGTAATTCCAAGCTCTATTTCTAAAAACATTTCAATTTTTGCCATTCTTTCTAAGAATTTTTTAGAAATTTCAATATTTTCTTTAATAGGTTCTTCTGATAAATCTAACATATGTGAAGAAAATAATGGTTTTTTGTGCTGACTATAGTATTTCTCTCCATACTCTAAAAGCCCCTCAACCCAAGGAAGTAAATTTTTAGCACAGTGATCAGTATGAAGAACAACAGGAACACCATAATGCTCTGCCATTAAATGAACATGCATAGCACCAGAAATAGCTCCAACTATTGAAACTCCTTGTGGTTTTTCCATCTTTAATCCTTTTCCAGAAATAAAAGCAGAACCACTATTAGAAAATTGTATCATAATAGGAGAATTAATTTCTTTTGCTGCCTCCAAAACGGCATTAATAGAATTTGTTCCTATACAATTAATAGAAGGTATAGCAAACCCTTCCTTTTTACATATTTCATATAAAAAATGCAGTTCCTTTCCGTAAACTACACCCGGTTTAATCTTATCTAAAACACCCATTTACATCACTCCTTTCCATTTTATTTTTTCTTTTATCAAATGCCTATAATAAATTATACACCTAAGAAGTTGAATTGAATTTAAATCAATAAATAAATATTAAACCAAAAATAAACATAAAATTTATTAAAAATCTATTATTTTGCATAAAAAGTTTAAAATCAAACATTCTTGGTAGACGCCAACATTTTATACCACTGTGAAAATTCTTTTATTCCTTCTTTAATAGAAATTTTAGCTTCATATCCAACGTCATTTTTAAGCTTCAAAATATCACAACAACTTTCCACAACATCTGCTTTTTGCATAGGCATATAATTTTTTAAGGCCTTTTTATCAAAATTCGCTTCAAGCTCGCTAATAAAATCTAGTAGTTTAGTTGCGTGTCCGGTTCCTATATTATATATTCTATAAGGAAAAGAAGAAGTTGACGAATTTGGATTTTTAACGTCAAAGTGACAATCACTCTTAGCCGGATTTTTCAAAACTTTATAAACACCGTCTGCAATGTCACTTACATATGTAAAATCTCTAGCCATATTGCCATTGTTAAAAATATTAATGAATTTGCCATTTTTAATTCCATCTGAAAATAAATATAAAGCCATATCAGGCCTTCCATAAGTCCCATAAACTGTGAAAAATCTAAGCCCTGTTGTGGGAATATTAAAAGATGCGCTATAAGCATGAGCCATCATCTCATTAGATTTTTTACTAGCTGCATATAAATTTAAAGGATGATCAGTAATAGAATCTTCACTAGACGGCATATTTTCATTTATGCCATAAACCGATGAAGTTGAAGCATAAACAAAATGCTCAATATTTTCTTTATAAACTCTGCATGCATCCAAAACATTAAAAAACCCAACAATATTTATTGAAACATAGCTATCAGGATTTTCAAGACTATCTCTAATGCCTGCTTGAGCGGCCAAATGACAAACATGTGTAAACTTATGATCTTTAAAAAGTTCTAGCAGCTTGTCCTTATTTAGGATATCAAGATAAGCAAAAGATAAATTATTATATTTTTTACTCTTAATAATCTTATTAGGAGTTTTGATATCCTTAGAGCAAAACCCTAAAGCCTCTAACCTTTCATGCTTAAATTTGGGATCATAATAATCATTTAATACGTCTATACCCAAAACTTCATGCCCTTCTTCTACAAGCTTTTTAGCTACATGAAATCCAATAAACCCCGCAATTCCGGTTAAAAAAATCTTCATACTATTATTCCTCTTTTAAAATTCAATACAAAGTAACACCATTAATCTATTTTTTAAAACCAATATCTCTTTTTTGATAGCTGCGAGAATTGTTGATGCTACACCTATTATTTCTAACATAAGAAACTCTTATTCTTTTCATATTTCCATCTCCCTCACTTTCAGTTTTTATGTCACTATAACGATTTAAAGTTGTATGAACAATCCTTCTTTCAAAAGGATTCATTGCTGGCAACAAAATAGAGCGCCTGGTTCTTTTGACCTTATGAAAAGAATTTATTGCTAAATTAATAAACCTAGATTTAAATCGTTCTCTATAGTCTCCAATATCCAATATAACCCTATTAAAAGTGCCATTTTCACCAATAAGCTTAGAGACATAGATATTTGTTAAAAGCTGTAAAGAATCCAAATTTTTACCCTCTCGTCCAATCAAAATATTTGGACTATCCGTTTCAATAGAAATCTTAACATATCCACCTTCTTTGGGCTCTATTGTCAAATTTGCAGAATATCCCATTTTAATTAGCATTTTTTTTACAAATTCTAAAATTTTATCACAAATTTCATCACCAATTTTAATTTCAAAACCGCCTTTTTTAAACTCCTTTACATGAGGAGAAACCCTTATTTTAATCATTTCTTTCTTAAATAAGAATCCAACCCTTTCTTTATCTAAAATTTCTACATCAAACTCGCCCTCTTTTAATTCTAGATCTCTCATTGCTTTCTTAATTGCTTCTTGTTCAGTTTTTCCGTAAAATTCATAGCTCATATTATTCCCCCTTTAAGACAAATGCATCTTTATATAGTATTGTTGCAAAATAGTAAAAATATTTGTTGTAATCCAATATATCAAAAGCCCTGATGGCATATTGTAAAGTATGAAAAAAAACATAATAGGCATTCCAAAATATAAAAATTTCTGCTGCGCTCCAAGATTTTTTAAATCCATATTAGAACTAACAATTGTAGATCCCAATTGAGTAAACATCATAATAAAAGGCAAAATTCTAATATCGGTCCAAGAAACAAAATAAAGCTTATATCCAAAATGATATACACTGTCCCCAATAGATAAATCATCAATCCATCCTGGAATAAAACTAGCTCCTCTTAATAAAAATAAATTATTTACAAGCGAATAAAGAGCAAAAAATATAGGAAGCTGTAAAATTACAGGAAGACACCCCCCAAGAGGATTAACTCCTTCTTCTTTATAAAGCCTTCCCATCTCTTCATTCAACTTCTTGGGATCATGCTTAAACTTTAGTTGAAGCTCCTTCATTTTAGGTTGAAGCTTGGAAAGCTCTGCAGTGGCTCTAAATCCTTTAAATGTCAAAGGAAATATAAGTATTCTAACAACAATTGTCAAAAAAATAATTGAAAGCCCCCAATTAGGTATAACATCATAAAAAACTTGCATTACCATTTGCATGGGAACTTGGATCAAATACCACAAACTCTTTTCCACTGACATTCCAAAAGAAATATCAGATAAACCAAAGGTATTGTCACTGCTCTTGTCAAAGATGTCTAGATACCTATTATCCTTAGGCCCAGCATAAATAAAAAACTCGTCGCTAATATTTTTTTTATTTCTAACATTATTAATAATAAACGATTTAAGAATTCCTCTTTCCTTCTTAAATTCAACTTCCATATTTTCTTTAGAAACTAACACCCCAAAATACTTAGTACTAGAACCAATCCATCTGGGATTATTAATCCTTAGACCATCTTTACCATATTTAAGCTTATTATCATAATAAATTATTTGAGATAAATAATTATTATATTGTAGCTTTGCTTTATCACTCAACCTTTCAATTTCAGAACTAAAAATAATTTTATAAGAATCAGTATCAAATAAGTTATAATCCTCAAGACCATTTACAGTAACTTTAAATTTAATCAAGTACTCATTTTTTTTCGAAAATGTATACTTCTTTGCATATTCATAAGTTTTACCATTACTTTTAAAATAAGCTTTAAATTCATGATTAAAATCATCTATCTTTTTATATAAAAACAAATCCTCTACTAAATAGTCAAAACTAACATCAAAAAAAGTTTCATTTTTGTAATCAATATTAATCAAATCTGTAGGATTTTTTTCCAAATTTAAATGATTTTTAAGCTTTAATGAAACCAAATTTCCTCTAAATGTAGAAAAAGTAACAACATATATCCCTGTTTCTACAACAATATCTTGAGACTTGTTAATCAAATTAAAGCCATTGCTCTTACCTGACAACATCTCATTATCATCAAAACTTTTGTTTAAATCAAACCGCACTTCCTTGTCAGAAGACTTAGAGCCTAAAATGTTTGAAGAAAAAATATCATTAATAAGCATAAAAAGACCTATTAAAAATAAAGACAAATAAACTGTCCTTAAAATTCTTCTACTTTGATTCACCTATGCCCCTCACACCTTGAAATCAAACTTTTCATAAGAGATTCAATACTAAAATAAGTCAAAGTTAACTTGCTGTAAGAAACTACAAAAATAATATCTAAAGCTATAACCTCTAACAATTCTAATCTTTTTCTAAAAGCTTCTTTAAAAAGTCTTCTAATGCGATTCCTTTTAACAGATCCCTTAAAACCTTTAGAAAAAGTAACAAGAATCCTAGAATAAACTAAATGATTTGATTTATAGAACATTTTAAGATTAAGATTGCTAAATCTAATCAGATTGCCTTCTTTGAAAATTTTTTGAATTTCTATTTTTGATTTTAAACTAATATTTCTTTTTCTCATCAGAAACAGTTAATTTCATTCTTCCTTTTGCCCTTCGCCTTGAAAGAATAAGTCTTCCACCTTTAGTTTTCATTCTAGCTCTAAACCCAAATTTTCTATTTCTTTTAACACGGCTGGGTTGATAAGTTCTTTTCAAAACGCTCCTCCATTAAAAACAATTTTATGCTGCCAAGCTACAAATTGAACACTACCATGGTATAGCATATAAATGTAATTGTCAATAATAATTACCTTACTAAAACCTTTATATCTATTATTTTAATGCCTGTCAATTCTTTTATTGAATTTAATATCTTCGACTTATCGATTGATATACTATACAAAATACTTGAATTGCTTACCTCAAGAAAAAGGATCTTCTCATTTTTAAAATCTAAAAATTTTACATCGTCTGATAAAGTCTCAAAAATCTGATTCCATTTATCAGCAATCAATAATTTTGAACTTATTTTTTTATTAACAAGCAAATTAGATTCTAAATAATTTTTAAGAACATTACCTATTTTTTTAAAAGCAGAATCATTCATAGAAACCTTTTATATCACAATGCAAAAAACAATATTAAATAAACCTAGAAAAGCTTATTTTAATATTCAAAACAGCATCAATAATTCACTTTAACCTAAAGACATAGGCATTATCAAGTGCGTAAAATTAAAATTTTCAGGTTCGCTCAATTTTAATACATTGCCCGAATTAAATTGTATTTCTATCTTTGAGGTTTCAAAGACATTAATAGCTTCAACAAAATATGAAATATTAATAGCCATTACCTCAGCTTCTCCATCATACAGATAGTTAGGATCTTTAATGAAAAATTCACCTTTTCTTCCAGTAATCAAATCTTCTCCAAGAAGTTTTAATTGCAGCTCAGAAAAAGTTAAAACCAACTTTCTTGATTTATCAACATATAAATTGACTCTAGCAAGTCTATCTTTTAGAATGCTTAGCGAAACTAAAGATTTATTTTTCTGTTCTTTGGGTATAATGCTCTTGTAATCTGGATAATTGCCATTAATTAGGCTGCAAGCTATTTTATAATTATCAAATTCAACATAAAATTTTTTATCTGAAGATTTTATTTTAACCATACCTTCTCCTGACATAAGATGTTTTAAGAAATTAAATATTTTTACAGGAACTATAAAATTTACATCTTTTTCAACTATAACTTCCGTTTTACAAATAGACATTCTGTGACCATTGGTGGCAACAAGGAGTAATTTAGAATCTTCATCTTTTGAAAAATAAACACCATTTAATACATTCTTGGATTCATCAAAATGTGCTGAAAAAGCTATTCTATTTATTACTTTTTTAAAAGATTTTTGTTTTACTTCAATTTCAAAAGTGTAATCTTCATTAACCATATCATAATTATAATTTTCTATTTCTTCGTATGAAAAAGTGGGTTCTTTTAAATGATCTTCATATTCTTCTTTTTCATCTTTTAATTCTCCCATAATTTCCAATTTGCTGTTGTTCTCATTAAAAACTATTTTGATTTTCTTATAAAAACTGAATGCCTTTACTGCGTCATAAAAATTTGAAGCATTAATTAAGACTTTAAAATCTGCTGCTGAGACAATTGAAATTGTGCTTTCAAAAAATATATTTCTGTCTGTTGATTTGATTATGAGATTGGATTTTTTTACCTCCATTAACAATGCACTCCAAATATCATTCATATTCCTGTTCAATATTATTCCCTTTGCTTTTTCTATTTCATCTATAATTTGATTTGTTTCGCAAATAAAAAATGTGTTATGTAGCATAATGCCTCCTTATATATTGTATTACATTTTATCTTTGCAAGATTTTATAGGGTTTGAATTTTTGGTCTTTATAGATATATAGTAGTAATAGTAGTAAGTCCCTGTTTGATTGTTTAATTGTATTTAATATTATGTAATGCAATGAAATATCTTGTTTAATTATGTGTTGTTTTTTGTCATTTTTTTGATAAATTATTTGTTACAATTGTTTAAAAAATTTTTGATTTTTCAATTAAGTTTAGTTTTTTTTTATTTTGTTCATAAGTTCTGTGATTAAATTGTTAATTTCTTTATCATTATTTCTGTCTCTATCTATTTTATTTATCGAATAAAGCACTGTTGAATGGGTTTTCCCTCCAATAATTTTCCCAATTTCAACTGTTGATAGCTCTGTAAAATTCCTTAAAAGGTATGCATAAATATGCCGAGCTTTTGTTATCTCTGGTTTTTTGCTATGTCCCTCAATATCCTTGTGTGTAATTTTCAGCTCTCTTAAGAGTATTTTTTTTATATTTTCGATATTAATTTTATTACTTTGTTCATTGGTTGTTTCTTTTTCGTAAATTATTATTTCTTTGATTATTTTTTCAACAATGTCAATGTCAATTTCTATATTATCCAAATCTATATATGCTTTTAGTTTTGTTACAGCAGCTTCAAGGTCTCTTACATTGGTTGTAACTTTTTGAGCAACCAAATTTAGAATATTTTTAGGGACATTTATTCCGTCCTCTTCTGCTTTTTTTTCGACAATAGCTACTCTGAGTTCAAAATTAGGTTTTGATATATCAACATTTAGTCCCCTTGTGAATCTACTTTTTAATCGATCTGTAAAATTTGTAAGCTCAGAAGGAGGTCGGTCACACGTAAATACCAATTGTTTATTGTCTTCATAAAGGGCATTAAATGTGTGAAACAGCTCTTCTTGTATACCCTCTTTTTTTTGTAAGTCGTGGATATCGTCAATAAGTAGCATGTCTAAATATCTATATTTTTTTTTAAATTTTTTTGTTTCATGTGTTTTTATGCTTTCTACAAATTCATTTAAAAAATTTTCAGCAGTAACATATAATATCTTAAGGTCATGATGTAGTTCTTCTGTCTTGTTTCCTATGCTTTGAAGCAAATGTGTTTTTCCAAGCCCAACCCCGCCATAAATTAGACATGGATTATATTTTTTCCCAGGATTTTTTGAGATTGACAAGCTGGCATTGTATGCAAGCTTATTGTTTTGTCCTATGATAAAATTTTCAAATGTATATCTTTTTTTAAGAAAGGGGTTTTTAAAATTTGTTGGCTCTTCTTCTTTTTTGATGTACATTTTTATACGATCTTGAATGCTTTGAATTGGTTCTTTGGAGGGTGCTTTTTCTTTGGGCTTGTCGAAATTGGAAAAAGTTTCGTTAAAAGCCGTTTTTTTGCTTTCTTGCTTGTTGTAATGAATTTTGGGTGGTTGATTTGTAAATACAATGACTACATTATTGTAGCCATTTTTTGTGAGGATTTCTTTAATTTTTTTTGTAAATCTTTTTTCTATTTGATTTTTATGAAATAAATTTGGAGTAGATATTTTAATATTGTCACCTGTTGATTCTAAAAAGTACAAATTTTCAAACCAGACATAAAATTCTTCTTCTGATAGTTCTTTTTTTATTTCTGTTAAAATCAAGCTCCATATATTTTTCGCTTTTTCCATTTTTTTGTCCTTGTTGGTTTTAGCACTATACTTTTAACATTATATAGTATAATGTTAAATTAGGATTCTATCTAAATTGTATGTGAATTTTTAAAAGTTTTTAGTACTTTCTATATAATAGATATTATTTTTTTTTTAATGTAGAATTTATCTGTGTCTAGATTTTGATTAAATGAATGGAAGGTTTATGAATTATGTTGCTAGTAACATTCAAGTTTTAAAAGGACTTGAGGCTGTTAGGAAAAGGCCTGGCATGTATATAGGCTCTGTTTCTGTTAATGGGTTGCACCATTTGGTTTATGAGGTAGTTGACAATAGTATTGATGAGGCTTTAGCTGGGTTTTGTGATAGAATAGATGTTATTATCAATTTAGATAATACTATAACCGTAATTGATAATGGGAGAGGGATTCCTACCGATATTCATGAAGAGGAGGGTGTTAGTGCCCTTGAACTTGTTTTAACAAAATTACATTCTGGTGGCAAGTTTAATAAAGGTACTTATAAAGTTTCTGGGGGGCTTCATGGCGTTGGAATTTCGGTTGTAAATGCGCTGTCATCGTTTTTAGAGGTTTATGTTAATAGAGATGGGAAAATTTTTAGGCAAACTTTTTCAAAAGGTATTCCAACCTCTAAAGTAGAAGTTGTGGGAGAATCTTCTGTTACAGGAACCAAAGTTACTTTTTTAGCGGATTCTGAAATTTTTGAAACTTTAGATTATAATTTTGATGTTCTTGAAAAAAGGCTTAAAGAACTTGCTTTTTTGAATGATAAAATACACGTTTCAATTGAAGATAAAAGAATTGGTAAAGAAAAATCTTCAAAATTTTATTTTGAGGGTGGGATAAAATCTTTTGTAGATTATTTAACCAATGACAGTAAAGCTTTTCAATCAGAACCCTATTATATTGACGGTTTTATTAATGATGTTATTGTTAATGTGGGGCTTAAATGGACAGAAAGCTATTCTGATAACATTCTTTCTTTTGTTAATAATATTAATACAAGAGAAGGGGGGACTCATGTTATGGGTTTTAAAAGTGGACTTACTAAGGCTATGAATGAAGCTTTTAAAAATTCAAAAATTAGCAAAAAAGATATTCCAAATATTACAGGAGATGATTTTAAAGAGGGGCTTACAGCTGTTATTTCTGTCAAAGTTCCAGAACCTCAATTTGAGGGTCAAACGAAGAGTAAGCTTGGTAATTCTGAGATAAGAAAAATAGTTGAGGTCGTTGTGTATGAGCAGTTATTGGAAATTATTAATTTAAATCCTTTAGAGATAGATACTATTCTAGGAAAAGCAATAAAAGCTGCTCGTGCTCGTGAAGCTGCAAGAAAAGCAAGAGAATCAGAAAGAAAAAAAAATGCATTTGAAAGCTTGGCATTGCCTGGAAAATTGGCTGATTGTGCCTCTAAAAATCCTTTAGAAAGAGAAATCTATATTGTAGAGGGTGATTCTGCAGGAGGAAGTGCTAAAATGGGTAGAAATAGATTTTTTCAGGCCATTTTGCCATTATGGGGGAAAATGCTTAATGTTGAGAAAACAAGAGAAGATAAGGTAATTACCAATGATAAGCTTATTCCCATAATTGCATCTCTTGGTGCAGGAGTTGGTAAAACTTTTGATATTAAAAAACTTCGTTATCACAAGATCATTATTATGGCAGATGCTGATGTTGATGGTTCTCATATTAGAACTTTGCTTTTAGCTTTTTTCTTTAGATATATGAGAGAGTTAATTAAAAGTGGATATATATATATAGCCATGCCTCCTCTTTATAAAATAAAGTATGACCATCGTATTTATTATTTTTATGAAGAGAAAGAAAAAGAAAGATTTTTAGATTCTATTGAAACTAAAAATCGCAGCAACATTTCTCTTCAGAGATATAAAGGGCTTGGGGAGATGAATCCAACGCAGCTTTGGGAAACGACTATGGATCCTGCTAGAAGAAAAATGAGGTTGATGAATATAGATGATGCTATTGAAGCTGAAAAAACTTTTGTTACTCTTATGGGAGATTTGGTTGAACCCAGAAAAGAATTTATTGAACAGAATGCACTTAATGTAATTAATCTTGATGTGTAATTGGAGAGTTAATGGCAGTTGGAGAAAATAAAGAACAAATATTAAATGTTAAGATAGAAGATGAAATAAAAACGTCTTATTTAAATTATGCAATGTCAGTTATTGTTTCCAGAGCTCTTCCAGATGTAAGAGATGGTCTTAAGCCAGTTCACAGGAGAATACTTTATTCTATGTATGAGATGGGGCTTCGTTCTGATAAAGCTTTTAAAAAAGCTGGTAGAATAGTGGGAGATGTTCTTGGGAAATATCATCCTCATGGAGATCAATCAATTTATGATGCTCTTGTAAGACTTGCTCAAGATTTTTCACTTAGATATCCTGTAATACGGGGGCAGGGAAATTTTGGATCTATTGACGGAGATCCCCCTGCTGCTATGCGATATACTGAAGCTAAAATGGAAAAAATAACTGAATATATTGTTAAGGATATAGACAAAGAGACTGTTAATTTTAAGTCTAATTATGATGATTCTTTAAGCGAGCCTGAGATTATGCCCTCATCATTTCCATTTCTTTTGGTAAATGGCTCTAGTGGAATTGCTGTTGGAATGGCTACTAATATGGCACCTCATAACTTAAGGGAAATTTGTGATGCTATTGTTTATATGTTGGATAATGAGAATGCTTCTATATTTGATTTGCTTAAGATAGTTAAAGGTCCTGATTTTCCAACTTTTGGGGAGATTGTTTATAATGATAATTTAATTAAAGCATACAAAACGGGCAAGGGAAGTGTTGTTATTAGGGCAAGATATCATATTGAAGAAAGAACAGAAGATAGAAATGCTATAATTGTTACAGAAATACCTTATACGGTAAATAAATCTGCACTTCTTATGAAAGTTGCGTTTTTAGCAAAAGAAGAAAAGTTGGAAGGACTTTTAGACATAAGAGATGAATCTGATCGAGAAGGCATTAGAATAGTTCTTGAAGTCAAAAGAGGATTTGATCCTCATGTTATTATGAACTTGCTTTATGAGTATACTGAATTTAAAAAGCATTTTAGTATAAATAATTTAGCTCTTGTTAATGGTATTCCTAAACAGTTGAATTTAGAAGAATTATTATTTGAATTTATTGAGCATAGAAAAAATATTATCGAAAGACGTATTGAATTTGAATTAAAAAAGGCAAAAGAGAAAGCGCATGTTCTTGAGGGATTAAATATTGCTTTAAATAATATAGATGAGGTTATTAAGATTATTAAATCATCTAAATTGGCAAAAGATGCAAAAGAGAAGCTTGTTTCAAATTTTGGTCTTTCAGATATTCAGGCCAATTCAGTTCTTGATATGAAGTTACAAAGACTTACAGCTCTTGAGATTTTTAAGCTTGAAGAGGAGCTTAATGTGCTGTTAGGCTTAATAAAAGATTATGAAGATATTCTCTTGAATCCAGCAAGGATTATTAATATTATAAAAGAAGAAACTATTAATTTAGGTTTGAAATTTGGCGATGAGCGTCGAACTAAAATAATTTATGATGAGGAGGTTTTAAAAACTAGTATGTCGGATTTAATGCAAAAAGAAAATATTGTTGTTATGCTTACAAAGAAAGGTTTCCTTAAAAGACTTTCACAAAATGAGTATAAATTACAAGGTACGGGAGGAAAAGGTCTTAGTTCGTTTGATCTAAATGATGGAGATGAGATTGTTATTGCTTTGTGTGTCAATACTCATGATTATTTGTTTATGATTTCAAACGAAGGAAAGCTTTATTTGATCAATGCTTATGAAATAAAAGATTCTTCCAGAGCTTCAAAAGGTCAAAATATTAGTGAGCTTATTAATTTGGGAGATCAAGAAGAAATATTGACTATTAAGAATAGTAAGGATTTTACTGATGATGCTTATTTATTGCTTACAACTGCAAGCGGAAAGATAGCCAGATTTGAATCTATAGATTTTAAAGCAGTAAAGTCACGAGGTGTTATTGTTATTAAACTTAATGATAAAGATTTTGTTACGAGTGCAGAAATTGTTTTTAAGGATGAAAAAGTAATTTGTCTTTCTAAAAAGGGTAGTGCATTTATATTTAATTCAAGGGATGTTAGGCTTACTAATAGAGGTACCCAAGGTGTTTGTGGAATGAAATTAAAAGAAGGTGATTTGTTTGTTAAAGCTTTGGCGGTTAGAGAAAATCCCTATCTCTTGATTGTTTCTGAGAATGGGTATGGCAAAAGGTTAAGCATGTCTAAAATATCTGAGCTTAAAAGAGGAGCCACTGGTTATACTAGTTATAAAAAATCTGATAAAAAAGCGGGTAGTGTTGTTGATGCTATAGCAGTTTCAGAGGATGATGAAATCTTGCTTGTAAGTAAACGTTCAAAAGCTTTAAGAACAGTAGCTGGAAAAGTATCTGAACAAGGCAAAGATGCTAGAGGAATTCAAGTATTATTCCTTGATAATGATAGCTTGATTTCTGTTTCAAAATTTATTAAATAAAGAATTGATTTTTTTTATTCAAGGATGTTCCACGTGGAACATCCTTTTTTTATTCTTAAATTGTAATTCAATATTATAACCTGGTAAAATTTTGTGTTGTAGGAGGTTCTGATAATATGGATGGAGTTTTTAAAATGATAGATATTCATCTTCTAGATATTGATAATGATCAGCCAAGGAAATCTGTTAGTCTTGTTGAATTAGAAGAACTAAGTATTTCCATAAAAGAAAATGGAATTTTGCAACCTTTGATTGTTTGTAAAGTAAATGATAGATATAAAATAATAGTAGGAGAAAGAAGGTTTAGGGCCGCTAAGCTTGCTCAGATGACAAATATTCCTGTTATCGAGGTTAAAATAAAAGAATCCTATAGAGATTTTATGCCCTTGGTTGAAAATATTCAAAGAGAAAATTTTACTCCTGTTGAGGAGGCTTATGCCTATAAAAATGTAATGAATAAATATTCTTTAACTCAAAAGGATTTATCTGAAAAAATTGGCAAAAGTAGGACCTATATTTCAAATTTAGTTAGGATTTTAGATCTTGAGCAAGAAATATTAAATGCAATACATAGGAAAGAAATTTCTTTTGGGCATGCTAAAGTTATTTTATCCTTAAAAGATAGACAAGACAGGTATAATCTTTATTTAATGATACTTAAAAAAAAAATTTCTGTAAGGGATGCAGAAAAATATGTTAAAAATTTTTCCAAATCCATAGTAAAAAAAAGAGAACTAGAACAAGATCCTTTTTTAAACACCATAAAAGAATTTCTATTTGATAAAATTCAAACAAAAATAGATATTAAAGGGAATCAAAATAAAGGCAAAATAGAGATAGAGTATTTTACTTCGAGTGATTTAAAAAGGATTGTTTCCTTTTTTGGCCATAGTAGCTAAATTATTTTTATAATTTAAAGATTGTAAAATATCTTTTCTTAATTTTATAAGGGTTTTTATTCCTAGGTATTTGTCACAATACATAAATTTTTCAAACTTGTTTTAAAATTGTTTAATTTTTTAAAAATTGAGCTTTAAATGAAAGACAAAGTCTATATTTTTTATTTGTAGTTAAATTTAAAAGCAAAAAAATAATATTTAAAAAACAAACAATAAGAATATATTTTATATATTCTTATTGGCCCAGTTGTAAATTTAGATAGAATTATTTTTAATATATTGTATTTTTTTCTTTATTTCTAAAATAGAATGAAACAATAATTTCAAGTTTTCTTGCCTTAATTTGTTAAATTCGATATTTTTAAATTCTTTTATATTTTTTAATATAAAATCCAGTGTTTCTTTTATGTCATTTTCATATTTTTCGTTTTTATTAAGTAATGATTTGCGTGAATCTTTTAAATCAAAACTTTTTTTATAAACAATTTTAAATTCTTTTAAAGAATTTATTTTTCCATTTAGAACTTCGGTTTTTAAAATAGGGGGACAAGATTTTTTAGATATTTCATATGATAATGATAAAGGTAATTTTTCTATAGTTAGCTGCTTGTCGGAATTTTCGATAAGCAGATTGTATCTTGATATTAAGGAGTAAACCTTATCTTTTTTAAATCCCATACTTTTAAACCACTGATAAAAAAGCCCGTTATATTGATTATTTCCTTTTAATTTATCTTGAACATCTTTGAGTATTTTTCCAATTTTTGTATAAGTGTTGTTGAAAATATTGAAAATTTCATATTGCTTCTTTTTTAAGAATTCAGAAATATCTTTATCTAGCTTATTGTAGTCGAAGTCTTTTTTTTCGATCGAAATAATTTCTTTTTTTTCAATATTTTCTGAATTGTTTGAAGATGTTTCTAATTTTTTGCCCATTAGAAACATTAAAGTTTCTAAATTGTCAGACATACTTATTCCTTAATTTTGTTTATTATCTCTTTTGAGAGTGCTAAGAAATCTTTTGCAGCATTGCTTTCTTTATCATATTCATATACAGGCATTTTTGCTTCTTGAGATTTCGAAATAGTTATATTTTTCCTTATTTTTGTATTTAAAAGCTTTTCTTTAAAAACTTTTTTTAACGAGTTTACATATTTTTCTTTACTTTTATTCCTTATATCGTATTTATTTATAAAAACACCTGCAATCTCTAAATTTTTATTTATTTGCTTCACAGTATTTATTGTATCTATTAGTTGATTTATGCCCTCAAATGCAAAAAATTCCGTTTCAATTGGTATTAACAAGTAATTGCTTGCAATAAGGGCATTTATAGTTAATATTGAAAGTGTGGGAGGGCAGTCGATAATAATAAAATCATATTTATCTTTTTCATACAGTTTTAATGCAGTTTTTAAAAAATTTTCTCTTGAAAGTTCATTTATTAATTCTTTTTCGAGCAAAGCCAATTTAATACTAGAAGGAATTATGTCTAATTTAAAATGATTTAAAGGTTTAACCTTTATTTTTTTGCTAATAAGTTCATAACTTGAGTTTACGGCTATATGCTCTGAGGTGTTTGTGCCGCTAGTAGAGTTTCCTTGTGAATCAATATCTATTAGAAGAATTTTTTTATCAAGCAGGGTCATTGAATAAGAAATATTAATGGCGCTTGTGGTTTTTCCTACGCCTCCTTTTTGATTGATTACAGATATTATTTTCATATAAATTTTCTCTTTTTATTTAGCTTTGTTTTTATATTTTAAAGCATAAATGATAAAAATAATAATACTTTAAATTAGTTTTTAAATATTTGATTATTTGACATGCATATTATTCTATATTAAAATTTAAAATTTCTTGAATTAAACCATTTTTTATAAAAAATTCCGATATTTTTTGTTTATTTTTTGTTTTGAATTTAATTGAAGTGTTTATTTTGTTTAAAAAGTTTGAATCTATTATTTCTATTTCAAGTTTATTTTTCATTTTTAATAGTGCATTGTATTGGTTGTAAGTTAAATTTAAGCTTAAAGTTTCTAATTCCTCTTTTTCTATTATAGATGTATTATTAATAACTTCTTTGGCAGAGTTGTAATATGCTTTGATTAATCCCCCTCTTCCAAGTAAAGTGCCTCCAAAATATCGTAATGTGATTATTAAGGTATCAGTTAAATTATTGTTTATTATTGCATCCAATGTGGGTTTTCCTGCTGTTAAATTAGGCTCTCTGTCATCACTCATTCCATTTAGAAATGAATTCTTGTTTCCGATTCTAAATCCATAAACCACGTGCGTAGCATTTTTAAATTTTATTTTGTATTTTTTAATAGTTTTATTTATATCGTTTTTTTTTCCAATATTAAAAATATATGAAACAAAGATGGATTTCTTTATTTCAATTTTAGAATTATTATTGTTTTTTGGCACAAATATCATATAACGTAAGTATACTATCTTTTTAGATGTTGCAGTATTTATTGTTTATGTATATTATTAATAGTGTTTGTTTTTATTATTGATTGTTAGAAATATCCAGGAAAGAGGTAAAAATGATATCAGGCTTGAATCCAACATTAAGGTTATTTAAAGATCATAAAATACTTTATTCTAACATGGAAAGAGGATTGAAGCCTCTTTTAGAAGTAGATAATTTTATCAATAAGTACATCCAGAATAAAGAAGGACTTGAAATTTATGATAAAGTCGTGGGCAAGGCAGCAGCCGTTATTATTTATAATATAGGGCTTCAAAATGTTCAAGCTGGGGTTGTTTCTCAACCAGCAAAGGATTTTTTAGAAAGCAGAGGAATAAAAGTGGCTTATAAAAAATTGGTAGAAAAAATAAATGACAGGGCAGAAAGCTTGATTGAAAGCTTAGAAAATCCCGAAGAGGTTTATAAGTATATGATTAAAAGAGGTATTATAGTTAATAATTTATAAAGTATGAAAATAATTGAGCTATGTTTTAGCTAATTATGTGACTTTGAGTATACAGTGATAATTAGGGCTATGTTGTATATTAATATTATTAAATTTCCCCAATTTAGGTAAAAATTGCTTTTATCATAGTTAAAAATCCAAATTCCAGCATAAACGCCTAAAAATCCTCCTATAGAAGATGTAAACATGATTAAATTGGGCTCAATTGTATGTTGATTAATTTTGCTTTGATTCTCTTTAACATTAGGCTGTTCGGTAAATTTGCTGTCAATAAAAATCATGGCAAAACCTGCAAGAGTAATGCATAGAAAATAGATCATAAATATTTTTCTAATTAATGCAAACATAAATTGTCCCTTTCTTTCAGCTTTTAATCATTAATACTTAATGATATAACTAAATGTAATACAAAAGCAAGTATTTTGATAGACATATAAAATATAACTTATGTCTTATTCTTGTATTTGGTGAATAAGGGGTTTTAGATTTTTGTCATTAAGAAAAATGCTTTTAATATATTTTATTTATTTTTGGTTTTGGAGGCATTAGAGGGAGCCGTGTTATATATTGTTGGTACGCCAATAGGCAATTTAGAAGATATTACCTATAGAGCAATTGATGTTTTAAAATCGGTAAATGTTATCTTTGCAGAAGATACGAGAGTCACTAGCAAGCTTTTGTTGCGATATAAAATTAATAAAAAAATGATTTCTTGTAATTCCGTAACAGAACGTAAGAAGATAGATTTGCTATTGAATTATTTGTCAAAAGGAAATTCTGTTGCTTTTGTTAGTGATGCTGGTACTCCGGGGCTTAGTGATCCTGGTAACTTATTAGTTGCTGCTGCTTTTAGAGATGGATACAAAGTTTGTCCAATTCCTGGAGTAAGTTCTTTTAATACAATTGTAAGTGTTAATCCTTTTAGAGATAAATCAGTTTTTTTTGAGGGATTTTTGCCCAACAAAGGTCTTAAAAGATTTAAAAGAATTGCTGAGCTATATAAAAGGGGAGATGCTTTTGTTCTGCTTGAATCTGGTCATAGAATTTTAAAATTGCTTGTTGAAATTTCTTCTGTTAATTTAGATGCGAAGGTTCTTATTGGTCGAGAGATGACAAAAATTTATGAAGAATATCAAATTGGTAAACCTTTAGAATTAAAAAAGTATTTTGAATCGAGCAAGGAGAAGGTTAAAGGAGAGTTTACTATTTTAGTCAGCAGAAATCGTGCATAGTAAATGTTTGCTATCTAGATTTCAAAAATTTATTTATTGTTTATTTTACCCGATTGATTTATTGTGTTATACTTGAATTTTGATAGGGGTTTTTTATGAAAATTTATTTAGCTTCTCCATTTTTTAAGGAAGAAGAAATTAAACTAAGGGATGAGGTTTTGCAATTTCTTGAAGAGTTTAATTTAGATGTATTTTCTCCAGAACATCATGCTGTCAAAAAGATGGGATTGCTTGAGAAGGTTGATTATAAGTTTGCAAATAGAGATATAAGAGAGAAAATAAGAGAAATAGATTTAAAAGAGCTAGTTAGTAGCGACATTGTTTTAGCTTTGGTTAATTATATTGATGCAGGTACGGCCTATGAAAGAGGATTTGCCTTTGCTAAAAAAATACCAAGTATAGATTTTTTTAAAGATAAACAAGATTCTGATTTTTATAATTTAATGTATAGTGACTGTACTGCTGCTTTTTCTAATTACAAGGACCTTAGGGAGGGAATTTTAACCTTTAAAGAATTGTGGATTAAGTTTAAAGGAGATAATGAAAATTTCAGAACCTTTTTTGATTATTTAAAAGCTAAATTGGAAAATAAATTAAAAAAAATTTTTACAACTTTGCCTGTTAATGAAAAGTGTGGTTGTTAATGTTTTTATCGTGCTTTATTAATAAAATTTATTTTTTATATTTTATATTAATAAAATAATGCAAAGGTATTGACAATATGATTCTTCTTTTGTTAAAGTATTAAAGGTTGAAATGATTATTGGAAGATGAGAGAAGGGAAGAGTTAAGTAAGGTTAAAAGCCAAAAGAATAAACAAAACCTGTTAATTTTTTTAAATAAAAAAATAAGAATAACGAAGAGTTTGATCCTGGCTTAGAACTAACGCTGGCAGTGCGTCTTAAGCATGCAAGTCAAACGGGATGTAGCAATACATTCAGTGGCGAACGGGTGAGTAACGCGTGGATGATCTACCTATGAGATGGGGATAACTATTAGAAATAGTAGCTAATACCGAATGAGGTCAATTAATTTGTTAATTGATGAAAGGAAGCTTTTAAAGCTTCGCTTATAGATGAGTCTGCGTCTTATTAGCTAGTTGGTGGGGTAAATGCCTACCAAGGCGATGATAAGTAACCGGCCTGAGAGGGCGAACGGTCACACTGGAACTGAGATACGGTCCAGACTCCTACGGGAGGCAGCAGCTAAGAATCTTCCGCAATGGGCGAAAGCCTGACGGAGCGACACTGCGTGAATGAAGAAGGTCGAAAGATTGTAAAATTCTTTTATAAATGAGGAATAAGCTTTGTAGGAAATGACAAAGTGATGACGTTAATTTATGAATAAGCCCCGGCTAATTACGTGCCAGCAGCCGCGGTAATACGTAAGGGGCGAGCGTTGTTCGGGATTATTGGGCGTAAAGGGTGAGTAGGCGGATATATAAGTCTATGCATAAAATACCACAGCTCAACTGTGGAGCTATGTTGGAAACTATATATCTAGAGTCTGATAGAGGAAGTTAGAATTTCTGGTGTAAGGGTGGAATCTGTTGATATCAGGAAGAATACCGGAGGCGAAGGCGAACTTCTGGGTCAAGACTGACGCTGAGTCACGAAAGCGTAGGGAGCAAACAGGATTAGATACCCTGGTAGTCTACGCTGTAAACGATGCACACTTGGTGTTAACTAAAAGTTAGTACCGAAGCTAACGTGTTAAGTGTGCCGCCTGGGGAGTATGCTCGCAAGAGTGAAACTCAAAGGAATTGACGGGGGCCCGCACAAGCGGTGGAGCATGTGGTTTAATTCGATGATACGCGAGGAACCTTACCAGGGCTTGACATATATAGGATATAGTTAGAGATAATTATTCCCCGTTTGGGGTCTATATACAGGTGCTGCATGGTTGTCGTCAGCTCGTGCTGTGAGGTGTTGGGTTAAGTCCCGCAACGAGCGCAACCCTTGTTATCTGTTACCAGCATGTAATGGTGGGGACTCAGATAAGACTGCCGGTGATAAGTCGGAGGAAGGTGAGGATGACGTCAAATCATCATGGCCCTTATGTCCTGGGCTACACACGTGCTACAATGGCCTGTACAAAGCGAAGCGAAACAGTGATGTGAAGCAAAACGCATAAAGCAGGTCTCAGTCCGGATTGAAGTCTGAAACTCGACTTCATGAAGTTGGAATCGCTAGTAATCGTATATCAGAATGATACGGTGAATACGTTCTCGGGCCTTGTACACACCGCCCGTCACACCACCCGAGTTGAGGATACCCGAAGCTATTATTCTAACCCGTAAGGGAGGAAGGTATTTAAGGTATGTTTAGTGAGGGGGGTGAAGTCGTAACAAGGTAGCCGTACTGGAAAGTGCGGCTGGATCACCTCCTTTCTAAGAGAAAGATAAACTAAGGCTAATTCCATTAACTCTTCCCTATTCTTTTCTTTTGATAAAAGGGTTTTTAAAACCAATGTTATTTTTGCAAATTTAAAAAAATTTTGTGTATTAAACTTTTTATTGTTTGCATTAAAGAGTTTTATTAAACTTAAACTTAAACTTAAACTTAGATCATTTTGGGGGTTTAGCTCAGTTGGCTAGAGCATCGGCTTTGCAAGCCGAGGGTCAAGGGTTCGAGTCCCTTAACCTCCATTGGGCATGTGCCTTGAATTGTGATTCATTATACTTTCAAGTACTTTTATTAAAGTAGTTATTAGAATGTAAAACAGAATAAGTTAAGATTTATGGGTTAAAGTTGGGATCTGCCTGTTGATATTAATAAGAATGCCTAGAAGCGAAATCAAACTTTCGATAAAAATCGAAGTTATTTTTCTAGAGCACAAGGATTAATCAGCATTATATTTTCCAACAGTCTATTCTATAAACGAGCTGCATTTATTACTAGATTTTAGTTCGAAATTAATGTGGATTTCTAGTTGTGATACCTGTTGGGAGGGTAAGTATTGTAGCTAGCCGTCGCCCTTGTTATCTTTATACCAGTATGTAAGGATATTCCGGACAAGACTGTTAATTATAAGTTGGAGGAAAGCCAAGTTTGCGCTAAATCAGCATGTTTCTTGTATCCTAGATTATAAGCTTGACGTAATAGCCTAAAAAAGCTAAGCAAAACATTATAAATCAGATTTTAGTTTGAATTTGTCGGGTACTCAATGTTATGAAGTTGAAATAGCCAGTAATTAGTATATGCTTTAATATAGAAATTTAATAAAATTTTGATGTTTTTATTAATTATAGCTTAAATTAGTACTTCAGTATTTAAAACGATAAAAATACATTGGGACCAGGATGAGTTGAACATCCGACCTCAGGTTTATCAGACCTGCGCTCTAACCACCTGAGCTATGATCCCTTAAGCATATCAATTCTTTACAAATTTTATTTAAATCTTATGACTTTGTCAATATCTCTTATATCTTTTCAAGATATAAGAGATATTGCATATAGTTTATAATTTTTTATATATTTATCAATGCCCAATAGTTTATATTTTGATTAGCATTTTCATATAAGCTGATTTAAGCTTAACTGGCTCAACTTTTTAATCAAAAAAAATTATCAACCAACCAAGAATTTATTAAAATATGTATTTATTGGATGATTAAATGATTTTAGCTTTTGTTTTTATTCTGGACAATATGTTTTTATGTTTTACATGTGTGTTTTGGTAATAATTTTTTTTATTATTATATTGTTTTAAAATTGAGTTTATGGATCGATATTTTTTTTTGCAAGATGCCACTACTGTTGCAAAGTTGTTGCTTGGCAATTTGTTGATCAGAAAGATTGGCAAAGAAGAAATAGTTACCAGAATCGTTGAAACGGAAGCTTATATGGGGATAACAGATAGCGCGAGTCATTCTTATGGTGGTAAGATAACAAATCGCACAAATGTTATGTATAGCATAGGAGGACATTCTTATGTGTATATAATATATGGTATGCATTATATGTTTAATATTGTTACTGCGAATAAAAATAATCCCCAAGCTGTTTTAATCAGAAGTGTAGAGCCTATTTCTCCAGTATTGGGAGAGAAAACTATTCTTACCAATGGTCCTGGAAAACTTACAAAATTTTTAAGCATTGATTTAACTTTTAATAAAGTTGATCTTATTGGGAATAATGAACTTTTTTTACAAAGAGGCTTGAATCTAGATTTTAATATAGTTTGTTCAAAAAGAATCAATATTGATTATGCACAAGAGAGTGATATAAACAAGCTTTGGAGATTTTATATCCAAGATAACAAATTTGTTTCAAGGCGTTGATTTTCATTTCAATATATTTTTTTAAAAATTTTTTTAAAAATAATATTATTAAATTTGATTATTTTATGCTTTAAGAATAATTTATTGAGAATAAATTATTTGTGATAGTATATCTTAAAAGAGAGATTTATATATGAATTCTAATTATAAAAGATATAAAATGCTAGTTTTTGACCTTGATGGAACTTTATTAAACAATAATCATGAGATTGCCTTTTTAACTCTTGAGGTTCTTTTGGCTTTGAAGAAAGATTTTAAAATAATTATTGCAACCGGTAGAAGATTGATTGAAGTTAAAAATGTTAGGAGTCAATTAAAAGAAATTGGTATTAATGAAAATTATCTTGTAACGGCCAATGGGGCGGAAGTGTTTTTGCAAGAAAATTTAATTTTTAGACATGCAATGAGTTATGGCTTAGCAAAAGAAATTCTCAAGATATATGCAGACAATGTTGATGTTAATCTTTATACTTTTGATACTTGGTATTCTAATGCAGATGTTAAAAGTCCTATTATGAAACATTTTATTAGGGATTTAGGCTTAAATGTTATTATTGGAGATTTGACTAAACTAAACGTTGATTCTGTTTCTAAGATTGTTTATTATTGTGACGATTTGGCAATTCTTAATAAACTTGACAATGAGATTAGAAGTAAGGATTTTCAAGATGCAAGAGTGTTTTTTTCTTCTAAAGATTTATTAGAGGTTACCAATATTAATGCCAATAAATATAATGCTATTAAAAATATTGCTTTTCTTGAAAACATTCCGTTGTGTGATGTTTTGGCTTTTGGAGATAATAATAATGATTATGAGATGCTCAAATATCTTGGTAAGGGGGTTATAATGAAAAATGCTAATGAATTTCTTAAAATTAATTTAGCAAATAATGAAATAACAAGATTTAGCAATAATGAGGACGGTGTTGCTAGATTTTTAATTGATTTTTTTGAGCTTAATATTAAATATTAATAATTTATATTTAAATGTTTAATGTATTTGATTTATTTTTAGCAGGATTTTTTATTTAAAATATAAATTTTTTACTTTTAGTGTATATTTGTAAATTTATTTATTAAAATATTGGAATAAGTATTGACATGGATTAAACAAAGATATATATTATTTTATGTTGCATAAACAAATTGGCAAAATAGAGATGGAAGATAAAAATATGGTCAAAGTAATAAGAGTCTATGGTGAATGCCTAGGAGCTTTAAGGCGAAGAAGGTCGTGGTAAGCTGCGAAAAGCTTGGGGGAGAAGCAAACATTTATTGATCCCAAGATTACCGAATGGAGTAATCCAGCTAGCAAGATGCTAGCTATCTATTATTTAAATAATAGAGGCGATACCAGGGGAAGTGAACCATCTAAGTACCCTGAGGAAAAGAAATCAAAGAGATTCCCTTAGTAGTGGCGAGCGAAAAGGGAGTAGCCCAAACTTTAAATGTGTCAAGTTGCAGAGCGTTGCATTTAGGGGGTTGTAGGACGTTTAAGCTTAGTCTGTAATAAGCAAAAAAGTTACAAAATATTTATATAGAAGAATAATCTGGAAAGTTTAACCAAAGAAGGTGATAGTCCTGTAATTTAAATGTAAATATCTTTTTAAAATGTTCCTGAGTAGGACGAGGCACGAGAAACCTTGTTTGAAGCTGGGGAGACCACTCTCCAAGGCTAAATACTAAAAAGCTACCGATAGAGAAGAGTACCGTGAGGGAAAGGTGAAAAGAACCCCGGGAGGGGAGTGAAATAGAACTGAAACCGTAGACTTACAAGCAGTCAAAGCCGTAATTTATTGCGGTGATGGCGTGCCTTTTGCATAATGAACCTGCGAGTTATCATGTCTAGCAAGATTAAAGCATAGAAGTGCTGGAGTCGAAGCGAAAGCGAGTCTTAAAAGGGCGATTTAGTTAGATGTGGTAGACCCGAAGCCGAGTGATCTATTTATGGCCAGGCTGAAGCTTGGGTAAAACCAAGTGGAGGGCCGAACTCTAGTCTGTTTAAAAAGGCAGGGATGAGCTGTGAATAGGAGTGAAAGGCTAAACAAACTCGGAGATAGCTGGTTCTCCCCGAAATGGATTTAAGTTCAGCCTTATTTTAGTTTAATAGAGGTAGAGCACTAATTGAGCTAGGGCCTGTCAAAGGGTACCAAACTCAGTTAAACTCCGAATGCTATTAAATGATGAATAGGAGTGAGACTATGGGCGATAAGGTTCATAGTCGAGAGGGAAACAACCCAGACCAACAGCTAAGGTCTCAAAAATGTGTTAAGTGGAAAAGGAGGTTTAGGTACGTAAACAGCCAGGAGGTTGGCTTAGAAGCAGCCATACCTTTAAAGAGTGCGTAATAGCTCACTGGTCGAGTACTTAAGCGCCGATAATGTAACGGGGCTAAACACATTACCGAAGCTTTGGATCTTAACGAAAGTTAAGATGGTAGGGGAGCGTTCTGTAAGCCAGAGAAGTTAAACTGGAAAGTTTGATGGAGGTATCAGAAGTGAGAATGCAGGTATGAGTAACGAAAAAATGGGTGAGATTCCCATTCGCCGAAAACCTAAGGTTTCCTGGGTAAAGGTCGTCTTCCCAGGGTTAGTCGGCCCCTAAGGCAAAGCTGAAAAGTGTAGTCGATGGGAAACGGGTTAATATTCCCGTACCTCTTATAGTTTCGATGGAGTGACGCATGAGGTTAACTACTGCTAGGCGATGGTTGTCCTAGTTTAAGCATTAAGGTGATGATCTTGATAGGAAAATCCGTTAAGAGAGCTAAGATGTGATGATGAGTGCTATTTAGGTAGCATGAAATGTAGGTAGTCAAGGTGCCAAGAAATAACTTCTAAGGTTAGGCTATAAGGGGCCGTACCGCAAACCGACACAGGTAGGTGGGATGAAAATTCTAAGGCGCGCGAGAGAATCCACGTTAAGGAACTCTGCAAAATACGTACGTAACTTCGGGATAAGTACGACCTAAGCAATTAGGTAGCATAAAAATGGTCCAAACGACTGTTTACCAAAAACACAGGTCTCTGCAAATCTGTAAAGAGAAGTATAGGGACTGACACCTGCCCGGTGCTGGAAGGTTAAGAGGAGATGTTAGTTTATTCGAAGCATTGAATTTAAGCCCCAGTAAACGGCGGCCGTAACTATAACGGTCCTAAGGTAGCGAAATTCCTTGTCGGGTAAGTTCCGACCCGCACGAATGGTGTAACGATTTGGACGCTGTCTCAACGTGGAGCTCGGTGAAATTGAAGTATCGGTGAAGATGCCGATTACTTGTGGTTAGACGGAAAGACCCCGTGAACCTTTACTATAGCTTGGTATTGAGATTTGATTAAATGTGTGTAGGATAGGTGGGAGACTTTGAAGCTATCTCGTTAGGGATAGTGGAGTCAATCTTGAAATACCACCCTTGTTTAATTAAGTTTCTAACTTATAGAAATATGAGGAGAGTGCCAGGTGGGTAGTTTGACTGGGGCGGTCGCCTCCTAAAGAGTAACGGAGGTGCGCAAAGGTTACCTTAGAGTGGTTGGAAATCACTTTGTAAGTGTAAAGGCATAAGGTAGCTTAACTGTAAGACTGACAAGTCGAACAGATACGAAAGTAGGTCTTAGTGATCTGGCGGTGGCAAGTGGAAGCGCCGTCACTTAACGAATAAAAGGTACTCCGGGGATAACAGGCTTATCCTTCCCAAGAGTTCACATCGACGGAAGGGTTTGGCACCTCGATGTCGGCTCATCGCATCCTAGGGCTGGAGCAGGTCCTAAGGGTATGGCTGTTCGCCATTTAAAGCGGTACGCGAGCTGGGTTCAGAACGTCGTGAGACAGTTTGGTCCCTATCTGCCACAAGCGTTGGATATTTGAGAGGAGCTATCTTTAGTACGAGAGGACCGAGATGGACGAACCTCTAGTGTACCAGTTATCCTGCCAAGGGTAAGTGCTGGGTAGCTACGTTCGGAAAGGATAACCGCTGAAAGCATCTAAGTGGGAAGCCTTCCTCAAGATGAGATATCCTTTAAGGGTCCTGGAAGAATACCAGGTTGATAGGTTAGAAGTGTAAGTATAGTAATATATTAAGCTGACTAATACTAATTACCCGTATCTTTGGCCATATTTTTGTCTTCCTTGTAAAAACCCTGGTGGTTAAAGAAAAGAGGAAACACCTGTTATCATTCCGAACACAGAAGTTAAGCTCTTATTCGCTGATGGTACTGCGAGTTCGCGGGAGAGTAGGTTATTGCCAGGGTTTTTATTTTATACTTTAAGTTTTGATTTTATTTTTACGTTATTTAAATATTGGTGTTTTTAAATGTGTTATTTAAATAACATAAAAAATAAAATATATGTTGACATGTATTAAACAAAGATATATATTATTTTATGTTGCATAAACAAATTGGCAAAATAGAGATGGAAGATAAAAATATGGTCAAAGTAATAAGAGTCTATGGTGAATGCCTAGGAGCTTTAAGGCGAAGAAGGTCGTGGTAAGCTGCGAAAAGCTTGGGGGAGAAGCAAACATTTATTGATCCCAAGATTACCGAATGGAGTAATCCAGCTAGCAAGATGCTAGCTATCTATTATTTAAATAATAGAGGCGATACCAGGGGAAGTGAACCATCTAAGTACCCTGAGGAAAAGAAATCAAAGAGATTCCCTTAGTAGTGGCGAGCGAAAAGGGAGTAGCCCAAACTTTAAATGTGTCAAGTTGCAGAGCGTTGCATTTAGGGGGTTGTAGGACGTTTAAGCTTAGTCTGTAATAAGCAAAAAAGTTACAAAATATTTATATAGAAGAATAATCTGGAAAGTTTAACCAAAGAAGGTGATAGTCCTGTAATTTAAATGTAAATATCTTTTTAAAATGTTCCTGAGTAGGACGAGGCACGAGAAACCTTGTTTGAAGCTGGGGAGACCACTCTCCAAGGCTAAATACTAAAAAGCTACCGATAGAGAAGAGTACCGTGAGGGAAAGGTGAAAAGAACCCCGGGAGGGGAGTGAAATAGAACTGAAACCGTAGACTTACAAGCAGTCAAAGCCGTAATTTATTGCGGTGATGGCGTGCCTTTTGCATAATGAACCTGCGAGTTATCATGTCTAGCAAGATTAAAGCATAGAAGTGCTGGAGTCGAAGCGAAAGCGAGTCTTAAAAGGGCGATTTAGTTAGATGTGGTAGACCCGAAGCCGAGTGATCTATTTATGGCCAGGCTGAAGCTTGGGTAAAACCAAGTGGAGGGCCGAACTCTAGTCTGTTTAAAAAGGCAGGGATGAGCTGTGAATAGGAGTGAAAGGCTAAACAAACTCGGAGATAGCTGGTTCTCCCCGAAATGGATTTAAGTTCAGCCTTATTTTAGTTTAATAGAGGTAGAGCACTAATTGAGCTAGGGCCTGTCAAAGGGTACCAAACTCAGTTAAACTCCGAATGCTATTAAATGATGAATAGGAGTGAGACTATGGGCGATAAGGTTCATAGTCGAGAGGGAAACAACCCAGACCAACAGCTAAGGTCTCAAAAATGTGTTAAGTGGAAAAGGAGGTTTAGGTACGTAAACAGCCAGGAGGTTGGCTTAGAAGCAGCCATACCTTTAAAGAGTGCGTAATAGCTCACTGGTCGAGTACTTAAGCGCCGATAATGTAACGGGGCTAAACACATTACCGAAGCTTTGGATCTTAACGAAAGTTAAGATGGTAGGGGAGCGTTCTGTAAGCCAGAGAAGTTAAACTGGAAAGTTTGATGGAGGTATCAGAAGTGAGAATGCAGGTATGAGTAACGAAAAAATGGGTGAGATTCCCATTCGCCGAAAACCTAAGGTTTCCTGGGTAAAGGTCGTCTTCCCAGGGTTAGTCGGCCCCTAAGGCAAAGCTGAAAAGTGTAGTCGATGGGAAACGGGTTAATATTCCCGTACCTCTTATAGTTTCGATGGAGTGACGCATGAGGTTAACTACTGCTAGGCGATGGTTGTCCTAGTTTAAGCATTAAGGTGATGATCTTGATAGGAAAATCCGTTAAGAGAGCTAAGATGTGATGATGAGTGCTATTTAGGTAGCATGAAATGTAGGTAGTCAAGGTGCCAAGAAATAACTTCTAAGGTTAGGCTATAAGGGGCCGTACCGCAAACCGACACAGGTAGGTGGGATGAAAATTCTAAGGCGCGCGAGAGAATCCACGTTAAGGAACTCTGCAAAATACGTACGTAACTTCGGGATAAGTACGACCTAAGCAATTAGGTAGCATAAAAATGGTCCAAACGACTGTTTACCAAAAACACAGGTCTCTGCAAATCTGTAAAGAGAAGTATAGGGACTGACACCTGCCCGGTGCTGGAAGGTTAAGAGGAGATGTTAGTTTATTCGAAGCATTGAATTTAAGCCCCAGTAAACGGCGGCCGTAACTATAACGGTCCTAAGGTAGCGAAATTCCTTGTCGGGTAAGTTCCGACCCGCACGAATGGTGTAACGATTTGGACGCTGTCTCAACGTGGAGCTCGGTGAAATTGAAGTATCGGTGAAGATGCCGATTACTTGTGGTTAGACGGAAAGACCCCGTGAACCTTTACTATAGCTTGGTATTGAGATTTGATTAAATGTGTGTAGGATAGGTGGGAGACTTTGAAGCTATCTCGTTAGGGATAGTGGAGTCAATCTTGAAATACCACCCTTGTTTAATTAGGTTTCTAACTTATAGAAATATGAGGAGAGTGCCAGGTGGGTAGTTTGACTGGGGCGGTCGCCTCCTAAAGAGTAACGGAGGTGCGCAAAGGTTACCTTAGAGTGGTTGGAAATCACTTTGTAAGTGTAAAGGCATAAGGTAGCTTAACTGTAAGACTGACAAGTCGAACAGATACGAAAGTAGGTCTTAGTGATCTGGCGGTGGCAAGTGGAAGCGCCGTCACTTAACGAATAAAAGGTACTCCGGGGATAACAGGCTTATCCTTCCCAAGAGTTCACATCGACGGAAGGGTTTGGCACCTCGATGTCGGCTCATCGCATCCTAGGGCTGGAGCAGGTCCTAAGGGTATGGCTGTTCGCCATTTAAAGCGGTACGCGAGCTGGGTTCAGAACGTCGTGAGACAGTTTGGTCCCTATCTGCCACAAGCGTTGGATATTTGAGAGGAGCTATCTTTAGTACGAGAGGACCGAGATGGACGAACCTCTAGTGTACCAGTTATCCTGCCAAGGGTAAGTGCTGGGTAGCTACGTTCGGAAAGGATAACCGCTGAAAGCATCTAAGTGGGAAGCCTTCCTCAAGATGAGATATCCTTTAAGGGTCCTGGAAGAATACCAGGTTGATAGGTTAGAAGTGTAAGTATAGTAATATATTAAGCTGACTAATACTAATTACCCGTATCTTTGGCCATATTTTTGTCTTCCTTATAAAAACCCTGGTGGTTAAAGAAAAGAGGAAACACCTGTTATCATTCCGAACACAGAAGTTAAGCTCTTATTCGCTGATGGTACTGCGAGTTCGCGGGAGAGTAGGTTATTGCCGGGGTTTTTATTTTTATACTTTAAGTTTTGATTTTATTTTTATGGTTTTTTACACAGCGATAAAACTATTTGTATTGTAATAAGGGAATTTTAAAACAACATGAAGAAAGCAAACTTTTTAAGTACTAATTTTTTAATTTTAATTTTGTTTTGCTTTGTCAACGTCAATTTATTTTCTAAGGATATTTTCAAATTTAAGCTTGTAGATCAGTTTTTTCCTTTTTACTATAAGAATAATAAAGGAGAATATGAAGGGCTTATTTTTTTCATTTTAGATAAATGGGCAAAAGATAATAATGTTGATATTAGGATTGAGCACATTGATAATTTAAATGAAAGTGAAATTGAAGATGAAGCAATATATTTAGGATTGACTTATAATACAAAATTAAATGATTTTTTTTATTTTAAAAGTGAGCTTGCTAGGGGCATTTCAATTTTATTTTTTAAAAACTCTAATAAAAAATATAAAAATACTCATTCCACATTTTTATCCAATTTTAATATAGGAGTTATTAAAAATACAATATATGAAGATATCTTGAGGTTAAAAAGCGCTAACACTATTTTTTTGGCTGATAATTCTCAAGAGTTAGTATTGGCTTTAAAAAATGATAAAGTTGATTATATATATGGTGATTGCAAGACTTTACATTATATTGCAAAGCATTTTTTAAGTGAAGATCTTGTAATTTTTACTGGAGATGTTTTTTATAGTATCAAAAATAGATTGGCTATTAGTAGAAATGCTCCCGAGATAGTAAAGAATTTGAATTTAGATTTGTTTTCGTATTTAATGAAAATGCCCGAAGAACTTTTTGTTTCTTTTTTAGATAGTACTTCTAAGGGAAGTTTTGTTGATGTTGGTTTATATAATGATTATCCCCCTTTAAGTTTTATTAATTCACAGGGAAAATTGTCTGGCATTTTAGTGGATTTATGGAATCTTCTCTCAAGACAACATATTTTTAAGCCTATTTTTAAGGGATTTCCCAAAGAGGATATTAAGAGATCATTAGAGGGAAAGTCAGTAGGTATTTTTGGAGGGATTATTAGTAATGATAGTGTATTACAAAATTTTAATTATGTAGTAAGCAAGCCAATATATCCTCTTAATTTTAAATTTTATTCTAAAGACCTAAACAATGACGCTGGTCTAATAAATTCTCAGTTTATTGATTTTAATTTTAATAATATTCAATTAAATAAGAATAAAGATATTGTTAATAACTTTATAGATATTGTTAATAATTCATATGGGTTTATAGAAAATTCAATAACAACAAAATATTTATTAAAACTAAATGGATATAACGGTAGATTAAAATCTTACGATTCGATTTTTAATAAAAATAGGTTTTTAGTATTAGCTATTGATAATAGGGTTTATAAGGTTATTAAATATATTCTTAATTCTATATTTGATGATATTTCATTTGAATCTTTACTTCAAATAGATAAAAATTGGTTGGATAAAGAAGAGATTAATAGTTCTAGAATAAATAGTTATAAAATTATGAATAAGGTTAAATTTAATATAGAAGAGAAAATTTGGTTATCAAAAAATAATAAATTAAATCTTGCTGTTAAAAATTGGTATCCAATAGATTATGTTAAAGCAAATAATTATAAAGGAATAAATCAATTTTTGCTTGATAAGATTAGAATGTTTTCAGGTTTGAGATTTAACATAATTGAAGCATACAATAGTTTAGAGCTTGAAAAATTAATCAAATCTGGAAAAATCGACATGCTAAATACTAATGCAACCGATTCAAATTTGGATAATGTTTTTAATATAAAATTAAATTCTCGAATTCCACTTTATATTTTTTCAAATAAAAAAAGGGTGCTTCCATCTAGATCTTTGGAAAAGTTTGCTATGCTTGATTTTTTATATAGTAAAAATTTAGCTTCTAATATTAAATCAAATCTTATTCTTGTAAGTAGCTTTAAAGAGGCTTTACTCCTTCTTTATAGGGGAAAGGTAGATGGGATTATTAGCGATGAATATACAGCTGCTGCCGTTTTTGAAGAATTAAATATTGTTGATGTTGAAAAAATTCCTACTTTTAGGGATTTGTATTTTGATTTGAGTCTTGCTATTTATAATCAGGATTATATCTTGAAAGAAATTATTCAAAAAATTGTTATGCGTTCGAATGCTGGCAGTCAGATGTATTTAAATGATTGGAAATTTGATATTTATTATAAATCCAAAGGTGGCAGGTTTAAAAATTTCAAATTTCTAGTGTTAACGGTCGTTATATTTTATTTTACTTTTTTAGCATTTGTAATTATATTTATGTTCAGATTATCATTTGAGCAGAAAAGAAGATATTCTTTTGTTATGAATGAAAAAAAGATTGCAGAAGCTGCTAATGCTGCTAAAACCATTTTTGTAGCTAATGTCAGCCACGATATTCGTACTCCTATTAACGGGATAATGGCGGCTACTGAGCTTTTAAACACAACTATTCTTACAGATGTTCAAAAAGACTATGTTAGAATGATAAATTATTCATCTGATTCTTTGCTTTCTTTAATTGATGATATTTTGTATTTGTCTAAAATAGATGTTAATGAATTATATGTTGAGAGTCAAGAGATTGATTTAGAAAGTGAAATGGAAGTGGTTTTAAAAACTTTTCAATCTCAATGCGCAAAAAAAAATATTGATTTATTCTCTTATTCTAAATCTATTTTTAAGAATTATATAAAGGGTGATATTGTAAAAATTAAACAAGTTTTAATTAATTTAATAGGAAATGCTTTTAAGTTTACAGACGATGGTGTTATTGTTTTAAACTATGAAGAAGTATATAGAACAAGAACCGATGGTAATAGGGTTTTGGTTACAGTTGAATTTAAGGTAATAGATACAGGCAAAGGTATTGAAAGAGAGAATTTTTCTAAGATATTTGAAATCTTCAAACAAGAGGATGATTCTTCTTCAAGGGTTCATGAGGGTGCTGGATTGGGGTTGTCAATATCTAGAGAGCTTATAAGATTAATGGGCGGGCTTGGCATTGCTGTTGATAGTAAGGTGGGAGAGGGCACAACTTTTTCATTTATGTTACCCTTTTTATTGGGCGATGAGCTTAAAAGTAAAAAATTGTCAATCAATAAATTTCAATCAATAAATTGTGATAATAAAGTATTAAATGTGCTTTTAAGTCAAAAATCTATTAAAATTTTTGAGCGTTGTTCGATTTTATTGGGATGTTCTTCTAATGTGCGCTATGTGGCGTCTTTTGAAGATGCTTATAAAGTCTTCAAGGAATATCCTTTTTATAATTTTGTTTATGTAAATGTAAATAACGATAATATTCAAGAGAGCATTCGATTTGCCAATAATATTGAAAGACTACGTTCTGATGTACAAATTATTTTTTTATTTTATTATTTAGATAATAAAGCTCTAAAAAATTTAAAATATAGGTATGTTAAAAAGCCTTTAATGGGGCTTAGTATATGCTCTGTGCTTTATGAAAAAGAAGAGTTTAATCCAGAAATGGATTTTGAAGATTTGGTTCCAATAGATGGCGCTTTAAGGATAAAAGAGCCCATTAATGTTTTAATAGCTGAAGATAATCAGGTAAATCAAAAAGTGTTGAAAGATATTCTTGTTGTAATAGGTATTAATGAAAATTTTATTGATGTTGTAGATGATGGGGTAAAGGCTTTAAAATCTTTAAAAGATAAAAAATATGCTATCTCTTTTATTGATATACGAATGCCAAGATATGATGGATTTTCAGTGGCTAAGGAAATTAGAAAATTTGAAAAGGTAAATAATTTAAAGCCCTGTGTTTTGGTCGCTGTAACAGCGCACGCTTTGCAAGAGTATAAAGACAAATGTCTTGCAAGTGGCATGAATGATTACATCTCAAAGCCAATACACATAAGTTCGATTAAAACAATATTAAAAAAATACTTACAGTTTGAAGTTGATGATATTTTGGAGAATAAAGATATGAATCAACTTGTTAAATTTCCCAATTTAGATGTTAATAGGGCCTTAAAAGAATTAAATATTTCATATTCATTATATTCTGAATTATGCAGAGGACTTGTTGATTTTATCTCCATTAATATTATTGATTTAGAAAAAGCTTTTGATGAAGAAAATTTGTCTTTAATTAAGGATATATCTCATTCAATATCTGGAGCTCTTTCTAATATGCGTAGCGAATTGTATAAAGATTTTCAAAAAATTGAAACAAGCAAAGATCCCATTTCTGAGTTAAAAAAAATGTATTTTTTTGTAAAAGATGATTTATTGCAGCTAATAAGCGATATAAAGGAAAATATTTTGTTTGAGTCTGAGGTTGTTAGTAAGAATAAGCTATACTTTAAAAATAATGATCAATTTTTAAACCTTCTCAATAAACTTTTAATTGGTATTAAGGCTAGAAAGCCAAGAGAATACAAAGAAATTCTTGAAAGCATTGAAAAGTATGTTTTAGACGATAATATTCAGGTATTATTTAGTGATCTTCGTAGAAATTTAAGACTATATAGATTTGCTGAGAGCTCTAAGATTCTTGAAGAGATTATTGAAATGCTTAGTAATAAGAGAATTAGCAGTGGAAATAATAGTTAAAGATAAAGCTTTTGAAGCAGAGAATCAGAAGCTTTTAATTGTGGATGATTCTCCCACCAATTTAGATTTATTGGTAAACATATTGCAAGATGCCTATGAAATTGAGGTTGCAATAAATGGACTTGATGCTTTAAAGCAGGTTGAAAAAGATAGTCCGGATCTTGTACTTCTTGACATAGGTCTACCAGATATTAATGGCTATGAGGTATGTAGAAAGCTAAAAAGCGATCCTGATACTAAAGAGATTCCTGTAATTTTTATTAGTTCAAGAAGCTCCACAGATGATCAACTTGAAGGATTTAACGCTGGTGGTGTAGATTATATTTTAAAGCCTTTTAATAGTCGAATAATTGATGCTAGAGTTAAGACACATCTTGAATTAAAAAGGTTAAGAGATTATTTTAAAAGCTTGTCTAGGATTGATGGGCTTACTCAAATTCCAAACAGAAGATTTTTTATGGATAAATTTTCTAAGTCGTGGATGAAAGCTTTAGAAAGCAAAGAAATAATAATTGTTGGAATGTTGGATATTGATAATTTTAAAAATTACAATGATAATTATGGCCACACCAATGGTGATGAATGTCTTAAATTGATTGCTAAAGCCTTATATAAGGTTTCTTTAAAATACAAAATAGATGTTGCTCGATATGGCGGGGAAGAATTTATTTTTTTTTCTGTCAATAAGAGTCTAAATGAAATGATTGGCATTATTAAAACAATGATTAATGATATAAAGCGCTTAAGAATAGTTCATGAACACAGTAGTGTTTCTAGCATTGTAACTGTTTCAATTGGACTTGCTCAAGAAATTCCTATTGATAACAATTTTACCAATATCATAAAGCTTGCTGATCGAAAGCTTTATGAAGCTAAAGTTTCTGGAAGAAATCAGTTTAGGTATTAAATTAATATTTAATAAACTTTAGTATTTATAAGTTATAGATATCCCAATAGAATTGTAATAAAAATAAGAATTGCCAGTTGCTATTTTTTTTGAAATATCAGCCAGTCCGGCTGTGTTACTTGTGTATGTGGGATTTGTAGACAATTTAAATTGTAGGCCAACTGTTAAAGGTTTGATAATTTCAAAATTAGCAACAATAGAAATATTGTGATAAAAAAAATCGCTTCCCCAGCCTTTGTTTTTCCAAGAACTTATGTTTCTTTCTTTACCAATTTGTGTTTTTCCTTCATAAAGTAGGCCTATGGTGTTAAGAGGTATTGGCATTTTGTAAGCTAAAAGAACGTAAGGTTTTATTAGCATGCCATTTATATTTTTACCATCATCTGCTTTATATTTCCAAAGTTGATATTTTTTTGCGTGGGGATTGATTAAGTATATAAAATCATTCCCAATAGCTGTAATGATGTGTGTCCATTCGCCTTGGAAAATAGCGTTTAGATCAAATTGGAATCGCCCACCCGCTGTTATTTCTGAATAAAATTCAACATCATTTGAATATTTTCCATTTTCAATGTGTACACCAACTCCTTTGAATCCAAAAGCTTGCCAACCTATACCAAGTTCATTTGATGCATATAAATTTAAAAAAGCAATAGGAGTAAAGCTTATTGTGCTTTTAAATGAGACGCTTACAGGAGATAATCCTATATTTAAATCTATGTCTATGCCATTATTTTTAAAAAATATAGAATTAGGATTGTGTAAAGCTTTAAAATTTTTATAGTAACCTAAATATGATATTAGTTTTATTCCTCCCCAATAATTGCCTGGAATTTTTAAACTTGGTTCAATATTTTGGAAGTTAGGATGTTTAAAGCTTTGTGAAAAGACGCTTCCATTTGTGCCCAGCTCGTGGGGAGGATAATAAGCAGATTTGAAATTAAAGTAAAAATATTCATTATTGAATTCTAAGTTCTGTTGATCTTGGGCAAGAATTATTTTTGCTTGCAAAAGCAACAAGCAAAAGCAAATTTTTTTTATTTTAAATATTTTTCCCATTTATTTTTTTCAACATTATTTCAATTATTTTTTTTCTTATTTCATCAATCTTAACTGATGCATCAATATTGTTAAGTCTAGAGCATTTTGAGTAAAATTCTATTAGTGGTTTTGTTTGTAATCTATATTCTTTAAGTCTTGTTTTTAAGCATTCTTCTTTATCATCTTCTCGTTGGTAAAGATCTCCTCCGCAAACGTCGCAAATGCCAACGTTTTTTGTTGCTAGGGTATATATATTAAAAATGTTATTGCAAGATTTACAAATTCTTCTTCCCGAGAGTCTTTTTATTACTAACTCTTCATCAATTAAAAAGTTTATTATTTTTACATTTGGCAAAAATTTATCAAGAGCTTTGGCTTGACAAATATTGCGCGGAAATCCATCTAAAATAAAATCTTTGTTGTTTTTAATAGCTTTAATTTTATCTTCTACTATTTTGATTGTAATTAGGTCAGATACCAGTTCTCCCCTTTCAACAATTTTTTTTATTTCTTTTCCAAGAGTCGTAGAATTTAAAATATTTTCTCTAAATAAGTCTCCTGTTGAAATGTGTTGGTATTTAAATTCATTAGAAATAATTTTTGAAATAGTCCCCTTTCCAGAACCTGGAGGACCTAAAAATACAAGCCCCATATATACTCCTGTGTAAATATTTGTTATTTTAAGGGTTTATTTGAAAACATTTAATAAAAATTTAAGCCCTACAATTGTTCCAATTGTAGATCCAAGGTTTACAAAAAGCACTATTAATAGAATTCTTGTAACTTTATTTTTGAAATATCCTTTTATTGTCGATAATTCTTCTTGTAGATTTTCAAAATCTTTGACCTTTGGTTTGTTTATATAAGCTTCAACAAGTCCTGCTACCATTCCTGTTCCTATGAATGGTATTAAGGAGAATATTGGAGAACCTAAAATAGCTGTTAAAATTGTTAAGGGATTAGACTTTAATAAAATTGATGCCATGCCTGAAAAAAGAGAGTTAGATATTATCCAAAGCTTTAAATTTTTGTAAGCAAAATCAAATCCCTTAAAGTAAAAAGAGCTTACTATTAGTAAAATGATTGAAATTGCAATCAAGTAAGATAGAACTTTGCTAAATGAAAAATGTTTTTTAGGTATTTTTTCAAGTTCTTCAACGTTTATTATTTTTTTGTTTTGACTTATTTCTTTTAAAGTTCTCATTATTCCGCTTACATGACCTGCGCCCACAACTGCAAGAATAATGCCCTCTCCTTCAAGTATTTTGTTTGTAATAAATTCATCTCTTTCGTCAATTAAAGCTTTTTTGACTTTAGGTATTTCTTTGGAAAGTTCTTCCATTATTTTTGAAAGAGCGTCCTGTTCTTTGAGTTTTTCAATTTCATCTTTTGTGATTTTTGCATCTGTTAGGGAAAAAAGGCTTGAGATTATTTTTGCTTTTTCAAATATTGGAATAGATATCCAAGCTCTTTTTAGGGTTGTTTCAATTTTTCTGTCAGCAAGAATTAGTGGAATATTGTGTTTTTTAGCTTTTAAAATAGCTGTTTTCATTTCTTCACCAGGTTTTATTCCCTGTTCTTTTGCTAATTTTTTTTGAAAATTACTAAGTATTATGTTTATGATAAGAAAGAAGGCTTTTCCTTGTTTTAGTGCTTTATCTATATCTAAGTTTCTCCATTTTTCATTCTCATTAGTATTTAAGATCGAATGATAGCGAGCTTCATCAAGTTCAACAGCAATATAGTCTGGCTTTAAGATTTCTATTAAATTTGCAGTATCTTCTGAGCTTTTTTTTGATACGTGAGCAGTTCCAAGTATATATATTGTTTTATTGTGTATATTAAATTTACTTACATGAGAAAAACAGTTTTCTTTCTGGGTGTTTTCTTTTTTATTGTTCAAAAAATATTCCTTGTTTGAAAAATTTTAGCTATTAATTAGTATAGCTTTTAATAATTTTACCATATGGTCTAGTGGAACTATATAGTCTATATTGTTTTCCTTTATTGCTATTTTTGCCATTCCAAAAACTATAGAACTTTCTTTATCTTGCGCAATAGTTAGTCCCCCAGCTTTTTTTATATCTCCAATTTCTCTTGATCCGTCATTTCCCATTCCAGTCATTATTATGGCAATTGCTTTGTCTTTTGCAATCTCTGCAATAGATTGAAATAATACCCCAATAGATGGTTTGTGACCATTTATATGTTTGCCATCGAGGATTTTTATTTGATAGTTACCATCGATTTTTTTGATTTTTGTATGATATCCGCCCGAGCTAATGTATGCATGTCCTTGCTTTAATATATCGTTATTAGTGGTTTCTTTTACGCTTATTTTGCATAGATTATTAAGATTTTTAGCAAATTCTTCTGTAAATCCTTTAGGCATGTGTTGAACAATTATTATTGGCGGAAAGCTTTCAGGTATTTCTGGCAATATTGATTTCAAGGCTACAGGGCCCCCCGCTGATACTCCAATTGCTATTATGTCAAATTTTCTCAGTTTAAGTTTTTTTATTTCTTTTTCATTTAGTATTTTTTCTTTTGCATGTTCTTCAAGTTGAGTTAATGAAGAGATGCCATTTTTGTAATTTAAAATAAAATTAGTTCTTTTGTAGTTTTTTGTTTTCATATCCTCATTGCAGACAATTTTGTTTTTTATAGATATCGATCCATAGGTCAAAAGAGAATTAATAATTTGTTCTTTTTTGATTTCATATGATTTTTTGTTTTTAGATACTAATATAAGTTCATCGGCGCCCTTTAAAGCAGCAATATTTATTAGGTTTTGATTTGAAGATGTGACTACAATTGGTATTGTTTTGTTTAAATTGTTTTTTTTATCCAAAAATAGAATGTCTTTAATATTGTTTTCTTCTAAATTCATTAATATTACTTCAGGATTATGTTTTTTAAGTTTATTTGTTGCAAATTTGCCATTAGAGGCAGTTGCAATGACTTGGAGTTTTGGAGACGAATTGATAAGGTCCGATATAAGTTTTCTCTTTACAGCAAAGTATTCTATGATAAGTACAGAAATTTTTGTTTCCACTGTTATTTTTTTCCCATTTTATTTTTGTTAAATTATAACTTATATTTATTTTGTGATTTGAATTTTTCTTTTTGAGAGTCAGTATCTTTTTTTTCATATATTATTGCCCAAGGTGTTTTTAAAAATTTAAAAGGAAGGTTAAGTCCAAAAAGTGATTCTGAATGTCCTATAAATAAATAACTGTTTTTAGACATGTTGTTGTAAAATTTTTTAAGTACTTTAATTTTTGATTTTTCATCAAAGTATATTAATACATTTCTACAAAAAATAACATCAATTTGTGAAAAATTACTTTCAAAGTTTAGGTTATGATAATCAAATCTTATATGATTTTTAATTTCATTTTTAATTTTATATCCGTTTGAATGAGAATATAGATAGTGACGGTATTCTTTAGGAATATTTTCACATTTATTTGATGAGTAATACCCTTCTTTTGCTATCATTAAAGATTTTAAGCTTAAATCAGAAGCAATAATAACAAAATCCATTTCTTTTGGAAGCTTTGATTTGAGTACAAATGCCAATGAATAAGGCTCTTCTCCCGTTGAACATCCTGCAGACCAGATAATAATCCTATTTTTCCCTTCTATGTTTTTAATATTAATTAAATTAGGAATTACAAATTTTTCAAAAGTTTGGAAATGTAGCGAATTTCTAAAAAATCTTGTTAAATTAGTTGTGACTAAATCCAAGAAATATTCTTTTTTTAATTTTTCACTAATTATTAAATTGTAAAGTTGTGCTGGGTTTTTAAGAGCAAGAGCTCGTACTGCGTCATTCACTCTGCTTTGAAGAACAAATTTATTTTTTTCATCAAAACGAATTCCACTGTTGTTATATATAAAATCGCAAAATTTTAAAAATAGTTTATCTTCAATTTCTAGCATTTTTGGGAAACCTGCTTAATTCTTCTCTTTATAAATAAGTATTACCTATTTATAATAAATCTCTAGGTAAGAATATTTTTTTTCAAAAAAAATTGTAAAATTAATATAAGTAATTTTATTATAAGGTATAAGTTTATAAAAAAGTTTTTGTTTATTTTACTTTATTTAAAGTAATAAATGGGGAATTTAATGGATTTTGAAAAAGATATTTGCAAATGTCGATTTAATATGCATTTAAAAAAGATTAAATAATGTTTAATGGGTTTAAAATAACAATTCTTAGAGAAGATATTAAGTATGAAATTTTGAGAAAATTTTTTCATGTTTTTAGCTTAATAGTTTTGGTTTTTTATAGAATAAATTTTTGGATAGGATTTGTTTTAAATATACTTTTTATGATTTTATACTTAAGTTCTGAAATTTTTAGAATTACTAAAAAAAAAATACTTTTATTTAAAAATATTTCAAACATAATATTAAAGTCAAGAAAAATATTGCCTAATAAAGTGTCTTTTCCCCCTGTCTTTTTGTTTTTAGGTATATTGATATCATATTGTTTGGCTATGCATCCTTTTAATTATATTGGAATATTTTCAGTATGTCTTGGTGATGGATTTGCAAGTCTTATTGGAAAGCTAATTCCTTCTTTTAAGCTTGTAAACGATAAAACGATTTCTGGCAGCCTTGTTGTATTTTGTGTTACTTTTTTTTCATATTATTATTTTTTTCCATATTTAATAGTAGCTTTAATTCTTGGAATTTTAGCAGTATCGGTAGAGCTTTTTGATTCTGCTAATTATGATAATTTATTTTTACCGCTTGTTGTTTCAACTTCATCCTATTTGTTAACTTCTTTTTTTTATAGCCAGTAAAAGAAAATTTTCCCTGATTTTTTTAAGTAAATTGGTATGCCAATTGAGATTGGAAGAAAGGCATAAGGTATTTTTAGCAAATTCAAGTAAATTCCACTTAATATTAAAAGCATTGAAACAAAAAGGAAAAAATAGTCAAAGCTTTTTTTTCTTAAAAATGCTACTATAAAGTTTGTTAAAATAAGTAGCAAGAATGCGTCTATATAAAATTTTGTACTTTTGATTTTAAGAATGCTGTAGTTTTGACTATTTTCGTACGAATTAATAGGCATTGTATAACTATATATGCAGGCAAAGATTAAAATAATGTAAATTGTATAATGTATTGATTTTATCTTGAAATCGCATATATATAAACTTAGAAAAAATAAATTTAATAATGAAAAAGTATTTACAAAAAGGATAAATTTTGTAAATAAATAATAACTTGAATTTAGATTGTTTTTTAAAAAAAAATCTTCGGAGACCAAAATGGGTTCTAATGTATATGAGCTAATAAAGCAATAGAAAAGTATAAATTGTATATTGTTGGTTCTTTTGTAGTTAATATATGACCACAGCGAACCTATGATTCCAGCAATAAAGATGGTTAATTTATTAATCAATATTATAAAATTATTATTGTAAATTTCTAGAATATAATTTTGATAATTTTCATTATATTTTATTTTATAAGAAAAAGTCAGTATAACTAGTGTTGCTAAAATAAAAATTATAAAAAGAAAGAAATTAATAGAAGCGTTTAACTTTGTGAACATTGATTTCATTTAAATTTCCAAGAATGTGTGTTTTGTATTTTTTTAATATTTTTTTTAATTTTTGGATCAAGTTTTTCAAAAAAATCTATCTTTGTTTTTTTTTCAATTGAATCAACGCTAACAACATAATTTTTTAAATCTAGGTCTTTTGCTTTTTCATTTGGAATAATAAAAGAGATTATTTCATAATAATTGGTATTATTAATTGCTAGCACTATTTTATAAAAATTTTTAGGTATCAAAATTTTGTTTTTACCGATAAATCCTTTATTTTCTGTTAAAATTCCAGCGCTAATGATATATATATATCCTTTTGAGATTGCCCATTCTCTTACTAATTTTTCAAGTTTTAGCCAAATTCCAGAATTAAATTCGCTTTTTTGGGGTGACATATTTGACAAAAAATATGTATCTTTCATTGCATTTTCAGAAAAGGACATGTCTGCAGAACTTACTATGTGTCCTCTGTCATAACCGCTTTTAAAGTAATCTTCAAGTTTTGGAAAAGTGCCCCTGATGTTGGTGTCTTCAAAGAATTTGGTACTCCTTTTAATTTTTTTTGATTTTAACAAAGTTAATGCTAGTTCTACCATTTCTCTTTTAAGCGGATAAGCAGCCCATTCAGATTGTCTTGCACTTTCAGCATATCCTAAGGTATAGTGTTTTTTGCTTATTATTTGGGTAGTAAGATATCCTTTGGGTATTAATTGGGATTCTTTTATTGGAATAGATTTTGTAATGTTAATGTATTTATTTTCTATTATTTCTAAATAGTCATAAATTTTATGTTTAATTTGTTTTAGGGCTTTTGGATTTAAGGAAAAAAATAAAAATACTGTTAGGCATAAAATATAGCAGTAAAGAAAAAATTTTGACCCTTTTTTCATGTTTCCATCTCGTTTTCGTCCTTAAAATTATATCTAATAGTGAAATTAAAAGAAATGTTAAATGTATCTAAAAATAAAAAATCAATTTTAAAGTCCAGCCCCATTAAAGGAATTGCCTTTTTAGAAGAAATTTCAATAAACATATAAGGCTCTATCACATAAGGCAATTTTTCATAAAATCGAATGTCTCCTATAAAGTTTGTGGATAGGTAAAAACGACCACCTATGCCAATGGTAGCAGAAAAATATTTTGTTTTTTTAATTAAGTTTGCAATGTGCCAGTTTATTCCTCCTCCAATATAAGATTTAAAGTATTGCATTTTTTGAGGGATATTAAGGTTTTCTTTTGTTAATATCATAGCAACGATTAAAAAATCAAAAGTATTATTGGAGAACGTATAATAAGGTCTATAAATAAGGTGTTTAATATTTGAATTTAGGAAAAATCCAATTCCAATTCCAATTCCTGTTGAATATGTGAATCCCCTTTCTGGGCTAAAAAAATTAGAGCTTTGATTGGGTTGATCAATTTTTTTATTAGTACTACCTTCTTCATTTGCAAGTGCATTTAAATTTGAAATGATAAGCAATGTTAAGAAAATATAGGTGTTTGGAGTTTTTTTCATAAACAGATTATTTTAAATAATATAAAAATTGTTTTACCTTTTCAATATTGCGATATTTATTTAGAGAAAATTAACCTGTTTGGTTTAAAAAATATTTTTTATATTAAGTGGCTGTGGTATGTTATTTTATTGTATATTATACAATATGTATAATTGCTAGGAGGCCACAGTTATGTTGTTTAATTTTTTGAAAAAAGATCTTGTATTTATTTTGCCAGAAGTAAATTCAAAAGAAGATGTAATTGATTTTTTAGTTGAAAAAATCAATGATAAGGGATATATAGATAATAAAAAAGAGTTTCTTCAGGGAATTCTTGATAGAGAAAAGATAGGTGACACTTCTTGGGAAAATGGGGTTGCAATTCCTCATTTTATAGGAGATATTGTTAAGACTAGTTTTATTTCATTGCTTTACATTAAAGGTGCTGGGGTTAAGTGGTCTGAAGAAAATCCTCCTGTTAATTTAATATTTTTGATTTGTATGTCAAAAAAACAACAAGGCAATGAGCATCTTAAGGCAATTGCTTTTATAGCTAAACTATTTGAAGATGATGCTTTTCAAAATGCCTTAAGTGGGTTTGTTACTACTGATGACATTTATTATTATATTGAGAATGTTCAAAGACAAGCCAAAGAAGAGGTTTTTGGAGCTACAAAAGCAGAAAAAATAGTGGCTGTAACTGCGTGTCCTGTTGGAGTTGCTCATACATATATTGCAGCAAAGAAAATTGAAAATGAAGCCAAAAAGCAGGGTTATAGCATTAGAGTAGAAACTCAAGGATCTATTGGTATTGAAAATGCCTTAACCGAAGAGGAAATTAGTAATGCATCCGCTGTAATACTTGCTGTTGATAAGGATATTGATGAAAAGAGATTTGAAGGCAAGAGAGTTTATAAAGTTTCAACTGTAAAAGCTATAAACAATACAGAAAATATTATTAAGGAAGCTTTTAATGCTCCAATATTTAAAAGCAAAGACTTTGGTGCTAATAGCGCTCCTAAAGCTTCGACCACAACAGGCAAAAGTAGCTTTTATAAATATTTAATGAGTGGAGTATCTCCAATGATTCCTGTTGTTGCAAGTGGAGGAATTTTAATTGCTCTTAGTATTGCTTTTGTTGGAATTGGACCTGATGGGCCTAATTTTTCTGAGCATCCATTTTATAAGCAGATTGCAGATATTGGATCTGTTGCTTTTGGAATGATGCTGCCTGTGCTTGCTGGTTTTATTTCAATGGCAATTGCTGATAAGCCTGGTCTTGCACCCGGTCTTGTTGGTGGAGTAATGTCTGAAAATGTAAAAGCAGGGTTTTTGGGTGCAATATTTGCAGGGTTTCTTGCAGGCTATGTTGCAAGGTTTTTAGCAAGAAGATCTGTTCCTGAGTGGTTAAGACCCGTTATGCCTATATTTGTAATTCCGCTAATAAGCACTATTATTGTTGGTTTTTTTATGTTGTATATTGGTGTTTATGTTGGAGAATTTATGGGGGTACTTGAGAGTGGGCTTAAATCTTTACAGAGCAATTCAGAAACGTTTGACGTGTTGGGTAAAATTTTCTTAGGGTTAGTACTAGGTTCAATGATTACTATTGATATGGGGGGACCTTTTAATAAAGTAGCATTTCTTTTTGGTGTAGGGCTAATTCCCCAAGTGCCAGAAATAATGGGAATGGTGGCAGCAGCAATTCCTGTTCCTCCTATGGCTATGGGGCTTGCAACTTTTTTGGCACCTAAATTATTTGAAAATGAAGAAAAAGAGTCTGGTAAAATAGCCTTTTTAATTTCATTTATTGGTATTAGCGAAGGGGCTATTCCTTTTGCTGCTAGTGATCCTGGACGGGTAATTCCTTCTATAGTGGTAGGAGGAGCTGTGTCAAGCATTATTGCTGCTTTTTTAGGTGTTGCTAATCATGCTCCACACGGAGGGCCAATAGTACTTCCTGTTGTTGATAATAAATTTGAGTTTATTATTGCAATTGCTGTTGGGGTTGCAGTTGCAACAGCTTTGGTAATTTTTTTGAAATCTTTAAAATTAAAGGAATCTGAATGAATAATGAAGATAATATTTTTTTAATGAAAAACAATATTAAAGAATATGATTGGGGAGGAATTAATTTTATTCCCAATCTTTTAGGCGATAAGATTGATGGAAGGCCTAAGGCTGAAATGTGGCTTGGAGCACATAAAACATTTTCTAGTAAGATTTTATATAAAAATGAATATGTGCTTTTAAGCGATTTTTTAGAAGACCATAAAGAGCTTTTAGGATGTAATGATGAATTTCCTTTTTTATTTAAGGTATTGTCTGCAAATAAACCTTTATCTATTCAGATTCATCCTTCTAAAGATATTGCTTTAAAAGGGTATGAATCAGAAAATGATAAAGGGATAGATATTAATGATCCTAAAAGGACATATAAAGACAAGAATCCTAAAATTGAACTTATATATGCTTTGAGCGATTTTTATGCTCTTAAAGGCTTTTTGCCTTTGGATGAGATTAAAAAAATTTGTGAAATTCTGAAATTAAATTTTGACTTTCAATCACATAAAGAATTTGTAAAGACTATTTTTGATTTACAAACTTATGAACTTAAGGAGATTGTTGAAAAAATTTTAAAAAATTTGGATCTTATTGATAATTTTAGGGGTTATTGGTTTAATGAAATTTACAATATTTACGGTGTAGATGTGGGTCTTTTAGTGTTTTTGGGCATGAATATTTTAAAGCTAAAGCCAGGAGAAGTTGTTTATACAAATAGTCAGGAGGTGCATGCATATCTTAAGGGAGACTGCATTGAGCTTATGACCAATTCCGACAATGTTATTAGGGCTGGGCTTACTACAAAGTATATTGATAAAGAAGAGATGTTGAGAGTTGGTCAATTTGAAGAAGGAAAGTTATCATTTTTAAATCCTGATTTTCAAGATAATTTTAGCGTATTTAGACTTCCGAATACTAATTTGAAACTGATTCAAAAAAAAATAAATGAGAACATTTGTATTAATAGAAATAGTGCAATGGTTTTGCTAGTTTTAGATGGGCATGTGATTATAAATAAATCCTTAAATCTTAAGAAAGGTGATAGCATATTTATAGGCAGAAAATCTGAAAACTTATTTATTGATGGGGATGGCGAAGCTTTTATTGCTGGTTTTAATTAAAATTAAGCTTACTTATGTGAGCTTAATTTTAATTGCCAATTAGATTATTTGGTTAATTAAATGCAAATTTTATGAATCCAAATCCAAAAAAATTGAATTTAATTCCTTCAAATAAAATGCTTGGTTTTGTTAGCAATATTGTTGGTCCTACTGCAGGATAAATTTTAAATCCTATAGATAAATTTTTTGCAAAATTATATTCCATTATAAAAGGAATTCTTATAACAGCGCCTATTCTATCATAATCAGTTTCTTTCTCTTCATTAGGAGGTATAAGGGATGTTTTTGACCAATCTGCGCCTATTCCAATGCCGCCGCCAACTTTCATATATTGTCCAATTTGCTTTTTAAAAATAACGTCTATTCCCCCATTTAGATAATTTTCAAAATTGTTTGACTTAAGGCCAATAAAGCCTCCATATCCAACATCAATATTTATATAAGGAATTGTAATTATAATGTTTGCAATAGGGTTGCCTATTCCAATTCCCATTGAAAATAAGTCATAATTTTTCTTTTCTTTTATTTCTTTAAGCTTTGCGATACAGGTGGTTGAATCTTCTTCCTTGCTGCATCTGACCATATAATTGTCAGATGCAAAAGAAAGGTGTACCACACCTAATACTAGTGTTAAAATATGTATTTTTTTAAAATTTTTTATCATTTATTCTCCATTATATATATATTTTTATAAAGCCTGAGCCCAAGAAATTAAATCTAGCTCCTTCAAATGACATTGGGCTGCCAAGTAGCATAGTTGTTCCAATAGTAGCAACAGCTTTAAATCCAATCACAATATTTTTAAGAAAGCTATACTCTATTACCAAAGGTAACCTTATTACAACCCCTATTCTGTTTTGTAGAGAAGCTGCTTGTTGTACTTCATTTTCATCTTCTTCTTCAAGTTTTTCATTCGATTTTTCAGGGCTTCCTTTTGACCAATCTGCACCTATTCCAATGCCGCCAGAAATCATAGTGTTTTTATGTATTTCGTCTTTAAATAAAAGATCTACGCCCATCACAACATAGGGCAAGAAATTGTTGGGTTTGAGCCCTATGAATCCTCCGTACCCAAGATCTATGTCTACATATGGAACAGATATTGTAATGTTTGTAAGTGGATATCCAATTCCAAAACCTATGCCAAATAAGCGGCTCACAGACTCTTCTTTTGCAAGAAGTTTATCAAAATCAAAGTCATCTTCAGACATACTTTTGCTTTTGGATTGGGCAGTTAATAAGCCCGTTGTTAATATAAATATTATTGTTGCTAATAGCATTCTCATTGAAATTCTCCTTTTTTATTTTTCAATTTTAGATAATTTTATTTTTACGATATTTTTAATAAAGCATAAAAAATTAAAAATATCGATATTTATTTGCTTATTTTGATAGCAAAACTTTATTGTTGAATTTTTTATTGTTTTGTTTATCAAAGCTTTGGTTATCAAAAAATTTTTAATCACAAATACAGGTATTATTATACTACTTGACTGTATATCGATGTTAATATTGTTTGTTTGTATAGGATTTTTGGGAATATATTTTTGCGTTGATTTTTTGGCCTTTGAAAAAAATATAAATTTATAAATTTGTAATAAACAATTTTTATTGCAATGCTTTATTTTAAAACTCTTGCAAAAAAACCTTATTTGTACCAAGCCTTTTAAAGCTAATTTTAGGCCATTAATTCTTTTTTTCAAAAATTTATCCCAAAAATTTGAATATTAAGTTTTTAATCTATAAACAAATAGTATATCAAAGTTTTGAATTTGAAATGCTGTTTTGATATTATTTTAAGTAAGAATAAATTAATTATAAATAAGATTTAATACATATAATTATTGTTATTAAACTTATATAAAGCTTATGATTAAACTATATGTCGTTTTTTTTTATTTTTTTTCCTTTTTATTGGGATTTCCAGAAAATATTTTTTTTAAAAATTTAGGATTTTCTAATAATGATCGATATTTCATGTTTGGCGAATATGGTTTTGAAAATGGACATTATTACTCTGCTGCATACTTTGTTGATGTTGTTAAAAATAATTTTGCAAACTCTGGAGTACATTCTAAGATTTTTAAGGAGTACATTGAGTATTTAGACAGTTATGATAAAAGTCTTTATGAGCTTTTAAAGATAATTAATTTCAAAGTTAAAGAATTTAAAATTAATCATTTAAGAAGAGGACGTGAAATTTATTTTTATGTAAATAGTGAAATTCCAGAAACAGATTTTTTAAATTTTGTTGATTTTAAAACAGGAAACGAATATCAAGTTTTTGTAAATAAGGATATCAACTCTCAAGAACTTTCTTCTTCTTTTAATATTTTTTTATCTATTAGATATTGTAATTCATTTCTAGAAAAACATATGACTATTGGAAGAGGGAATTATTATAGAAAGAATGTCATTGATTACAGAATAAGAGAGATTATTTTATTTCCAAATGAAGATGGAATTGTTTTTGTTTTGGAAAAAATTATGTTAAATTCTTATGGAAATAAGTATAAACGGTTTATGGTTGAAGTTAAAAAATATTGAATATAATTAATTTAGTTTTTTAAAGAAGTGTAGTGCTTTATTAAGGATAATGTATGAGTGATTTTATAGCATCAAAAGAAGATGATTATTCCAAATGGTATTTAGATATAGTTCAGAAAGCAAAACTTGCTGATTACAGCCCCGTAAAAGGATGTATGGTGATTATGCCTTATGGGTATTCTATTTGGAGTAAAATTCAGAGTATACTTGATGAAAAATTTAAAGAGACAGGACACGAGAATGCATATTTTCCTATGCTTATTCCTTATAGTTTTTTAGAAAGAGAAAAGGATCATATTGAAGGATTTTCACCTGAGTTTGCTATTATTAAGAATGCTGGTGGGGAGAGTTTGGCAGAGCCTTTGGTTTTAAGACCTACTTCTGAGACAATTATTTGGAATATGTATAGTAAGTGGATTAAGTCTTACAGAGATCTTCCTCTTAAAATTAATCAATGGGCAAATGTTGTTCGCTGGGAAAAGAGAACAAGGCCCTTTTTGCGCACTACCGAATTTCTATGGCAAGAAGGACACACTGCTCATGCTACTGAAGAGGAGGCATTAGAAGAAACTTTACTCATTTTAGATGTATATAAAAGATTTATTGAAGATTATTTAGCCATTCCGGTTTTTTGTGGTAAAAAATCTGAAAAGGAAAAATTTGCGGGGGCTGTTTCTACTTATTCAATTGAGGCATTAATGCAAGATAAAAAGGCGCTTCAAGCCGCTACATCTCATTATTTAGGTTTAAATTTCGCAAAGGCATTTGATGTAAAATTTCAAGACAAAGATGGTAAGATGCAGCATGTATTTGCTAGTAGCTGGGGTGTTTCTACTAGATTGATTGGCGCTTTAATTATGGTTCATTCTGATGAGAAAGGTTTAGTTTTACCGCCCCGCATTGCTCCAATAGAAATTATTGTTATTCCCATTTTTAAAAAAGAAGACGAGATTAATGAAAAAATTTTGGACTATTCTTGTTGTGTTATGGATACTTTAAAAAAAGCAAAATTTAGGGTTGAAATTGATAAGGATATTAGAAGCTCTCCAGGATTTAGATTTTCATCTGCCGAGTTTAAAGGAATTCCAATACGCCTTGAAGTAGGGATAAATGATGTTCTTTTAAATTCTGTTACTATTTCAAGAAGAGATAAGGACAGAAAATTTAAGTATCAAATATCACTTGATTCTCTTGTAAGTAAGGTTAAGGTAGAACTTGATTTGATGCAAAAAGATTTATTTAAAAAAGCATTAAATTTTAGGACCTTAAATACTAAGGAGATTTTTAGAAGCAGTAAGGATAGTTATGAGACATTCAAAGCTTATATGAATGATTATTCTGGATTTGTGCTTTCTTGTTGGTGTGGCGGGTTGACTTGTGAAAATATTATTAAAAATGAAACTAAAGCTACAATCAGATGTATTCCTGATGATTTTAAAGCCAGGGATTTAACGGGTATGACTTGTATTTATTGTTCTTCTAAGGCTAGATATTTTGTTTTATTTGCCAAATCTTATTGATTTGTTTAACTTTAATTAATTTTTTCTTGATTTTTTAATTCTTTAAAATTTATTATATGAATGATTGCAATGTTAAAAGCAAAGTCGATTAGTAAAGCCAAAGAGATTAATATTGGCAGCATTGGCGTTATGTTAGAAACATTTAGCTCTATTCCTTTTGTATAGGTAGAGCAAAGCATTGTAATTATATAAATTAAACTATTTGGCATATGAGGAAATGCAAAGACAAAAAAAAATGATAAAGTGCTCATATAGCTTATTTCATAGATAGAAATAGGCAAGCTAGAATATGATTTTAAAATTATAAAAAATGATATTACTGAAACAAAAATAGTACCAAATTTAGATACAAAATTTATTAAAGGTATGTTTATAATTATGGATTTTTTTATATTTATTCTTTCATTTTTAATATCTTCTATTAATATCGCATAGGGAGAATAAGAATCTTTTGCAAGTCCTGAAAATATTATGTTTTGAAATGATACAAAGATTCCTTTATATATCATTTTAAAGCTTTTTGTTAACCTATAACTAATTGTTGGCAATATTATGAATAAAATTATAATTGTCCACACCAAAAAGAATGTTATGCTGTTTGTGTAATTTTGGTAATCCTTGAAATTTTTTAAGTTTGTAGCGTAATCTGCTGTTATAAAAATGATTCCTATATTTAATATGTTTACAATAAATCCATTTGCATGGTAAAAAAGATTGGATGCGCTTAGCATCAGTTCTCTAGCTATTCTGCCCTTTTGTTTTGCATAATAAAAGCTTGTGCCTATTATTATTGAAATCATGTAGATGCTTAGTAGATTTGGATTACTAGATGTAAATATTTTGAAAATATTTTTTGGAAAAAATGTTTCTAATAAAGCTTCTTTTTCAAAAAAATATGTATTTTGTATTGTTTTTTCTAGTATTGGAATTCTTTGTGGAAGATATATTGTCGCAGCTATTATTGATATAGCAACTCCAGATAGGTTGGTTAAAATTCCATAATAAATGGTTTTACCAAAAAGCTTTTTAAAGTTTTTATTTTCAATAATATTTTCAATTCCTAATGGAATTGAAAATATTAAAAAGGGAATAAGAGATAAGTATGATAATCTTATAAAAGCATGTGACAAAGAGCTATAAATCCCAAGAGGGAAAAATAATCCTAAAAAGATTCCAATAGGCAGAGTGAAAAAAAAATTGATTTTTATTTTCATGCGACTTCTCCTTTCAGAGATTTAAGGTACACTGTGTATAATAAATAGTACTAAATTTTTTTGTAAATATAAACTTTAGAGTTACAATTGTACTTGTGTTACTATATTGCTTGTGGGTGTTTTTGGGGGTTGTTTGTATAAGTATCCTGATTCTGTAGATACAGATTTAGATTCGAGATTGCCAAATATTTTAACTTTAGAAGAGCATGATAAGCAATTTTTTACTAAAGATTTTTATAAAAATCTTATTTCAAGTAGTAAAGAAATTGGCTTTAAGCTTCATAAAGTTTTGGTAGACTATTTAAATCCGCAGTCAGAAGAGGTTGATAGGGTTTTAAAATATAATCAAGTGATTAACATTTATTGGTCTTTTCTTAAATCAATTGCAAAAAACATTTCAAAATTGACTATGGAGCAGAAAATTTTATTTAGATTTGCTGCCCTTATTCCCAATGCACTTGGGCCTGAAATTCAGCTATTAATTTCAAAAACCATTTGGGACAATCATTATAATGAGTCTTTTATTTATTTTGATGAGTGGCTTTATGGGGTTAATAGTTTTAAGCTTAGTAGATTAGCAACCGATTTGCCAACGGATAATCTTAAAGAAGAAGATATGAAAAAAATTTTGCTTAATAAGAAAGAAAAACTTTTGGCAAATATTGATTTTGCGAAAAGCAGCCTTAAGAGAACTGATAAGATCAGGGAAGAGGCTCTTAGTAAGTTAAGAGGTATGTTTGAATTTTTATTTTCAAACAATAGTCAAGGCGATTTAACTTATATGACTGAATACGGAGTGCAGAGTTCTTATCCCAATTCGATTTTAAAGCCTTTAAATTTTGCTAGTAATTATGTTGATGATCTTATTAAATCAAATCGGGATATTAATATTTTTATTAATAAAATTGAAGATACTAACAGAGAGCTTTTTGAAATTCAAAATAAAATGAATAATATTGGGATGTCTGTTGAATCAACTATTGCACATGATGAAGTTGAAGTTATCAGAAGCGCTAATAAACTTGCAATAGGACCAAGAGGCAATCATTTTCCTATTCTTTTAAAAAATAATGTAGTTGCTAACCCTCAATTTTTTGGAAGTAGAGAAAGAATTATGCAGCTTGTTTGGGAAATCGAAGATATTCAGCCTAGACTTTTTCAAAAAGCGTATAGAGGAGATTTGCTCAGGGTAGTTCCTTATTTTATATTAATACCTTCTTATGGAGATAAAGGGATTTGCTGGGAATCAATTGATGTTAAAAACAGAGCAAATGGCAGGGGTAAAATATTAATACCTATGTATGCTAAAAACTTAAGGAAAGCGGTTATTTTAGGTGTTGGTGATTTTGTTTGGGAGCTTGCAAAAGAACAAGCTTCTTTTAGATGGATGGAAACAGGAATTACAGGTCAATATTACGATTATTATGTTAAATTTATTAAGAAAGGAAATGTTAAAAATTTTTTTCTAGAAGATTATTTTCTTTGGATAGAAAAAGAAAGTAAAGGAATTCAAAAACTTGAGAAATTGGTACGTGGTATAATGTGGAGGAATTTACCCTTTTCTAAGAATTTAAAAGAGGCACTTGCTAAAAAATCTTTTATATACAAGGATCTTATTGATAAAGATAAAAATATCCAAGTATCTGATGGATATTAAATTTATTTTCTATTTTACTAAAATTCGAACTATTTCTTCGTTTTTAAGCGTTTTAAGTTCTTTTTTATAATTGTCGTCAATATAAATTTTTTTCTTTTCTAGAGATTTAATTAGTTTTATGTTTTCTGTTTCTATTGCGGCTTGCATTGGTGTTTTTCTATTTTTAAGTGTGGCGCTTAGATCAGCTCCGCCTTCTTTTAAAAATTCAAATACTTTTTCGTTATTAGTATATATTGCCCAAAATATTGGAGAATAACCGGTATCATCTATTTGGTTAAGGCTTATTCCGTAATCTACCAATATTTTTATGATTTCAAATTCATTGTTTATTATTGAAATTGAAATTGGAGATATTTTATATTTAAAGTTAATTTCTGCTCCAAGATTTAGCGCAATTAAAACTCCCTTTTTATTATTGAAAAAAACAGATACTATAAAAAGCTCATTTTTAATTTTTTCTAAACTTTGTAAGATTTCTTTGTCGTTTATATTTATTGAATTTATAAATTCATTTAAAATATCTTTATCTTTTTGATATTCCTTGCTATTGAAACCATATAAATTTTTTTGCAATTCTTTTACTATTGAAACATTTGTATTAGTATTTATTGAGTTTAAATTCATTATTGTTTGTAATAACATTAAAATTATAATGACTTCTTTTTTCATCTTTTGTGAGTTTTATATTCCTTTAATAAAGTGTTTAATTTTAGACGATTGCTTTTTTAAATAGGTATTAAATTGACATTTATTATAGGGCATTATAAGATTATTTTTCAATGTTTTTGTGTTTATAATTGTTAGTTGTTCAATTATTTTTACTATTTTTAAAATATTAGAGTTTTATATTAAATTTTAAATTTAGGCTTTAGTTCTATTGTTTTGATGTTTTTGTATTGGTGTTAATGTAAAATGTGGTCATGTTAAGTTGGTATGTATAAAAATTTTGACACTCTTTTAATTGAGGTGTGCATTTTATTATGTATAGTTTATATTGTAAAATACTCTTATGAATCTATTGATCAGAATTGCTAAATTTATTTTGATTTTGTTTTTATTTGCTTCTTGCAATCAAAAACAAAGCGAGATTCAAAATCTTATTCATCTTTTAAAATCTTCTAACAAGAATAGATTAGATAAATTTCTTATTATTGATAGGGTTGTTAATATATATATTGCAAATAAAAATTATGGAGATGCTTTAGAAATTGTAAATAGTGGAATTATTGATGATGAATCTAGAGAATATTATCCTTTGTATCTTTATTTAATGGGAAATATTTATGATTCCATGGGAGAAGATTTTGTAGCTTTTAGCATTTACAAACGTGTTGTTGATAATTTTGATGATTATGTTTATGAAAACTGTTCAATGAAAACAAGGGTGGCTAAAAAGATTGTTAATTTAAATATTGATTCAATCGATAAAATCAATTATTACAAATTTATATTAAATACGGGGATTGAGGGAATTGATAATTTAAATAATGAGGAAAAGGGTAATTATTTTTATAATCTTGCACTAAGTTTGGAAGATGTTCAAGATTACGACGAATCTTATTTTTATTATAAAAAATTTCTTTCAATTCCAAGATCGCATTTAAAAATAGATTCTAGGGACTATTTTAATGTTGTTACAAAAATTAATTACTTTAATAATCCAGAGTTTGTTGTTTATAGAAATTTGGGAGATTTAATTCAGGATGTTAAAAATTTTGTTCTTTCTGGAGATACTTCTAAATTGCTTAATATAAGAGATAAAAATAATTTTTTTATTCAAAGCTGGGATCAAAAGGGTGGAAAGAGCAATTCTATTAATACTAATAGTTTTTTGACCACAATGATTAGGCTTGGAGGGAGAAGAAAAAACGGAATACAATTTGCAAAGCATCTTGAAGCAGATTCTAGTGATGATATATCTTATCTTGAGTCAAGGGGCTGGGACCATATTCGGGAATGGTATTTTGTTTTTAAAAGAATTGTTTATCCTAAAGATCCAGAAATTAATAATGGCTGGACTTGGATAGGTGTATATTTAGGTAAAAAATAATAGGAAGGAGATAATGCATTTTCTTAAGTTTCTTTTTAGTTATTTATTTCTACTTTATTCTAATGTTTCTATAATAAAAGATGAAGCTGCTGAGACAAGTGTGCACAGAATAATCGATTGGGATAGAAAGGTTATTTGTTTTGATATTGTTAAGGAAATTAATGAGAATGAATTTAGACCAGTAGGCTTAAATACAGCTTCTAAATTAATAGCAACCATTAATGATTTTAAAGACACGTTAATAAGAGAATCTCTTTTTAAGATAATTATGGATTCTGAAAATACTTTTAAGGATTATTTTGACCTGAATCCCAGTTTAATACTGAATTTTTCAGGTCCTAACAGTATTTTGAAGAGGTCTTATATAAAATATTCAGAAGATTTAAGAAGTCTTACTGTTAGGTATGAGCTTAGTCTTTTCCCCGATTTTATAAGTTTGTTTTTTTCACACGAAATGCCGTATAAAGCTTTTTATCCATTGATAAATTCTGATGTTGATAAAACCGATTATACAGGAATTGTGATTTATGTAGGCGAAGTTTACAATAATACTTCTGGTTCTAAAAAATTAGAAGACTCTTTTTTTATCAAAATTTATGATGAAAATATTAGACCATATTTTGATAAGAGAATGGTTTCTTCAGAGGCTTTGAAAAAATGGGGAATGCTTGAATATAGTAATGATGTTCTTTATAATAATAAAAATAGGATTGGACATCATCCTTTAAAATTGGTTGCCAAAAGTATTTATGGTAAAAATAATACAGATATTATACTTGATGAATATTCTATTAATAAATTGTTTTCAAATAGTAACAACATAAAACTTTTGCAAGATGGAAAACTTGTTGTAATAAAGTAAGAAAAATAAACTTAGTACTTGTTTTTTTCCAAACAATCAACTAAGATAATAAAGAGTTTGTAGGGAACTAGTGCCCTTATAGCTCAGTTGGTAGAGCACCACCATGGTAAGGTGGGGGTCGTCGGTTCAAGTCCGATTGAGGGCTTTTGTTGGTAGTTAGGAGTTTTGTTATATGGGTAAAAAGAAGGGCAAGGGAGCTGTTGAGCTTATATCTTTGATTTGTGAAGAAACAGGAATTAGAAATTATACCACTACTAAGAATAGACGCAATAAGCAAGACAAGTTAGAATTGATGAAATATTGTCCAAAATTGCGAAAACACACTCTTCATAAAGAAGGAAAAATAAAATAAAAAATAATAGGTCAGTAGTTCCAATGGTAGAACGACAGTCTCCAAAACTGTATGCTGGGGGTTCGAATCCCTCCTGACCTGTTGTTAGAATTAAAGTGAGGCTTTGAGGTGTTTAGGTTTATCAAAGATAGTATTTTAGAGCTTAAGAAGGTAACGTGGCCTAAGTATAATGAAGTTGTTGGAAATGGAAAGCAAGTTTTTTGGCTTGTATTATTTGTTTCAATTTTCTTGGGTATAGTCGATTATCTCATGTTTCTTATTGTAACCTATGTATTTTAGTTTTATTGAAAGAAGGGTAAATTATGTCTAGAGCTTGGTATGTAGTTCAAACTTATTCTCAATATGAAAAAAAGATAGAGCAGGACATAAGACTTTTAATAAATGAAGGCGTTTTTAGTGGTGTAATATTAGATGTTAAGGCTCCTATTGAAAAAATAGAAGAGATAAGAAATGGTAAGAAAAGAATAAGAGAGAGAAAAATATGGCCAGGCTATATTCTTATTGAGCTAGATCTTCCAGAAGTAGGCTGGAAAGATATTATTGCTAATATTATCAAAGTTCAGGGTGTTATTAATTTTGTTGGTGTTAGTAAGGGGCAAAGGCCTATTCCTATTAATGATGAAGAAGTAAAAAGTGTTTTTATGCTTACTGGTGAGATTAAAGCAAATAAATCTATTTTTATGCTTTATGACTTTGAAGAAGGAGAAAGAGTTAGAATTAAAGGGGGACCTTTTGACTCTTTTGAAGGGCTTATTAGCTCTATTGATTATGAAAGAAAGAAATTAAAAGTTGCAGTTCAAATTTTTGGAAGATCAACGCCTGTTGAAGTTGATTTCCAGCATATAGAAAAGATTTAAAATTTAATGCTAATGGGAGCTTTGAAGGCGTTATTACCATAAGGAGATGATATGGCAAAAAAAAAAGCAATTTCTTGGATTAAATTGCAGGTTCCGGCTGCTCAAGCGGCTCCAGGAGCTAAAATAGGGCAAGCGCTTGGACCTCATGGAGTTAGTGGTCCTCAGTTTGTAAAGGAATTTAATGAGAGAACCGCAAAGATGGATCCTGGCATTGTGGTTCCTGTTATTATTACTGTTTATAGTGACAAAAGTTTTTCTTTTATTGTAAAGACCCCGCCAGCTTCGGTTCTAATTAAAAAAGCTATTGGAATAGAATCAGGATCTAAAAAATCCAATACAGATAAAGTTGGAACTATATCAAAAGAAAAGTTGATGGAGATAGCAAGAATTAAAATGCCTGATTTAAATGCAAAGTCAGAATCAGCAGCGTTTAAAATTATTGCAGGAAGTGCGCGTTCAATGGGTGTTGAGGTGGAGAAATAATGTCAAAAAAGGGTAAAAAATATATTGAAGCTTTTTCTAAAGTAGATAAGAATAAATTTTATAACATTGAAGATGCAATTTCATTGTTGAAAGAAATTAAATTTGCCAAATTTGATGAAACTATAGATATATCTATTAACCTTAATTTAAAAAAGAATCATACCGTTAGAGACACTATAGTTTTGCCAAATCAGTTTATGAAGCCAAAAAGAATACTTGTTTTTGCAAAAGGTGATCGAGCAGATGAAGCTAGAGCTTTTGGTGCAACTTATGTTGGCGATGAGGATCTTATAAACAAGATTAAAAGTGGTTGGGATGAATTTGATATTGTTGTTGCAACTCCTGATATGATGAAAGATGTTGGAAGGCTTGGTCCTATTTTAGGGAAAAGGGGCTTGATGCCCAATCCAAAGACCCAAACAGTCACAAATAATCTCAAAGATGCAATCAATAGTCTTAAAAAGGGTCGAACAGAATTTAGAGCAAATAAAAATGGTGTAATAAGCTTTTCTTTTGGAAAATTTTCTATGGATAATGAAAAGATAAAAGAAAATTATGAGGAATTTATCAAGGAAGTTGTTAAAAAAAGACCTAGTGATTTAAAGGGAGCTTTTATAGATAGTATTTATGTTTCATCTACTATGGGGCCTTCTATAAAAGTTAATTTTGTTTGGAGGTAACATTATGAGTGCAAAGATAAATTCTAAAAAGTTGGAAATGTTTGATTTATTAAAACAGTTTATAGATAGTAAACAGAATCTTTTTTTCTTAGATTATAGAGGTTTAAATGTAGCTCAGTTGACAGAACTTCGCAATAAAATAGAAGACGAACGCGGAGCATTAAAAGTTGTTAAAAATAATATAATGAAGATGGTTTTAAAAGAAAAGAATATTAATGTTGGTGATTCTTGTTTGGTTGGCCCCACAGTTGTTGTTACTGCATTAGAAGAAGCTAATGTAATAGCAAAAATTTTTTATGATTTTGTAAAAAGTAGTACTTTGAAAGTAAAGGGTGGCTTTGTATTAGGAGAGTTTTATGATGAGGCTAAAGTTCAAGCTTATAGCAAGCTTCCTACCAAAAAAGAGTCTATTTCTTTATTTGCTAGCGTGTTAAAAGCGCCAGTTTCTAAGCTTGCAAGAACATTGAAAGCTTTGGCTGATGTTAAAAATTAACATGGCAGTGTTAGTCTTAATTTTTGAGTGCATGCTATCACTGTAAAATAAAAATATATAAGGAGTTAATATGGCACTAAATAAAGAAGATATTTTAACCTGGCTTGAAGGTGCAAAAACTATGGAAGTTGTTGACCTTGTAACAGCTATTGAGGAAAGGTTTGGAGTAACTGCCGCTGTTTCTGCTGGTATGAGTGGAGCTGTTTCAGCAGGTTCGGCTGATTCTGAAGAACAAACTGAATTCGATGTAATTCTTATGTCTTTTGGTGATAGCAAGATAAATGTTATAAAAGAGGTTAGAGCTATTACAGGACTTGGTCTTGGAGAAGCTAAGGCATTAGTTGAAGCTGCTCCTAAAGCTATTAAAGAAGGTCTTTCTAAGTCAGATGCTGAGGAATTAAAAAAGAAGCTTGAGGCAGTTGGCGCAAAAGTTGAAGTTAAATAAAACATTAAAAATATATCAAAGTTGTTATTCCGCATGTCGTTATGATATGCGGCTTGTTATGTCTTAAAAAAGGAGTCTTTTAATGGTAAAAAGAGTTCATCTGGGACAAGGAAGAGCTGATGAAATTTTAGACCTACCTAACCTGATAGAAATACAATTAAATTCTTATGAAAAATTTTTACAACTTGATAAATTAAAAAATAAAAAACCCCTACTTAATGAGGGCCTTGAGTCTGTTTTTAGAAATATATTTCCCATTAAAAGTGGAAATGGCGATGTTGCTCTTGAGTATGAGAGATACTATATAGAAAATGATGCCCTTGATTTTACAGAAAAAGAATGTAAAAGAAAGGGTCAAAGTTATGAGGCTGTTTTAAAAGTAAGACTGAATTTGCAATTTTTGACTACTGGGGAAATAAGGCAAAAAGACGTATATATGGGAACTATTCCTTTAATGACAGAAAGAGGCACTTTTATTATTAATGGGGCTGAGAGGGTTGTTGTTTCTCAGATTCACAGATCCCCAGGAGTTGTTTTTTATAAAGAGAAAGATTTGTATTCTGCTAGAATAATTCCTTATCGTGGTTCTTGGTTAGAATTTGAGATTGATTCTAAAAAAGATTATCTTTATGTAAAAATAGATAGAAAAAAAAGAATACTCATAACTCTTTTTTTAAGAGCTTTAGGGTTTGATACAAGAGAAAAAATAATAGAAACTTTTTATAATATTAAAAAAATTAAAGTTGAAGACGGTACAAAAAGAGATCTTCCAGGGCAATATTTAGCTAAAAGTATTAACATAAGAGAGAATATGTATTATCGAGCAGGAGATAAAATTACTCTGCAAGATGTTGAAGATTTTTTACAAAATGGAGTAAATGAAATAAAGCTTGTTGATTTTGATGGTTATGATGATATTTCTGGAAAGCGCTTTGTAAGTTCGAATGTTATTTTAAATTGCCTTGAGAAAGAGGATGCTTTTTTTGCTTTAAAAGATGGATCTAAAGAGCTTCCAAGAGAATCAGTTATGCTGGCTGTTTATGGCTCTCTTTTTCCTGGTGAGCCAATATCAATTGATAATGCTGAAAATGATTTAAAAACTATATTCTTTTCTGAAAGAAGATATGATCTTGGACGTGTGGGGCGTTATAAACTTTCTAAAAAATTTGGATTTGATGATTTAACTACATCGGTTTTAACTATGGATGATATTGTTAACACCATATCTCATCTTTTAAGAATATATGAAGGTCATGATATTCTTGATGATATTGACCATTTAGGAAATAGAAGGGTTCGTTCTGTTGGTGAGCTTCTTACCAATATATATAAAGGCGCGATGTCAAGGGTTGAAAAAATTGCTAAAGATAGAATGTCTAACAAGGAAGTTTTTAATCTAAAGCCTCAAGAATTAATAAGTGTTAAACCCATTGTATCTGCTGTTAAGGAATTTTTTGCAACCAGCCAGCTTTCACAGTTTATGGATCAGGTCAATCCTTTGGCTGAGCTTACTCACAAAAGGCGTCTTAATGCTCTTGGTCCAGGGGGACTTTCAAGAGATAGGGCAGGATTTGAAGTAAGAGACGTACATTATACTCATTATGGTAGAATGTGTCCTATTGAAACTCCTGAAGGGCCAAATATTGGACTTATTGTTTCTTTGGCAACTTATTCTAGAGTTAATGATTATGGGTTTTTAGAAACTCCTTATAGGAAAGTTGTTAATGGGGAGGTGACTGATCAATTAGAATATTTATCTGCTATTGACGAAGAGAAAAAGTGCATTGCTCAGGCCAATGCTGCCTTTAATTCTAATGGAAAGTATCTTGAAGATTTAGTTTCTGTTAGAATTTCTGGTGATTATACTACAACAAGCCCTGCAAATATAGACTATATGGACGTTTCTCCTAGGCAGTTAATTTCAGTATCTTCGGCGTTAATTCCTTTTCTTGAACACAATGATGCAAATCGAGCTCTTATGGGTTCTAATATGCAAAGACAAGCAGTGCCTTTGCTTTTTCCTAAACCTCCTATTGTTGGTACGGGTATGGAAAGTGTTGTTGCAAAGGATTCAGGAGTAGTTGTTAAGGCCAAAAGAAGTGGGAAAGTTATTCTTGCAACAAGCAGTAAGATAGTTGTTAAACCTTTTGAGGCAGAGAATGCTAAAGATTTAGACGAATATCATATTGTTAAGTATGAAAGGACAAATCAAGATACCTGTTTTAATCAATCCGTTTTAGTTAAAGAGGGTCAAAAGGTTGAAAAGGGTGAGATAATAGCTGACGGTCCTGCTACTAGATTTGGAGAACTTGCTCTTGGTAATAATTTATTACTAGGGGTTATTCCTTGGAATGGATTTAATTATGAGGATGCTATATTGATTTCCGATAGAATTGTAAAGGAAGATCTTTATACATCTATTCATATCAAGGAATTTAGCATAGAGGTAAGAGAAACTAAACTTGGTCCTGAAAAAGTTACAGGAGATATACCTAATGTTAGTGAAAAGATACTAAACAAATTGGATGAAAATGGAATTATACGGATAGGAACCTATGTAAAGCCCGGTGATATTCTTGTTGGTAAGGTTACTCCAAAGTCAGAAGGAGACATTACTCCTGAATTTAGACTGTTAACTTCCATTTTTGGAGAAAAAGCAAAAGATGTTAAAAATAATTCATTAAAAGTGCCTCATGGTACCGAAGGTACAGTTATTGATGTTCAAAGGATTACCAAAGAGGATGTTGGTAATCTTTCTCCTGGAGTTGAAGAGATACTTAAAGTTTATGTTGCAAAAAAAAGAAAGCTTAAAGAGGGCGATAAAATGGCTGGACGACATGGTAATAAGGGTGTTGTTGCAAAGATTCTTCCTGTTGAAGATATGCCTTATCTTGCAGACGGAACTCCTCTTGATATATGCTTAAATCCTTTGGGAGTTCCATCTAGAATGAATATCGGACAGTTAATGGAATCTCAATTAGGTCTTGCTGGTAAATATCTTGGCGAATCTTATAATGTTCCTGTTTTTGAATCTGCTACAAATGAACAAATTCAGGAAAAATTAAAAAAAGCTGGATTTAATCCAACTTCTAAAGAAATTTTATATGATGGTTATACAGGAGAGCCGTTCGAAAATGAAGTAATGGTTGGGGTAATTTACATGCTTAAACTACACCACCTTGTTGATGATAAAATGCACGCAAGATCAACAGGCCCATATTCTCTTGTTTCTCAGCAACCTCTTGGAGGAAAAGCTCAATTTGGTGGACAAAGACTTGGAGAAATGGAGGTTTGGGCTCTTGAAGCTTATGGTGCGGCGCACACCCTTCAAGAACTTTTAACAGTTAAATCAGATGATATGTCAGGCAGAGTTAAAATATATGAAAATATAGTAAAAGGTGTTCCTACTAATGTATCAGGTATTCCCGAGTCTTTTAATGTTCTAATGCAAGAACTTAGAGGACTTGGACTTGATTTGTCAATTTATGATGATGCTGGAAATCAAGTTCCTTTGACAGAAAAAGAAGAAGAATTGATTAATAAAAGCTAGGTTTTTGGAGTTTTTATGAAAGAGATAAAAGATTTTGAAAGAATAAAAATTAAAATAGCATCTCCTGATCAAATTAGAAATTGGTCTTATGGAGAAGTTAAAAAGTCCGAGACTATTAATTATAGAACTTTAAGACCCGAAAAAGATGGGCTTTTTTGTGAAAGGATTTTTGGTACTACAAAGGAATGGGAATGTTATTGTGGTAAATTCAAATCGATTAGATACAAAGGTATTATTTGTGATCGTTGTAATGTTGAGGTTACCCATTTTAAGGTTAGACGTGAAAGAATGGGGCATATTGAGCTAGCAGCTCCAGTTGCCCATATTTGGTATTACAAATATATACCCTCTAGGATTGGGCTTTTGCTTGATATTACGGCATCTAGTTTAAATTCTATTCTTTATTATGAAAAATATGTAGTAATTGAACCGGGCGATACTGATCTTAAAAAAATGCAGCTTTTAAATGAAGATGAGTACATAGAGGCTAGAGAGCGATATGGTATGTCTTTTAATGCTTCAATGGGAGCTGAAGCTATTAAAACTCTTCTTGAAAATCTTGATCTTGATGAGCTTTCATCTAAACTTAGGATTCAAATGATAGATAAAGATGATAAAACCGATAAGAAACTCTTAAGGCGCCTTGAAATCATTGAGAATTTTAAAATTTCTGGCAATAAGCCAGAATGGATGATTATGGAAGTCCTTCCTGTTATTCCTCCAGAGATTAGGCCAATGGTTCAGCTTGATGGAGGGCGATTTGCAACATCTGATCTTAATGATCTTTACAGAAGAGTTATAAATAGAAATAATCGCTTAAGAAAATTGCTTCTTCTTAATGCGCCAGAGATTATTGTGAGAAACGAAAAAAGAATGCTTCAAGAATCAGTAGACTCTCTTTTTGACAATTCTCACAAAAGAAAGGTTGTCAAAGGCTCATCTAGTAGACCCCTAAAGTCGCTTTCCGATGCATTAAAAGGTAAGCAGGGAAGGTTTAGACAAAATCTTCTTGGTAAAAGAGTAGATTATTCTGGCCGTTCTGTTATTGTTGTTGGCCCCGAGCTAAAGCTACATCAATGTGGATTGCCGGCAAAAATGGCTCTTGAACTTTTTAAACCCTTTGTGATAAGGAGACTGATTGAGAGTGAAGCTGTTTTTAATATTAAAAGAGCAAAGAATTTAATAGAGCAAGAAGTTGACGAGGTGTGGCAAATTTTAGATCTTGTCATAAAAGAGCATCCTATTCTTTTAAATAGGGCGCCTACTCTTCATAGACTTGGGATTCAAGCTTTTGAACCCGTGTTAGTTGAGGGCAAGGCAATAAAATTACATCCTCTTGTTTGTCATGCATATAATGCCGATTTTGATGGCGATCAAATGGCAGTACATGTGCCCCTTACTCCAGCAGCACAAGCTGAAAGTTGGGCCTTAATGCTTTCAACAAATAATCTTTTAAATCCTGCTAATGGGCACCCTATTGTTTTTCCATCCCAAGATATTGTTTTGGGTCTGTATTATTTGACTATGGAAAAAAAGAGTGTTGTTGGAGAAGGTAAAAAGTTTTTAAACTTTAGTAATGTTATTCTTGCCATAAATAATAGGAGTCTAGATTACAATGCTTTTATTTATGTAAAAATTGATGGCGAGTACAAAAAAACTACAGCCGGTAGGGTTATATTTAATGAGGCCTTACCCAAGGGAATTGAATTTGTAAATAAAACTCTTAGTGATTTGGAGCTACAAATTTTAATATCAAAAGTTTATGTAGTTCATGGTTCTTCTACCGTAATTGAAATGCTTGACATCATCAAGGAGCTTGGCTTTAGGTATGCCACTAAGTTTGGGTGCACAATTAGTATGAGCGATATTATTGTTCCTGATGAAAAAAGAACTTATGTAGAAAGGGCTAATAAAGAAATTGCTAAAATTCAAAATGATTATGCCAAAGGCGTTATTACTGGTGAAGAGCGATATAACAATGTGGTTTCTGTTTGGTTAAAGACTAATGAAGAGCTTACTAATAAGATGATGGAAATTTTAAAGAGAGATAGAGATGGATTTAATGTTATATACATGATGGCAGATTCTGGTGCTAGGGGCAGTAGAAATCAAATAAGACAACTTGCCGGCATGAGAGGATTAATGGCAAAAACTTCTGGTGATATTATTGAGCTTCCAATTATTTCTAACTTTAAAGAAGGTCTTTCTGTAATAGAGTTTTTTATATCTACAAATGGAGCAAGAAAAGGTCTAGCAGATACCGCGCTTAAGACCGCTGATGCTGGATATTTAACTCGAAGATTAGTAGACATTGCTCAAGATGTTGTTGTTAGAATAGAAGATTGTGGAACTATAAACGGAATAAAAGTTGAAACTGTAAAAAATGGTGAAGAAATATTAGAATCTTTGAAGGAAAAAGCCGTTGGAAGTTATTCTATTGAAAGAATAAAAAATCCAATTACCGGCGAGATTGTTTTAGATGCAAATGAAGAAATTTCGGAAGCCAAAATAGAGTTATTAGAGAAAATTGGTATTGAAAAACTTGTGATTAGATCTGTTTTAACGTGTGAAGCTGAACATGGCGTTTGTCAAAAATGTTATGGTAGAGACTTTTCTAAGAACAAACCTGTTAACATTGGTGAGGCTGTAGGAATAATTGCTGCTCAGTCTATAGGTCAACCGGGTACCCAATTAACCATGAGAACTTTTCATATTGGTGGAGTTGCTCAGGCTGGTAGTGAGGATGATAAAATATCCTTAAAGAATGCTTTTATACTTAATGGCATAGAAGGTTTTAATGTTAGAGTTGACAATGGAATTCTTTTCACAAGAAAAGGAACTTTAAAAATAATCAATGTTTTTTATGAGGAAAAAATTAAGAACATAAAAGAGATTAAAGTTTTAGATTCTCAAAGAGTAATAAAAGGAATTCCTTTGTTTGTTGACAAAAAGGGCTTAGAGATTCTTTCTTCTTACATTGGTTATGTTAAATTAAGAGACGATAATTTTTTCATAGTATCAGAAGAGCAAGAAGTTGCCTTGAAAGCGGGAACAAAGCTTGAAATAGAGGTTGGTGATTATGTTGAATCGGGCAAGGTTATTGGTACATTTGATCCATTTGCAGAGCCTATTATTGCAGAGGTTGAGGGTAAAATTAAATTTAAAGATATTATTTTAGGAACCACTCTTAAAGAGGAGATAAATACTGAAACAGGCAATGTTGAAAAAAGAATTACAGATAATGTTTTTGAATCTCTTGATCCTAGAATTTTTATTATTGATAGCAGTGGCATGGAAGTTGCATCTTATGTATTACCAGGTGATGCTTATCTTCAAGTTGAAGATGGCCAGAATATTAACATAGGAGATGTTATTGCGAAACTTTCCAAAGGTTCTGAAAAAACCCAAGATATTACAGGGGGATTGCCCCGTGTTAATGATCTTTTTGAAACAAGAATTCCTAAAAATTTGACTGAAATGGCTAAAGTAAGTGGAATTGTGCAATTTAAATCAATTCAAAAAGGTAAAAGACTTATTAATATTTTAGATGAGTATGGTGTTGAGCATAAGCATTATATTCCAGCCGGCAAACATCTTTTGGTTAGAGATGGAGATGTTGTTAAAGCAGGAGATATGCTTTGTGATGGTAGAATTAATCCTCATGATGTGCTTGAAATTTTAGGTGGGATTAGTTTACAGGAATTTTTGTTGGCAGAAATTCAGGATGTTTATCGAAAACAGGGTGTTAGTATTAATGACAAACATATTGGTGTGATAATTAAGCAAATGATGAAAAAAGTTAAGATTGTTGCAGTTGGTGATACTAATTTTGTTTATGGGCAAAAGGTAGATAAGCACACTTTTTATGAGCAAAATAGAAAAGTAATCGAACAAGGTGGTGAGCCAGCAATAGCAAGTCCAATTCTTATAGGAGTAACCAAGACTTCTCTTAATATAGATTCTTTTATTTCCGCAGCTTCTTTCCAGGAAACAACAAAAGTATTAACAGATGCTTCTATTGCTGGAAAAATAGATGATCTTAGAGGATTGAAAGAAAATGTTGTAATTGGACATTTAATTCCTACTGGAACTGGCATGGGACTTTATAAGAAAATTAAAGTTAGTGAAAATATCGATTCTAAAGTTTAACTTGAAAATAAGTGATATATTTGCTACCATTTTATTAATAGTTTCAAGAAAAGGAGAGCGTTGATAAATGCCTACAATCAATCAGTTAATTAGAAAGCCTAGAAAAAGTCAAACGGAGAAGACCGCATCTCCTGCGCTTCAAAATTGTCCTCAAAGAAGAGGAATTTGTACACGTGTAATGACTGTAACTCCCAAAAAACCTAATTCAGCTTTAAGAAAAGTAGCACGTGTTAGACTTTCAAATGGATTTGAAGTAACAGCATATATTCCAGGAATTGGTCATAATTTACAAGAACACTCTGTGGTTCTAATTAGAGGTGGTCGAGTTAAAGATTTGCCTGGAGTAAGGTACCATATTGTTAGAGGAGCTAAGGATACCCTTGGTGTTAATAATAGGAAAAAGGGCAGATCTAAGTATGGAACAAAAAAGCCTAAGGCTTAACTGAAAGGTGGGTTAATATTAAATATGTCAAGAAAAAATAAAAAAATTAAAAAGAAAGTTTTTGTTGATACCAGATATAATTCTAGAATTGTTGCAAAATTTGCAAACAGAATGATGTATGATGGAAAAAAATCAATAAGCGAGAGTATACTTTATAGTTCAATCGATTTACTTGCCGATAAGCTTGAAGAAAGCGACAAGATGGCTGTTTTTTATAAAGCTTTAGATAATATTAAGCCACTAGTAGAAGTAAGAAGTAGACGGGTGGGTGGTGCTACATATCAAGTTCCTGTTGAAGTTAGAGAAGAGAGAAGAGAAGCTTTGGCTATGAAGTGGATTATTTTTGCTGCTAGAAAGTCTAGCGGTAGGTCTATGAAAGAAAAGTTATCAAACGAACTTTTAAATGCATATAATTCTACTGGAGCTGCTTTTAAGAAGAAAGAAGATACTCATAGAATGGCTGAAGCAAATAAAGCTTTTACTCATTATAGATGGTAAAAAGACACCTTAAAAAGGTGTCTTTTTTTGTTTATATGCTGTGTATTATGATAACTATTTTTTATATTTTTTTATTATTAAAAGTAAGGAGGATATTTTTGTGTTAAAAAAAGTTTATTATTTTTTAATTTTTTTATTTATTGTTGCTTGCTCTGGCTCTAATGATGGTAAGTCGGGGACAAAAACGGTTTCGCTTATGGTTGATGGTACTTTTGATGATAAAGGATTTAATGAAAGTTCTTCTAAGGCGATAAGAAAATTAAAGGCAGATTTAAATATAAATATAATTGAAAAAGCTTCTACAGGCAATTCTTATTTAGGAGATATTGCAAATTTAGAAGATGGTAATTCAAATTTGATTTGGGGAGTTGGTTTTAGATTGTCAAACATTCTTTTTCAAAGAGCTAGCGAGAATGTTTCTATTAATTATGCAATCATAGAAGGAGTTTATGATGAAATTCAAATACCCAAAAATCTTCTTAATATTAATTTCAGATCTGAAGAGGTGGCTTTTTTAGCAGGATACTTTGCGTCAAAGGCTTCTAAAACCGGTAAGATCGGATTTATTGGAGGAGTGAGGGGAAAAATTTTAGAATCTTTTATGTACGGATATGAAGCTGGTGCTAAGTATGCAAACTCTAATATTAAAGTGGTTTCTCAATATGTTGGTACATTTGGAGACTTTGGACTTGGTCGCTCCACAGCATCTAATATGTATCGAGATGGAGTTGATATTATATTTGCAGCTGCAGGACTTTCTGGTATAGGGGTAATTGAGTCCGCAAAAGAGTTGGGGCCCGATCATTATATTATTGGAGTCGATCAGGATCAATCATATCTTGCTCCTGATAATGTTATTGTTTCTGCTGTAAAGAAAGTTGATTCATTGATATATAGTTTAACAAAAAAGTATTTAGAAACTGGAGTTTTGGATGGGGGCAAGACCATTACTTTTGGGCTTAAAGAAGATGGACTTGGTTTGGTTTTAAATGAAAACTTAAAATCAAATTATTCTGAGATTTATAACAAATCATTGAAAATCGGGCAAAGTATAATGAATGGCATAATAAAAGCGCCCTATGACAAGGTATCTTATGATAACTTTGTTTTGCAAATGGAAAATTAACTTGATTTTTATTGAGTTGGTTTGTGAAAAATCTTTTTAATTTTTTAAAGATATTTTATAGAGTTTTTTAATTATTGTAAGTTTTAATTTAAAGTAATCTTGCAAAAGGGTTTAAATTTGGATATTATGGTGATGTAGGAAAAATTGTTTTTTCCCCATCATCGTGTTTTTATTAATTCTAGAAGTATTTTTTTAAAAGGGCGTATTAAAATTTTTATTTTATAAATAAAGAATACTACTTGTTAGTAGAATAAAGTTAATATTTTAATTTTTAAAAAATTCTAAATTTTTTAAATAAATTTTGTAAGGAGAGGATTAATTTTGTTTAAAAGGTTTATTTTTATTGTTTTATCTTTATTAGTATTTGCTTGTTTTAAATCTAATAAAAAGTCTATAAAATCTGACAAAGTTGTTGTAGGTGTTTTGGCTAATGGTAGCTTTTATGATAAAGGCTACAATCAAAGCGTTTATCATGGTGTTGTAAAACTTAGAGATAATTTTGGAATAAAACTTATAACTAAATCTTTAAGGCCTTACCCTATTGCGGGCAAAAGACTTCTTACTGTTGCTGAGGCAATGACAGAGGACGCTTATGAGGTTCAAAAAAATCCTTTAAATCTTTTTTGGATGATTGGATACGAATTTTCTGGCTTATCCATTAAACTTTCCTATGAACGTCCAGATATTTATTATGGTATTATAGATGCTTTTGATTATGGTGATATTCAAGTTCCTAAGAATTCCTTGGCTATTAAGTTTAGAAATGAAGAAGCTGCATTTTTGGCTGGTTATATTGCTGCTAAGATGAGCAGAAAAGACAAGATTGGATTTTTAACAGGGCCTATGAGCGAACATTTAAAAGATTTTAAGTTTGGTTTTAAGGCTGGGATTTTTTATGCTAATCCTAAATTAAGATTAGTTTCAAAAAAAGCACCCTCTCTTTTTGATAAAGAGAGGGGCAAAGCAATGGCTCTATTCATGTATAAAGAGGATAAAGTGGGCGTTATTTTTCCAATAGCTGGTATAACTGGTCTTGGAGTTTATGATGCTGCTAAAGAGCTTGGACCCAAATATTATGTTATTGGGTTAAATCAAGATCAATCATATATTGCGCCTCAAAATGTTATTACTTCAATACTTAAGGATGTTGGTAAGGTTATTTATTCTATTTCATCAGAGTATATTAATAATGGAGTTTTTAAGGGTGGGATCGTTATTGATCGGGGGCTAAAGGAAGGAGTAATAGAAATTGTTAAGGATCCTGATATTTTAAATAATAGATTAGTTGATGAAGTTATTGATCTAGAAAATAAAATAATAAGCGGAGAAATTATTGTTCCTGATAGTGAATATGCATTTGATTTATTTAAATCAAAGTTATAAACTAGTTATAAGCTACTTAGGTATAGCTTTATTTGTAAAGGGGGAATAGTTTATGAATAAATTATTGTTGTTGATTTTGTTTGAGAGTGTTATTTTTTTATCTTGTAGTGGTAAGAGTAGTCTTAAGAGCGAAATTCCTAAAGTATCTTTAATGATTGATGGTACTTTTGATGATAAAGGATTTAATGAGGGTGCTTTAAATGGAATAAAAAAAGTTAAAGAAGAATTTAAGATTGAGATTGTTTTAAAAGAATCCTCATCAAATTCTTATTTATCTGATCTTGAAGGGCTTAAGGATGCAGGTTCAGATTTAATTTGGCTTATTGGGTATAGATTTAGTGATGTGGCCATGGTCGCCGCTCTTCAAAATTCTGATATGAAATATGCAATTATTGATCCTGTTTATTCTAACGAGCCTATTCCTGCAAATTTGGCGGGTATGACCTTTAGAGCTCAAGAAGGCGCATTTTTAACAGGTTATATTGCTGCAAAACTTTCTAAAACAGGTAAAATTGGATTTTTGGGAGGAATAGAAAGCGAGATAGTAAATGCATTCAGGTATGGGTATGAGGCCGGTGCTAAGTATGCTAATAAAAATATAAAGATATCTACTCAGTTCATTGGTAATTTTACTGATGCTGAGGCTGGTAGAAGTATTGCAACTAGAATGTATTCTGATGAAATAGATATTATTCATCATGCTGCAGGTATTGGAGGAATTGGAGCTATTGAGGTTGCAAAAGAACTTGGTTCTGGGCATTACATTATTGGAGTTGATGAGGATCAGACATATCTTGCTCCTAATAATGTAATAACATCTACAATTAAAGATGTTGGTAGAGCTTTAAATATTTTTACATCCAACTATTTAAAAACTAATATTTTCGAAGGTGGCAAATTAGTAAATTATGGCCTTAAAGAAGGAGTTGTGGGGTTTGTGAGAAATCCTAAAATGATTTCCTTTGAACTTGAAAAAGAAATTGATAGTCTTTCTAGCAAAATAATCAACAAAGAAATTATTGTTCCATTTAATAAAGAAAGTTATGAGAAATTTCTTAAAGAATTTATTTGAATAAAAAAATAATTTATATGTTTTATTTTTAAGTATAAAAAACATGTTGGTTTTGTTTGAATGATTGAAATGGAGAAATGCTCTATATGAGGATTGCAATTTTTATATTCGGTATTTTGTTGACTTCTTGCTTTAGTAGGAATGGAATAGAATCTGGTTCAAGAAAAATTAAGATGTCCATGCTGGTAGATGGTGTTCTTGATGACAAATCTTTTAATGCTAGTGCTAATGAGGCTTTGTTGCGTTTGAAAAAAGATTTTCCAGAAAGTATTGAAAAAGTTTTTTCTAGTGCTGTCTCTGGAGTTTATTCTAGTTATGTTTCCGATCTTGATAATTTAAAAGCGAATGGTTCAGATTTGATTTGGCTTATAGGGTACATGCTTACGGACGCATCTTTATTGGTTTCATCAGAGAATCCAAAAATTAGCTATGGAATAATAGATCCTGTTTATGGCAATGATGTTCAGATTCCCAAAAATTTGATTGCTGTTGTTTTCAGGGTAGAGCAGGGTGCTTTTTTAGCTGGCTATATAGCAGCTAAAAAAAGCTTTTCTAGAAAAATAGGTTTTATAGGGGGAGTGAAGGGTAATATAGTAGATGCATTTCGCTATGGTTATGAAGCTGGTGCAAAGTATGCTAATAAAGATATACAGATTATAAGTGAATATTCTAATTCTTTTTCCGATGTTGATATTGGTAGGGTTATAGCTAATAAAATGTATTCTAAAGGGATAGATGTAATTCATTTTGCAGCTGGTTTGGCAGGACTTGGTGTTATTGAGGCAGCAAAAAAACTTGGCGATGGTTATTATGTTATTGGAGCCGATCAAGACCAGTCATATCTTGCTCCTAAAAATTTTATTACCTCTGTTATAAAAAACGTTGGGGACGCATTGTATTTGATTACTAGTGAATATATTAAAAATAATAATGTTTGGGAAGGTGGAAAAGTTGTTCAAATGGGATTAAGAGATGGTGTTGTTGGGTTGCCCAATGCGAATGAATTTAAATACATAAAAGTTCTTGAGAGAAAAATAATCAATAAAGAGATCATTGTTCCTTGCAATCAGGAGGGTTATGAAATTTTTATAAAACAAATATTAAAGTTATAAACTTTTGAAATAAAAAGATTTTAATTTCCCAGTTTTTAATTTTTTTAATTATGTTATATTTATTGTGTTATAATAAATATAAGTACATTTCTATTGTTTTAGAGGATTTGGCATTGAATAAAAAGATGTTTCCCAAAATTTACTATTATGATCAAGACTTTATTGATATTTATAATAAAAGTTTATCTTGGATTCAAGATAAGGTTATTTTACAAAAAGTTGCTGATAGGAGCAAAAAAGATAAAAATTATTATTCGGAAAATTGTGATTATATAGATCAGATGCAAGCTTGTATGTCAAGCTTTTTTCTTGTCTATAGCAACGGGGAATATTCATCTACATCTGCAATTGATAAGTTTTATCAATTGCAGGAAGAATCTGGTGCAATTAGAGCTAGATATGACAATAACAATGCTATTATTGATCTTGATGAGAATGAAGAGAATATTGGATTTCCTATTTTTGCATGGGCTGAATATAACTTATATCATAAAACAGGAAATAAAAAGAGAATTTCTGAAGTTTTGCCAATTCTTGATAAGTATTATAAATGGATAGAGAGCAAATTTTTAAAGGAAAATGGTCTTTATTCAATTGATGTAAATAAAATTTTTTATAAAAACTCTCCAAGGGTAGCTGCATACTATCCTATAGATTTTAATTCATTACAAGTTCATAGTGCATATTGTATTTCTAAATTGGCAGACATTTTAAATGATAAAAATTTATCACTTGAATATAAAAAACGATTTTTTTCTCTTAAGGTTAAAATTAATTCTTTGATGTGGAGCGAAAAAGATGGATTTTATTATGATCTTGATGTTAATGAAAATATTCTTGAAATTAAGACAATAGTAGGATTTTTTCCAATGCTTTCCGAGATTCCCAGTGAAGACAGGATAGAAAGGATGGTTTTTTATTTAAAAAGCACTAATCATTTTGGAACTCCAAATCCTTTTCCAACGCTTTCTGTTAGCGAGCCAGGTTTTAGCGAGGATGGTAATGGATATTATGGTTCAGTTTATACTTATATGAATTTTTTTGTAATCAAAGGCCTTGAATATTGTGGTCGTGCAAATATTGCAAGAGAATTTACTATAAGACATTTGTATTATATATTAGATACTTTAATGCCTTTTAATAAAATTAAAGGACACATTTGGGAAGCTTATAAACCTATGCAAGAAGGACCTGCATATTTTGATTCTACTAAAAAAACTTATACTGAGAAAGGTCTTATTTGTTATCTTGCGCTTTTTAGTATTAGCTTGATGATAGAAAATATTATTGGTCTTACAATTAGCTTACCCGATAAAACTGTATATTGGAACATACCTACTCTTGAGATTATGGGGATAGAAAGCTTATCTCTTAAAAAGAATCAAACTACAATAATTTGCAATAAAGGGAAAAGAGGTTGGGAGATAAAAATGGAATCTGAAAAACTTTATTATTTTACAATAAATATATTAAATAAAAAAGAAAAAACCCTTCCGATTCCTTCAGGAAGATGTTCTATGTTATTGGATAAGCTTTGATGAATTAGATTCATTAAATGTCTTGTAAAATTTAAATTTTTGGAGGCCTTTTAATGATAGATATCGATGAATTGAGAATTTTTCTTAAAGAGAAGAGCTATTCTAAAATTAAAGAAAAATTTTTAAAGCATGATTCCTTTGATATTGCTGAGGCTCTTAAAAGGCTTAATGGATCTGAATTGATTTTGCTATACAGGTTTTTGCCCAAAAAAATAGCAGTTGAAACTTTTTCTAATTTTGACCAATCTACAAAAAATAAATTAGCAAATTCTTTTACTAATAAAGAAATAAGTGAAATGATTGATGAGCTGAATCTTGATGATGTTATTGACCTTTTAGAAGAGGTTCCCGCAAATGTTGTTCAAAGATTTTTGGCAAGTTCTACAGAAGAAAATAGAGAAATTATTAATAAATTTTTATCTTACAGCGATGACTCTGCAGGTTCGATCGTAACAATTGAGTATGTTGAGCTTAAAGAACATTTTACGGTTGGTAAAGCTCTTGATTATATTAGAAGGGTAGCTAAAACCAAAGAAGATATTTACACTTATTATATTACAGATGATGAAAAGCATTTAAAAGGAGTTATAAAAATTGAAGATTTAATATTGGCTAAAGATGATGTTATTCTCTCGTCAATAATGAGAAGTAGCGGTTTTTATATTGTAGGAGTCAATGATGAAAAGGAAGATGTTGCACTTCTTTTTCAGAAACATGATATTACCAGTGTTCCCGTTGTTGATAATGAAGGGAGAATGATAGGGGTTATTATTATTGATGACATTTTAGAGGTTATTCAATCTGTAAATACTGAAGATTTTCAAATGATTGCAGCTGTTAAACCTTTAGATACCTCTTATCTTGATACTTCTATTTTAGTTATGACAAAAAATAGGATAGTTTGGCTTTTAGTTCTCATGGTATCTTCTACTTTTACAGCTACAATCATTTCAAATTATCAAAATTTAATGTTGTCTTTAGTGGTTTTAGCTAGTTTTATTCCCCTTTTAATGGATACTTCAGGCAATGCTGGCTCTCAGGCGTCTGCATTAATAATTCGCGAGCTTGCTCTTGGTACTGTCAAGGCAAAAGATTTTTTTAAAGTGTTTTTAAAGGAAATATGTGTTAGTATTCTAGTGGGAGCAATTCTTGCTAGTGTTAATTTTTTAAGAATTGTATTTTTTGTAGCTCCACACCATTCAGATAAGCTAAAAATAGCTTTTGTAGTTTCATCTTGCTTGATGGTAAGTTTGACAGTAGCAAAGATATTGGGAGGTCTTTTGCCTATTGTTGCTAAAATTTTAAAGCTGGATCCAGCACTTATGGCAGGCCCTTTAATTACTACGATTGCAGATACTATTACTTTAATAGCTTATTTTAATATAGCAAAATGGGTTTTAGTTAGTTATGCTGTTTAAATTTTATTTAAATATGTTGATTATTATTTTTTATAATAGGATATTTTAATGAATGATTGTATTTTTTGTAAAATAGTAAACAAAGAGCTTCCTAGTTATAAAGTTTATGAGGACGATTTAGTTTTAGCATTTTTAGATATTAATCCTTTAACTGTTGGGCATACTCTTGTTATTCCCAAAGAACATAGTGATAATTTATTGAACATGGATGATAAATTTAATGAGAGAGTTTTAAGGGTATGTAAAAAAATTTCAAATGCTTTAAAGAGAATAAATTTAAACATTTATGGTGGAATAAATATTTATTCTGCTTTGGGGGTTGGAGCAGGGCAAGAAGTTTTTCATACTCATTTTCATGTAATTCCAAGATTTAAAAACGATGGTTTTGGTTTTAAGAGAGGTAATAAACTTAATCTTGAAATTGAAAAATTTAAAGAGTTGTCTATGCAAATAAGTATGAATATTTAACTTTATTTTGCTAAAAAGGATTCTTTATGAGAAGAAACTTTTTATTTTTTTTTGTTTTTATGCTCAGTACATTAAGGATTTATTCAGGAATTCCTGGTTATCTTAATGTATACAGCGGAGTTGGGGTTGGCGTTGATAATTTTACTCAAGATTTATTCTTTTATGAAAGACTTAAGTATCAATTTTTCAGTGGATTTGGTATTAATGTTTCTCAAAATTTAGCATTTGGCGGAGAATTTAATTTAGATATTAAATTTTTACCTAGCCATACTTCTTACACCAATGAGATTATATTTATGTTGGATGATCAAGTATATTTGAAGCAGTCTCTAAATTATTTCATAATAAAAGATGTTACATTCTCATTGAGAATGTATGGTAATTATTTCTTTTTACCTTATACTCCAATGTTTAGTTTAATCTTTTTTACAGGTTTAAAATTTTCATACATTGGTGCAAAAGTTTGTTTTATAGATTCAAGTGATTGGGTATTATTGGATAATTTTGTTTTAGGAATAGACATTGGAGCTAGAATTACTATGGATTTTATTTTTTTGGAATATACAGTTTCTCCAATTTTTTACAACAAACCTTTACTTTTAAATCAAATGCATAAAATAACATTAGGATTTATTTTTCAGTATGATGTAGCAACAAAAAATGAAAGCGAAATACTTTCTATTTTGTAAATTTTATAAGCTTAAGGATATTTTAAATTTTCTTCTTTAATATTGTTTAATGTTTGTAAGTATTTAGAAGATTCATATTTAGCCATATCAAGGTTATGTTCTTTGTAATTTCCGCATTCCTTATCACTTGCGCCTGGAATAGGTTCTGAAAAATTTACAATTTCGGAAAAAATCCATGATACTAGATCAATAAGATCTTTACTTTCATAATCTCCAAAAATTATTAAGTAAAATCCAGTCCTGCATCCCATAGGACCAAAATATACTATTTTTTCGGCCCAAACTTCATTATTTCTAAGTAAAGTAGCTCCTATGTGCTCTATTGTATGTATTGCTGCGTTTTCAATTATTGGTTCGATGTTGGGAGCTTTGATCCTAATGTCTATTGTAGTAAATATTACATTTTCAAAGGTATCTTTTCTTGAGACATATATGCCGGGGTTTAGTTTTGTATGATCTATTGTAAAGCTTGTTATTTTTTTCATTTTTTTAGCACTGTTTGTATTTTTTTTACAAAATCTAATTTTTCCCATTCAAATTCATTTTTTCCAAAATGACCATAGGTGCAAGTTTTAAGATATATGGGTTGTTTTAGCTTTAATTTTTCAATTATACCATTGGGAGTTAAATCGAAGTTATTAACAATAAAATTTAATATTTTGTTTGCATATTTAGGATCATTTATTCCTGAAGTTATTTGAATAGATATTGGGTTTTCAATTCCAATTGCATATGCGAGCTGTAGTTCAAATTCTTTAGAAATTCCGGCTGCCACCATATTTTTTGCGATATATCTTGCCATGTAGGCAGCTGATCTATCTACTTTTGTGGCATCTTTTCCACTGTATGCTCCTCCTCCGTGTCTTGCAAATCCTCCATAACTATCAGCAATAATTTTTCTTCCTGTAAGACCAGTATCTCCGGTAGGCCCCCCAATTACAAAATTTCCAGAAGGATTAATGCAATAAGTAGTATTTTCATCAAGCATTGATTTGTCTTGAATAGTGGGCTTGATAATTTCTTCAATTATTGTTTGTTGTATTAGTTTTTGGGAGATGTTTGGATGATGTTGATGAGATACTATAATGTTTTTTATTTTTACAGGTTTTCTGTTTTTATCGTATTCTATAGTAACTTGAGATTTTGAGTCAGGTCTTAACCATTTTATTGCTCCTGATTTTCTAAGATTGCTAGCTTTTTTTAGAATTGAATTGGCTAGTTCATAAGGAGCGGGTAAAAAATTTTTTGTTTCATCGCAGGCATATCCAAATATTATTCCTTGATCACCTGCTCCAAGGGTATTGGATCCCTTTTTTTCAATTGCGTTTATAATGTCACGCGATTGATTGCCAACAGCGTCTATTACTGTTATTGTTTTGTAATCAAGTCCATAATCAATATTTGTGTAGCCTATATCTTTGATGATATTCTTAGCAATTTCTTTTATATCTATGTTTTTTTTTACAGGACTATTTATTTCTCCTGCTATTACTACTAAATTTTGTGCAATTATGACTTCGCAAGCTACTTTTGCATTTTTATCTTCTTTTAGTATTTCATCAAGGATGGCATCAGAGATTTGATCTGCAATTTTATCTGGATGTCCTTCAGATACAGCCTCAGAAGTTAAAGTTTGGTTAGCTGCTATTATTTTATTCATATTAGCCTAATAAGTTCCTTTGTCATTTTGCTTGAATTTATTGATGATGTTTTTAAAAATTTATTAAAGTCTATATGGTTGTCTTTATTGTTTGGTAGATCAGAAATTGAACGGATTATTATGAATGGTATTTTAAATATGTGTGCTACTTGAGCTATTGCAGCTCCTTCCATATCTACAGCTAAAGCATCTTTGAAATTTTTTTTAATTGTTGTAAGATTTTTTTCATTTTCAACAAATTGATCTCCTGTTAGTATTAAGCCAATGTGGATATCAATGTTTAAAAGTTTATTGTCAATAATATTGACTACTTTTTTCAGTAACTCTTCATCCGCTTTAAACTTTTGTGGCAAATTAGGGACTTGCCCTATTTTGTGTCCAAACTTGGTTAAGTCAAAGTCATAGTATGCTATTTCTGAGGATACTATGATATCTGATATTTTAAGGTTAGAGTTTTCTTTTATCCCTCCAGAACTTCCGGAGTTTATTATGTGAGTAATTTTATACTTAGAGATAATTTGACTACTCCAAGTTGCTGCGTTAACTTTTCCAATTCCTGTAGTTAAAGATATTACATCTTTTCCTAAAATTTTTCCTTTATAAATTTTTTTATTTTCTAAGTAGTCGTTTAATACAATTTCTTCTTTGTTATCAAGTATTTTATTTATTTCTTCTGATTCTTCTTGCATGGCTGCTATTATCAAAATCATGCTTTTTCTCCTTTTAAGTGTATTATATAATATTTATTAAAGAATATTTATTTTTAATTAGCTCTATTTCATTTTGATTGAGTATTTTTTTTATTCCCGTATTTGTATTTGGTATAGACTGAACACTAGATTGTTCATTTTTGTCTACAACTTTTCCATTTTTTATTATGTAGTTGATGTATGGGAGATTGGGGTTAGAATCATCTATGTCTACTATTTTTGCTATAGAATTGTCATTAAGTTCTACAATAAAGTCTAAAGGACAAGAAGATATTGCATTGATTATTAACTTTAAAACTCTTTTGTCAAATTTTTTGTCGGCATCTTTGATTAATTCAATAATAGATGCTCCAGAATTAAAAGATTTTTTGTATGCCTTATCTAAAATGATAGCAGAATAGGCGCTGCTAGCGCCTATTATATTTGATTCTATGCTGATATTTTCACTTGTTAATCCCTTAGGATAGCCAGTTCCGTCTAGATTTTCTTTATGTGTTAGAAGCGTCAAACATATTGATCGTGATAAGTTGCTTGTTGAAGCTATTTTATAGCTTATTATGGGATATTTTTTTATTATTTCTAGTTCTTCTGCAGTTAATGCTTCTTTTTTTTCGCTGATTTTTGGTGGAATAAATAAAAATCCTATTTTATGTAAAAGAGCAATACTACAAAGTTCTACTGTTTTATAGTTATTTAGTCCCATTTCATTGCCAAGGGCTACTGTTAGGATAGCTGTATTTACTGAGTGAATAATGTGATAATTTGCGGAAAGCTTGGGAATTCTAAAATATTTGATAAAAAATTTTTTCTGTTTCTTGTAAAATTCCATTACTTTTTTTACAGTAGGCAGAATATCTTGGTAATATATTTTTTTATTTCTTTTGCAATTTTCATAAATTTCTTCTAAATTACTTATTATTACATGATAACTAGAAATAGCCTCTTCGTTGAATTTTTTGTGTATTTCTTCATATTCTCTTTTAACAGAATCGTCACTGAAAAAATTTTTTCTTTCTTTAATGTATGGCTTTAAGTTCCATTTTTCAATAAGTTCAATGTTTTTGTCTCCAATAAATGCATTCTCAGGCCAAACTAAAAATTCCTTGTCTATTAAATATGATGAATTTTTTATATTTTTGATAATGCTTTCAGAATTTTGCATTTATTCCCTTGAAACTAAGCCCTATTAACCATGTATATCATATTATTTATTAATTGTCTATCTATTAGTATAATGTATTTATTATATCTCAATTTTTGAATTAAGCTTTTTTTAAGAGATTTTTATGGTAGAAAAAATTCGCTTAGGTTTTAATGTTATTTTTCTTGGATTATTTATTTATTTTCTGGCAATTTTAAGATTTCAAATGAAATTAAGCTTCATTTTGTTTAATTACCAATTTATTGTAATCTATTTTTTGTTAGTGATTGTTTTTAATGTTATTTATTCCCAATATTTTTTTCCAAGATTGTATTTTATTTTAAATAGGATGGAAGATACATTTACTTTTTTAAAGCTTAAAATGGTTCGTAAAAAGCTTAAAAGTGTTTTTGAAATATCTATTCTTCTTAGATTTATTTTAATAAAACAAGATAAAAAAAGCCTTGATGAGCTTTATTTTTATTTAAAAGACACCAGATTAAGGCATAAAACAATAATAGAGCTTTATTCTGTTCTTATTAGTTTTAGAGAAAAAGAAAAGGCTTCTAGTTTAATTTTAAATTACAAGTACAGTGTAAATAAGTGGGTGAAATATTGTGAGGCTCTTAGTATGTTGTCATTTGAAGAGCACTTAAAGCTAAAAGAGTTGGTAAATTTTTTAGATAAGTTTTTTTTAAAAAATGATATTTTTACTATTTATTTCTATTATTTATTGCGAAAATCAAAAACATCTTTTGATTTGCTTGAAAGAAAAAAAATTGAGATTAGAAATCGATACTATAAATTTAAAAACAGAATAGATTCTAAACATACAAAGCTACTTGGTTCGAATTTATTTTTTGTTGTTTTTTATTATATTTATGATTTTTCTAAAAAAGATGTTTTTTATTAAAGGAGTTTTGTTTTGAGTATAAGGGTTCGTTATGCACCTTCTCCAACGGGCTTGCAACATATTGGTGGTATTAGAACAGCTTTGTTTAATTATTTTTTTGCAAAGTCTTGTGGAGGTAAATTTTTGCTTAGGATTGAGGATACAGATCAGAGCAGGTATTCTCCAGAAGCTGAAAATGATCTTTATTTCAGTCTTAAATGGCTTGGTATTTCTTTTGATGAGGGCCCTGTTGTAGGAGGTGATTATGCACCGTATGTTCAGTCTCAAAGAAGTGCAATATATAAGCAGTATGCTAAATATTTAATTGAATCTGGGCATGCTTATTATTGTTATTGTAGTCCTGAAAGGCTTGAAAGGATTAAGAAAATTCAAAATATTAATAAGATGCCACCCGGATATGATAGGCATTGTAGGAATTTAAGTAATGAGGAAGTTGAGAATGCGCTAATTCAAAAAATTAAGCCCGTTGTCAGATTTAAAATTCCTTTAGAAGGAGATACTAGCTTTGATGATATTTTGCTTGGAAAAATTACATGGTCAAATAAAGACATTAGTCCTGATCCTGTAATTCTAAAGTCAGATGGATTGCCGACTTATCATCTTGCCAATGTTGTTGATGATTATTTAATGAAAATTACCCATGTATTAAGGGCTCAAGAATGGGTTTCTTCAGGTCCATTGCATGTGCTTCTTTATAAGGCTTTTAAATGGAAACCTCCTATTTATTGCCACCTTCCAATGGTTATGGGAAATGATGGTCAAAAATTAAGCAAAAGACATGGTTCAACAGCTTTAAGACAGTTTATTGAAGATGGATATCTTCCAGAAGCTATTATTAATTATGTTACTTTGCTTGGCTGGTCTTATGATGATAAGAGAGAATTTTTCTCAAAAAATGATCTTGAGCAATTTTTTTCAATTGAAAAGATCAATAAATCTCCTGCTGTTTTTGATTATCATAAGTTAGATTTTTTCAATAGCTACTATATTAGAGAAAAAAAAGATGAAGATTTGTTTAATCTTTTACTCCCTTTTTTCCAAAAAAAAGGGTATGTTTCTAAGCCTAGTACTTTAGAAGAGAATCAAAAATTAAAGTTATTAATTCCTCTTATAAAGAGTAGAATTAAAAAATTAAGTGATGCTTTAAATATGACCAAATTTTTTTATGAGGACATTAACTCTTGGAATTTAGATGAGTTTTTAAGCAGAAAAAAAACAGCCAAAGAGGTTTGTTCTATTTTAGAATTAATAAAGCCTATTTTAGAAGGATTTGAAAAAAGATCATCAGAGGAAAATGATAAAATTTTTTATGAATTTGCCAAGAGTAATGGTTTTAAATTGGGAGAAATTCTTCTTCCCGTTAGAATTGCAGCGCTTGGCAGCAAAGTCTCTCCACCGCTTTTTGATTCTTTAAAATTGATAGGCAAGTCTAAGGTTTTTGAAAGAATAAAATTAGCACAGGAATTTTTAAAAATAAATGAATAGCTATTAAGGATATTTTTATGGTTAGAATGGAAGATATTATTTCTCTTGCAAAAAGAAAAGGGTTTGTATTTCAGTCCTCAGAGGTTTATGGAGGCCTTTCAGGAGCTTGGGACTATGGTCCTTTGGGAGTTGAACTTAAAAAAAATATAAAGAAGGAGTGGTGGAAAAGCATGGTGTATTTGCATGAAAATATTGTAGGCTTAGATAGTGCTATTTTCATGCGCCCCGAAATTTGGAGAGCATCAGGTCACGTTGATGGTTTTTCAGATTCTATGGTTGATTGCAAAGATTGTAAAAGTAGATTTAGAGCTGATTTTGTTGATTTGTCAAAAAATTGTCCTAATTGTAAAGTTGGGAATAATTTTACTTCTCCAAGAAGTTTTAATTTAATGTTTAAGACCCATATTGGAGTAGTGGAGGACAGTTCTAGTGAGGTTTATTTAAGACCTGAGACAGCACAAGGAATTTTTGTTAATTTTAGAAATGTGCTGGATTCTTCAAGGCTTAAGATTCCTTTCGGGATTGCTCAGGTAGGTAAAGCGTTTAGAAATGAGATAGTTACTAAAAATTTTATATTTAGAACTTGTGAGTTTGAGCAAATGGAAATGCAGTTTTTTGTTCATCCCAAGCAAATAGACGAGTGGTTTTGTTATTGGCAGCAAAATAGAATGAATTTTTTTATAGAAACTCTTAAAATTAGGCCTGATAAATTAAGATTTAAGGCTCACGATTCAACACAGCTTGCTCATTATGCAAAAGCTGCATTTGATATTGAGTATGAATTTCCGTTTGGATTTCAGGAAGTAGAAGGCATTCACAATAGAGGCAATTATGATTTAACTCAGCACGCTAAATTTTCTAATAAGCCCAAAATATTTGAGTATCATGATTCGTTAACAAAAGAGAAATATGTGCCTTATGTTATTGAAACTTCTGCTGGTCTTACAAGGTCTGTTTTAATGACCCTGTGTGATGCTTATTCTGAAGAAGAGCTCTCAGATGGAGATAAGCGTATTGTTTTGCGCTTACACCCCAAGTTGGCTCCTTACAAGATTGCTATATTTCCTCTTGTTAAAAAGGTTGAGCTTATTGAGGTTGCTAGAAGGATTTATATGGAGCTTTGCGATGATTTTCATGTATTTTATGATGATAGTGGAACAATAGGCAAAAGGTATAGACGTCAAGACGAAATAGGAACTCCTTATTGCGTAACGATAGACTACAATACTATTGAAGATGATACAGTTACTGTTAGAGAAAGAAATAGTATGACTCAGAAGAGAATTTTTATTAATGATTTATATTCATACATTAAAACAGAGATTTTAAATTATAAAGAGGATTTTAATAAATGAATTTTGCTTTAAGTCTTTTACATGAACGTGGATTTTTAAAGCAATGTACATCTTTAGAAGTTTTAAGTGATTTAATGGATAGAGAAAAAATAGTTTTTTATGCAGGAGTTGATGCAACATCTGGTTCTCTTCATATTGGTCATTTGATTCCCTTTTTAGCAATGATGCACCTTGAGCAACATGGTCACATGCCAATTATTTTGATCGGAGATTCTACGGCAAAAATAGGCGATCCTTCTGGAAAAAGTGAGATGAGAAAAATTTTATCTTCAGAAGAGATTAGCAATAATGCCATGTTGATAAAAAATCAACTTCAAAGAATAACTAAGTTTGCTTCAGAATGTTTTATTCATAATTCAAATTGGTTAGATAATCTCAATTATATTGAATTTTTAAGAGATATTGGCATGCATTTTTCTGTTAATCGTATGTTAAGCTTTGAAACTTATAAAAGAAGGTTGGATTTTGGACTTTCATTTATTGAGTTTAATTATCAACTTTTACAGTCTTATGATTATTATATGCTTAATAAAATTAAAAATTGTCGACTTCAAATTGGTGGTGATGATCAATGGGGGAATATTATTTCAGGGGTTGATCTAATTAGAAAAAAAAATGGATCGGAAACTTTTGGGCTCACGTTTCCATTAATTACAAGAAGTGATGGAAAAAAGATGGGTAAATCAGAAAAAGGTGCTGTTTATCTTGATTCTAATCTTTATAGTATTTATGATTTTTATCAGTATTTTAGAAATACTTCAGATTCCGATGTGAAAACTTTTTTATATCTTTTTACCTTTTTAGAAAAAGATGAAATTGAATTAATTTCAAATTTTGAGGGAAATTCTTTAAATAAGGCCAAAGATATTTTAGCTTTTGAGATAACTAAAATTGTTCACGGAGAAGCGGAAGCTTTGAAAGTTCAAGAAGCATCTTTTGCTGCATTTAGGGGAAGTGGAGATAGAAGTAATATTCCATTTTTTAAATTTAGCTTTTCTAATCCAGAAGAAGAGGTATTGTTAGTTGATTTGATGTTAAATTCCAAAATTGTGCCTAGCAAATCAGAAGGCAGAAGACTAATTAATTCTGGGGGTGTTTATATTAATGGTAAAAGGGTAGAAAATCAGAACCACCTTCTTACTAAAAAGGATTTTAATAACAATGAATTTGAATTAAGATTAGGTAAAAAAAAATTTTTACGAATTGTTTTATAGTTGATTTTGGATGTATGATAGAAGAGCTTTAAATTGTTTGTTTTTCAACACTTTTTTGTTTTTCATGGAGTCTAAGCATCTTGTGTTTACAGAAGAGCACATTTTTTATGGGCTTATTAAAAGCGATAAAGTCAAAGAGCTACTTAATTTGTGTGCAATTGACTTTTGTAAACTTAATAAACAATTAAAAGAATTTTTTAGTAAACTTCCCTTAAGAAGCAATTATATCCCAGACTATGTTTCTAGTATAGATTATTTATATGACGATATAATTAGTGCTCTTTTTTTTTATAAAAAACCCTATAAAATACAAGAAAAAGATTTATTGTGGGTGCTTGTCAAAAAAAGAAAAAATAGTATTTTAGATTCGCTTCTTAGTTCAGGTTTTAATTTGACTATTTTTGACAAACTTATTGAAGTTCATGATTATTTGGCTGTAAATACTAAATCTGCCTCAGGCGACAGTGAATTAATTGCACAGTATATTCATAATAATACGCCAAAAAGAAAAGGAGGTTTTCATATTTTTGATAATAAGCGTGATAAGTTGGATCAAAATAATATTTTCTTAGAGGGTAAAGACTCTATTGGTAATTTTTTAACAAACATTATTGATGCTTTAGATTTAAAATATAATCCTTTAATTGGCAGAAATCGAGAATTATCTCGGCTAATCCAGGTGATACTTAGAAAGCATAAAAGTAATCCTATTTTATTTGGAGAACCTGGCGTTGGAAAAACAGTATTAATCCAAGGTCTTGCATATAAAATAAAAGTAGAAAATGTTCCAAAGGATTTAATAGGGTATGAAATCTATTCTCTTGATATTGGTAGGCTTGTTTCAGGTACTAAATATAGGGGAGATCTTGAGAGTAGAGTGAATAGAGTTTTAGATTTTTTAAACTCAAGAAAAAAAGTTGTGCTTTTTATTGACGAAATCCATATGATAGTGGGGGCAGGAGCTACTTCATTTGGTAGTATGGATATTTCCAATTTGTTAAAGCCCATTCTCACTTTGGGAAAAATTAAATTTATTGGGGCCACTACAGAATATGAATATAGAAAATTTTTTTTAAAAGATAAGGCTTTAATGAGAAGGTTTCAGAGCATAGAGCTTAAAGAGCCCAATTTTGAAGACACTTATAATATTTTGCAGGAAATTAAAAAAGATTATGAGAGATATCATAATGTGGAATATACAGACGAAGCAATACAAGCTTGCATTCTCATGTCTCAAAAATATATTAAAGATAGATTTCTTCCAGACAAAGCTTTTGATATTTTAGATGAATTGGGCTCTAAGTTTAGACTTGAAAACATAAAAAGGGTCATAACAAAAGACGATGTTTGTGATCTGATTAAATCCATTGTTGGTTCTAATATTTTTAATTTTGAAGAGTATGATAGCAAATTCTTGATTAATTTAGAAAATAGAATAAAAAAAGAACTTATTATAAACGATAACTTGGTATTTGATTTGATATTAAATATTAAATTATTAAAATTCAATTTACTTGCCAACAGAAGTACTATTGGTATATTTGCCTTTGTTGGTGCTTCTGGATCAGGAAAATGCAAATTGACGGATATTTTATCACAAGAGTTTAAAATTCCGAAATTTAGTCTTAACATGGGTGGGTATAGTGATTTTAATTCTCTTGATAGATTGATTGGGCCTGTTTTAAGTAATGAGGGGTATTATGAATCTACTGGATTTTTTGAATTTTTGAACAAATCTTCCAATTCTATTATTTTTTTATCAGATTTTGATAAATGTAATAAAAGGGTTTTGGATTTTTTTTTAGAGGGGTTTAAAACAGGTAAACTTTTTGATGGTCTTGGGAAAAAGGTAAGTTTATCGGAAAGTTTAATAGTAATAAGTATTAATGCTGAGGTCAAGGAGCTTAATAGTATTGGCTTTAAAAATAAAATGGCGGGGGTAAATGATTTTAACTTTATATTAGAGAAGAGATTGCCTAATGAATTTTTAGAGTTAATAGATCATGTATTTGTATTTAAATCTATTGATGAGTTAGATTTTGAAAAAATCATTTTTAATGAACTTAATCGTTTTGCAAGGATATTAAGAGATAGAAAATTTGATCTTTTTTTTGAAAAAAGTGTTGTTGATTATATTCGAGAAAAGATCTATGGTAAGGGTTACAGCTTAAAAAGTGTTAGAAAATTTATATTCAAAGAATTGGGAAAGCTTTTAATAGATGAAATTCTTTTTAAGAAAATTGAAAATTCTGGTAAAATAAAAATCTATTTAGATGAAACAATAAAATATGAGTTTTTATAAGGTTATAGGGAGTATTTATGAAAATATCAGTAATAGGAGCAGGTGCTTGGGGAACAGCTATTGCAAAGTCTTTAGCAGATAAATTTGATTTTAATATTTTTTTATGGGCCTTTGAAGAAGACGTTAAGAATGGTATTAATAATGACAATGTAAATGTTAAATATTTAAAGGAAATTAAATTGCCAAAAAATTTAGTTGCAAGTTCAGATTTGCTTGAAGTTGTAACAATGTCTGATTATATTTTCATTGCAACGCCCTCTCCTTTTACTGTTGACATTTTAAAAAAATTAGATCAATTTTTACATTCTTTAGGGATAAAGCCAAAGCTAGCAATACTTACAAAAGGATTTATTACTTTTGATGGTAAAATTCAAACAGTTATTGAAGCTGCTGAGAGAGTTATGAAAGGATATAAAGATGAAATTACTTATATTGTTGGTCCAAGTCATGCTGAGGAAGTTGGGCTTGGTGTGATAACAGGGCTTGTTGCGGCTAGCAATAACAGAGAAAATGCATATTTATTTATTAATTTATTTAGTAAAACCCCAATTTCTTTATTTTATAGTAATGATGTTTTTGGGGTGCAAATAGCAGCAGCTTTAAAAAATGTATTTGCAATTGCATTTGGAATTTTGGATGCTTATAAATTGAATTATCCCAATTTAATAGGAAATAATACAGAATCATTTTTATTTTCAATATCCTTAAATAATATAAAAGATATTGCAATGGAACTTGGGGGAAGAAATATTGAAACGTTTTTATTTTTGTCTGGTTCTGGCGATTTAGATGTTACTTGTAGAAGCATTTTTGGAAGAAATAGACGATTTGGCAATGAAATTGTTAGCAAAAATATTTTAAAAAGCTTTTTTAGTATAGATGATTTGATAAATAATATTGAAAAAATTGGATATTTGCCAGAGGGAGTTTTGGCTGTTAAATCAATTTTTTCCCTTTTAAAACAATTAAATCGTGATCTAAATTCTAATAGTTTGTTAAGCATTATATATAAAATTTTGAATAAAGAGTTGGTTCCTGAATCTGTTATTGAGTATATGAGAGATGCTAGACAATAAAATAAAGCCTCCTCTCAGAGGCTTTATTGTTTTTGCTCATTCATCATATATAAAATTTTATTATAAACATCTTCGATTATTTCAAAATTCATAACAACTTCTGTAAGTTCATTAGATTTAATGGTTCCTATTATGTTGTCATTTTTTGTTAAATCGTCTCTTTTGACTAAAGAATTGCTGTCTACTAAAATTTTTATTCGTGTTAGGTCTTTGTTTATGTTTTTTATGTTTTTAATTCCCCCAAAGCATTCTATAATATGCTCAGCTACTTTGATTTTATTTGTTTTTTCTAAATCTACCATAGTAATTTTATTCCTTGTAGAAAGCTTTATATGCTAAGTAAGCATTGTATAAATCAAATTTAGAAGTTATTTCCATTGGAGAATGCATACTTATAACAGCAGGGCCCATGTCTATTGTTCTTATTCCATAGCTAGCTAAAAATTTGGCAACAGTTCCTCCCCCTCCTTCTTCTACTTTTCCAAGTGTTGCTACTTGCCAGGCTATATTGTTTTTATTTAATAATTGTCTAATGTAAGAAACAAGCTCAGCATCAGCGTCGCTGGCCATACTTTTTCCACCATGCCCTGTGTATTTCATTATAGGTATTCCATAGCCAAGTTTGGGAGCATTTTGTTCGTCATGAACTGAACTAAATAGTGGGTTTATTGCTGCACAAACATCAGCAGAAATGCTTTTTGAATTCCACAAAGCTTTTTGGACGTGAAGATTGTTGTATTCTGATTTTTTAATTTTAAAGATCATGTCAGAAACAAAATATTCAAGATATCTTGAGTCTAGTCCTGTTGAACCTGTTGAACCAATTTCTTCTTTATCTACAAGAAAGCAAATGGCTGTTTTGTTTGGAGTCTCTTCAAGATCAAATATAGATTCTAGTGAGGTGTAAACGCATATTTTGTCATCTTGTCCGTAAGCGCCAATTAAGGCTTTGTCAAATCCAACGTCTTTTGCTGTTCCTGCAGGCACTATTTCAATTTCTGATGATACAAAATCCTCTTCTTCTATTTTGTATTTTTCTTTTATTAGTTGCAAAGTTGCCAGTTTAACTTTATTTTTTTCTTTTGTTTCGATTGGTAGGCTTCCAATTAAAATTTTTAGATTTTCTCCCTCAATAATTTCATCTGATTTTTTATTTCTTTGTATTTTTCTATCAAGATGGGGCAAAATGTCGGGAATTACAAATACAGGATCGTTTTCATTATCTCCAATGTTGATTTCAACCTTTTCTCCATTTTTTAAAAATACCACGCCTCTTATTGAAAGAGGTGTAGATAACCACTGATACTTTTTTATTCCTCCATAATAGTTGGTTTTAATGAATGTAAGTTCATTTTCTTCAGAGATTGGTGAGGGTTTTGCATCAAGTCTTGGTGAATCTGTGTGAGAAACAATGAAATTCATTCCATCTTCAATAGGATTTTTGCCAATAATAGCAAAAGCAACAGATTTTTCTCTACAGGTATAAAAAATTTTATCGCCTGGCATTAAATTTTTTTTCTCTTCAGCGTTAATAAATCCCAATTTTTTTGCTTTATCTAGGGCATAGGCTAAAACTTCTCTTTCTGTTTTAAATTTACTTATAAATTTTTTGTAACTTTCAGAAAAATTGAAAATTTGATTTTTTTCTTCTTCATTTAAATATATCCATGGATTTTGTTTTTTCATATTAATAAGACCTCCTGTTTCATTTTAACATTTTAATTGTTTTTAAAGTGTGTACAAAATAAATTATTTATTGTAGACTTACTTTTAATTTTAATATGATTAATAAATTATAAGGGAGAATTTTTATGTATAAAAATGGTTTTTTGAAAACTTATTTGCCATTGTTTTTATTTTTTTTAATAATTGCTTGTACTTCAAAAGATAGCTCAAATGAATATGTTGAAGAGCAAGAAACAGAGAACTCTTCTAAGCTTGATGATTCTAAAATAGATGAACATACTATTGGGCATGTTTTTCATGCTATGGGAGTAGTTCATTCAAAAAAGGATCGAAAAAGTTTGGGGGAAAATATAAAGGTTTTTTATTTTTCTGAAGTAGATGGATATTTTCAAACAATACCCTCAAAAGAGAATGCAAAGCTAATAGTTTATTTTTATGACAATATTTATGCGGGAGAAGCTCCAATTAATATTTCTGGAAAAGAAGCCTTTATTTTTGTTGGGATTACCCCTGACTTTAAAAAGATTATAAATAGTAATTTACATGGTGCTAAAAGTGAACTTATTAGCACTTTTAAAAATCTTAATATTGAAAATTCAAAATTGGAAATTATAGTTGATGAGAATAATTTAGATGCCAAGACTTTCCTTAAAGCTGTTAATTATATTGTCGACGGTGTTGAAAAAATTTCACCTATGCTAACGAATTAATTTATATTTTTGATTTTATAGGCTTTAATTTAGATTTTAGTCTATAAAATCAAGCTTTCAAGTCCTTTTATTAAAATTTCTGCTGTTTTTATGTTGGTTGCAAGCGGTATTTTATGTACATCGCAAAGTCTAATAAGAGCTGACACATCTGGTTCGTGAGGCTGGCTTGTTAGGGGATCCCTAAAGAAAAATATAGCCAAGATATTTCCTTCAGCTACTTCAGCTCCAATTTGCTGATCTCCCCCCATAGGGCCTGATTTATATTTAATGATCGTAAGATCGGTAGCTTGCTGGATTTTAGACCCTGTTGTTCCTGTTGCAATAAGCTTAAATTTGGACAAGAAGTGATAGTTTTGTTTGACAAAATTTACCAAATCTTCCTTTTTTTTATCGTGTGCTATTAATGCTATTTTTTTTTCCATTAATTTTATTCCTTTTCCAATGTAAAATAATTTTTATTGAAATTTAATAAAATTTAGCCATAAGTATATTTTTAGATTTCACTTTTTAGAATTTATATTGGTTCTGGTTTGTGCCATAAAAATCCTTGCCCATAGTCTATTTCTAGTTCAATTATTTTTTTTAATATTTCTTCATTATACACAAATTCGGCAATAATTTTTATATTTTTTGTATCTGCTATTTTTTTAATAGATTTTATTATTACAAAATCTATTTCACTAGAGTTTATTGCTTTTATGAAAGATCCGTCTATTTTAAGTAAGTCTATTGGTAGTGTTTTAATATATGAGAGTGATGTATGTCCGCTTCCAAAGTCATCAAGTGCTAGTTTAATTCCAAAACTTTTTAATTCTTGAAAATATTTGTTTATTATCTCAAAGTTTTCAAGAATTCCAGTTTCTGTTATTTCCAAGCATATATTTTGAAGCGGGATTTGACTTTTCAATAAAGTATCTCTTAAAAAGATTCTAAAGTTTTGGGATTTTAGTGAATAAGGAGATATGTTAATTGAGAAAATGTGAATTCCATTTTTTGATACAAAGCTTTTGTATTCTCTTAAAGCCTTTGTAACTACCAATGTATCAACCTCAACAGTTAAATTATATTTGTCTATTAAGTTAAAAATTTGATTGTTTGGAATTGGTTTGCCCATGTGGTCAAAAAGTCTTGTTAAGATTTCTATTTTAGGCTTTAAGTTCTTTTTAAGAGGATTGATTTTTTGATAATAAAGAGTAAAAAAATCATTTTTTATTGCTTTGAGTATATATTGAAAGATTTTGTTTTGATTTTTTAAAATCACTGCTTCTGGTAGTTCTTCTTTGTATATAGTGGGATTAGATTCGTTGTATTCTGATGATATTTTTGTAGCCATCATTAATTTAGGAATTTTGAATTCTAGGTTTTCTTTTAAATTTACCTCTATTATTCCAATATTGAATTTGAATATAATAATATCTTCTTTTTTAAATGCCAGCGTAATTGTTTTTTTGATTTTTTTGGCAATTGAGATTATTTGCTTTTCACCTCCACTTGTGCATATGATTACTATTAAATTGTTGTGTTTTAGTTTAAAAATATATTCAGAGTATAATGACATTATTTTTGAATACATTATTTTAAGCATTTTCATATTAAGCTTTTCTTGATCCTCTTTGTATTCATATTCTGCTGTTAGGGATATGTCTAAATTAAGCAAATATATTCTTTTTTTTTTGTAAATATCCATATGATTTACTAATAATTTTTCAATTTCTTTGGCCTTTTGCATCTCGTCTTGTGAATCAATAATTTCTAGGTATTTATAGTTTTCTATTTTATTAGGGTTTGATATTTCTTTAATTGTTATTAATTTATCGATATTGTTTTGAGCGATTGTGCTAATAAATATATCTACATGTAGTTTTTTATTATTTTTTAAAGTTAAAATACAATCGGTTATTAATATATTTTTAAATTCCGGAATAGAATTTGTGTGGTAACTTAAATTTATTTTTTCTAACTTTTCCCAATCTCTGATGTCTATGTCGGTTACTTTGATTATATTTCCAGAGGTTTTCATTGGAAGATTAAGATTTTTACTACCTTTTTCATTGATATAAATAATTTCATTTTTGGTGTTTGTGATGATTACTATTTCTTTTATAAGTTCTGATAAATTTAAAAAGAAATCCAGAGTTGTGTTTTTATTGTCGCAAAATAGTTTTTTTTGATGTATTAAGCTTTGCTTATATTCTAATTCGTTTATATCTTTTATTATTTCTATGTGATTAAGTTTTAAATATTCTTTATCAAATTTTTCGTTGCTAATTATAATAGAATGGATTTTGTTTGCATTTTTTAATTCGTTTGCAATGTTTATTGAAAAATCTATTGGTTTTTCATAATTATAAATAATAGCAAATTTAATATTATTTTGTTTTAAATACTCGTTGTATAAAGCTTTTTCAGATTTTACGATTTGAATTAAGTTAAAAATAGATTTAAGCTTTACGAGATCTCTAAGATCAACTTCTTTTTTAGAGATTATAACTGAATTTATATTTTGATAATTATTAACTTTATTCATTTTATTGGCTTGCTCTTATTTTAATTTTTGTATGCCAAGTTGGTGTTATTTTTTATTTTTTTATCTGCAATTTTTTTAGTGACTATTATCCAGATTAAACCTGAGAGCATCAGCGCTAGCGAGAGCATTTGTCCCATTGATATGTTTAAAAAAGAAAATTCAGACAGACTTTTAATTGGCTTGTAGGTTATTATAAATCCAAGTTCTTTATCTGGCTCTCTTAAATATTCAATAAAGAATCTGAAAAAAGCGTAAAGCATTACATATACACCAAAAATAAATCCATCATATTTTTTGATTTTTCTAAATAAAAACCATAGCAACAGAAAAGTTACAGGCCCTTCGAAAAATCCTTCAATAAGTTGAGAGGGTATTCTTGGAAGGTTGATTAGCAGGTCATGAGGCGAAATCTCAAGTCCTATTGATGATGCAAATTCTTTTACACCCGGTATATTTGTGTCAAATGGTTCTGCATTGGGGAATATTATTCCTCCTTTCATTACTCTTCCATAAAGTTCTGCATTTGCGAAATTAGCAAGTCTTCCAAGTATATAGCCAGAAGAAAAAGCTATTGATCCATAATCTGTTAGTTTTAGAAAATATTTTTGAACATTTGTATTTTTAAGCTTTGTATTTATTGTGATTAGAGGAGCAATTATTGCCCCTAGAAAACCCCCATGGATGGCCATGCCTCTAAAGCCCGTAAAGTTCCAATGTTGGTCGAATGGCAAAAGTATTAGCCAAGGATTAGAATAATAAATTCCTGATTTATCGTAAACCAAGGTAGATGCCAATCTGCCCCCTAAAATTGCTCCAAGCACAAGTGAGAACATAAATGTTTCATAGTCTTCTTTTTTAATATCAACGTTATCTGATTGTATTTGATACCAAATAAACTTATAAGAGATTAGTATGATTAAAATATAAGATAGGCTATACCATGTAATTGGTATGCCTTGAATCACTTCAGGATGTAACCAACTTGGGTAATTTATGTAATTTGGCATTAGACCTCCTTAGCCTTTTCAAGCTTTTCAAAAAGCTTTTTTTTAAATAACATATTTTGCTTTCTTAAGGTTTCGATTTCTCTTTTCTGAGTTTTTATTATATCAATAATTTCACTACTTTCTATTGTTTTGTTTTTGATCAAAGATTCAAGGTATTCAATTTTTTCAATATATTCTTCCTGAGCTTCTCTTAGTACAAAATCATAACTTTCATTTAAATCTTCTTCGTTTAAAAGCTCGGCATCATTTGTTAAATCTTCAATTTCGATTAATTTTTTTGCAATTTTTTTTATACTTTTAGAAGTTGGGCTTGTAGGTTTGTATATCGTGATGGGTATTTTATTGTTTAAAGCTTGATCAACCATTTCATCTTTATAGATTGCTCCAATGCTTTGTAAATTTATGCTTAAATAGTTTTTTGCGGATTTTATTATTTTTTCGGTTTTTTCAATGTCTTTGGGAGCTTTTAGCATATTAAATATCATGAAAGGACTAATTGTCTTAAACAATTTGTTAAATTTAGAATAATTTTCAGGATCTTCGCTTTCAAGTTTTAGCAGCAAATTAGGTATATAAACTCTTTGAAGATCGATTGAATTTTGTTTTATTGCTCTGAGAATTTCATTTCCTTTTGTTCCTCTTTTAAACACGCTTGATAACAGTCTGAATATTATATTTTTAAGAAATAAATATGCATTCATTGTAGCTGTTACTGTTGGGGTTGTTACTATTACTCCTCTTTTTGACATTAGAAAAAAGTCTATAATATTAAAAGCTGTTCCTGCTCCAAGATCAATAACTAAGTAATCATATTTTAAAGATTTTAAATTTTTTATTATGATTTTTTTTTGAGAAGCAGCTATATTAGCAAGTTCTGGAATATCAGAATCTCCTGCGATGAAGTTTAGATTTTTAATTCCAGATTGAATAATAATGTCTGAAAAATTAATCTTTGTTTTTAAAAATGTTCCTATACTTTTTTTTGGCGTAATGTTTAACATTGAATGCAAATTAGATGCTCCAAGGTCAAGATCAACAAGTAATACGCTTTTTCCTTCGTTTGCCAGACAAATTGCTATGTTTGCTGAAAAAAGGGATTTGCCAACTCCCCCCTTACCACTGGCTACAGGAATAATAATCAAGCTTTACTCCGATTTTTTTATTTTTGCTTTAATTAGCGCTAATATTGTTACGTTAAATACTAGGTAAACTACTGTAATTCCTAAAAGTATGATCAGAGAGGTTTGGTAGACGTATATTTTAAAAGTAAATCCCAAGATGAAAAGTAATAATGTTAATATTGTTTGAAATAGTTTAGTTATTACTATGGTGCTGTGAAGAATTGTGAATTTTTCGTAGACAAAGTAATAGATTGTTAAATTGGCCATGAAAAATTCAGGTGAGTATAAGATAAATGTTAGCATAAACTTTATGGAGTAATTATTAATAAAAATTAATTTATTAATGGCTTGGTATAATAAAACTAAGATTAAAAGGCTTTCAGTAATTTGTAAAAAAACAAGTCCTGCTCTGTAAAGGTGGTGTGTTTTTTTAGGATGTGAGTTTAACATAGTTTTAAAATATTATATTATGGAAATAAAATCAAGTTTTAATTTTTGCATTAGGAATGAATAAATGAAAAATAAATTTTTAATATGTGTATATTTTTTATTGACTCTGGGTATAAGCTCTTTAGTAATTGTTGAATCTATTTTTGCTTTTGATGGATCTAATAATAAGTTATCAAGATCAAATTATGAGCAGATGATGATTCAAGCTTTTGAATTTGTAAAGGAAAATTATGTTGATCCTGTAAGCGATGAAGTAATTTTTGAAGGGGCTTTAAAAGGAATATTTCAAGCCTTGGGCGATCCTTATTCTCAATATTTGACAAAAAAAGATTTAGAAGAAATTTCAAAAACAACAGTAGGAGATTATGTTGGCATTGGAATTTCTATAATAAAAAAAATGCATTCCCAAGATAAGCAAGACAAGGCAAAAGATCTTGATCCCAATAGCGCTTGTGTTTCTATTGTTACGCCTTTTGAAGGAGGTCCAGCTTATAAGGCTGGAATTAAATCTGGAGATTGTATTACCGCTGTTGATGGTAAGAGTGTGTATTCTATGGAAGTAGATCAAGTTGTTGATCTTTTAAAAGGTAAAGAAGGCACAAAAGTTAAAGTATCTATTCTTAGAGGAAAAAATTTAACATTGGATTTTGAACTTACAAGAGAGAAGATAGAAATACAAACAATCAAGTATGATGTTATTAATTCAGATATTGGTTATATAAGAATAGTAAGCTTTAATCCACACACCTCTGTAGATTTTAGAAAAGCTTTAGATAATCTTAAAAATAAAAATATTAAATCTTTAATTTTAGATTTAAGGCTTAATACTGGAGGATATTTTCAGGCAGCTATAAAAATGGCGGATGATATTTTATCTAAAGGAATTATTGTTTCCACAAAATCAAGAAATTCTAGCAAGCCTATTGATTATAAGGCAAGTTCAAAACAAGTTTTACCTCCTGATATAAAAATTGTTGCTTTAATAGACAGATCTTCAGCCTCAGCATCAGAGGTTTTTGTAGGAGCCTTAAAAGATAATAAGAGAGCCTTCATTATAGGTGAAAAGTCTTATGGCAAGGGGCTTATTCAGCATGTAGTTCCTTTTTATACTGGTGGATTTAAAATTACAAGCTCAAAGTATTATACTCCATCTGGAAAGAGTATTCATAAGGTTGGAATTGAGCCCGATTTGGAAATAAAATCTCCAGATTTTTCTGAGGAAGAAGCATTAATATATAAAGAAATTTTTGATAAAAAGCTGATAGAAGGCTTTTTGAAGGGTAAGAAATCCATTACCGAACAAGAGATTGATTTTTTTGTTGAAAATCTTGTCAAAGAAAATCCAAAATATAAAATCGATAAAGAATTTTTAGGCAAGTATGTGTTTTTTAATTACTATCAAGACAATAATAAAGAATTGCCGATTTATAATCTACATTATGACAAGGCTTTAAAAACAGCTTGTGAATATTTGTCTAAATTAGGTAATTAAATTGTGAAGCAAATTGTTTTGGATGAGAATTGTTTAGTAGGCGATTTTATTATTGTTAAAGATACAAAAATATATCATCATCTTGTTAATGTAAGACGACTTAAAAAGGGTGATAAGCTGAATATTCTTTTAAAAGATAAGGAATTAAGATCTTCAGAAATAGTAAAAATTGGTAGTAATTTTATTAAGTTTACTACCAATAAAATATATAAAATTGAAAAAAATAATTTTGAGATAAGTATTTTTATTTCTACTTTAAAGGGCAAAAAAATAGACTTGGTATTAAGACAGGTTGTTGAGATTGGAGTTTCAGAAATTAATATTGTTAATGCGGATCGTTCTGTGTCGAAAATGGATATAAGCAATGCATCTGCCAAAATTTTAAGATTTTCAAAAATAATAGATGCGGCCTTAAAGCAAAGTGGTAATAAAATTGTTCCGAAAATTAATTTTTATAATAATTTTTTTCATTTACCTTATTCTTTTTGCACTACAAGATATTATGTTGCTCATCCAAGCGGAACGATTTTAAGCAAGAATGAAAGTTTTGACAATTTTGGCAAAATTGGAATTATAATAGGCCCGGAAGGATGCTTTTCGGAGTCAGAAATTGTCTTTTTTAAGGATAAGGGCTTTAATTTTGTAAGGTTTAACACTCCAATTTTACGAGCAGATACGGCTATTATTTATTCGCTTGCTTATTTTAAGGCATTATTAGAGGATTATAATGGCTAATTTAAAAGACATATATTCAAAACCAGACAGATTTTATTTTTTAGGTGTGCCTATAGATGTTTTTGATAGTCGCAGCAAGCTTATAAGCAGATTTGTTTACCTTTCAGGACATCCTTATCATTCAATAGTAATTTTTATTGGGCTTAAAGCTTTTTTAAAGGCTTTGATTTTTAAAAAGTTTAGAAATCACATTAAAAATTCTTCTCTTGTTTTTTTGAATTCTAAGATTGTAAGATTTTTTTGTAGGATTTTTAAAAGAGTTAATATTGACTGTTATGATTCAAATACAGTTCTTCTCATTTTAATGGAAATACTAGAAAATGCCCATAAAACATGTTATATTATTGACAAAGATAAAGTGATGTCAAAGAAAAAATTTTTAAGATTGAAAGAATCTCATAAAGAAATTAGTTTTATTGGGTATTATGATTTAAAAGCTGTAAAGAGAAATAAAGAAATGTTTTTTGCAAATATTAACAAACTTACTCCTAGTGTAATAATAAGCTTTTGTAATGATAGATATCTTGAAAATTTATTTTATGAAAATAAATTCTATATTAGAACCAATTTAAGCGTTTTTTTATGAGCTTTTAAATTTTAACTATCTATATTTTATGAGGTAAGTATGGCATTTTTGCTAAATCAATCAGTAGTTTATCCAATGCATGGAGTAGGTACTATTAAGGATATTAGGACTAAAGAGTTTAATGGTGAGATTATTGATTATTATGAAATACATTTTCCATTTAATGATATGATTTTTATGGTTCCTGTTGCTAAAGTTGATGATTTTGGCATTAGAGCTTTGGTTAGCAGGGAAAAGGTAGAAGAAGTTTTTGATGTTATTAAAGAGTTTGAAGGTCAAATAGATTCAAAAAAAATAAAAGATGGTGGTCATGAATTTTATAAAAAAAGCGATATTTTAGATACAGCAAAGTTATATAAATTTTTATATAAAAAATCTACTCAAAAAGAACTCCCTTTTTATGAAAAAAGGATTTTAAATGATTTTGAGTTAATATTGGAGCACGAGATTAGCTTAGCTTTGCAAATTAGCTTTGAAGAGGCTAAGAAGAAGATTAAAAATATTTTGGTCGACAACAAAAAGGCTTAAAGTTTTTTCAATTTTCGAGGGGGAGGATTTGCTGTGTTTGATTCTTTAAGATTGATCTTTTTGATAATTTGCAGGTTTATCTTAATATTTTGCCTTTTTTCTTTAATGTTCATATGTACATTTTATTTAAAATATAAGTTCTTATATTTTAAATTTTCCATTTTAAGCTATAGCCTTTATTACAATGCCTATATTTATTCTTTTCCTTTGTCCCTTGTTGTTACTTTTATGAGAATATCTTATCCTTTTTATAGGATAGTTTTAAAGTCGTCTAAAGAGTTTTTCCATTTTAATTGTATTATCTTTGTTCTTATTTTATTGTTTTCTTATTTAGGATTTTTAGTTAGTTATAGTTTTCATTCTTACTATATTAATAGCAATAGAAATGATAATTTTATTCTTAAAGATGAGGTTGTGCATTTTTTAAATGATGAAATAATATTTTCTAGCAATAGGCCTAGATTTTATGGTTTTAATGGGGTTTTAATTGTTTCAGAGAATGACAAAGGTGATAAAGGTTTTTCTTACCAATCAAATCTTTCTAATTCTAGTAAGATTGATTTTGTTGAGAATAATTTTTTAGAGCAAAAGATTTATAATAATTTTGTTGATTTTATTTTCAGAGATTTAAAAATTTTGAATAATTTTCTACTTTCACTCAATTATTTGAATTTAATTTTTAATATATTGGGAATTTCTTTATTGTTATTTTCGTTTTATTATGTTTTTAATCTTATTTTTTCAAATAGTTTTGCAATATTCCTTTATCCTATTTTTATTATACTTTTTTTAAAAATTTATAATGTCTATTCGATTGAGTTTCCCAGGATTTACAATGTAATAATAGGGAAGAGTATGATCTCTGATTTTATTCCTTTTATTTTTTGTGTTTTAACTTTTTTTTCTACCTATTTATTTGGATTTGTTTCGGAATATATTAAAATCAGCAAAGATTTAGACAATGATTTATATAAGGATGGTTAATTCTTAAAGCTTATGAAAAAAGAAGTATATGCATTTTTGAGTAATTTTATTATTTTTCTGTGTTTTTTTCTAGGTTTACTCTTTAGTTATTCATATTTTTTGGGAGAAAATTTTTTAGAAAAACATAAATTAATAGCAACTTTTTTTGATTCTATTTTGCTTTTTTATAAGTATTTTTTTGGATTTTTTATATTTATTGTTTGCATTTACTTTGCTTTTTTTGTTCGGCAAGAAATAAAGATTTATTTAAAGTCGTATAATGGATATTTATTTTCTAGGCTTTATGCATTTTTGCTATTATTTTTTATTATGGGACTCTTTTTTACTTTTCTATTTAATTTAATTTTGCCTTATATAATTGCCCAGAGAAATGAGTATAAGTTTAGTTACGACAGATATAATCTTCTTGAGAGTGAAGCAAATGAAATATCTCTTAAAATTAAAAATATAGATATAAGTTTGTCTTCAAATAGATTTTTTTTATCTTCTGATTTGATAAATTCAATGAAGCAAAAGAGAAAATATCTTGAAAATTTGATTAGAATATATGATAAAATGCGAATTATTTATGTAAATAATGAAGAACTTTTAACAAATTATTATTTGGTGAAATCTGAATATAGTAAAATTCCAAGTTATGACGTTGATTTAGAAAAGGTTAAAAAAACTTTTTCACAATATCCTTTGCAAAGTCTTAAAAAGCAAGATTTTTTTAATATTGTCAATGGATTTATTTCTCAAAATGATTATTATACAGCCAATTACTTTGCTTATATTGCTTATGTTGCAACAAAAGATGATAATTTTGTTGCGCTTTTAAATTTGACTTTAAAGTTTATTAATGAAAACAGAAATTTTGAAAAAGAAAAAATGCAGTTAATTTCCGAAGAAAAGCAAAAAAATTTTTTGTTTCTTAATACTGAAAAATTTAAATTAGCTTATTACGGGTTTTCAAATCTTCATAAGTTATTGCCCAGTGATAATGAAATTTTGAATTATAAGAATAAATCTCTTGAAAAGCTTAGAAAAAGATATCTTTTTTTTGATGAGATTGAAAAATATTTTGAATATTACGGAATAAACGATATATTTTTATTGCAATCAGATTCTAAGAAAGGTTTTTATGATTATATTTATATGCAAAAAGTTGTCGCCTTTAATAATCATTCTAAAATAATAAAAAATTTTGAACTTATTAGATTTAATAATACAGGGAATGTGATATTGCATATTAAAATTCCATTTGCTACTTTGAAAGGTAATTTTGTGTATCAAAATGTTTTAGATAAAGACAATGAGCAGAGCGAAATTACTCTTACCAAAGTCTTTGTGTCTACGGATAGTTTTGATACAAATGTTTTAGAGGTTGTCAAAATTAATGAGAATGTAGAAAATTTAGCTTTATTTTCAAATTTTACTGAGTTTGGATTTTTTTTAAAAATTCAAAATTTGTCAAGCGCTTTTCATAGGGTTGCTATATTAAATTTGAAATTAATTAATATTTTTTCTTTAAGTTTGGTTTTACTGATTTCTCCTATTTTATTAGTTTTAATAGGAGCATTTTTTATCTCTTTGTTCTCTAAAATAGAATTTAATTTCAATTCCAAGGCTATGATTTTTCTAATTTCATTAATGATAGCTATTTTCTCAGGGATTGCTTGTCTTTTTGTAAATTATTTTCTAATTATTTTTATTTCTCTTCTTATATATGTTTTTAATGGTGTTTACTTATCTTTAGCTATTCTTTCTGCGTTATTGTTTTTTCTTATTTTTAAAATAATTACTTTAAATTACAAGAAAAGACATATTTAATTTTTATTTTTTTTTAGATTATTAATTTTAGAGAAAAACCATTCATTTATAAGTAAGTTTGCTTTTTCAATTGTTTTTTTGCTTAATACATAGGAATGGCTATTGATTTGAGTTTCGTCAATAATAAAAGGAGATATTCCATCAATTGAATTTTTTATTTTTAAATTTAATCCTTTGTAAGGAGTAAAACCATTGGCAAATCCAAAACATATATTTGATAGGGATTGATTGTTAAATCCAATTAGGGTTTTTTGGGTTTTTTTATCCAATATCCAGTTGATAAATTTTTTAGTTAAAGCCGATGTTTCTAAAATACCAATAAAATTTGGATTTGAGATAACAATTTCATTGTTATCGTTTATTAAATATGAAAATTTTATTTGTGCCTTCTCTTGTTCGCTTAAGCTATTATAGAAGGTTATATCGCTCAATCCCGCTATTAAAAGAGATTTTTTATTAAGCAGTATTTTATTTAGCTTTAAGTAGCCATATTTATTAAAGAAATCTTTTTGCAAATCCATTTGTTTTTTATTTAAAAATGATGAGAAATATTCTAGCATTTTTAGAATTTGATTCTCATTATAATTTAATTTATTTTTTTCAAAAGAAAATCTCACATTATTTATTTGAGAAATTACATAAAATAAATTTTCAGAAACATAAGGTGATATAAAAAATTTTCCTTCTTTAATGAAATTTTCGTATTCTTCTTTTAGATATTTGGTGTTTATGTATTTTTTAATGTGATGTGTATTTTTATAGATTAAAATAGGAATGTCAAAGCCCAATGGAATAATTTTGTAGTTAAATTGCTTGAAAATATGTTTTAAGATGGGATAATCTGGATTATAATTGATTTTTATAGATTTAAAATGGTTGGTAATATTTGTATTACCAATGTTTTTAGAAATAATTATTTGTGCGTTTTCTTTTTCTATTGTTTGCAGGTCAATATTATTTCTAAACTTAATTATAAAATTTAGTTTATTTTCTATATTAAATTGATTTATATAAAATGGTATTGTTTTATTGTCAGTTAGTACAACGATGTTCTTATTTGTTGAACAACTGGGATTTATTAATAAAATTACTGTTAATATTAATTTTTTTATTCTCATAAAATTATTCAAGTTTTTTCTTTTATTTTACAATAAATTATGTATAATTTTTATAGTTATATTAATTTCCATGTTTAATTGGAAAATAGAGTAAGGCAGCTGAAGAGCTTTAGGGGGATGATGAATTTGAGTTTATTTGATTTTATACTTTCTATGTTTAATATTAATAAAGAACTTACTTCTGAGCAAATAAAGCAAAAAAGGCTAAAAGAAGTTAAAGTTAGTTTAAGCAGGGTAAGTAATTTTTTTAATGCTTCAAAAATTCAGGCCTTACCTCAATTTTCTAGATTTCTTTATAATTTTTATAAAATTTTTTCTCCCTTAAGGCCATTTGCGCAAAGATATAAAAATTCTAATAAAATTGTTCATTTTGTTGTTGAAAAATATTTAAATGACAATCAGAAGAAGTCTTTGGATTATATTTATTCTTTTTCTGCAAACGATAACATAAATTTTGCTTCAGATCTTCCTAAAAATTTACATAACAATTTATCCTATTTGTTTAAAAACATAACTCAAGAACAAATTAAATTGATAGATGAAACTTATCAGGCTTTGCATAATTTTTTTGATTTGGTCTTATATCAATATCATTTGGTTCTTAAAAATTTTGACAACTTACTTCCAGAAGATGATTTTGTGTATAGACCTAGATTCAGCGCTATTGGTTGTGGAGTTATTATAGATGATCTTAAAGATTTTTTAGAATGTATTTCTTGTATTAAGAATATTTCTATTTGGAAAAATCTTTATGACATTATTTTAGAAATTTATGGAAATAAAGAAGATTTTCCTATTAAATCTAATGCCTGGATTAAGATTATTTCTTCTATTTTGGATATAAATAAGAATAAAGAAATTTTATATCTAATAAGATATGTTATTGGGGATCCAGATTATTTTCCTATTTCTGTTGGGCAAAAACCTAATCCAATAGCAAGAATATTTTTTAATGATCTTACCAAACATGTTGCTGCCGAAATTGAAAAGATTAAAGTTTTGCAAAAAAGTAGCAAATCTAAAATATTAGCCGAACAGCTTTTTCCAGGAATCTCTTTTTTAAATTTGGATAATTATAATGAAAAAATGAATGAAAAGATCGTATCTAAAATCATGAGTACCACAGGTTATATTTATTGCGAACTTTTAGTTTATTTGAGAACATATACTATTTATTTTGTTAAAAAAGATCTTAATGATATTATTAATTTACTTATTATTAAAGGACAATGGAAACTTATAGAGCTTTCAAGGGAAATGTCTAATGACATGCATGCTTTGATTAATATTTATGCAAGTCTTATTGATTTTGATTCTAATTTGGGCGAGCAAGGTGGTTATGGCAATAGGATAAATGCATTGTTGCATAGAGCTTCTTTGGGGGATAAATCTTCGGAGAAATTGTTGTTAAATATAATAGCAGATGTTAATAAGAAGGCGTTTGCTATATCAAGCGAATATTATTCTAAAATATATTCTATTGAGCAGCGTTTGCAAGATTGTCTTTCAGACTATTCAAAAGTTTCTTTGGAAAGAGAGCTGATTTATAATTGGAAAGAGCTTGATATGGATCTTGCTAAAAGCTATGGGAACAATTTAAACTTTGGAAGTATAATGAAAAATATTTTAGGTAGTTTAGCTTTATTTTTAAAGTTAATGGATTTATATTTGGAGAAAAAATCATAATTAAAGGAGTGCTAAAATGGCTAGGAAGTGTGAGATAACAGGAAAAAAAACTATATTTGGAAACAATGTTCCAAGGAAGGGGCTTGCCAAGAAAAAAGGTGGGGCTGGACAACATATTGGAGTAAAAACCAAAAGAACCTTTAAGGTTAATTTAATAAACAAAAAATTTTTTATTCCAAATCTTGGAAGAAGTGTTAACATTAAAGTTTCTGCTAATGCGCTAAGAAGTATTTCAAAAATAGGGCTTGATGCTTTTTTAAAGAAAAACGGTAAAAAAATAGAAAACTTTTTATAAATTTTAATTTTGACAATTTTATTTCATTAGAATGATGCTTGATATAAAGTATTCTGGGGAGTTAAATGTTATTTTCGAGCCAGTAAATTCGAAATGTTTAAAAAGGTTTGAAATAGTCATGATTGCATTTATGTTTTCTGGAAATATTTTTTTTGATTTATAGTTTTCTAATATTAGATTAGGATTAGGCAATCTTTCTTCAAGAAAGATATGCTTTAAATTTTCTTCAAGCTTTAAGGCTTTTTTTATATTTGTAGATTTTGAAATAAAGCAGGACAGCAAAATAAATGAATTTTCTTCTCTGCTTATAAAAGGTTTTAAGAACTCGCAAAATTTCATTAAATGTTTATTGCAAGTTTTTCCAAAAATTATTGGAATTATTTTTATATTTTCCTTGATATTGCTAATAAAATTCAATAAAATTTCGATTTTATGATCATTTTCGATTAATTTATCGTCTATATTAATAAAATTTAAAGTTTTTAATAATTTTAATATTTTTAGGTTTACTTTAATATTTTTATTAAAAATTTTCCACACATTGTGATTGGATATATTAATTAAAAAATCGCTTTTTGCTTCAGAGATTATAAATACATTATTAGTTTGATTTGATATTATTTTTTTAAACAAACATTCATTTTTTAAAAAAAACTCATAGCTTCCATAACCTGTTAGGATGGCTTTGTGAGTTTTTTTTTCTTCCAACTTAAATGACAAGTTGTTTGTATTATTTGAATAAAATATGTTTTCAACCAAGGAGTTTCTAGCTTGCTTTATATATTCCGTCCTTTGATTGCATCTTCTACTGTGTTTATTTCCATAAATTCTGTTCCTTTTTCAATATTTCTATTTGGATTGCCAGAAATAATTATTACAGTATCTTTGTCATTAACAATACCTTGTTCTTTTAACATTTTAAGAGAAGTTACGACAAATTCGGTAGTTCTTTTGAAATTATTGTCTACAAGATTAGAATAAACCCCATAAGATAATGATAATTCTCTTGCTAGTCTCTCGCTATTTGTTGTAATGAATAGTGGAACACTTGCTCTATAAGTTGCCATTATTCTTGCAGTTTTGCCCCTTAGAGAATCTACAATAATTGCTTTTACGTCCATAAGTTTTGTGGCATCAATTGCACATTTGATAATATAGTTTCTTGTAATGCTTTTGTCGTAAAAGAGTTCATCCTTATATAAGGTCATTTTTCTGTGTTTTTCAACTTTTTTAGCAATACTTGTCATCATTTTTACAGCTTCAATTGGATATTTTCCGTAGGCAGTTTCTCCAGATAACATAATTGCATCTGTGCCGTTTAAAATAGCGTTAGCGATGTCAGATACTTCTGCTCTAGTAGGTCTTGGATTTTCAATCATTGTATGAAGCATTTGAGTTGCTGTAATCACGGGTATTCCATACTTTATGCAAGTTTGTGTTATTTTAAGTTGAGCAATGGGTACATCTTCTGCAGGAATTTCAACCCCCATATCTCCTCTTGCAACCATTATTCCGTAAGAGGCTTTTGCAATTTCTTCAATGTTATCAATTCCTTCTTGATTTTCTATTTTGGATATAATTTTTACATCAGGATTTCCAGAGTCAGTTAAAATTTTTTGAACATCTTGAACGTCTTTGGAATGTCTTACAAACGAATGGGCAATAAAATCAATATTATATTTTGCTGCAAGCTCAATAAATCCTTTGTCTTTTTCGGTTACTGATTGTAGCTTAAGAGAAATTCCGGGGGTGTTAATTGATTTTTTATTTTTAATTTGGCCGTCATTTTTAATTTCACAAATTAATCGGTCAGGCAATTTGTTAACAACAGTCATTTCAAGCTCACCGTCATCAATTAACACTTTAGATCCTTGGGGAACTTCTTTAACAAAGCCATCATAATTGGTTTGAAAGTTGTTAGGCTCATTAATGGGCGAAGTTGAAATTATTACTTTTTCTCCAGTTTTTACAATAATAGGATTTTCAATATTTGCTGTTCTAACCTCTGGTCCTTTTGTGTCAATCATTAGAGCTATTTTATTTGAAATTTTTCTAACATTGTTTATTACTTTGATTGTATCTTCGTGTGATTGATGAGCAGTATTTAGCCTTATAACATTTACCCCTGCATCGTATAAATCTTTTACATGTTCTGGCTCGCATCTAAGATCAGATATTGTTGCTACAATTTTTGTTAACTTTGAAATCATAAAGTTATTCCTCCACTTTTATAAATTTTATGCTTTTTGTCATTGAATAACAATATTTTATAAAAAATTCAAAACTTTACTTTGCTATAAGTAGTATTTAAGTTTGATTTTTTAATTTTTTTATTAGATTTTCATCCAGCTTAATATGTAAATTTTTTTCTGCTTTTGGAATTACAAGGCCCAGCTTTTTATTTTTAACCCTTCTTAAATTTTTGACTTGCGTGTAGTAAAGATCTGATTGTCCCGATTTTTTTGCTAATTTTGTGTAAAATACGCATAAATTACCAGCAGCTAAAAGTACATCAAGGCTGGGAGTTTTATTTTTTTGATTTTTAATAAAAACATAAGCTCCAGGATAATCTCTTGTATGAAGCCAATAGTCATTTCCTTTAACGCAATGTCTTAAAAGGTCATCATTTTCTTTTGCGTTTCTTCCAATAAGAATTTCAAATCCACAATGGGTAAAATGCAAGCCTATTTTTGGCGTTTTTTCTTTTACCTTAATGGTAGTTTTTTCTTGATTATATTCTTTTTCGGGAATGAAATCTTTGACTTTTAACATTGTTATTTTTGATTGAATTAAATTAAATTTATCTAGATTATCTTTTAATTGATTTTGTATTCTTTTAAAAGAATTTTTTCCCTTTTTATATGCTTTAAAATATTGCAAGGCATTTTCTTTTGGTGATAATGATTGGTTTAAGGGTATTTTTATTTTTTCTTCTTTATAATTTAAGAGGCTTATTTCTTTAATCCCTTTTTGTATTTTATTAATATTTAATAAAATCAACTCACCTTTTTCTTTTTCGTTTTCAATGTTTTCAATCAGTTTGATTTGTTGTTTTAAAGAATTTATTCTTTTTTCTAAAAAAATTAACTCTTTTTTATATTTTTCAATAAGCAATTCTTTTATATTGGTTTTTTTAATTTGATTGTTAAGTGATTCGTAGTAATTTTCAAGAAATTCAGAATAAGATGTATAGCTAGTATTATTGTAGTCTTCTTTCAGACCCATGATTTTTTTATCAGATATTTTATTGCTTTCATGTATTTCTTTAGCTTTTGAAAAGATTTCACCCGATGTTTCTTTTATTTTTGGCCTTCTGTAATATGTATCTAGTATTTTAAAGTTTGAGTTTGTAGCTATGATATTTGGGGAGGATGGCCACAATTTGATGAATAAGATAATTAGGTCTTTTTTAAAAATTTCAAGAGAAATTATTCTTTCATTTTTCATTTGGAAAGCTTTTATGATTTTTCCATTTTGAATTTTTGATTTTAAGAAGTCGGAAAATCTTAATTTTAAAGCATTCTTTTTGAATTTTTTGTTTGTTATGTGCAATCTTGTAGTGTTTGGATCTAAAGAAATTAATATTTTAAATTTTTTATTATCAATTTTATTGTAAATCTCTAAAATCAAACTTTTGTAATCCGGTTGTATTATTTTTGTTATTAAAGAGTTTGTGAAAGGAATTTCTTTAATTAAGGTATTTATTTCAGCGTAATTCAAAGACATTTTTATTAAATCCTAATTCTTTCAAGGTTTTTATACCTAAGCTTTAAATTTTTATTTTATGTATTAAACTATTACTATTAATAATAGTTTATTTCCATGATATGTAGTATTATGGAAATAAAGTTTATTGACAATAGATAATAGTTTAACTGTAGTTTTGTTAATAGCTTAAGCTTAATAATAAGAGTTCATGAAATGATAAAAACAATACTTTTATTAGTTTTGTATCCCGTTGCTGTGTTTGCTCAAATATCTGCAAATCAATATTTTGAAGGAATTTATGCTAAATATCAAAACATAGAAGACATGCAAGCAACAATTAATTTTACTTTAAAGGGATTAAAGCAAGCAGGTGTTTTGCTTTATAAGTTTCCAGACAAGTTTATTATTAATTTAGATTCAAATAATCAAGTTTTTGTAAGTGATGGTGAATTTTTGACAGTTTATGTTCCATCTCTTGGGACTTCTTTTAATCAGCAATTAGTAAAGGGTAATAGTGGGGGAGGTCTTATGAAAGTTTTAAATAGTGAGTACAGCGTATCTTATACCAATTCTCCAAATCTAGAAGATCTCGATTCATCTGAGCCTGGAAAATACATTAAATTAACCTTTTCTAGAAAGCTTTACAAGGGGGCTGCTACTATTAATTCTTTTATTATTGCTTTTGCTCCAGATGGAATAATTAGAAGAATTACTGCTTTTCCTACTAGTGGTGGACGCGAAATAGTTATTGATTTAACTGCTGTAAAGTTTAATATTGGAATTCTTGATAGCAAATTTAAATATGATCCTCCAAAATCTTCAAATAAGGTAGATAATTTTTTATATGATATTAAAAAAAATTAAGGTTTAAGTCTATGGAAGAAAATGATTTTATTAAATTTGGGAGTTATTTGAGAAAAGTTAGAAATAGTAAAAATTTGACTCTTGAAATGGTAGCTGATGATATTAAAATTTCTATTAAGTATCTTAAAGCTCTTGAAGATTCTAATATTGAAATTTTTCCAAACGAAGTTTTGGCCGTTGGATTTTTAAGAACTTATAGCGAATATTTAGACATTGATTCTAGATTAATAGCAACACTTTTTAAGGATTATAAAAGTAGACTTAATAATAGTTATATTGGGATTAAATCTGAAGATAAAGTTTCAAATTTAGGATTTTTAGGCAATAATAAAGTTTTAAACAAAAAATTGTTTTTTTTTAGTTTAGAATCTTTAAGTATTTTTAAAATCTTTTTAGGCATCTTTGGTGTTCTTTTATTATTATTTGTATTTTTGTATTTTAGAAAAGTGGAAGTTTATTTTAAAAAATTTTTCAATCTTAGTCAGGATGAAAAGATAATTTCAAATATTCATGAAGTATCTTTTGATAAAAAGAATTTTTGGAATGTTTCTCTTAAAGAGGGAGATTTTTTATCTTTAACATATAGTGATGAAATTGCAAAATATAAAGCATCGTTTATTGGCGATGATTTAGTTATTGTTGATGAGTCTAAAAAAAGTAAAAATATTTTAAATTTAGGAGAGTTTAAAGAGATAGATCTTGATGATAATATTAGAGTTAAAATTATTTACGAGAATTATTATTATGATAAGTTGAAAATAGCTCATGTAAGTTTAGAGTCTTTTGCTTTAAATGTTAAATATGTATCTGAAACTAATATTGACAATAGATTTAATATTTTAAATTGGCAGTTTGAAGTTAAGGGAACTGAAAAATTACCAAGTAGCAATTATCTCACTCTATATTCTTCTCAAAAACTTTCAAATGTTGATTTGAAAATCGATTTTCTAAATGATACATTTTTTAGATATGCCGATGAAAACAATCTTTATGGCAAGTCTCTTTTTGCATCCAAAGGTATTCCTATTAATTTAGCTTTTGAAAAATCTTTAATACTATTTTTTTCAAGACTTTCTGATGTTAATGTTATTCTTAATGACAGAGATATTACTCCTTTTTTAAAAGAGCAGGGAAAAGAAATTTTTGCTGTTCAATTCTTTTGGGTAAAGACTCCCTCAGGGTTTGATCTTAAGGTTTCTGAAGTTTATTAGTAATGGATAAAATAAAAAATTTTTTTTCTAGCTTAAATACTTCCCAAGAGAAAATTGTTTTTAGTAAAAGTAAAAATCCAATTCTTGTTTTAGCAGGGCCTGGAAGTGGTAAAACAAGAGTTATAATTGCAAAAATTGTTTATTTAATCAAACACATGAATATAGATCCCAATGAAATTTTAGCTTTAACTTTTACCAATAAAGCTGCAAATGAAATGAATGATAGGATAAATGATCTTTTAAAATTTGACAAAAAACTTCATATTCAAACTTTTCATTCTTTCGGGTCGTGGCTTTTGAGAGTTTACTATAAGGATTTTGACAAAAATTACGATTCAAATTTCACAATTTGGGACACTAATGATGTTGTTAAATTTGTTAAGCAAATTGATCTTGCTTCAAATCTTGAAATGGCAAAACAGATTGCAGCTTTGATTTTAAAAGACAAAGAAAATTTTTTTTTAGAAAAATTTATTGAATTTACAGAAAAGAAATATGAATATATTAAAATTTATGAGGAAGAGAAAGCCAAAAATAATGCTTTTGATTTCTCAGATCTTATTATCAAGCCCATTTTAATGCTGAGGCAATCCAAATCTTTAAAAGAGTCTATTCAATCTAGATTTAAAGTTATTTTTGTAGATGAATATCAAGATACAAATTATTCACAATTTTTATTTTTAAAAGAACTTTATTTGGATGGTATGTATTTTATGGTTGTGGGAGATGAAGATCAGTCAATATATTCTTTTAGGGGAGCTAGAATTGAAAATATTCTTGAATTTGAAAAAACTTTTAACAATGTTATTAAATTTTATTTAGTGCAAAATTATCGTTCAAATTCAAATATAGTGGGCATTGCAAATGAGGTGATTTCAAAAAATAAAAATAGGTACGAAAAGCAAATAACAACTCAAAATAGTTCTGATAAAAGGATGAAATTTTTAGTTTTTCAAAGCACCACAGATGAAGCTGAATATTTTTCTAATTTGCTTATTTCCGATGATATTCAGACAGCAATACTTTATAGATTTAATTCCCAATCTTTTCATTTTGAAACATCTTTTTTAAAGAAGAATATTTCATACAAGGTTTTAGGATCAATTAAATTTTATGATAGAGAGGAAATAAAAGATATTATTTGTTTGCTTAGGCTTTTTATAAATAAGAAAGATAAAATATCTTTCTTGAGAATGATAAATAAGCCCTCTAGAGGAATTGGAAAAACCACTCTAGACAAAATAATTAGTACTTTAAACGATGAAGATGTTAATTTCAATTTGTTTTGTGCAAGTAAAAAGACTTTAGGTTTACTTAAAAATAGAGCCAAAGAGTCCCTTTTATTATTTCTAAACGTTTATGATGAGCTGGGTAAGAAACTTTTTGAAGATAATTATATTAATTTATCTACTTTTATTGAGGATGTTGTAGTTAGGTTTGGTCTTTTAGATTACTATAAAAAATTTGATAAAGACGAAAAATTAAGAAATATTGATGAACTTATTAATAGCGGAATTGAATATTCAGGCACATTTGAAGGTCTTGCTATATTTTTAGAAAATTCTTCACTTTCTCCTTTAATTTCTGGAGATTTTAAGTCCAATATACTTTTGTCTTCGATTCACGGTGTTAAGGGGCTTGAATTTGATAGAGTTGTGATTTCTGGGCTTGAGAAAGGTCTTTTACCTGCTGAAATCGAAGAATTAACAGAAGACAGACTTGAAGAAGAGAGAAGGCTTTTTTATGTTGCAATCACAAGAGCTAAATCAGAGCTTATTGTTACCTTAAATTTAAGGCGAGCTTTTAGAGGTTCTTATAAAGGCACTTTGCCTTCCGTTTTTTTCCAAGATATTGACAAAAACTCTTATGACATTGTTTTTATTCCTGAATACTTAAAAGAGAATTTTAATAATTTTTTTATTAATGACAAAAGGAATATTGAATTTAATATTGGAGACTATATAATTTATAATGGAGAAAAGGGAATAGTTGTTGATAGCTGGTACCAAAGCAACTTGCAGTTTGTTAAAATTAGTTTGAGAAATGGTAGGAAAGCTATTTTGAGTCCTGAGTATATTAAAAAAATTGTCAAAGTTTAGAGGTTTGTTTTGAAAGATATACATTTAAAAAATAGCTTAAAATTAAGCTTAGTGACACTTAGTAGAGAGAGTGAAGATAAATTTATTTCAAAATTTGAGAAAGTTATTAGATTGGTTAATGAAATTTCAAATTTTGAGGTTCAAATTAATTTTAATGCTAATAAGAAAAAGATTTCTACGTTGCGCGAGGATGAAGTAAAATTTTCTCTTTCTATTGAATCAATTAAAAAACTTAGTAATTCGTTTTTAGATGGATATTTCTCATCTCCTAAAATATTGGAATAAGGATTAAGGTATTGGATTTAAGTAATTTAACTTTAACCAAAATTCAAGAATTAGTTTTAACTAGAAAATGTAAAATTTATGATATTTTGCTTGCGTATAAAAATAATTATGAATTAAATAAAGATATCAACGGATATATTGAATTTTTCGATGATTCTTTAGAGATTGCAAAAAGATATGACGATTGTTTAAAAAATGGTGTAACAGAAGATTTACCTTTAATTGGTATGCTTATTGCAGCTAAAGATAATATTTCAATTCAAGATAAATCTTTAACTTGTGCTTCTGAGATTTTAAAAGGCTATATTTCTCCTTATGATGCGACTGTGATTAAAAGGCTTAAGAATAAAGGAGCAATTATAATTGGTAGAACCAATATGGATGAATTTGCCATGGGCTCTACTTGTGAATTTTCTTATTACGGTGCAACTTTAAATCCTTTAAATAGAGAATATGTTATAGGTGGTAGTTCTGGGGGCTCTGCGGCTGTAGTTGCAGCTTTCCAGGCACCTTTTTCACTTGGTAGTGATACTGGAGGTTCTGTTAGGCTTCCTGCATCTTTTTCGGGAATTTTGGGATTTAAACCTTCTTATGGAGGTCTTTCTCGTTATGGGCTTGCATCTTACGCTTCGTCTTTTGATCAAATAGGATTTTTTGCTCATTCTATTGAAGATATTGCTTTGATTTTAAAGCATACTTGTGGATTTGATGAAATGGATTCTACTAGTGTAGACATCTTTGATGATTTTTATCCTTTAAAAATTGAGTCGCTGCAAGGTAAAAATTTAGCTGTAATTAAAGAACTTGGCGAAGATCTAATGGACAAAAATGTTGCAAATAGTTTTGCCAAGTTTAAATCAGATCTTTTGTTAAAAGGTATTAATATAAAAGAAATTTCAATAGAAGAGATTAATTTTATTTTATCAATTTATTATACAATTTCTCCTGTTGAAGCGTCCTCCAATCTTGCTCGTTATACTGGACTTTGTTACGGCAAGAGAATGACAGAAAGTTTGAGTCTTAATGATTTTTATTTTAAACATAGAAGCAATTTCTTGTCAGAAGAAGTTAAAAGGCGTATTGTTCTTGGAAATTATTTATTGTCAGAAGGGTATGATTCTAAATATTATGCAAAAGCTTGTGAAATTCTTCAAAATTTAATTATTCCTAAATTTAACAACCTTTTTGAAAGCTTTGATTTTATTATTACTCCAACAAGCTTTGTTAAGCCCTTTAGACTTGGTTTAGATTTTGATGATCCTGTTAAAATGTATTATTCAGATATTTGTACTGTGATTGCAAATCTTATTGGAGCTCCTGCTATTTCGCTTCCGTATTCTAAGGATGAGGAAGGATTATCAATTGGAATGCAAATTATTGGACGCAGCAAGAAGGATTTTGAACTTTTAAGTTTTTCAAAAAATGTGATTAGGGAATTAGGATTGAATGGAATATAAATTAGTTATTGGATTAGAAATTCATGTTCAGTTGGGTTTAAAAACAAAGGCTTTTTGTGGATGTAAGAATGAGTTTGGAGGAGTTCCCAACTCACGTGTTTGTCCAATTTGCCTTGGCCTTCCTGGCTCATTGCCAAGTGTGAATGTAGAGCTTATTAATAGTGCAATTTTAGCGGGGCATGCCACAAATTCAAAGATTAGAAATGTTGTTAAATTTGACAGAAAGCATTATTATTATCCAGATTTGCCAAAAGGGTATCAGATCTCGCAAAATGATAAGCCAATTTGTGAGGGGGGAAGTTTATTAATTGAAACCCTTTCTGGTCCCAAAAAGATTAATATTATTAGAATTCATATGGAAGAAGATTCTGGCAAGAGTCTACATTTGCTGGATAGTGAAAATCAAAGTTATGTTGATTTTAATCGTTCGGGCTCTCCTTTGCTTGAAATTGTTTCTGCTCCAGATATTAACAGTGGGGACGAAGCTATTGCTTTTTTAAGTTCTTTAAGAGAAATTTTCAGGTATCTTGATTTGTCTGAATGTAATATGGAGAATGGTTCTTTTAGATGTGATGTAAATGTTAATCTAATTGTTAAAGAGAATGATGTTGAGTATAAAACTCCTATAGCTGAAATAAAGAATTTAAATTCTTTTAAATCTATTAAAGCTGCTATTGAATATGAAGAATTAAGGCAGCAACAGGAGTGGGTTCAATTTAAAAAAACCCTTGATAGTTGTGGTAAGCATACTAGAGGATTTGATGATAAGAATGGAGTAACAGTTATTCAAAGAAATAAAGAGACAGTATCTGATTATCGCTATTTTCAAGAACCCGATCTGCCTTTAATAGAGATTGACAACTCTTATATTAATAATATTAAAAATTTAAAGTTAATTGAACTTCCATTTGATGCAAGAGTTAGGCTTAAAGGCCAATATGGGCTAAGTGATTTTGATGTTATTACTTTAACAGCAGATAAGCATCTGCTTAGATATTTTGAAGAGGCTGTTATTAATGCAAGTGATCCCAAAAAAGTAGCCAATTGGATATTGTCCGAAGTTTTAAGTGTTCTTAATGATAAAGGAATTAGTGTTCTTGAATTTAATTTGCCTTCAAGATATATTACAGAGCTTGTTGAATTTATTGTTGCTGGCAAAATAAGCGGCAAAATAGCAAAAAGAGTATTTTCAGAGATGATTACCAGAGGAGTTTCTGCTTCTGTTGTTATAAGTGAAAATCAATTAGAGCAAGTAAGTGATAAGTTTGTTATTAAACAGATTGTGCTTGAAGTTTTAGATGAAAATCCTAAATCAATCGAACTTTACAAAAAGGGTAAAGATCATGCTATTAAATTTATGATGGGGCAAATAATGAAAAAATCTTCAGGAAAGATTAATCCTATACTTGCAAATGAAATTCTTTTAGAAAGTTTATCAAATGTATGATTTACCTTTAATAGATAATTTACCAGTTATTAAAAGGGCAAGATTTTTTTATCTTTATGATATTCATGGTAAGAGATATTTAGATTTATATTTAAATGGTGGAAAAAATTTTTTAGGGTATAGGGTTCAAGGTTTAAGTCGCCTTTTTAAACAAACTGTATCAAGGGGTTTGATATCTCCTTATCCTTCTGTTTTTAAAAATCAGTTTATTAATTTGGTATTTACTTTTTTTAAAGAGGCCGGGACTGTTTATATTTTTAGGCTAGAAAAAGATGCGAAAAAATTTTTATTATCTTTAACTGGTAAAAATAAATTTTTTATGCCCTGGGAAAAAGAAGAAGGAATATATGAGTTTAGAGTAGGATTTAGTAATATTAAATATCCTATGATTTTTAATATTCCTCTGCCAGATTTTATGTCTGTTAGCATTGTTGTTATGGATAACCTTTCTAGAAAAATAGAATTTAGAGATAATTTTGATGCTGTAACTTTATCTTTAGCTAGACATACATTAAGTAGACTTTTATTTTATAAGAAAAATATCGATATTGATTTTAATTCTTTTGCTACATCTTTGTTTAAAGTAACTGATAGGTATATGTTTCCTCTTTATGATGCTTGTTATCATTCTGAAATTTTTAATGAATTTCTTAAATTTGGATATTTAATTAGTCCAAATTTTAGTATCCCATCTATTATTCCTTTGAAGTTTTCTAAAGGAGATTTGGATAATTTTAAAAAAATTTGTTTTTCTCTTAAAAGCAAGTTTATTGATGGACTTGACAGTGATCCTTACAAGTAATACAATTAATGAGATTTATGCATAAAATTATAGTAAGGGTAATTCGCTATTATGAATAAAATAACCAATAATGTTACGATTTGGATCAAGCCAAAGACTGTTGAGAAAAAATGGTATGTAATTGATGCAGCAGATAAAATTTTAGGTAAAGTTGCTGTGGATGTTGTTAAAATTTTAAGAGGCAAACATAAAGCTTATTATACTCCTCATCAAGATTTAGGCGACAATGTTATTATTATTAATGCTTCTAAAGTTAAGCTGACTGGGAAGAAATATCAACAAAAACTTTATTATAGGCATTCAAGATATCCGGGAGGTCTTTATTCTGACACTTTTAGAACATTGTCAGAGAGAAAGCCTTGTGCACCTCTTGAGATTGCTGTTAAGGGTATGTTGCCAAAAGGTCCTTTGGGGCGTGATCTTTTTAGAAATTTAAAAGTCTTTCCTGGTTCAGAGCATACTCTTAAAGCTCAAAATCCTATAAAGCTGTAAGCTAATTTAGAGAGGTAAAATGAAAAAATCAAATTTTAGCAATGTTAATTTATCAATGGGAACTGGTAGGAGGAAATCTTCTGTTGCTAGAGTTTACATTAGAGAAGGTAGTGGCAATATCAAAGTAAATAATAGAGATTTTGACTCTTACATCCAACTTGAAAATTTAAGGACAATGGCGTTATCGCCTTTGGTTTTGACAAATACACTTGGAAAATATGATCTTTATATTAATGTTTATGGGGGAGGGATTTCAGGTCAATCGGGGGCAATAAGGCATGGCATTTCAAGAGCTCTTTTTGAGCTTGATGAATCTAATAAGATGATTTTGAGATCCAATGGGTTTTTAACAAGAGATTCAAGGAAGGTTGAACGTAAAAAATTTGGGCAGAAAAAAGCGCGAAAAAGTTTTCAATTTTCCAAAAGATAATTTTATTTTTTTACACACTCTACATTTTTATTTAATTTAAAAAAAATCCCTGTAAAAGGGATTTGATTTATTTTTGTTTAATAGAATAAAAGACGCTTTTCCCGTGGTATTCAGCAGTTGTTTCCAATTCTTCTTCTATTCTTATGAGTTGATTGTATTTTGCTATTCTATCTGTTCTTGATAGTGAACCAGTTTTGATTTGTCCTGTTCCAAGAGCTACTACAAGATCTGCTATTGTCGTATCTTCTGTTTCTCCTGATCTATGGGAGACTATTGCTGTGTAGCCTGCTTTTTTGGCCATTTCCACAGCTTCAAATGTTTCTGTTAGTGTTCCAATTTGATTGACCTTAATAAGGATTGAATTAGCAACTCCCATTTCGATTCCTTTTTTAAGAAACGAAGTATTTGTTACAAACAGATCATCTCCAACAAGCTGTATTTTGTTTCCAATTTTGTCTGTAAGTTTTTTCCATCCATCCCAATCTTCTTCAGCCATTCCATCTTCAATTGAAATAATTGGATATTTTTCTACCCACTTTGCCCAATATTCAACCATTTGTTCTGAAGTAAGTTCTTCTTTTGTTGACCATTTAAGTACATATTTTTTTGTTTTTGGATCATAAAGCTCAGATGTTGCTGGATCAAGAGCTATTGCAATGTCTTTTCCAGGTTCATATCCCGCCTTCTTTATTGCCTCTATAATCATTTCACAAGCTTCTTCATTTGATTTTAAATTTGGAGCAAATCCTCCTTCATCCCCAACAGAAGTTGCATATCCTTTGCCACTTAGAATGCCCTTTAGCGTATGAAAAACCTCTGCTGCCATTCTTATTGCTTCGCTGAATGTTTTTGCTCCTACTGGCATTATCATGAACTCCTGAAAGTCAACAGAGTTGTCAGAGTGTGCACCACCATTAATAATATTACACATAGGTGTAGGTAAAATGTTGGCCTTGTACGCTCCAAGATATTGATAAGGCTTAAGTCCAAGATACTTTGCAGCAGCTTTAGCTGTAGCCATTGAAACTGCCAGGATTGCATTAGCACCAAGCTTTTCTTTTGTGGAGGTGCCATCAAGTTCAATCATTTTTCTGTCGATTGCAACTTGATTTAAGGCGCTCATACCTTCAAGTTCTGGGGCAATTATGTTTTTTATATTTTCAATTGCCTTTAAAACTCCTTTTCCCATATACACAGACTTATCACCATCTCTAAGCTCAACAGCCTCATTAATTCCTGTTGATGCGCCTGATGGTACGGCAGCTCTTCCGCAAGTTCCATCTTCTAAAATGACATCAGCTTCAACTGTTGGATTCCCTCTAGAATCAATAATTTGTCTGGCTTTGATTTCATAAATATGAAAACCCATTTTTTGTACTCCTTGTATTATTTACTTTAATGTATGTTTTTAGTATAATGTTAAAAAGTTTAAATGTGTAGTATTTTGCCAAAAGAATTATTATTGTGAGCTTTATGTATAATCTATGAAAGAAAGGTGTTTGTATTTATTGGTTTTTGTAGCTTTATGTGTTAACAATCTTTTTTCAGATGATTATTTAATTTATGATTTCGATTTAAGTTTAAACGAATTTCTAGAAGTTTCAACAAGAAAAGACAATCTTAAACCTATGGTTGATTCCAATCGTATATTGTTGTTTTATCCTCCCAATAAGGAAATTAGAAAAATTTTTGCTGCCTTTGACTTTGATCAATATTCTAAGAAATATTTATTCAAAAAAAATGAGCATGGAGTTTTTTTTGTTAAAGTTAATATTCCTCATGGCACAAGCAATATAAAATATAGGCTTATTGTAGATGGTGTTTGGACTAATGATGAGTATAATAAAAATGTAGTTTATAATGAGGATTTAATCCCATTTTCTAAAATTGAAGTTGCTAAAGAGAAATCCAGTTATATTTCTTTGAGAAATCCAATACAATCATATGATAACAATGAAATTGAAATTTTTTATATAGGTCGTCCTGGACAAATAGTCACAATAGCTGGTAGTTTTAATAATTTCAATCCTTTTTTAAATAGGCTTGTTGAAAAAGAAGATAATAAGGGAATTTATACTATTAAGCTTAAAAATTTACCCAAGGATAGAATTTATTATTATTTTATCGATTCTGGTAACAAAGTAATAGATAAAAATAATGTTAATAGAATTAATTTATACTTTGTTGAAGGGATTGATAATAAAATAGATTTTGAAGTCTCTTATTTTGACCATAAATAAGTTTTTAAATTATTTATTCATCTATTTATTCATCTCATCAAAAAGGTATTTAGATACAAAGTGATCTTTTTCTACTTCTTCTAGTTTTGGATGTACTTGGGTTGATAAATGAATTTTCCTAATGTTTGCTAGAGTTTGTTCGTCCAGTTTTATATTTTTATTTTTTCTTTTTTCGGGGTTGATTTCAGGAATTGATGCTATTAGCATTTTGGTATACGGATGAATTGGATTTGAAAATAACGTTTCTCTAGGCGCAAGTTCTAGGATAACTCCAAGGTACATTACAGCAATTTTATCACTCATATATTTTACTACAGCAAGGTCGTGAGAAATAAATAAATAAGACAAATTAAATTCTTTTTGTAGAGTTTTTAAGAGATTTAAAATTTGAGCTCTGATTGAAACATCAAGTGCAGAAACGGCTTCGTCTAAAAGCAGAAGCTTGGGATTTAAAGCTAGGGCTCTAGCAATTCCTATTCTTTGTCTTTGTCCTCCTGAAAATTCATGAGGGTATCTGGTTAACATACTTTTATGTAATCCGACAATATCTGTTAGTTCGTTTACCCTTTGTTCTATTTCTTGTTTTGTTTTTGGAAGAATTTTGTTTTCATTATATATTTCTAGTGGTTCTGCTATTATTTCCTTTATTGTCATTCTTGGATCAAGCGAAGTATGCGGATCTTGGAATACCATTTGCATATCTTTTTTTGTTTTTAAGAGTTCTTTTTTTGAAAGTTTAGTTATGTTTTTTCCGTTAAAGTAAATATTTCCAGAAGTTGGTGTGTAAAGTTGCATTATTGAGCGAAGGGTAGTGGATTTGCCACAACCAGATTCTCCTACGAGTCCTAAAGTTTTATTTTTTTCTACCTCAAAGCTAACATTGTTTACTGCATTTACTTTTTGTTTGTTTTTCCAAAACAAAAAATCTTCTCCTATCGTGAATGTTTGCATTAAGTTTTCTACTTTAAGAATTATTTCTTTTTGATTGCTCATTTAAAACTCCTCAGCACTGTTTTTTGCGATCTTTATAGGGTTTTCTTTTATTGAATAAAGCTTTTTATTTGGATCATGTTCTAGTGTAAGAATTGATTTTAAAAGTCCAATGGTGTAAGGATGTTTAGGTTTGTTAAATATTTCCTCTACTGTTCCTTCTTCTACAATTTTTCCTTGATACATTACAGATACTGTATCACAAATTTCAGCAACAACCGCAAGATCATGAGTTATAAATATGGTAGAAGTATTGAATTTTTTAGATAGGTTTTTGATTAATAATAATATTTGTTCTTGGATTGTAACATCAAGGGCTGTTGTCGGTTCATCTGCTATTAGTAAGGATGGATGACAGCTAAGAGCCATAGCAATCATAACTCTTTGTCTCATTCCTCCTGAAAATTGATGTGGGAAATGTTTGATTCTCTCTTCTGCGTTTACAACGCCAACCGTTTTTAGCATTTCTATTGCTTTTTCTTTGGCTTCTTTTTTCCCTAATCCTTGGTGTAAGATTATTGTTTCTTCAAGTTGAGTTGATATTCTTAAAAATGGGTTTAATGAAGTCATTGGGTCTTGAAATATCATTGATATTTTATTCCCTCTAATTTTCAAAAGTTCTTTTTCGCTAAGTTTTAGCAGATCTTGATTTTCAAATAGTATTTCTCCACTTTTATATACTGTTGTAAGTTCTGGTAATAATTTTAAAATAGCCATACTTGTTACGGATTTTCCACTTCCAGATTCTCCAACAATAGCTCTAATTTCTCCTCTTTTTACAGATAGGTTAACATTGCTTACAGGATGAATTGTTGTATGTTTTAATCTAAACTCAACTGTTAAATTTTTTATTTCCAATATATTTTCTTTTTCCATTCAATTTCTCCTTAGATACTATCTTTTGGATCAAAAGCATCCCTTAACCCATCCCCCAAAAAGTTCATAAATAATAGAAATATTGTCATAACTATAGCTGGAATAAAAACTTTCCATGGATATTCAACAAATGTAGCAATTCCATTTTGCACTAATTCTCCCCAGCTTGTCATTGGAGCTGAAATTCCAAGTCCCAAAAAGGATAAAAATGCTTCAGCCATAATAAAGCTTGGAACCCTTATTGTTGTGAATATAACTATCATTCCAATGCTATTAGGGATCAAGTGTTTTAAGATTATTCTTTGATTTGTTGCGCCAAGGGTTTTGGCTGCTTGTATAAATTCCGAACTTGATAGTGATTGTACTTGGCCTCGTACAACTCGAGCTACTGTTAACCACGATACAAATGCAAGTGCTATGAATAAGCCGATTATACTTCTTTCCATTATTGCCATTAATATTATTACAATAAGTAAATAGGGCAATACATAAAGAATTTCGATTGTTTTAGTTATTATTTTGTCGGGCAATCCTCCAAAAAATCCTGCTATGGATCCAAGGATAGTTCCTATTATCATAGACAAAAAAGCTCCAATAAATCCTACAGAAAGAGAAATTTGACTACCTTGTATTAATCTTGCAAGCAAATCTCTTCCAAGATTGTCTGTGCCAAGCAAATATACTCTTTTATGTATTTTTACTTCCTTTTTATCTATTATTTGAACTTCATTTTCTATTTTTCTTTTTATATCTTCGAGTTTTTTTAGTTCTTCTTCATTTATTTCTCTTTTTTCTTTTTTTGCTAATTTTTCAATAAATTTTTTTTCTTTATTATACCAGAGTTCTCCAGCAGCCTGGAAAGACGGTGGCAAATCAGAATGCTCTACTATTTGAGTATGGTATTTATATATTGGCAATATTGGTTGCAGAATGGCAATTAAGATATAAAATCCAATTACAAAAAGACTGCCAAATGCGAGTTTATTTTCTTTAAATCTTGACCAAGCTCTTCTTTCGAGTTTAGAATTGTTTTCTTCATTTTGTTTTTCAAGGCTATTCATTTTGATTTCCCCTTATACTCTTGGATCTAATATTTTATATATAATATCTGATATTAATATGGAAATAAGCAGTATTATTGAATATACTAACAATCCTCCCATTAATACTGGGTAATCTCTGTTTAGCGCGGATTCTGTTATAAACATTCCCATTCCAGCAATTCTAAATATTTTTTCAATAACCACGCTTCCAGATATTATAGCAGCAAATGCTGGGCCTATATAGCTTACTACAGGTAACATTGCTCCTCTTAACATATGCTTTATAACTATCTTTTTGAAGCTTAGCCCTTTTGCGCGCGCAGTTCTTATAAAATCGCTTTGTATTATTTCTAGCATTGATCCTCTGATTATTCTTGCGAAAATAGCTACATTGGGCATGCTAAGAGTTATTATAGGTAAAATTAAATTTGAAAATTCTCCTCTTTCTGTAATCCATCCAGAGGTGTAAAGCAAACCCCATTTAATTGCAAAAAAGTATTGTAAAATTGGTCCTATTACGAATAATGGTATAGAAATTCCCAATATTGCTATTGATGTTATTATATAATCCACATAAGTATTTTTATAAATAGCAGCTAATATACCTATTGGTATTCCTATTGATAGTGATATAATAAGGGATATTACTCCCAGTGTAAGTGATTTTGGAAATCCCAATTTTATGTATTGACTAACTGTAAGATCTTTCTTTTTCAAAGAAGGTCCTAGATCTCCCCTTAGAGCGTTTGAAATGTAATAAAAAGCTTGAATATAAAAAGGTTTGTCAAGGTGATATTTTTCCATCAATCTCGCTTTTACTTGAGGATCAATAGGTTTTTCAGAATCAAATGGACTTCCAGGAGCCATTCTCATTACAAAAAAGCATAAAAAAATTATTACCAGTAAAGTTGGTATTATTCCTATTATTTTCCTTAAAGTAAACTTTAACATTTTTGTTCCTTTGTAAATAGATATTGATAACTTATGTATTAGTCAATTATATCATATAGTCTTTATTGTTTTTCAAGCTATAGTTGATAATTTTTGATACAATAGGAAGTTGCTTGTATTATAACGAATAATTTAATTTTAAATAAAGTGTGTTTTTTGGTTTTAATTTTTTATTTAAAATTTTGTTATTTTGATTTGAAAAGATTTTTTTGTGTAAGATTCTAAGTAAAATTATCATAGAATCTTACACATTATTTATGTATTTTTGCTTTAAACAAAGTCATTTTGCCTTAAGCTACATTTAGTCAACTTTGCTTTTAGACTTACATATTGTTTTTAATATTATATATTAAACCCTTTTTAAAATTAATTATGTTTTGCATTTTTAATTGGTTTTAATTCAGAAAGATAATAAACCTCTGATACGTTAGGATTCCATCCGGTCCATTTATCGTTTCTAAAAAGATAGTGCCCAGAATATATGTATATTGGAGCGGCGGGAAAATCTTTTTCAATTATTATTGATTCTGCTTTTCTTAGCAGTTGTTTTCTTTTTATAGGATCTTTTTCAAAATCTGATTCTCTGACTAGTTTATCAAATTCTGGGTTTGAATATCCGTATGATGCAAGTTGTGAATTTTCGCTTGTGAATATAGTGAAGTATGTGTGTGGATCTAAATATTCCCCAATGCGCCCAATTCTTATTATTTCAAAATTGCCCGTATTTCTGCTATTGGTAAGAACAGGCCAATTTTCGTTAGTAAGCATAAGGTTTATATTAGAATTTTTTTCCATTGGTTTTGAATAAATGCAGCAATTTTTTTATGAGTTTCGTTTGTATTATATTTTAACGTTAGCATTGGAAATCCTTTTCCATTAGGATATCCAGCTATTGCTAAAAGCTTTTTGGATTTTTCAGGGTCAAATAAAGCTAATTTTTTACCGTAATTGTAATTTTCAAGATCGGGGGTTATTTCTCTTGTAGGAACTGTACCATCATTTAGTACTTTGTAAGTTAAAGTTTCTCTGTCAATAGCCAAGGTTAAAGCTTCTCTAACTCTAACATCATTAAGAGGTTTTATTTTTGTATTAAATGAGTATAAATAAATTGCATTACTTTTGTGTTGATAATAGTCATTTTGTAGTTTTATTTCATTTACAATGTCCGGTGGGATGCTGTTAAAAATAGCATCAATTTCGTTGTTTTGGTACATATTGTAAACAGTCAGATCATTGTCAGACGTAATGTAGACAAGCTCATCAAGTTCTACTTCTTTTGCATTATAATAACGTTCGTTTTTTTCAAAGATAATTTTTTCATTAGGCAATCTTTTTTTTAATTTAAAAGGTCCACTAGTAACCATGTTTTCAGGATTTGTCCAATTTCTCTTATATTTTTCAATAGCATGAATAGGTACTGGCATGAATGCGTGATGTAAAAGTAATTCAAGAAAATAGGGCTTTGGAGATGTAAGTTTTATTTCCAGTATTTTGCTATCAATTGCCTTGATTCCAAGTTCAGAATCAGATACTTTGCCATCAAAGTACTCTTGTCCATTTTTTATTATTGATTTAAGAATGTCAACATGTGTAGATCCTGTTGCTTTATTTAAAATTCTTAAAAAAGATTTTCTTATTCCTTCAGCAGTAATTTCAACGCCATCGCTCCAAACAAGATTATCTCTTAGATAAAATTGATATGTTTTTTTATCTTTTGAGACTTCCCAATTTTTAGCAAGTCCGGGCTTTAGTTTTCCTGTTTTGGTATTTAATGTCAAAAGCCCTGAGAATATTTGTTCTAAAATTCTTGCTCCTATTGTTTCATCTACCAAATGTGGGTCAAGTGACGAAGGTGCTCCACCTATGTATACTTTAAATGCTAGTTTTTCTTTTTCTGAATTATTATTGCATGCAATTAAAGACACAGCAAGCATAAGTAGTGTTACTATTTTAATTTTTTTACCGATTTTTTTAGTTTCATTAAAGCTCATATTAACCTTTTCCCCAAATTAAAATTATTTATAAGTTTTAAACTATCTTTTTTTTATAATAAAGTCAATAAAAACCGTCCATAAGAAATAAATTATAGACGATTTTTATTTAATTAAATTTAATGTTATAAATTATTAATTATTTATTTTTTAATTTTAGCTGAGATAAATCAAATCTTTCTAAAATATTGGTGTTCCAGCCTGTCCATTTGTCATTTCTAAAAAGATAACTATTCCCATATATGTATATTGGGGCTATTGGAAAATCTTTTTCAATAATTATCTCTTCTGCTTGTCTTAATATGTCTTGTCTTTTTATTGGATCAAGCTCAAGATCTGATTTCTTTATAAGTTCGTTGTATTCTGGGTTTGAGTAATTGTGAGATGAGAATTGTGTGTATCCTTGTGTGAATATTTTTAAAAATGTCAAAGGATCAGCATAATCTCCTATCCATCCTGCTCTTGCTATTTCATAATTTCCGTTTGCCTTAGTGTTTAAGTATGTTGTCCATTCTTCGTTTTCAAGTTCTACATCAATATTTAAATTTTTTTTCCATTGGTTTTGAATAAATTCACTAATTTTTTTATTTGCTTCGTTTGTATTGTATTTTAATTTTAAAATTGGAAATCCATCACCATTAGGATACCCAGCTTCAGCTAGAAGGGTTTTTGCAATTTCAGGATTAAATAATTCTAAACTTTTTGCATAAGAATATGAACTAAAGTTGGGAGTTGTTCTTCTTGTGGGGGTAGTCCCGTTGTCAAGAACTTTATATGTAAGCGTTTCTCTGTCAATAGCAAGAGTTAGGGCTTTTCTAACTTTAACGTTGTCAAGTGGTTTAATGTGTGTATTGAATGCATAAAAGTATATGGCATTAACAGCTGATGAGTAATAATCGTTTCTTAATTTTAAATCTTTGATTAGATCTGGTGGTATGGCTCCAAAGATTGCATCTAGTTCTTCATTTTCATACATTTTATATGCTGTTGAGTCGTCATTTGTTGTATAAAATGTAATCTCTTCTAATTCTACTTCATTTGAGTTGTAGTATTTATTATTTTTTTCAAAGACATATTTTTCGTTAGGAATTCTTTCTTTTAATTTAAAAGGACCGCTTGTAACCATGTTCTCAGGGCTTGTCCAGCTTTGTCCATATTTTTCAGTAATATGAATTGGCACAGGAATAAATGATTGGTGTACTAACATGTCAATAAAATAAGGTTTTGGTGATTCTAGTGTTATTTCTAATGTTTTTTCGTTAATCGCTCTAATTCCAAGTTCAGAGTCAGGCACTTCTCCATCAAAATATTTTTGACCATTTTTAATTACTGATTTAACCATTTCAACGTATTTTGAGCCAGTTTCTTTATTTAAAATTCTAAGATAAGATTTTCTAATTCCTTCTGCAGTAATCGCAACTCCGTCACTCCAATTGATTTTTTCTTTTAGGTTAAATGTGTAAACTGTTCCGTCAGGAGAAATATCCCAATCTTTTGCAAGTCCCGGTTTATTTCCTCCTGTATTAGGATCTCCTGTAACAAGCCCTCTAAACATTGTGCTTATCATTTTTGATGCGACATTATCGTCTGCTAATTGAGGATCAAGACTGCTTGGCTCTGCCCCCAAGCTTATTTTAAATGATACTCCTTCTTTTTTTTTCTCATTATTACAGCAAAGAAAAGTTAGAAAAAATATTATTAAAAATAATGATTTTTGTAATTTCATAATTTTTTATACCTCCATTTTAAAGTTTGCTTTAAAATTCAACTTTAATTTCATAATTGCCCTTCTGTAGATATTAATTTTAAATCTTAATTTTAAAATTACTTATTTTACCTAATTTTATTATTTTTTAGTTTTAATATTTTCATACAAATAGCTTTCTGCAATATTTGGTACCCACCCTGTCCATTTATCATTTCTGAAAAGGTAATGGGATTTGGGTATATATAAGGGTGTCATAGGAAAGTCTTTTTCTGCTATTATCTCTTCAGCTTGTCTTAAAATGTCTTGTCTTTTTATTGGATCAAGTTCAAAATTAGATTTTTTTATTAAAGCATCATAATCTTTGTTTGAATATTTGTATGCTCCAAAAAAATGATTTTCTGTTGTAAATAAGCTTTCTAAGAATGTTAAAGGATCAAAATAGTCTCCTATCCATCCCACGCTTGACATTTGGTAATTTCCAGTTCTTCTACTTCCTAGGAATGTTGTCCACTCTTCATTCTCTATTTCTAAGTTAATGTTTAGTATTTTTTTAAATTGTTCTTGTAAGAATTCTGCTGTTGTTGGTCTTCCCCCCGATATTTTATATTTTAATGTGGGGAATCCTTTCCCATCCGGATATCCAGCTTCAGCTAGAAGTTTTTTTGCATTCTCAGGATCAAATAGTATTAAATTTTTTCCATAAGAATAATCATCAAATTTTGGAGTTAGATTTCTCGTTGGATCTGAACTTCCCTTTAAAACTACTTTAGTTAAAGTTTCTCTATCAATAGCAAGAGAGATGGCTTGTCTAACTTTTAAATTGTCTAGTGGTTTTATTGTTGTATTGAATGCTATGTATGCCATTCCGTTTTTTAACCCAGAATAATAATCATCTCTTATTTTAATTTCTTCTAAATTATTCTTTTCTGCTCCTTGTAGAAAATCAATTTCACCGTTTATGTACATATTGTAAGCAACGCTACCTTCTGTTGGGTAAAATATTACTTCATCAATTTCTACATTTTTTGCATTATAGTATTTTTCATTTTTTTCTATTACTATTTTATCGTTAATTAATCTTTCCTTAAGCTTGTATGCGCCACTAACAACCATATTTTCAGGGTTTGTCCAATTTTCTCCATATTTTTCAACAATATGCATTGGAATTGGTATGTATGCTGCGTGTGTTAGCATATCAGGAAAATAAGGCTTTGGAGATGTTAATGTTATCTCTAGGGTTTTGCTATCGATAGCTTTTATGCCAAGCTCAGATTCAGGTACTGTCTCATCAAAATATTCTTGTGCGTTTTTTATTGTAGATTTTACCAAATTAGCATACATTGCAGCTGTTTTTTTATTTAAAATTCTTAGATATGATTTTTTTATCTCCTCAGCAGTAATGGCAACCCCATCGCTCCAAACTATATCTTCTCTTAGGTTAAATGTATAAATAATTCCATCCTCAGAAATATTCCAACTTTTTGCAAGTCCTGGTTTATATTTTCCAGTTTGAGAATCTTTTACCGCTAGGCCTAAGAATAGGTTTGCAATAATATTGCTACCGTAAAGGTCTGTTGAGAGTTGAGGATCAAGTGACGATGGCTCGGTTAAGTTTGATACTCTAAAAACGATTTTTTCTTTTTTAGCATTATTAATACAGGCTATTAAAGAAAAAATTATTAGCATTAAGGCTATTTTTGTATATTTCATGGGATTTTCCTTTTTCAATATATTTATATATTTTTTGTTCTCATTCTTTATTGATTTTTTAATAAGTTTTAATAAATGATTATTTGTTTTGTTTTAATTTTAAATATGTATGCCTCCTAGTACTTTAATTTATTTTGTATTTAAATTTTACTTTAATTTTTATAATAAAAAAAGTCTAATAACTTAAATACTTTTTAGTATTATTTGTCTATTGCTGTAAGCTAAAATTTTACTTTAATTTGTATAGCAAATAAGGTATAATTGTGTGAAATGTTTTCAAAAATGTATGCTTGTTTAATATTAGTTATATATTTCTAGTTTTATGGAGTTTTTTGTCTTGAGTAAATAAAATAATGTAACTAACGGTTAAGTGGCAACATAGAATGCTTTAAAGGGTGCTGGTTTTATGTTTGTACAAAATGAAAGTTTTGAAAAATATTTTAAAGACATGGAAAGCGACTTTGTAAGTCAATTTAAGTCTGTTGAAAATGTTAATTATTTGGATAAGTCTTATCGAAATGCAGATTCTAATAGTAGAAGATTGGCAGATAGAATGATAGAGAGACTTCTTAAGAGTGGATCTACCATTATTGGTATGCAAAATATTTTAGAACTTTACCAAAAGACTAAATCCGGTAAATCTTCAATTATATTAATGGAGCATTATAGTAATTTTGATTTTCCTTGTTTTCAATTTCTACTTTACAAAATGGGTTATCATGATATTGCAGATCATATTATCCCAATAGCTGGAGTTAAGCTTTTTAGAGATAATTTATTTGTTAAGACCCTTTCTTTGGGGTACAATGCAATATTGGTGTATCCACCGCACGCATTTGTTGGGGTTGGTTTAGAACATGCTAGGCAAAGGCGTGTTTTTAATTCTAATTCTATGAAGTATATTTATGAAAAGAAAAATAGTGGGTATATCATACTTATTTTTCCTACTGCTACTAGGTATAGAAAAGGAAGACCTGAAACAAAAAAAATAATTTTAGAAATTGGTAATTATTTTAAAATTTTTGATTATTATTTAATGATTGGAGTCAATGGAAATGTTTTAGAAGTTTCTGAGGATGGAGACATGTCTCACGATGTTTTTAAAAGAGATTCTCTTATATATAATGCTGACAAGGTTATAAGTATTCCTGAGTATAGGGATAAAATTTTAAACACCTTGAAAGATTCTCAGACAGAGATTACAAAGGAAGCTTTGGGTTTAAAAATAGCTGAAGATTTAGGAAATCGCTTTAATGTTCTTCATGCAGAAGGTCATAAATTTTATAAAAAAAGCTTTTTATGAGCTAGGAATTTGATTACAATATGCCTGATTTAGATAAGATAATACAGTTTAAAAGAGAAATATTAGATAATCTTTCTAATGAAAGATTATCTAAAGAATCTTTTGGGGTGAGTATGGATGTTAAGCTTCCTGAGCCTGGAGAGAGTATTGTTCCTTGGATAGGTGAAGATCTTGCTTTAGAGGAAAATGATGATGAACTTGATTTAAATTTTATGCTTGATGCTCTTGAGAGTGAGGATAAATTGCCTTATTCTGACATTTTTAGTGATAATTTACCTTTAAGTGGTTCTGACTTGAGGGTTGATATGGACTCAGATCTTTCAACTTTAAATAATGATTTTGACGTTTCTTCTAGTGATTCTTTTGAGAATAATATTGACAAAGTTCTTGATGATAATTCTATTGATTTAGAATTTGCTTCTAAGCTTGATTTTGATAATTTAATCAATTCCTCAGAACTTAATTCTGAGGAATTGATTAACAATCAAAGCAATAATAATTTTTTTAAAGCCAACAATGATTCTTCTGTTTCGGGGGATGATAATTTTTTGCAATCTAGTGAATTTAATAAATTGAATGAATTTAGTATTGGTAATGCGGCAAATGGTGAAAACCAAACAGACGAACAATCAGAGATGTTTGCTGGAGATGGCTTAAATTTAAGTGCCGATGAGGATGATTTTGAAAATGTTGCAGATGATTTTAAATTTTTAGAATATGATCAAAATGCAAATTTTAAACGTTTCGAACTTAAGGTTAATTATCCATTATTTTTAAAACATTTAAATTCCTATCCTAGAAATTTAAGAATTGCAATTGCTGAGGCTTTAACTAAGGAGAATGTTTCAAGGTTTAAACTTGAAGCGTTAATTGATCTTGTTGAAAAAAATAAAAAAAGGTTGAAATTTATTGCTAAATTTGTAGGAGATATTGTTGGTCGATCTATTAAATTGCCTGTAATTTATTTTAAGGCGGAAGAATATAGTAAGCTTCAGCAAAAATTGAGCTATAGAGTTTCAAGGGCTTTACTACCTTTAATAAAAATAGCTTCTCTTTTTGTTGTTTTAGTTTTAGTTTCTTTGTATCTTATAGTAGATGTAATATTTTTTTATGTTGCCTCTGAGAGCAAGTATAAAGAGGGTATAGAATCTATATACGCAAATAAAAGAGATCTTGCAAAAGCTATCTTTAGGGATGCTTATTATATTAGGCCTAATGATAAATGGTTTGTTAATTATGCTAAGGCGTTTGAAGACGTTAGAGATTTTGATAGTGCTGAAGAGAAGTATGAGGAATTGTTTACGATTGAGCCTTTTTCTAAAAATTCTACAAGTAGAAGGCGAAAAAAGTTTAATAAAGAAGGATATATTTCGTACGCTTCTATGAAAATTAATCTTGGAGAGCACTCTGAGGCTAATTCAATACTTGATGAGGTTATATCTTATGATCTTTATGATTATGATGCTTTAGTATTAAAGGGAGATAATTATTTTAAATGGGCTAAGACAAATTCTAATTACTATAAAGATAGTATTAATAGCTATACAGTTGTGCTTTCTAAATATGGGCAAAAAAAGGAAATTTTATTTAAACTTTTTAATGCTTATATTGAAGCTAATTTAGATACCGAGTCTGACAATGTTAATAATTTTATTAAGTCAAATGAAATTTTAGATATTGATGAAATTGTTTACACAAAATATGCTAAAAAGCTTGTAGACAAGTATATTTCTTTTGTGACTTATAATCAAAGAGCAAATAATCTTGCTATAAATTTAAATTATCTTAATGGGCAAACAAATTTATTAAATAAGGAATTTTCTAATTTTAAAAGAAATGATGGCAGAACTATTTTTAAGCTTGACAATAATGTTAATATGAATTCAGAGATTGAATACATTCTCAGAAAAATATTAAATAAAAATCCCAATTACGACAAGGCACTTTTTGAAAGTGGAAGATATTCGTATTACGTAGGAGATTTTAAAAAGGCCGAAGTTTATCTGCTTAAAGCGTTAAATAGTTTTAGGCATAAAAATTCAATTGAAGATGCTGGAGACAAGATATTGGCTTATAAAATTTTAGCAGATATTTATGAAAAATCTCGAGATTCTCTTAGGGCTAGCAATATTATTGGCTTAGCCTTGAGTGATTATTCTTTTTATAAAAAACACAATCTTATAAAAGGATCTAAGGAAATTTCTTCAATTTATGAAAAGCAAGGTGATATTCTTAGATCTTTGAATGATTTTAAGTCTGCGATATCTTCTTACAAATTAGCAATAAATGAAGGCGTTGATTATCCAGATGTTTACTATAAAGTTGGACTGCTTAGTTACAAGGAAAATAATTATAATGATGCATTGAAATATTTATTTAAAGTAGAGAGCATGGCGGGGTTTTCAAGTAGTAACGAAGTTTTAAATTCTATTGCCCTAACTCTTTATAAAATGGGCGATTTTTTAGCCTCTAGGAGCTATTATTTAAGAGTTATGCAAAATTTAGAACTAGAGAAGGCCAATGTTTTGAATTTTAATCCCAAAGAAAATGATTATCATAAAACTCTTTTATTAAAAGAAATTGAGACTTATAATAATCTTGGGGTTGTAGAAGTAATGGCTTCTTTTTCATCAATAAGGGATACTAAGCTTTTTAATTCTGGAGTTAGCAATTTAAGCGAATCAGCCAAGATTTTTGATATATTAAATAGGGATGAAGATATGGTAAAAAGCGTTAAAAAAGATCTTGCCAGTTTAAATCTCAGAAATATTTTTAAGAATAGTTTTTCTAAATCAAATGTTTTATTTTATGAAAATTTATCTGAAAAACTTTAATTATAGATCTTATTGATTGTTTTTGAGTTATTTATGAGGGCGGTTTCCTTATGAAGAAAATTTTTTTGTTTTTTTTTATTGGTTTTTATTTGTTTGGGTTTGAAGATAATTCTTTAAAAATAGGGATTGATGATGTTTATGTTGAGGCTCATGAAGAGGGATTTCATCTTTTTATTAGAAAAAAACCTGCGATCAAGTCAGTAATATTGACAGAGTCTTTTGAAATTCCTGATAAGAAAAAAGATGTAGCCACTTATTCATTTCGCACATTAAGCTATAATAAGATTAATGGAGATGAAATTCGGATTTTAAATGGAAGAGTTATTAAGAATAAAGAACTTTTATCATTGACATCTTCTACCCCTGTTCCTAATAAAAAGTTTGGAGAAGCTTTTCATATATTGATTCCAAAAAAATTAAAATATGGATTTCCGAATTTTTCAACAAGAAGTGGTGAGATTGACTTAGAAATATTAAAAAACAAAAAAGAACCCTTTTGGTTTTCTATAAGATCTTTTGAGAAAAAATATAATGATTATATGGGCAGATATCAAGACAATGCTTATGAACTGCTTTTCAAAGATGATCAAAATCAGAGAAAAATTGAATTTAATGAATTAAAGGATACTTTTACAAAATTTTCAGATGAGGTTGTTATTGCTAATAATGGCATTGATATTGTTGATAAAATAAACAAAATTTTAAAAAACTCAGAAGATCCGGTTTATGATTTAGATTTAGTGCTTGTTGTTGATGTTACTGATAGTATGAAAAGCAATATTGAGATTCTAAAAGAACATTTATTTTCAATAATAGAGCCTCAACTTCAAAAATTTAAATCCTATAGAATAGGTCTTGTTTTTTATAAAGACTATCTTGAAGATTTTTTAACCAAAGCTTTTGATTTTAATACTATTCCTTATTTAAATAATATTCTTAAGTATGTTAATGTTGGTGGCGGTGGGGATTATCCAGAAGCTGTGTTTGAGGGGATTGATGCTGCTGTGACCCAGTTTGATTGGCGAGCAGAAAGAAGATTTATTATTGTTATAGGAGATGCTCCTCCTCATGAGTATCCAAGAGGGTCTATTGTTTATAAAGATGTTATTAATTCTGCAAAGGAAAAAGATATTACAATTTATGGAATAATATTCCAGTAAAAATTTTTATTTCTTAAATTATTATTTTTTATTATTTTCTATTTTATTTAATATTTTTTTAGCTAAAGGTTTAATCCATTTAGGCATTTCAAGATTATTTTCTATTAACTCTTCAAAGATTTTTTTTGCTTTTTCTGTTTTGTTTATTGTATAGTATATGAATGCAATTTCATATTTACCAGTAGCAACTATATTTGGATTGTTAGCGAAATTTTGAATCATTTTTTCGTATGCTTTTAAAGCAGAGTTATAGTCATTGACATTGACAGCTTTTTGAGCTTCTCTAAGATAAACCCCATAAGGGGTTTCTTTTGTTAATTTTTCTAAGTTAATCGTGTAGCAGGAAATAAATATTAAGTTTAGTAGTATTAGCTTTTTCATTTTTTGTCTCTTTTAGATTGTTTTTATTATTTAATTTTATTAGATATAAAATAAGAAAGCAAGGTTTAGAAGCCTTGCTTTATGATTGTTTTTGCTTATTTGGCAGGAATTATTATCTTCCATTTAGAATGAATTAGATCTGGATTTTGTATTTTTTGTCTGTTGGCAAACCAAATTTTTGGCCATAAGTAAGGATCGTTGTATAATTTTTTTGAAATTCCCCATAAGGTATTGCCTATTTTTATTACATAAAGCTCACTGCTTGCATTGCTTTGATAAGCTTTAAGGTATCTTGCAGATTCTAAAAATAATTCATTGGCAAGTCTAAAGTTTTTTACATTTTTAGCCTCAACCCCTTTTTCCCACAATGTTCTAGATCGTTCAATAAGTTCTAGTGTTTTGAATTGTTCTTGAGGTTTGGAGTTTTTTGCTATTTCTACCTTTTCTTCGTATGCAAGTACTATTGGGATTAAAGTTTCTGCTTTTCCAAGAAGATAAGTGCCTTTATTGGTATTTAAAAGGTTTAAGTGATCGTTTCTTTCTTTAATGAATGCTCTACCATTCCATGGAGATGGCTTTATAAGCTTATTATTGCTATAAATTGGTAAGTTAGAAGCCGCTTCAAGCGCTTTTAATTGTTTGTACATTCTCTCGTCAGTTTCTTTTAAAGCTTTAGCTTCTTTGGCATTTTTTGCTGCTTGTTGTGCTCTGTTAAAGGCCTTACTATACATGTCAAGGGCATTGTCAAGATCGTAATTTTTATATTTTCTTGTTGCTTCAAAATACAAGCTATTTACTTCGTCGATTTCCAAAGGAATCCATATATATGCTTCATTTGCTTCTGCATCGTTTAGATACTTTTCAATATTTTCTTTAAGGTAGTTTGTTTTTTCTTTTTTTTCCCTTGTTTCTTTTATTATTGTTTTGTATCTTTCAAGTACTTTTAGCGCAATTTCATTTCCCTCTATTGCTTTTTTTTTAGAAAAACTTTGTTTCATTGCTTCTTCTAATCTTTCAGCTTCGTTAAACTCTTTGGAATAAAAAAGATGTCCCCGCTCTCTTATTAGTTCATTTTTAATGTTTTTTATATCTCTTAATTGAAAATTTTTATTATCTGGTTGTGCAATTTTAGCATTTTTACTCTCTCTTGATTCTGGAGGCGTTTTGCATGCGATAAAAGAGATTGCTACTACAATTCGCAGCAGCGGTATTAATTTATTCTTTATATTCATAAATACACCCTTCTAATAACTTGGCTTCTATTATCTTTAAAGTAAGAATCTTTAAATATTAAAGTTCTTACTTTAACTATTTTTATTATTATAGCAATTATAGTATGTCAATAAAAACTTAATATTTTTAATTCTTAAATTAAATTATACTTCTTTTTCATCATTGTTCAAAGTATAATAAATTTATATAAAACAAGGTATAATTAAATTTATGAGTTTTTCAAAGATCAGGAGAACTATATTTTTAGAATATATCATTTTATCCTTTTGATATTGCTTTCAAGTAGAGCTTTATTTTCTCAAGTGGCAGTTGTAAAAGAAATAGAAGGTAAAGTTAGTGTTGTTAGAAATACATTTCCTGTTAAGTTGGGTTTAGATGACGAAATTTTTGAATATGATTTTATTGAGGTTGGAGAAAATTCAAAGCTTAAAATAAATTTATATGAAATAAATGGTATTTCTGCAGATTTAATTTTTTATTCCAATACAAATAGTTTTGTGTTTTATTCTTCTCTTAAAGATTTGCAAGATGCAAAAGTATATTTATTTAGAGGGAGTGTTGATGCTATAATTCATAACATTGTTAAAGGATCTTCATTTTCTGTTATAATAGATGAAAATCTGTTTAAAGCCGAAAATACTTCAAAATTTTATGTCAATAGCGATTATTTTAATAATTGTTTTATTAATGTTTACAAGGGTAGCGTCAGGCACATTAATAAAGCTGAATATTTAATTTCTCCAAATACCAGTCTTTTGCTTTTTAATGGAAATTCTTTTTTATACAAAGTTAATGAGGGCACTTTAAAGGGTGTTAATCAAAATTTTATAAGGATGGCTAAAGATAATTTTATGTCTTTAAATAAAAGGTTTTTATATTTTTTTATTTTAAAATATATTGAAGATAGTTTTAGATTCAACTTTATGTATAATTATTTAATGAAAGATTTTAAATTTAATTCTATATATTCAAAGTGGAGTCTGGAAGATAAAAATTATAAGATTGGTAACAGGGTTGATATGATTAAAAATGTTAATTATTTAAAGGGTAGAATCGGAGTGCTTTTTAATAATTTTGTTGATTTGGCTAATAGGTTTTATTTTGTGGATGATGTTTTGAAATATTTTTCTAATTTTTTCGATAATTCAACACCTGTTAACGGGCCTATTTCAAAATTTTTAAAAGATTACAAAGCTAATAAAAATTTTTTAAAAAATAAATTTTTTAAAACAATCCATTCTATAAAGATGTATTTAAGACGCTCAAATGATGATATTACTAGCAATTTAAATGTTAATGAATTGTATTTATTGCGTCCTAGAGAGTTTTGATTTTTATATATTTAGCTTTATGTTAAAGTTATTTGTTAGATGACATGATATATTTTTTGAAAATTCAAATAGAAAAAATTAACATATTTGTTTTTATCAGCTATTTCAAACTATTAATATCGAGCATTATTAAAATAATAAAAAATTTTAAAATTTTATTATTTTATTCAACGGAATTTAAAATTCACATTCATAATTTGCTTAATATTTTATTAAATTTAGGTTCAGAATTTTTTGCCAAAATTGTATCATAAGGGGAAAAAATGTATTCTTCAGTTGTTAGGATAATTAATTTTTTAATTAGTTTTGGTGGTTTTATTTTTTATAGCTTGTTATTGATCTTTTTTTATTTGACTTTTATGGCATTAAATGGAATTTAATAATAATTAATAAAAGGATGTTTTATTTTTATGAATAGAAATGTGTTTTTTAAAGGGTTTTGGATTTTATTGACGATATTTCATTTATATTTATTTGTTTATTTAATTTTTTTCAAGAAGCGAAAGGTTGATATTTCTAATAAAACTAATATTGCTTTATTTATTCCAGGGATTATTTCAGGATCTCCATCTTATAAAGAAATGTATGATTCTTTGTTTGAATTTAAAAAAAAGCATGAAAATCTTGAAATTAAAGTTTTAGAGGCTGGATTTAATCAAAGCGAGTGGATAGAAATGCTTGAAAAACTATTAACCTCAAAAAAATATGATTTTTTAATAACTACAAATAATGCTATGCAAGACATTGTCGATAATGTTTCAAGTAATTATCCTCATACCAGGTTTCTCATTTTTGATTCTTTGGTTAAAAACACTAACAAGCAAGTTTATTCAGTTTCTTATAATGTTGCAGAAGAGGCTTATATTTTAGGGTATTATGTAGGTCTTTTTTTAAAGGAATTTATTAAATCTGGCTTTGGGAATGCTGCTTTGATTGCGGGTCAAAATTATCCTGTTATGAGTGATTATATTTATCGTTATTTCAAAAAAGGAATTCTTGATACTGGCATGAGATCTGAAGTTTATTATCGAGTTTTGGGCAATTGGCATGATAGCAATTTGGCTAAATTGTTATCAGACTCTTTGATTAAAGATTCTGGGGCTTTGGTAATACTTCCTATTGTGGGATCTGCTGTTGAAGGAGTGCTTTCCTCTGTTAGAGAGAATAATGTCTCTGCGGTTCTATTTGATAGCGAAGATTATTTGGATAATAAAGAAAATATTATTGGTTCAGGAATTACAAATCAAAAATATTATGTTTCATATATTTTAGATAAGGCTCTTAAGTCAGAGATTAACTATGGAAATTCTGATATTTTTGGCATAAAACATAAAGGAGTTTTGTTTAATATTACAAATGTTTTTTATTTGGAGCGAACCAGTCAAAAGTTAAAAGAAGATCTTTTAAAGAAAATAGAAGAGGTTAGTGAAAATGGTATAAAAATTAATTTGGAACAAAATTAATGGTAGAGTTTAAAAATATAGTTAAGTATTTTCCAGATATTGATAAGCCTATTTTGGACAGTATTAATTTAAAAATTGGAGAAGTTAAAATTTTTACAGTATTTGGTAAAAATGGAGAAGGAAAAAGCACCCTAGCCAAGATTATTGCTGGACTTATTGATTTTGATGATGGTGAAATATTGGTAAATGGCATTAAGCAAAAAACTTGGAATGTAGATAAGGCTAAAAATAATGGTATTTATCTTGTTTCTCAAGTGCCTAATTTGAAAATGAATTTAAGAGTATGGGAATATTTGAGTATATATTGGTTTGGTTATGCATTTTTCATGCCAATGAATAAGTCTAAGACCTATAAATATTATAAATGGCTTATGCAATTTTATAATATTTCTTTTGATTTAGATAAGAAAATTAAAGATTTAAATATTAAAGAGATTTATTTTTTGCTTATTATTGCTTCTCTTAAAGAGAATGCAAAAATAATTATTTTTGACGAGAGTGCTGCTTATTTTTCTCAAAAAGAAGCGCAAGCTTTTATAAAATTGCTTGTATTGCTTAAGAAATCAGGAATCGCGTCTCTTTTTATTACCCATAGCGAGATCACAGATGCTGTAAAATTTAGTGATGAGTTTATTGTTTTAAAAGATGGAAAGTGTTTTAGAACGATAAACAAAGAGTCGATTTTGAGCAGGCTTGAATCTTCTAGTGATAAAATGTTTTTGGTAAATATTAATTTTAATAAATTTGAAAAAGATCCGATTAAATTTAATCTATTTTTCGAAGATTTTTGGAAATATGATGTTAGTTTTTCTTTAAATAAAAGGGGTGTTTTAGGAATAATTGGTGAAGAAGCTGTAATTAAAACTTGGGAAAAATTATTTTTAGGAGAACTTATTTTTGTTGGGTGCATAAAAATTGATGGCATTAGATATGAGCGGATAAATATTTTTGAGTGTAAAGCTGGATTTTTGCCTTTAGGTATTGGCAATTTATTCCCAGATAATAGTAGTATATTAGATAATTTTTTGGCTAAATTTATGAATTTTGAAAATAAAATTTTTATTAGACAATCTTACATTAATAGAATTAAAGATTTTTTTAAAAAAAAAATGGAATTATATAGCGAAGAGAAAATATATAGAATTCTTTATTCCAAATCTTTGGCATTTTCTGGAGGAACTTTGAAAAAGTTTGCTCTTTACAGAGAAATGTATATTGCAAAAAGTTTTTTAATTTGTTTTTCTCCTTTGAGCAATTTAGATCACAAAGCTTATAATGAAATGTCTGTTGCTATTCGTAATTATTCAAAAGAAAAGCCAGTTCTTTTGATCACTTCCAATTTAGATGAATTGTTTTTGCTCTCCGATAACATTTTAGCAATGAAAATGGGAGAAGTTTTATTGAACGTATCTAGAGAAGAAATTAGTAAAGAAAAATTAAAGGAATTACTATTTTTATGACCTTTTTTAGAAATAGCTTTATGGCATTAATTTTTTCTTTTTCAATATTAAGTATTAGCTATTTTTTCGGCGATTTTTTTCAATTTTCTTATATTAAGATGATATCTTGGCGTTTCATTTTATTTTTGATCATGGCTACGGGTATTGCCACTTGTGCTAAGAGTAATTCATTAAATCTTGGAAACGAAGGGCAGGTTTATTTTGGGGCATTTTTCGTTTATATATTTTCAAGTTTTTTTGGATTGACCTATTTTAATTTTATATTTTTGATATTTTTAAGTTCTTTTTTTGTAGGACTTTTGGGGCTTATTCCCTTTTTTATTACTTTTTTCTTTGGATTAAATAAAGCCCTAACAGGTCTTTTAATATCTTATGGAAATCAAAGATTGGTAGATGGATTTATTTTAAATATGTTAAAAACAGGTAGTTTTTCTAATCAGACAAAAAGGATCAATAGTTTATTTACTTTAAATTCATCACTTATTTACTTGTTTTTATTTGGTGTATCAGTTTGGATTTTTTATGTTTTTATGCACAAAAAAACTATTTATGGGCTTCAGCTTGAAATATTAAGCAATAAAAAAAAGATAGATATTTTTTTTAATATAGATGAATTTAAATATAAGTTTTTTGCTGTATTTGGCAGTGCTTTTTTAAATGGTCTTGCGGGTTCTATGTTTGTAGTGTTTTTTAAACCCTATTTGGTTTTAGGGCTAACTTCAGGGCTTGGTTGGAGTAGTCTAATTGTTGCTGTAATTTCAGGATTTAATTATGTTTATGTATTATTTTTTAGTCTATTGTTTGCAATATTAATTGAATTTAATAATTTTCTTAATATAAATTATGACTTTAAGTATGAATTTATTGGACTTTGTCAATCTATTGCTATTTTTATCTCTTTATTTTTGATTAAAGCTAGGAAAAAGTAGATGTTTGGTATTTTTGAGCAGGCTATTGTATTTTCGTATTTAGCACTTGGAGTTCTTTATACAGAGAAAATAGGATTTTTAAATGTGTCTATTGAGGGTATTTCGTATCTTTCAATATTTTTAACATCTTTTTTCATCTATTTGGGATATGGAATTTTTATCTCAACTATTTTCACTCTTTTTATTAGCTTTTTGTTTGGGTTTTTCTTATCTTTTGTAGTAAAGAAAAATTATGATATTTTTATAGCAGGAATAGGTATTAATATTTTTTGTTATTTTTTTGTTGATTATTTAATGAAGAGTAATTTTAATTTTATTCCCGGTTTTACTTTAAATTTATCTGGAAATTTTGAGATTTTTGTTTTTATTGCTATTTTTTTCATTTTTTTATTTATAACTGTTTATATTATAAGTTATTCAAGAATTAGGGCAGTGTTTGAATTTATCTCTTCGGGAAATTATGAAGACATTTTGGGTGAGAAAATAAGCAATTATTTTAAATCTTTTGCAATTTTTGTATCAATTTTCACAGCAAGTCTTGCTGGCTCATTTATTGCAATAAGTCTTAATGCTTACTCTTATAATTTAGGATTAAACAATGGTTGGCTTGCTATTTGCATTCTTTATATTGCATTTTCAAATCCTTTATTAATTTTCCCAATTTCTTTTTTGATAGTGTTTTTTGAATATCAATTTTTTCGCACTCAAGAGTATATAAATTCTTATTTTTCTCTTTCTTTTCAATTTTATGTAGCAATAATAATAAATATATTGGTTTCGTTGATTAAGAGAAAAGATAGATCTTAGTTTAAGTTCTACAAGCTGTGTTTTGAATTGTTTTTAGAGTGTTGATTTGTAGATATAGTTCTTCTAGTTTTTTTCTATTAAAATGATAGAAGGGTATTTGTTTTATTATTTCTAGATTATTTAAAAAAATTATAAACAATGTGTCGTCATTGAGTGCTAATTGAAACGTTGATGATAATATTGTATTAAATGCTGCATTTTCATTGTTTATAAAATGATAAATGCTTTTTTTAAAAAGGGCATCAATTGCTATAAATATGTTTTCTTCGAACAATTCTTTGCCGCTTTGGAAAAATTTAATTATATAGTCCATTGAATTCTCAACTTCTCCTATTAAAAAGTATGCCCAAGAGATATCTAAAAAGTTCTTTTTATCTTTAAAGTCTATTATTTTTAAGTAATCTTGAGATTTAATAATTGCTTTTTTCCAGTTTTTATTTAAATATTCTAATTCTGAGAGCAAAAGATGAGCATCAGCTTGATTTTGATCCATGTTAATTATTTTTGTTAGACTTTCTATTGCTTTGTTATATTTTTTTGAATTTTTTAGCAACATTGATTTTTGGTAAAGTTTTTCTATTGTGTATTTGCTTTCTTGTTCATCGAATTTTAATGTTGATATTGTTGTATCAGGGTAAATATTTATTATAAAGCCATAAAAAAGTGCCATTATTGTTATTTTTTTCATTATATTCCTTCTTTTATTTGCTCAATAGTATCTATTAGTAGATTTTTATATCTATTTGTTAGTGGGTATAAATTGAGTTCGTTTTTAAACTCGTTTAAGTATTTTAATGCAATAATAGTTGATTTTTTTATTGATTTTGATGAATTTATCATTTCTGTTAGTTTAAATATTTCTTTTCTTGCTTTAGTAGTTTTGGTATTTTTTATTTGATTAAATTTTGAAATAATTTCTGGTTCAAATTTTTTTTCTTGTAAAAAATAAATTATTGGCAAGCTTTTTTTCCCCTCAAGTAAATCATCTCCGAATTCTTTACCATTAATTTTATTTTTAATGTTTTTAATATCGTCTATTATTTGGAAATAAACACCAAGTTTTAAAAAAGTACTGTAAATTTTTTTAGCTTTGTCTTCATTATTTGTTAGTATTGCGGCTAGAAAGCTAGCCATTCCAAAAAGTGAAGCTGTTTTTAATTCTACCAAAGAGATGTATTCTTTAATGCTTGGGATGTATGACTCATTGTGAAATTTAATATCAATTCCTTGTCCTAGATGGAGATTTGAAAGAGTTGTAAAGAAATTTTCATAAATTAGTAATTTTTGATTTTCTTTTAAATTCGATCTTTCTATTAATTTTGCAGGTAAAAAATAAATTAAATTGCCAGCATTTATACTGTTATCTATTCCATAGATCAAATGTATTGCTGATGCGCCCCGTCTTTTTAGTGAATTGTCTTCAATGTCATCAATAATTAAGCTACCAGAATGAGGAAGTTCAAGCAGTAAGCTTAATTTATATATTAATTTGGTATTTTTTTCTTTTAAACCCAATGCATATGCTAAAAGAATCATTATCATTGGTCTTATTCGTTTTCCGCCTCTATTAACAATTTCAATTGCTGGTGCTTTAATATATTCAAGAGTTTCCTTTTTTATTTTAAAAGTAAATTTTAAATCGTTGTCTTTGAATAAATTTAGAAAATTAGTTGTTAAAAAGATTTTATTAATATTTTTTTCAATATTTTTTAAAAATAGTTTATTTTGCATAATAAGAATTATAATGAAAAAGTATAATAAAGTGTATTAAAGGGATTGATGTGTATCGTTTGGATGATGAGTATTCTAGAAAAGCCAAAAAAGAAGGATATTTGGCAAGGTCTGTATACAAATTAATAGAAATTAATGAAAAATTTTCTTTATTTTCTTATGGCAATGTTTTAGATATTGGTGCATCGCCTGGAAGCTTTTCTCAATATGCTTATAAAAAGCTTGAAAAAGGAGTTTTAGTGTCTGTTGATATTAATGATATTGGTCTTAGATATGTTGATAATTTTTATTTTATAAAGGGAGATATCTTTTCAGATGATACAGTTTTTAAGATTAATACTTTTAAGCCTTATAGTCTTGTAATTAGTGATGTTGCTCCCAAGACTACTGGAAATAGACTTGTAGATACCAGTAATTCTTTTAATTTAAGTATGAGAATAATAGATTTATCGCTTGAAGTTTTACTTAAAAAAGGGAATTTACTTGTTAAAGTTTTTCAGGGAGGAGATGAGATGCAAATTTTTAAAAAGTTTGAAAAATATTTTAAATTTGTAAAAAAAATTAAACCCAAGGCTGTAAGGAAAAATTCTTTTGAAATTTATTTTTTAGGTAAAAGTTTTGGTAAGTAGAAAATTAATCAAATTGTTATAAGCAAATTTAAAGGTATAAAATATGTTTAGAAAAGAAAGTTCTAAAGACATCAAATCACAGCTTCAAGTTGCAGGTTTTAAAATAGGAAAAGAAAGCTATGGAGTCTCAATAGAGCACATTAGAGAAATTATTAAAGTTCCATCAGAAGGAGTTTATGCTATACCAAATGTTCCTGAATATATTATAGGTATTTATAATCTTAGAGGCAGTATTATTCCTTTAATTAATTTGAATATTAAATTTGGAGTTCCTTCTATTTCGATAACAGAAGAAGATATGCTGTTAACAGGATACTTAATAGTTAAGATTAAAAATAAACTCTTAGGTATTTTTGTTGATAGAGTTCTTAAAGTTATTAGCTTTGATGATTCTAGGGTTCAAGAACCCCCTGCTACTTTACAAACTTTAGATAGAAAATATATATCTGGAGTTGTAAAGCTTGACGAGGCCGATAATCTTGAGAGTGAATATTTAGTATTAATTGATATTGCAAAAATTTTTGATAAATGCGAATTTGACAATATTCCCTATAAAGATCAACATGAAGAATAAAGTTCTTCTTTGTATTAATACTTTAAAGTCGGGAGCTAGTATTTTAGGCAATGATGTTAAATTTTATTTAGAAACTAAGTATTTTGTTGAAGTAGTTTTAATAGATGTTGGCAGGCCTTTATTTTCTTTTCCAAAAGAAAATTTTCTTTTTTTGATAACTTTAGGAGGAGATGGTACAGTTCTTTTGGCTGTTAATTTACTTCTTAAAAATGAAAATATTGATATTCCAATCATTTCAATTAATATGGGCAAGGTTGGGTTTTTAGCAGATATTAAGATTGAAGATTTTAAAAAAGTCATAGATAGATTTTTTAACAATTCTTTAGTTATTAATAAAAAATTTTTACTTCATGTAACAATTTTTCAGCGCGGCAAGGATTTAATTTCTAAATATGCTTTAAACGATATTATTATTCGCTCAAGCGTTCTTAATAAAATGATTTATGTAGATCTTATGGTTAATTCTGAAAATTTTTTATCATATAAAAGTGATGGTATAATTGTGTCTACTCCAACAGGTTCAACAGGGTATTCTTTCTCAGCGGGGGGTCCCATTTTAGAAGCAGATCTTGAGGGATTTTTACTTACACCTATTTCTCCGCATTCTGTTTACAATCGTTCTTTTGTGTTCTCTAAATTAAGTAAACTTTCTATTTCTTTTTCAAAGGAATATTTTATAGCACCAGCATCAATTTTTTTGGATGGAATTAATTTTGGTTCTTTCGGGGTTGATGTTGTTTTTGAATTTGAAATTTCTTCTCGAAACTTGAATTTTGTTTCATTTTGTACGGATACTTTTGTTAAGAGATTAAAAAATAAATTATTATAAGTTTAATGTTTTTTAAGCGGTGTTCTTTTTGATAAAAATTTTTCTTGGGTTTTATTTGAATGTTTAATTTGATCTAATCTTTAATAAGGCTAGAGGATTTTCCCTGTTTTAAGACTTGGTAATTTTAAAAATTAGTTAAAATTTTACATAATTTATTATAAGTATTTTAAAGTTTTGTTTATTCACAGAGTTAATGTTTAAAGGGTGTTTTTTATAAATTTATAACTTGCTAAAATATTTAATATGTTTTTTGCTAAAATCAATATATTAGATAGCTGATAAATCATCCTTTTATGAGTTTTAGGCAGGTGTTTATGGATTTAATTGATAATGAAAATTATAAAAAAATAGTATACATTAATAACCTTGTTTTAAGGACTTTAAATGATATAGCGGCTATAAAAGAGACTGGCGAATTTACATCAAATGCTAAACTTTCATTTGATCTTATTGATTTCAATTTAAATGTTTTAAGCTATATTTCTTCTTTAAATTATTTTTATACTAGACCTAGATTGAAAGTAAATTATTCTATAAAAAAAATTTTGTCTGGATTGATTTCTGATTTTAGTTTAGTTATTAGTCCTGTTCTTAGCATTACTCCAAGAGAGTTGATTGAAATGCCTCAGGCTCTTAATTTAAATCCCGAAGAGAGGTTTTTAATTGTTAAAAAATTAGGCTATTTGATTGATTTGGCTAAAATTTTTAGCAAAAAAGATTCTAAAACGCTTGTTTTTCTTGAGGATATGTATCTCAAATTCATTATTTTTTCTAAAAATATTATTGATTTTAGAGATTTTTCTAAAAATTTAAAACTTGAGAGTCCTTATTATAAATTTCAATTTGAACACCTTATTAAAGCGTTAGAGCTTTTAGAAGAAGGAGCTTTTATTTTAAGGGGTAAATATGAAATTAGTGGATCTCGTGAATTTGGACTACATTCTCTTGGTTATCTTGAAGCTGGAAGAGCTTTGGCTACCATAGCCTCTCAAAAAGAAGCTGCTGAAAAATTTTCAAGGTTTCATGGAGTTTGGTCTTCAAAGTTTAGTTCAGATTTAATTAAAGTGAAATAGATAAATTAAGGTGGGGAGAAAATAGTTATATTGAGTTTTAATGTAGAAGAGGGCAATATTAAATTCAAAAAATTAAAATTTTTTTTGATTTTAAGTTTGTTTTTATTATTTATAATTTTGATTGATTTTTTTGTAAGATCTACTATGAATGTATCTAATTTTTATGATTTTAAGAATTTTGAGAATAAATCTGATTGTAAAAATATAAATTTAAGCAAGAATGCTTTTGTATCAAATAAGGTTTTAAGTATTAATTTCGGGGAATCTTGTTATGCTTTTTTAAGTGATAACTTAATAAGTTATTCAGATTATTATTATGTGCTTTTTAATTCCAGTGAGAATTATTCTGTTTTTTCTGTTAAAAACAATAAATTTTTATTTACACTTAAGCTAAAGGATTTTGTTTTTGCAATAAACAATTTAATTTTTACTTTAAACAATTTATATAAAACTTTAGAGGTTTATGATTCTAGTGGAAATAATATACTAATGCTTAATTTTTTGTCTTCAATTTTAAGTGTAGACTACAATAATGAAGTTTTGGCCTTGGGGCTTTCTAATGGTGAGATTTATGTATATAAACAGGGTAAGATAATTTATATGGAAAATTTTTTAGAGAGAAAATTTCTAACATGTTTTGTTAAATTAAGTTCTGATAATAAATATTTGGTATCACTAAAGGGTAATTCTGAGTATTTTTTAGAAATAATTGATTTAGAGAATAATTATAAAAAAATTTTAGAATTAAACAATTTAACTATTAATAATAGTTTTGAGACTTTTATAAAAATAGATGATTATCATAATTTGTTTATTGAAGGAAAAAATTCACTTGTGGTTATAAATATTAAAAGTGGTAAAATATTTAAAGTTGAAAATAAAAATTCTATTTTAAGCGCGTCATATGATTATTTCCAAAATATTTATAGAGTATATTTTTATTCTAAGAGTGAAAAAATCATTAATATAAAAACTTATTCTAAAAACTCTTTTAAATTATTTGATAATATTTTTATTAAAGACGAAATAAGCTCTTTTGTTGAATTTGAAAAGGGACTTTTGTATTTTAATGGTAATAATGATTTAAAATACTTGGGATTGGCTCAGTGATTTTAATTGTTTTTATATTTTTCTTTAATATTTTGGATTTATATCCATTTTTGGAATTTAAAAATGATGAAAAGTTTGCTTTAGTTAAAGATTTTGGTGTATTGGATAATAATAAATTGAATATTGGAGTAAGGTTAAGGCCTTTGAAAAAGACCGTATCTGTTTTTTCCAGTAATTATAAAATTTTATATTCAAAAAATAGTTTAAATAGGGATGGTAGTATTTTAATCATTTTTGATAATGATCTAAATTTAAATTTAGAGGTTTTTGGGAAGTTTTTTTATAAGCTTGGAAAGATTTTTTTAAAAGATGAAAATAGTATTATTGATTTAGTAGTTAATGATCCTAGTGCTAAAAAGATTATAAATCCTTTGTTTGTTATCAAAAATAGGAACAATTTAGTTGCTGAGACGGTTTATACATTGGGCAGGGTTTTTTTAAAAGGAAAGGGTGATGATGAAAGATTAGAATTGTCAAAAAACATGAATTTAAATGTCGATTCTGGTCAATATAGTCTTTTGTTATATTTTCATACTCAAAAAGTAGAATCTTTTAAAAATTCTCTTAAAGGAATTTATTATTTTGAAGCTATTTTGAATAATAGAAGCATTCTTCGCTCAGATTTTCAAAATATTTTTTTGATTAATAATACACACACTTTAGCTCAAGAGAAAAATTATGGATTAGATATTTTGAATATTAAAAGAGATGGAGGATGTCTTAAGATAAATGATCTTAATTTTGTTAAGGGCAAGAATGAACTTAAAATAAAGTATGGCGATGTTTATGGAAATGAAAAAAAAATAATTTATAGGTTTAAATTAAATGAATAATAGCGCTTTTCATTTTCCGGTACTTCTTGATGAAATTTGTAAGCTTATAGAAGATTTGCCCGTAAAAAGTGATTCAATATACATTGATTCTACTCTTGGAGAAGGTGTTCATGCAAAAGCGATTCTTGAGAAATATGACTTTTTAAGTTTGATTGGAATTGAAAGAGATCTTCAAATTTTAGAAAGAGCAAAGCAATTTCTTTTCATTTTTGAAGAAAGAGAGAGGATTACATATTTTAATGATTGGTTTGATAATTTTTTCGTCAATTATCCTTTAAATGTCAAAGCCAATTTTATTTTAGTTGATCTTGGTATTTCTATGTTTCATTACAAGGGCAGCAAAAAAGGATTTTCTTTTCTTGAAGATGAACCTTTAGATATGAGACTTTGTTCTTCTTCTTGTAAAATTAGTGCATCTGAGATTGTAAACACTTTTAGTAAATATGACCTTGAAGCTTTAATTTATAATTTAAGCAATGAACATTATTCTAGAAGAATCTCTAAAGCCATTGTAGAATATAGAAAAATTAAAAAAATACAAACTACAAAAGAGTTGCAGTCTATAATAAGCAAAGTTTATCCTTTTTCAAAAGTTAAAATAAATCCAGCTACAAAAACTTTTCAAGCATTAAGAATTTATGTAAATGATGAGCTTGCTAGGCTTAAAAGGAGCTTGCCTTTTTGGGTGGAAAATTTATCCAAAGGTGGAATTTTAGCTATTATTACGTTTCATTCAATAGAGGATCGTATTGTAAAGGATTTTTTTAGAAGCTTGCGTAGTGATTTGTATGCTAGAATCTCAAAAAAGCCTATTTTACCAAGTTTTGATGAAATTAAAAAAAACAAACCTTCAAGGAGTGCAAAACTTAGAGTTGTAAAAAAATTATGAATAGCATAAGTAAGATTGAATTTAAAGTTTATTGTATTTTAATTTTGATACTAACAGTTATATTGTGTTTTAATATTTACCTAAATTTCAGATATGTTGTAAAGCTTAGGGAATTTAATTACTTAGACAATGAACAGGAAAATATTATTGATGATAATTTAAGATTGCTGACGGTAATATATGAACTTGAAAATATTGATAGAATAGAGAGTTTTTGTTTTGGAGAATTAAATTTGGAAAAAAAAGCCAATCAAGATATAAATATTTTCGTTGATTAAAAGATTTTAGAATGAGGTTTTAGTGCGTATAAAGATTAAGGATATTTTAATCTCTTCTAAAGATGTGAAATTTGTAGGGAATATAAAAAATATTGAAAGAGCAGTATCTTTTTATTCGTTAGATAGTCGCGAAATAAAGGATGATAATATTAATGGTAGTCTTTATTTTGCATATAAGGGGAATAAAGTAGATGGATTTTCTTTTGTTAAGTATTTAATTGATTTGGGTGTTAAATGTTTTGTATGCTCAAGAGATCATGAATCTGAGTGTATTAAATATTTAAATGACAATGAAGGGCTAGTTTTTTTGCTTACAAGCAATGTAATAAAACTTCTTCAAACTTTAGCAGCGTGTTTAATTGAAAAAACAAGCTTTAAAAAAATTGCTATTACAGGTAGCAATGGTAAAACTACAACCAAAGAGATGCTTTATAGTATACTTTCAAAGAAATATAAAACTTACAAAACTTGGGGCAATTTAAATTCTGACATTGGGCTTCCTCTTAGTATTTTAAGGGTAGAGGGCAATGAAGAGTATGCTGTTTTTGAAGTTGGAGTTAGTTATGTTGGAGAAATGGATCTTTTATCTCAAATTTTAAAACCAGAGATTGTTATTATTACGAATATAAGCTATGCACATATGCAAGCTTTCAAGGAGTTACAAGCTATTGCTTTTGAAAAGAGCAAAATAATTGGCAAAAATATTGAAATCTTTGTTGCAAATGAAATGAACGATTATTGTGTTTATCTTGAAAAAAGAGCAAAAATCGCAAATCCAAATGTTAAAATCGTTTATTTTGATTTTGAAAATCTTAGTATTAAATCATTTTCTTTTTTGGAAGGAAAATTTTCTTTTGATTTTATTTACAAAGGGTTTGAATATTCTATTTTATTGCTGGGTCGACACAACATTTTTAATGCAATAGGGTGTATTAATTTAGCCTTATTTTTAGGAATGAGAGAAAAAGAAATAAGAGAAGGCCTTATTGAAACTGCCTTTCAAAAGGGTAGGGCAGAAATTTTAACAAAAAATGGATATTTAATTTTAAATGATTCTTATAATGGCAATATGGGTTCTTTTATGGCTTTAAAAAATATGATTTTAGATCTTGATATCCAAAACAAAAAATTTATAGTTCTTGGGTCTTTTAAAGAGCTTGGAGAATTTTCATACAAAACTCACAAAGATTTAATTCAAGAAGCTGTTTCAATGAATTTTGATAAAATTTTTTTAATTGGCGAAGAATTTTTAGATGTTAGGGATTCTGAGAATTTAGTTGAAAAGTATTTATATTACTTTATCGAATTTGATAAATTTATTGATTTTTTTTTAAAAAGCTTGGAGCCTTCAGTTTTTATTGTCATTAAAGGCTCAAGGTTTAACAGGCTTGAGAGAATTTTAAATTATATTTAGATGATAATGAGGTTTTTATGTTTTACCTTTTGGGTTTGCGTTTACTCAAATACATTACTTTTAGAATGGCTTATGCTACAATTTTTGCATTTTTGCTTTCTTTGATTATGGGCCCTTATATTATTTTAAGGCTAAAAAAATTAAGAGCCGATCAGATTTTAAGAGAAGATGGGCCTAAAAGACATTTGAGTGAAAAAACAGGAATTCCTACCATGGGAGGCATTCTTATTTTTTTTTGTGTTTTTATCTCTTTAGTATTTTGGAGTAATATTTTAAATGTTTATTTTTTGATCATGGTTTTTGTTATGTTTGGATTTGCTTTTTTGGGCTTTATAGATGATTTTTTGAAAATTAAAAAGAAAACCTCAGATGGACTTAAAGCTCGATTTAAGATTTATGGACAAATAATATTTTCTTTTTTTTCTGTTGGTATTTTATATTATTTTGGTAGTAAGCATGTTAGTATAATATATTTTCCTTTTATTAAATCTTTTCAAATAGATTTGGGGTTATTTTACATTCCTTTTGGCATGTTTATTTTAATTTCTGCTTCTAATTCTTTTAATTTGACAGATGGGCTTGATGGACTTGCAATTGGATTGAGCATAGTTATAACAGGGGCTTTAATAATAATTGCTTATCTTACAAGCAGGACTGATTTTGCAGCTTATTTGCATATTCCAAATATTAAAGGTTCTGAAGAGCTTGTAATATTTCTTGGGGCCCTGCTTGGGGGTAGTTTTGGATTTTTATGGTTTAATGCCTATCCTGCAAAAATTATGATGGGAGATACGGGCAGTCTGGCTTTGGGAGCCATTCTTGGAATGGCATCTTTGATTTTAAAAAGCGAAATACTTTTTTCTATTCTTGCAGGTGTTTTTATTATTGAAACTATGTCTGTAATTATTCAAGTTTTGGTTTACAAAAAGACCAAAAAAAGAGTATTTAAAATGGCACCACTTCACCATCATTTTGAAGAACTTGGGTGGTCTGAAATGCAAGTTGTTATTAGATTTTGGATAATAGGGTTAATATTTGCTATAATTGCTTTAAGCACGATAAAAATCAGATAATTTATTATGGTTATAGAGACAAATTCACTTAGGACATGTTATTTGCTTGTTTTGCTGCTATTAGTAGCCTATGGCCTTGTAGTTTTTTATACTTCTTCCTTTTTCTTAAGCTTAGAATTGACAGGTAATCCAAATTTTTTGTTTTTCACAAGACTTAATTATCTTTTTTTAAGTTTTATAGTTTTTCTTGTTTTTGAGAGAATTTCTTTGAATTTTTTAAAAAAATCAATATTTCCTGTATTGATTATAACTCTTTTTTTAATTATGGCAACTTTTTTATCTCCAAGTATTTCTGGAGCAAAGAGATGGATATTCTTTCAGGGTGTTAGTATTCAGCCTTCTGAGATTTTTAAAATATCTTTTACTATTTATCTTTCAGCTTATTTGAGCAAATTTGACCCAAGAAAAAACAATAGTATTTCATACTGGGTAAAGCCAATGTTGATTTTTGCAATTTTTTGGGTGTTAATAATTTTGCAAAACGATTATTCAACAGCTATTTATTTTGCTATTCTTTTTTTTATTGTTTTGTTTGTTTCTAATATGGCATTTAGCTATGTTTTTGCTATTGTGATTACTTTTTTGCCAGTTTCTGCTATATTCTTGATGCTTGAGCCTTATAGAGTTTCTAGAATTTTTGCCTTTCTCAATCCTTACGACGATCCTTCTGGTAAAGGTTACCAGATAATAGCATCTCTTAATGCTTTAAAAAGTGGAGGAATTTTAGGTAAAGGACTGGGAATGGGAGAGGTAAAGCTTGGAAAACTGCCAGAGGCTAATTCGGATTTTATTTTTTCAGTTCTTGGAGAAGAATTGGGATTTTTAGGTGTTTTGTTTGCCATAAGTTTGTTTTGTTTGTTTTTTTACTTTGGTTATTTTATAGCTATTCATTCTAATAGTAGGTTTAAATTTTTTATTGCATTTATTTCAAGTCTTGCAATTTTTCTTCAAAGTATAATGAATATTTTAATTGCAATTGGTCTTTTGCCTCCCACAGGGATAAATTTACCGTTTTTTTCATCTGGGGGATCTTCTATTATTGTTACCATGGCACTGTCTGGCCTTATTTCAAATGTTTCAAAAAATTTAAGCAACAATTGATGGATTTTTTTAGTAGTGTAAATTGAATTAGGTTATGATTTTTGAGAGAAAATTTTTAATTAAGTATATATATTTCTTGACGTCTTTAATTTTTTTTGAAATAATGGTTATTATTTTTGCGTCTCCTTATTTTTTGATTAGGTATATTAGTATCAATAATGATATTTCTCTTTCTAAAGAGGATATAATCAAGATTTCAGGAATTAAGCCTAATACATATTATCATAATGCTGATGTTAGAATATATGAGGAGAATCTTAAAAAAGATTTAAGGGTGAAGAGTGTTAAAGTTGATCTTAAGTTTCCTAATAAAATTAATATTAAAATAGAGAAAAGAATACCCATTGCTATTGCTTTAGAAAATGTAAATGGTAATATTACTTATTATTGTATTGCATCAGATGGTGTAATTTTGGAAAAAAGCAAACATTTAATTTATGATTTGCCCATAATTAGTGGATTAGTTTTAAATGATAATAATGTAGGAGATTTTCTAGAGGATAGAATGCTTAATATTGTAAGAGGCCTTGATTATCTTAAAATAAATCAAAAATATTTGTATAATTTAATATCAGAGGTCAATTTTTTAAAATTGAATTTTTATGATTATAATGTAATTTTGTATATTAAAAGTATATATAATAAAATATTGATAACAGTTGATATGAATTTAATGGATGTGATGCATAAAGTGTTTCTTGCAGTTAATTTACTTAAAGGAAAACCAGGCGTTATAGATTTAAGAAGTGGTGATATCATTTTGTTAGGAGAAAGTTAGTGTCTAGGAATTTGATAGTAGGTTTAGATGTTGGAACTTCGAAAATTTGCACTGTTGTTGCCGAGGTAAATTTAAATGATCAATTAGAAATAGTTGGAATAGGTACTAGTGTATCAAGAGGAGTTAGGAAGGGAGTTTTAATAAACATTGAGGCGGCTCTTGATTCAATATCTAATTCTATTGAGGCTGCAGAGCTTATCTCAGGATGTGATATTACGTCACTTTCAGTTTCTATGTCTGGAAGTAGTGTTGAAGGGACTAATTCGCGAGGTGTTGTTGCAATAAATTCAAGAACAAGAGAGATTAACGAAGAAGATGTTGAAAGGGTAATCGAAGCAGCAAAGGCAATTGTTATTCCAATGGATAGAGAAATTCTTCATGTTATTCCCCAAGAATTTATTGTAGATGGAATACCTCATATAAAAAATCCAATAGACATGATGGGTATTCGTCTTGAAGGAGAGGTTCATATTATTACAGGATCTAGTTCTTCTAGTCAGAATTTAGTCAGATGCGTAAATAGAGCTGGCTTTGCTGTTGATGAGGTTGTTCTTGGGAGTCTGGCTTCATCTTATGCAACTCTTTCTAAAGAAGAGCGTGAGATGGGGGTTTTGTTTATTGATATGGGTAAAGGGACAACAGATATTATTCTTTATATTGATGGTTCTCCTTATTATACAGGTGTAATTCCTATTGGTGTTAATAGAGTGACTCTTGATATTGCGCAAGTTTGGAAGGTTCCTGAGGATGTTGCTGAAAATATTAAAATAACAGCGGGCATTGCTCATCCGTCTATTCTTGAGAGTCAAATGGAAACCGTAATTATTCCAAATCTTGGAACTCGACCTCCTCAAGAGAAAAGCAGAAAAGAGTTGTCTGTAATAATTAATTCAAGACTGAGAGAAATTTTTGAAATGATGAGAGCGGAAATACTTAAGCGCGGACTTTATAATAAAATTAATGGTGGAATAGTTTTAACAGGTGGAGGAGCTTTATTCCCAGGTATTTCTAATTTAATAGAAGAAGTATTTAATTATCCTGCAAGAATAGGTTTGCCAATGAGTATTAATGGAATTGGGGAGGAGCATATAGATCCTAAGTTTTCTTCAGCTCTTGGTCTTGTTCTTTATAAGCACGAGCAGCAAAAATTCAATAAATTAAAGAAGGTAAGCAGTAAAGTTAAAAGAAAAAATAAAATATCTTCAAAGTTGAAAGGTTGGTTTTTGAAAGAATGGTTTTGACCAATCATGGAGGAAGCGTTAATGAAAGATTATAATATGATTGATAGCCATACAAGAAGATTTGATTCTACTACAAATCCTACAATTCTTAAGGTGATTGGTGCAGGTGGGGGAGGTAGTAATGCTGTTAATCGTATGATTGAATATGGAGTAAGAGATGTTGAATTTATTGTGGCCAATACTGATCTGCAGGCTCTTCAAACTTCTATTGCTCCTATAAAAATTGCCCTTGGAGCAAAAGTTACAGCAGGTCTTGGTGCTGGGGGAAAGCCTGAGATTGGACAAGCTGCAGCAGAGGAAGACATAGATGTTATACGCAACCATCTTTCTGGTGCCGATATGGTTTTTATTACTGCTGGCATGGGAGGTGGAACAGGAACCGGAGCAGCTCCAGTTATTGCGCAAGTTGCAAAAGAGCTTGGTATTTTAACAGTTGGAGTTGTAACAAAGCCTTTTAAGTTTGAAGGTCCTAAGAAGTTGAGACTTGCTGAGCAAGGAATAAATAACTTAAGAAAGTCTGTAGATACATTGATTATTATTCCAAATCAAAAGCTTTTAACTGTTGTTGACAAAAGGACCACCATTAAAGATGCTTTTAAGCGCGCAGATGATGTTCTTAGAATGGGTGTTCAAGGAATTGCAGGGCTTATTATTGAGCACGGAGAGGTTAATATTGATTTTGCTGATGTTAAAAGCATTATGCAAGGTCAAGGTGATGCTTTAATGGGAATAGGATATGGCAAGGGCGAAAACAGAGCTGTTGATGCTGCAACTTCTGCTATTAGTAATCCACTACTTGAGGAAGTTCGTATTGAGGGGTCTAAAGGGCTTCTTGTTAATGTTACTGGTGGAGATGATTTTTCATTGCTTGAACTTGAAGAGATTATGGGGATAATCACAGTTAGTGTTGATGATGAGGCTACTGTAATATATGGTCATGCTATTAATTCAAATCTTGAAGATGAGATTTACGTTACAGTTGTTGCTACAGGTTTTGCATCTAAAAAGCAAAAAGAAATATCTAGTGCACCAGAAAATAATACTTTAAGCTCTAAAGAGTTTGATACTTTAATGTCAGGCAATCAAAATGTTCCTTCTGGATCTTATGAGCAACAAGACTCTTCTTTTGCGGCAAAGTCAAAAAATGTTAATTATTTTGATGATGACATTGATGTTCCAACATTTCTTAGAAATTTAAACAAAAAAAGTAGCGATGATTAGATGAAAATTTTGTCGTTAATAATTCTTTTTAATTTATTTTTATCTTGTGGTAGCGGATCTAAAGAGAAATCAAATCTTGGGCTTAGATTAAGAGAATTGGAAATTGCGGGTGGTGGATCTAAATCTAAGATTGAGGTTTATAAAGAATTTATTGAAAAAGAAGATAAAAATATTTTAAAGATAGTGAATTCTATTGATAAGAAAGCTAGATTTTTTAATTTGATTGGTCTTGAATTTTTTAAGCTTGGTCAGTACGGACCTGCTATTGAATATTTTGTTAAAAATTTAGAAATCAATCCCGATAATTATTTATCTCATTTTTATATAGGTGTTGCTTCTTATAATTTAGCTAAAAATTTAAGAGTAAAAGATGAAGTTGAAAAATACATAATTCTTGCTGAAAATTCTTTTTTAAAATCACTTTCAATTAGAGATGATTTTAAAGATTCTCTTTTTGCCATTTCTAATATGTATGTATATGATCTTGACAAACAACTTGAAGCTAAAAATTATTTAAATAAACTTGATGATATGGGTGAGGACTATTTTGAGTTTTTAATGTTAAGAGGTGCAAATTATTATTCGCTAGGTGATCTTGGTAATGCTATATTGTTTTATGATAAAGCTAGTAAAAAGGCTTCAACTGAAGAGCAAAAAGAGGGTGTTTCTAGGATCATGAGTAATTTGAAGTAATTATTTATGATGAAATTGCTTTATATTGATAATTTAAAATTTTTAAAAGGTAAAGAAAAATTAAAACTTTTTAATAATTTTGATTTTAATGATGTTATTAAATTGACTCAGAAGGACATTGAGTCTTATCTTCTAAAATCATTTAGAAGATTGTTTAGGTTGCCTGATCTAAAATTAGTAGAATTGCAAGAAAAAGTTATTCAAAGGACAAAGGCCAAAGTTGCTATTCTGGGATCTAAGTTTTATCCCAATAAGCTTAAAAGAATTTATGACCCTCCTTTTGCTATTTACTACAAAGGCAATTTGCCAGATTGTTCTTCATTGTCCTGGGCTGTTGTTGGTTCTAGAAAAATTAGCAAGACTCTTGCTGATAGAACAAGAGAATTTTCTTCACATCTTGCGAAAAATGGTGTAGAGATTGTTTCTGGATTTGCAATTGGAGCAGATATTGAAGCTCATATAGCAGCAATAAATGAGAATAAGAGAACATTTGCTGTTATTCCAACAGATATTGATAATATTTATCCTAAGCAAAATAGAAAATATGTTTTCAAGCTTTTAGAACAAGGCGGAGGAATAATTACCGAGACTTTGCCATTTGATAAAATTCAAAATTATTTTTTTGCTAAAAGAAATAGATTGATTTCAGGTCTTTCAGATGCTATTTTTATAACTTATGCGCCTTTAAAATCAGGAGCTTTAATTACAGCTGAACTTGGTCTTGACTTAGGACTTGATGTTTATGTTTATGATTTAGATTTTTGTGGCGATGGTGCTGTAAAATTGCATGATTTTGGTGCTCAAGAGATAAAAACCGTTAAGGATCTTTATGCTTTATTAAATATTAAATATGTAGATTCCAATAATATTGAAGATGATTCTAAAGAGTGTTGTGATTGCAAAAATGTATCTGATGTTCTTATTGGAGAACTTTTAAAAGAAGTATATAAATAGGGGGTAATATGGGTTTTAAAGGAACCACAGTTATTGCAATAAAAAAAAATGGTAAGACTGTGGTGGCAGCAGATGGACAAGTAACTTTTGGACATACTGTTTTAAAGAGTAATGCTATTAAAATACGAAAATTGCTTAATGGGAAAATTTTGGCAGGATTTGCAGGTTCAACATCTGATGCAATTACTCTTTTTGAAAAATTTGAAGAAAAAATCAAAGCAAAAGGTGATGGCTTGATTGACATTAAAAGGGCGGCTGTTGACCTTGCAAAAGATTGGCGTTCTGACAAAATACTTCATAAGCTTGAGGCTATGATGCTTGTTGCTGATTCTAACAATATTCTTTTGATTTCTGGTACTGGTGATGTTGTTGAGCCTGAAGAGGATGTTATTTCAATTGGTAGTGGTGGCAATTATGCATATTCAGCAGCTCTTGCTTATATGGAGAACAAAAAATTAAGTGCTTTTGAGGTTGCACTTAGATCTTTAAAAATAGCAGCAAGAGTGTGTATATATACTAATTCTAACATTGTGCTTGAGGAGATTAAAAATGAATAAATTAGAAGAGCACTATATAGTTCCCAAAGATGTAGTTGCAGAACTTGATAAATATATAATAGGTCAAGACGAAGCTAAAAAATTAGTATCAATTGCTCTTGTTAATAGATATATAAGATCTAGGCTTCCAAAAGAAATAAAAGATGAAGTAATGCCCAAAAACATTATTATGATTGGATCAACTGGCATTGGGAAGACCGAGATTGCGAGAAGACTTTCTAAATTAATTAAAGCTCCTTTTATTAAAGTTGAGGCTACAAAATATACTGAGGTTGGTTATGTTGGTCGTGATGTTGAATCTATGGTTAGAGATTTAATGGGCATTGCAGTTAATATGGTAAAAGAAGAGATGTATAGCACCGTAAGAGATGATGCTTTAGTAAGAACAGAGGAGAGAATAGTTGATAGTCTTTTTAAAGGATCTGGTAATTCTGAAAATATGGATCCAAATGAAATAAAGGCAGAAGAAAAGGTAAAAGATAAACTTAGGAAAAAGCTTAGAGCAGGTGAGCTTGATAATACTACTATTGAAATACAAATTTCTAGTAAAATGCCATTTTCTACAATAGAAATATTTACGGGTGGTAATTTTGAAGAAATTGATATGGGAATTGGCGGGTTGCTGGGCAATATATTTGATAGAAAAAAGAAAAGAGAATTGAAGATTAAAAAGGCAAAGGAAATAATATTAGCAGAAGAGCTTGAAAAATTGGTAGATCACGAAAACATTTCAGATATTGCAAAATCTAAAGTTGAAAATATGGGAATTATTTTTATTGATGAGATCGATAAGATAGCTGCTAAGAATAGGAGTGGCAATGATGTATCCAGAGAAGGAGTTCAAAGAGATATTTTGCCAATTATTGAAGGCTCTAAGGTTAATACGAAATATGGAATAGTTGATACTTCTCATATTTTATTTATTGCAGCAGGAGCATTTAATTTGGCCAAACCTTCTGATTTAATACCCGAGCTTCAAGGAAGATTTCCTATTAAGGTTGAACTTAAAAGTCTAAGCATAGACGATTTGAAAAAAATTTTAAAACAAACAAAAAATTCTTTAATAAAACAATATGTTGCGATGTTTAAGGTTTATAATTTAGATTTAAAGTTTAGCGAAGAGGCCATAGATAGAATTGCAGAGCTTACTTTTAATATGAATCTTGAGAGTGAAAATCTTGGCGCCAGAAGGCTTCATGGCGTTATGGAAAGAGTGCTTGCAGATCTTTTTTTTGAAGTGCCTGGTAGTAAGTTGAAAAAATTTGAAATAAACTTGGACTATGTTAATAAAAAAATACAAATTAACGAACAAAAAGATTTAAATTATTATATAATTTAGTTAAAAGCAATTTTAAACAGAGGGGGGTTTTAATTTGAATGATTTTGAAAGATCTGTAGATTTTTCACATAGATATTTAGATGTTCTAAGCTTAAGACAAAGTGTTATTTCTGACAATATAGCAAATGTAGATACTCCAAATTTCAAAAGAAGTAAAATTTCTTTTGAAGCAGAGCTTGAAAAGGCTTTTTTAAATAAAGATAAAAATGATCTAAACTTAATTAAGTCTAGTGATAAGCACTTGTCTGGGTTTAAAAATCTAAAGTATTCAGATATCAAGCCTCACAGAGTTCTTGATCATTTTTCAACTATGAATAATAATGGCAATAATGTTGATATTGATTCTGAGGTTAAGGCACTTGTACAAAACCAAATGATGTATCATCTTATGACTAATGTTCAGGCGCATTATTTTAAAAGTATAAATATTGTATTAAAATAAATTAATATCTTAAGGAATATAAAATGGGATTGTTTTCAAGCATTAATGTAGCTTCAACGGGATTAACAGCGCAAAGGTTAAGGATTGATGTTATTTCTAATAATATTGCAAATGTTTCTACTTCTAGAACTCCTGATGGTGGACCCTACAGAAGGCAAAGGATTATTTTTGCACCAAGGATTAATAATCCTTATTGGAAAGGGCCTTTTATTCCAGATTATCTTGATAATGGCATTGGTCAAGGTGTTAGGGTTGCTAGCATTGAAAAAGATAAATCTCCATTAAAGTTAAAATATGATCCAACTCATCCCGATTCAATAAGTTCTGGGGATAAAAAAGGTTATGTGGAGCTTCCCAATGTTAATTTAGTTGAAGAAATGGTAGATATGATTTCAGCTTCTCGTGCTTACGAGGCAAATTCTACTGTCATCAATAGTAGTAAGTCTATGTTTAGAAGCGCGTTAGCTATACTTCAAGGCTAAAGGAGAGATCATTGGTGAGAATAGATGCTTTTTTTACAGAAAATAATATTAATTTGGTTAAAAAAAATCCTTTGCATTTTGATGTAAATATTTTTAGTTCTAAAAGTAATGCCAAAGACAATGATATTAAAACTTTTAAGGATGTTTTAATAAATTCGATTACTGATGTCAACAAAAGCCAATTAGATGTTTCTAAAGTTACAGAACAAGCTATTCTTAGGCCTAGTAGCATTGATGTTCATGATGTTGTAATAGCGATGTCTAAGGCAAATATGAATTTAAGCATTTTAAAGGCCGTTGTTGAAAGAGGTGTTAAGGCTTATCAAGATATAATCAATGTTCGTTAAGGAGCCATAAGATTTTGAGCAATTTTTTTACTAATTTTTTTGTTTCAGCTAAAGGAATCTTCAAAAAAGCTAGTACGGTTCAGAAAATAGCCCTGGGATTGATTATTTTTTTTGTGATTCTTGCGCTTGTTTTTTTAATAGGGTTTTCTACTAAAAGTCAAAGTATTGCTCTTTTTGGAGTTGAAATTAAAGATCAATATCTCCTAGATAGGATATCGCAAAGACTTGATAGAGAAAATGTTAAGTATTTTTTGAGTTCCGATGGAAAAATTTATTTAGATGACGAAAAGCTTGCAAAAAAAATGAGAGCAATTCTTGTCAGAGAAGAGCTTGTACCCGTTCATATGGATCCATGGGCTTTGTTTGATATTGATAGATGGACCATTACTGATTTTGAAAGAAGCATTAATCTAAGAAGATCTATTACAAGAGCGGTTGAACAACATATTTTGGCTTTAGATGATGTTGATGCTGTTAGTGTAAATCTTGTTATGCCCGAGAAAGCTCTTTTTAAAGAGTCTCAAGAGCCTGTTAAGGCATCTGTTAGAATTACTCCAAGACCCGGTTCTGATATTATTACCAACAGAAAAAAAGTTGAAGGACTTATTAAACTTATTCAGTATGCCATTGAAGGTCTTGAATCTGATAATATTGCTATTGTTGATAATAGCGGAACTATCTTAAATGATTTTTCTAATTTAGATGGAATAGATAGAATAGACTTAGCAGAAAAAGAACGTAAGTTAAAGCTTAAGTATGAAGCTATGCTTAGGGGTGAAATCAATTCTGCATTAAGTAAGGTTTTGTCTGTTGATAGATTTATGATAGCAAGAGTAAATGTAAAACTTGATACTTCAAAAGAAACCACAGAGTTCAAAGAGTATGCTCCTATTGAGCTTCAATCCCAAGATCCAAAAGCTTCTTATAATACCAGGAAAGTAAGTGATTCAACTATTATATCTTCTCAGACTCAAAAAAAAGAATATCAGGGGCAAGGATATAGTCCTTGGGGACCCCCTGGGCAGGAAGGAAATACTCCGCCCGAATATCAGGATTTAAGTGATATTACTGGCAAATATAATGAGTCTCAAGAGATCAAAAATGTTGCTTTAAATGAAAAAAAATCTACAAGTGAAAAAGAGCCTGCTAGGATTGTAGGTGTTTCTCTTGGTATTTTCGTGGATGGTATTTGGAATTTTGTGTACGATGAGAAGGGAAATTTCGTAATAGAAAATGGAATGAGAAAAAGAGAATATAAGCCTATGGCATTAGAAGAAATCAAAAGTATTGAAGATGTTTTGCAAAGTTCTTTTGAGTATAAGCCAGAAAGAGGTGATTCAATAACAGTTAGAAATATATCTTTTGATCGTATGAATGAATTTAGAGAAATAGATGAAAATTATTTTGCAAGTGAAAGGTTTAAATATTTTTTATTTATTGCAAGTATAGTATTTTCATTATTAATTTTGGTATTTACGATATTTTTTGCTATTTCTAGGGAACTTGAAAGACGAAGACGTCTTAGAGAAGAGGAATTGGCAAAACAAGCGCATTTAAGACGTCAACAAGCTTTGATGGATGGTGGTGATGATATTGGCGTTGATGATGTTGTTGGTGGGATTAGAGAAGGCGATGAGCTTCAAAGCAATGCTGAGCTTTTAGCCAGAGAAAAGCCAGAAGATGTTGCTAAGCTTATAAGAACATGGCTTTTGAAAAATGCGTAAAAGGTAGTAATTGATATGGAAGAAAAAAAAGAAAAGGAGATTTTGGATGTTTCTGCTTTAACAGGCAAGCAAAAGGCTGCCATTTTGTTGGTTTCAATAGGTTCTGAAATCTCTTCTAAAGTGTTTAAGTATCTTTCTCAAGAAGAGATAGAGTCTTTGACATTTGAGATAGCAAAGCTTGAGACAATTACTTCTGAGCTTAAAGACAATGTTCTTTTAGAGTTTAAAGAATTGATGATGGCTCAAGAATTTATTCAAAAGGGCGGAATTGATTATGCAAGAGAGCTTCTTGAAAAATCTCTTGGGACTCAAAAAGCAGTTGATATTATTAATAATTTGGGTTCTGCTTTACAGTCTAGACCCTTTGAATTTGTAAGAAGAGCAGATCCTGCAAATATTTTAAACTTTATTCAGCAAGAACATCCCCAAACAATTGCTTTAATTCTTTCATATCTTGATCCTCAAAAGGCTTCTTTTATTCTCTCTAGTTTACCTACAGAGGTACAAACCAATGTTGCAAGAAGAATTGCATTAATGGATAGAACTTCTCCTGAGGTTGTAAGAGAGGTTGAGAGAGTTCTTGAGAAAAAACTAGCTTCTCTTTCTTCAGAAGATTATACATCAGCAGGAGGAGTTGACAATGTTGTTGAGATAATTAATATGGCTGATAGAAAGACAGAGAAGTTTATTATTGAATCTCTTGAAGAAGAAGATCCGGAGCTTGCAGAAGAGATTAAGAAAAAAATGTTTGTATTTGAGGATATAGTTTTGCTTGATGATAGATCTATACAAAGAGTTTTAAGAGAAATAGATGGTCAAGAGTTAGCAAAAGCTTTAAAATCTGTAGATATTCCTGTCCAAGAAAAAATTTTCAAAAACATGTCAAAAAGAGCGGCTTCAATGCTTAAGGAGGATATGGAATTTTTGGGACCTACTAGGCGAAAAGATGTTGAAGAATCGCAGCAAAAAATTGTTTCTCTTATTAGAAAATTAGAAGAACAGGGAGAAATAGTTATTTCAAGAGGTGGTGAAGAAGATGTGCTTGTCTGATAAAGGAGTTTTGTTTGCCTAAGGTTTTATATAAATCATCAGAAGTTGATAATTTAGTAAAGTTTGAGTTTGTTGAAATAGCAAAGCCTGTTTTTCAATCTTTAGAGATCAAGGAGAAGGAAAGCAGAGTTTACGACATAGATAGTCAAATCTCCAATCTTAAAGAAGAGTTGCAACTTTTAAGAGATGAAAAATTACGACTTGAAGAAGAGCTTGCTAAAAGGCAAGAGCTTGCCAAAGAGGAAGTTCAAATTGAATCTAAGCGGCTTATTGAAGAGGCTAAGGTAAGGGCCAATGAAGTATTAGAGGCGGCCAAACAAGAAGCAGATATTTTGCAAAGAGAAGCTATTTATAAGAAAGAATCTATTGAGACTGAATCTAATGCTGAGATTGAAAGATTAGTAAGAGAGTATGAAGAAAAATTAAAAACAGATCTTGATATGGCAATAGCTAAAGGCAGGGAAGAGGGATATAGCAAAGGTTATGAAAGTGGTTTTGAAGATTTTGACAAAGTTATGAGAAAATTACATGCCATAATAGCATCTTTGATTGCCGAAAGGAAAAGCATTCTTGAATCTTCGAGCGACCAAATAGTAAGTCTTGTTATGCAAATTGCAATTAAGGTTATTAAGAGAATTACAGATTCTCAAAAAGATATTGTCTTGGAAAATGTTAATGAGGCTTTAAAAAGAGTAAAAGATAAAACACATATTACCATTCGCGTAAATCTTGATGATTTAGATATTATTAGGCATAAAAAAAGTGATTTTATTTCTAGATTTGATATTATAGAAAATTTAGAGATCATAGAGGATCCCAACATAGGCAAAGGTGGTTGTATAATTGAAACTAATTTTGGAGAGATTGATGCGCGCATTTCTTCTCAACTTGATAAAATAGAGGAAAAGTTTAAAAATTTTTCTCTATTAAGTTAAGTATCTAAAGGAATTTTAGTGAGCAATTTTTTTGAAAATTATTTAAGACAAGTAGATGATGTTGAAACTGTTTCTTTTGTTGGCAGGGTACAGAAAATAAAAGGTCTTTTGGTTGAAAGTTTAGGGCCTCAGTGCGCCATTGGAGATTTGTGTTTAATTGCCCAAAGAAATGGTAAAAAGGTATGTGCAGAGGTTTTAGGATTTAATGGTCCTTATGTTAGCCTCATGGCTTATGAAGGATTTAGTGGTATTGAAGTTGGAAATAAAGTTTATTCTTTAAACAAAGGGTTAGAGATAAATCTTAGTGATGAGCTTTTGGGTAGAGTTATTGATTCTCTTGGTAGACCCATTGATAATAAAGGGCCATTTTTGAACAATAGTTATAAAGAGTTAATTTTTGAAAAAATTAATCCAATTAGTAGAAGTATTTTTGAAGATCAAATATTAACAGGAGTTAAAGTTCTTGATGGGTTTTTGCCAGTTGCAAAAGGGCAAAGAGTTGGTATTTTTTCTGGCTCTGGCGTTGGTAAATCTACTTTGCTTGGTATGATTGCAAAAAATTCAAGTGCAGATGTAAACGTTATTGCTTTTATTGGAGAAAGGGGTCGAGAGCTTAATGAGTTTATTGAACATGAACTTGGTGAAGAGCGTTTAAAAAAAAGTGTTTTAGTTGTTTCAACTTCTGATGAATCGCCCATTTCAAGGTATAAGGGTGCTTATGTTGCTACCATGATAGCAGAATACTTTAGAGAGCAAGGTAAAGATGTGGTTTTGCTTTTTGATTCTATTACTAGGTTTGCAAATGCTAAAAGAGAAATGTCTCTTTCTTTAGGAGAGCCTCCGGTAGCTAAAGGTTATCCGCCTTCTGTTTTTGTTGAAATTCCAATTTTACTTGAGAGATCAGGTTTTAATGGTAATGGGGGAAGTGTTACTGGGTTTTATACTGTTCTTGTTGAGGGAGATGATTTTACAGAGCCTGTAGCCGATAATATTAAGGCTGTTTTGGATGGTCATATTATTTTAGACAGAGATTTGTTTGACAGGGGAATTTATCCTTCAATAAATGTTTTAAGTTCAACTTCAAGGTCTATTCATAGAATAATGAGCCTAGAAAAACAAAAATTAATAATGAAAGCTAGAAATTTATTGTCTATTTATAAAGATTATGAAGATCTTATTAGAACAGGAATTTATCTTAAAGGATCTAATAAGGATGTTGATTTTGCAATTTCCAAGTATCCTAAGATTATTGATTTTATTTCTCAAGGAATAAATGAAACATTTGATTTTGAAAATTTAGAAGATGAAATAAAGGAAATATTATCTTGAATGATTTAAACTTTAGAAAACAAAAGCTTAATAGAGTATTAACGATTAGAACCTATTTTCGAAAGCTAAGCGAGAGAGACTTAATGAATATAAATAAGAAAATTTCAAAAATAAATCAGTTTTCAAATGGAATTTCTAATCTTTTAAAAAACTTGAATGGCTTTGATGATCTTTACATAAGAGGTTATATAGACTGTTTAAATTATAAAAAAGCTCAAAATTTTAAAATTCTTGAAGAGCTTAGAAAGCAGTATAACGAGTATTATGATATTTATGTGGATAAATATAGACAAGAAAAAAAGATTAAAATATTAATAAAAACTTTAAATGATTCTATAATTAAAAATAGAGAAAAAAAAGAAAGCTTATTGCTAGATGAGCATGTAAATTATAAAGTTTGTCAAAATATAAGGAATGAAAGTGTATAATTTTTTATCGTTCTTTTTTAGGGCATTTTTTTTGTTATTTTTAATTGTTATTTTATTTTTCTTTGTATTATTCTTTATTGATTTTATTGGAATGTATAATACTAAAAGATATTTCCCTGAATTTGTAAGAACTAAGCTTTTAGGAGAAACTTCTCTGGTCTTTGATCATAATTCTAATATAATTCTTGATGAAGCTAGACTTGTAAAGGAAAGAGAAGCTATTGATATTAAGAATCAACAGATTGAAAAGCTTAAAGAAGATTTAAAGTTAAAAGAAGATAGCTTAAATAAACTTGAATTTGAGCTTAAGCAAAAGCAGAAAGATTTAGATTTAAAACAAAAAATAATAGATGACATTATAAATAAATATAATGATGAGGAAGCAAATATTTTGCAAACAGCTGTATATTTAATGAATATGCCACCAGAAGATGCTGTTAAGCGGCTTGAAGATTTAAATCCTGAGCTTGCAATATCTTATATGCGGAAAATTGAAGAGCTTTCAAAAAAAGAAGGTCGTTTATCGATTGTTCCTTATTGGTTATCTCTTATGGATTCTAAAAAAGCTGCTATATTGATTAGAAAAATGTCTGTTAGTTCATTGGAGTAGTGTGTATATGAATAATTTATTAAATTTAAGTAAAGCTTATGGTAACAAATTAAATCTTTTGAATACAATTAAAGGGCTAAATTTAAATGTTTCTAAAATGGAATCTAGAGAAAATGCAAGCCCTTTTTTAAATGTTATGTCTTCTGAATCTAAAAAATTAGCCAAAGCAAGATTTATGATATTTGATTTTTTAAATTTTTTTAAAGACAATGGGCTTATTGCTAAAAATTTTAAAAAATCACCTTTAAATAAATCCCTTTTTTTTAAAAAACTTGATAATGAGGCTTTTGTTTCTGATTTGAAATCTTTGATTGCTAGAATGAGTGTTTTTTTAGATTTTGAAGGTTTAGGTTTAAATAGCATTAAAGAAAGCTTATCATCCAATTTTGATTTTCTAGGTAAAGAAAAATTTTTTGAAAAAATCGAAAGACTTTGTTTAACTTTTGATAATTTGAGTTCTTTTTTGGGTTTTGATTTTTTAACTGCTTTTATTGATGATTATTATAATCAGATAAGCTTGAATGATAAAAAGGAAGAAAAAAATGTTATTAGCATTGATGTGAAAAATTTCAAAAAGAATAATGGCGATCACAACGATTTTGTTTTTTCAAAATTTAGCTTAAATGCAATTGATGGTCAAAATTTTGTTGATAAGTATAAAGTTAAAGAAATATCAAACGATTCTTTAAAAGGCTTTGTTGAAGAATTTGCTAATTACAATATCAAAAACTCTAAAGAGGTTGAAGGTTTTGATTTTGTCAGCAGTTTAAAGCCCGAGTGGAATCTTAAGATTAATAAAAATATTGTGGATAAAGCTAAAGTTGTGTTAAAATCGAATAATACAGGAGAGATTAAGTTGGTTTTAAAGCCCAAAGAGCTTGGTAGTATACGAATTAATTTAAATCTTGATTCGAATAATAATTTATTGGGAAAGATCGTAGTGGATAATCAAAATGTTAAAATGCTTTTTGACCAAAATATGCATTCATTAAATAAAATGCTTGGTGAGAGTGGTTTTAATGCTAGCTTAAATCTTTTTCTTGCAGGTGAGAATTTAAATTCTTTTACTGGAGATTTTAAAGACGACCCTAAGGATCAAAATTTTCATTTTGGTTATAATAAATTTTTTCAAATTGAAGAAGAAGTTGAATTTTCTTACGATGTAGATAAAAATGTTAATTTAATTATTTAGAGGGTGTAGTTAAATGAATAAAATGAATGGCATTGAAAATGTTTCTAATTTAAATATTATAAATATTAGTAGTAAAGTTAAAAAAAAAACAGATTTTAATGTTGAGAATATATCTAATAAGGTTAATCTTGGCAAGGATGATTTTTTAAAGTTACTTATTACTCAACTTAGGTATCAAGATCCTACAAATCCAATGAAGGATAAAGAATTTATTGCTCAAATGGCGCAATTTTCTGCTCTTGAACAAATGACTAATATGAGTAAGTCATTTGAAAAACTTTCATCTTCTTTAGGAATAAGAAAAGATTTGGATTTATTAGGCAAAGTAATTAAATTTCAACATGGTGATGGGGAGATTGTTGAAGGTCGTGTTACAAACATTAAGACAGGCGCAATACCTCAAGTTATGGTTAATGGTAATTATTATGTATATAAGAACATCTTATCGGTAGGTTTGGAGGAGTAATTATATGATGAGGTCTTTATATTCTGGTGTTTCTGGGCTTCAGAATCATCAAACAAGAATGGATGTTGTTGGTAACAATATCGCTAATGTAAATACAATTGGCTTTAAAAAGGGAAGAGTAAATTTTCAGGATATGATATCGCAGTCTATTTCTGGAGCTTCTCGTCCTACTGATGCTCGTGGTGGGACTAATCCCAAGCAAGTTGGATTAGGCATGAATGTTGCCTCAATTGACACTATTCACACTCAAGGAGCTTTTCAAAGCACTCAAAAAGCATCTGATCTTGGGGTTAGTGGCAATGGATTTTTTATTTTAAAAGAAGGTAAAAATTTATTTTATACAAGAGCCGGTGCTTTTGATGTAGATTCTGATAGACATCTTGTAAATCCTGCAAATGGAATGCGAATTCAAGGTTGGATGGCAAGAGATTTAGAAGGTGAAAAGGTTATCAACACAGCTTCTGATATTGAGGATCTGATTATTCCTATTGGAGATAAAGAGGGGGCAAAATCTACCAAAAATGTTACTTTTGCTTGTAATCTTGATAAAAGATTGCCTTTAATTCAAGAGGGTGCAAGTCCTGCAGATATTGCACGTGGAACTTGGGTTGTCAATAAGTCATTGTATGACAGTTTTGGAAATGTTAGTGTTCTTGAGCTTAGGGTTGTAAAAGATCTAAATACACCCAATTTATGGAATGCAACAGTATTAATAAATGGTGAGCAAAATTCAAATTTTACACTTGGATTTGACAATGAAGGAGCATTGGCGTCTTTAAATGGTCAACCAGGTCAAAAAGGAGATGTTCTTCAAATTCCTATAACATTTAATGTTTTGGGCGCAAATGTAGGTGAAGCTGGTGAGCAGCAAACTGTAAATTTGAAATTAGGAACAGTTGGAAGTTACACTGATTCAATTACTCAGTTTGCTGATTCTAGTAGCACAAAGGCTATTATTCAAGATGGATATGGCATGGGATATATGGAAAATTATGAAATTGATCAAAATGGTGTTATAGTTGGCATTTATTCAAATGGCATAAGACGAGATCTTGGCAAGATTGCTCTTGCTTCTTTTATGAATCCCGGAGGACTTGCAAAATCAGGTGATACTAATTTTGTAGAAACAAGCAATTCAGGTCAAGTTAGAATAGGCGAAACTGGACTTGCTGGACTTGGTGATATTAGATCTGGTGTTCTAGAAATGGCCAATGTTGATCTTGCAGAGCAGTTTACAGATATGATAGTGACTCAAAGAGGATTTCAAGCGAACGCCAAAACTATTACCACTTCTGATCAATTATTGCAAGAACTTGTAAGATTGAAAAATTAATCTAAGATTGTTTTTTAGCATATGATTTTTGTAACTAAGCTTAATGGTGATGGATATTATTTAAATCCTTATCATATTGAAAGTATTGAGGCTAATCCTGATACTACAATTCTTCTTATGAGTGGTAAGAAGTTAGTTGTGAAAGAAAAAGTTGAAGAGGTGGTCAATAGGATTAAGTTATATAGGAAAGAAGTTGCTTCTTTTGAAAAAATTTTAGGATAAGGAAATGGGGGCGTTGAATTATGAATTTAGCTAGTATAATTGGGTGGGGAGTTGGATTTGGAGCTATTTTAATTTCTATGGCATTTACTCCCACTGGACTTGGTGTTTTTTGGGATTTAAGCTCTGTTTTTATTACTGTTGTTGGATCTTTTTCTGCTCTGATGGCTTCTTCAGAAGTTGTTGCTGTAAAAAAAATTCCAACGTATTTAGGATTTTTCTTTAGAAGAAATTCATATGCTAAGGTTTCTATTATAAAAATATTAGTAGAGCTTTCAGAAAAGGCTAGAAAAGAAGGCCTTTTATCTCTTGATGATGAGCTTGAACAAATTAATGACCCATTTTTTAAGTCAGGAATGAGGCTTGTTGTTGATGGTGCAGATCCTGAGGTAATTAGAACTATGCTTTATTTAGAGCTTGATCAAATGCAAGAAAGACATAAGGTTGGTTCAGATCTTTTTAAAACTTGGGCAAAGCTTGCTCCAGCTTTTGGTATGACAGGTACTCTTATTGGGCTTGTAGCTCTTCTTGGCAATCTAGAGGATAAATCTGCGCTTGGTTCTTCTATGGCTGTTGCCCTTATTACAACTCTTTATGGAACTATAATGGCAAATTTAATGTTTATTCCTGTTCAACTTAAGTTGGAAAAAATTGATACTGAGGAGGCTGCAGTAAAGACAATGATAATTGAGGGCGTTTTATCAATTCAGTCTGGAGATAATCCTAGAATTTTAGAGCAAAAATTAATGACGTTTTTAACCCCCAAAGATCGAAGTCAGCTTAATAGTAGCATTGGTGGTGAATAATGGCTTTGCGAATTAAGAAACCTTCAAAATGTGATGAAGGATCTCCAGATTATATGGTAACTTATGGAGACATGGTTACTTTGCTGCTTGTGTTTTTTGTTACAATGTTTTCATTAAATGATATTATTTTTCAAGAAAATGTGATAAGAATAATGTCTGCTTCTTTCACAGGTGCGGGATTTTTTAAGGGTGGTAAAACTTTAGATTTTAGTAAATTATCTTATTTGAGTAATAGTTTTATGTCTTTGCCCTCTTCTGTGCGCAATAAACAAGCATCTCAGACCGCTAAAAATAAATCTATGATTGAATTTATTGAGAAGATTCAGTCTAAAAATATTTTAGTTAGACAAGAAGAAAGAGGTATTGTGATATCTCTTGCAGCAGATGCATTTTTTGATTCTGCTAGTGCAGATGTTAAACTTGAAGAGAATAGGGATTCTATTCAAAAAATAGCATCTTTTATTGGTGTTTTAAATTCTAGAGGCTATAATTTTAAAATAGAAGGGCATACTGATAATATTGATACTGATGTAAATGGACCTTGGAAAAGTAATTGGGAGCTTTCAGTCGCCAGATCTGTTAATATGCTAGAACATATTTTGAACTATTTAGATCAATCTGATGTTAAAAGCATTGAAAATAATTTTGAAGTATCTGGTTTTGGTGGAAGTAGGCCTATTGCAACAGATGATACCCCTGAGGGCAGAGCTTATAATAGAAGAATTGATATATTAATTACTACGGATGCATCTTTAAGTTTCCCTAAGGAAATTAAGCAGTAAGTAATTCTTTTTAATTTTAAAAGAAGAAAATTAATAGGAGGGATTTTATTATGCCTAATAAAGACGATGACAATTTAGATATGGGGGATTCCAATGTTAATAGAAAAGGCGGTTTATTGCCTGATATTATAATAAAAATTTTACAGATACTTGCAATAGGAATATTTACAGTTGCAATAATGATAATTGTTTCTTATTTTGTGTCTAAAATGGTGGTAAGCCAAAGTGGAGCTCCTAGCGATTTTCCAGTTTTTTCTAATGAATACTTAGGAAAGCCGCCTATGCTTATATGGTATGAAAGTATAGATGAGATTAGAGGTAACACTTTAGATGTTCCTCCAAAAACTTTTGTTGTAAAGCTTGCTTTAGGATATGCAGAAAATAATGTTAATATTCTTAATGAACTTGGAAGACAAAAAGTACGCTTAAAAGACATTATTAGAGAATATTTTAGCCAAAGAACTGGTCAAGAAATAAAGAATGAAAGTCAAATAAAAGCAGAAATTAAGGCAAGAATTAATAGTATTCTTAGAAATGGAGAAATAAAAGAAATAGCATTAACTCAAATTGATATTTTTGATATGTAATAAATTTAAAAGAATTTTAAATTTAAAGGAATTTTGAATGGCAAACAATCCAGGAGCTTTATCTCAAGATGATATAGATAGTCTTTTAGAGTCTATTAATTCGTCTGAAAGTTTATCCTTAGACGAATCCCTTTCTAATGTTATATCTGGCCCCACAGGTAAAAAGCAAAAAGTTAAGGTTTATGACTTTAAAAGACCAGATAAATTTTCAAAAGAGCAAGTTAGAACAGTTTCGAGTTTTCATGAGGCATTCGCTAGGTATACTACAACTTCACTTTCTGCTCTTTTAAGAAAAATGGTTCATGTTCATGTAGCCTCAGTTGACCAATTAACCTATGAAGAGTTTATTAGGTCAATACCCAACCCTACAACTTTGGCAATAATAAATATGGATCCTCTTAAAGGATCTGCTATTTTTGAAGTTGACCCGACAATAGCATTTGCCATAGTAGACAGGCTTTTTGGTGGTGATGGAGATACGATTAAAGATAAAAGTAGAGATTTAACAGAAATTGAGCAGTCTGTCATGGAAAGTGTTATTATTCGTATACTTGCTAATATGAGAGAGGCTTGGTCTCAAGTGGTTGATTTAAGACCAAGATTTGGGCATATTGAGGTTAATCCACAGTTTGCTCAAATAGTGCCTCCTACAGAAATGATTATTTTAGTTACTCTTGAGGTTAAAATAGGAAAAGTAGAAGGGCTTATGAATTTTTGTTTGCCTTATATTACTATAGAACCTATTGTTTCAAAATTATCAACAAGATATTGGCATTCTTTGATTGGAGTTGGAACTACCAGTGAGAATCTTGATGCTTTGCGTGAAAAGTTGGAAAATACAGCGATGCCTTTGGTAGCAGAAATAGGAGAAGTTAAACTTAAGGTAAGAGAAATTTTATCGCTTGACAAAGGTGATGTTTTAAATCTTGAATCTTCTCTAATAAATAAGGATTTAACTTTGAAAGTTGGTACTAAAGAAAAGTTTAAATGTAGAATGGGTTTAATGGGGAATAAAGTTTCAGTACAAATTACAGAAAAAATTGGAGACATAAAGGGTTTTGATTTATTAAAAGAGCTTACAGAAGAGGTTGAGTGATAGTTATTTTATTTATTAAAACTTAAATTATTAAGAGGTTAAATTATGAGCGTAGATGAAAAAAGTGATAATGGAGAAAAGCCAGAAATAAAAGGGGTTAAGCTTCCTGATTTAATTGACACTTTACCAGAAGGAGTTGATCCTAGTAATTTTGGGCTTTTAATGGATGTTTCTATGCAGCTCACTGTAGAGCTTGGAAGAACAGAGCGCAAAATAAAAGACATACTTGGCATGTCTGAGGGAACGATTATTACTCTTGATAAACTTGCTGGTGAGCCTGTAGATATTTTAGTAAATGGTAAAATAGTTGCCAGGGGAGAAGTAGTTGTAATTGATGAAAATTTTGGAGTTAGAATTACTGAGATAATTAAAACTAAAAATGAATAATAAATTTTTATTTTTGGTTTTTTTAGCGTTTTCTAATTTTTTTACATATGCTGATTCACAAGAGCAGGTAAATTCAATATCTGTCGATTTAGAGAATGAATCTAGCTTGCCAATCTTTGAAGAGGATAAGGCAAATCCTGCTAACAATGATAGTGCTCAGCCAGTTTCTCTTTTTAATATTTCAGATTTGGCCAAAATAGTTTTATTTTTACTTATTGCTTTTTTTATCTTTTTCTTATTAAAGAAGTTGATTTTTTATTCAAAAAAAAGCAAATATGAACAAAATTCTAATGTAATTAAGGAGCTTGTTTTTTACGAGATAGATTTTAAAAGCTCAATAAGAATCATAAACATATTAGACAATGTTTACATATTTTTGGTTTCTAGCAATTCTTCTACTTTACTCAAAGAGATTAAATCTGAAGAAGAACTGGAAGATTTAAAACTCAGGCTTAGCAAAATTAATGATTCTGCTAAAAAAGATTCTTTTCAATCAATCTTTAAGAAAATATTGCTCAAAAAAGAAGAGATTCCTTTTGCTGGAAATGATTATGTTAAACTTGAGAAGAAAATTGAGACTTCGCTTAAGGATAAACAAGATAGATTAAAAAAATTTTAGAGGGTTTATTTTGAGAAAGTGTTTTATTTTTTTTTTATTTTTTAGTGTAACAAGTTTATCTTTTGCTCAAACAAAGTCTTTTCAGACCACTAATGGTCTTAATTTTCCATTTTTAAATTTTGACAATATTGGCGGTTCAGAGATAGCTTTTTCTTTGCAGCTTTTGATTCTATTAACCATTATTACTCTTTCTCCAGCGTTTTTAGTGTTAATGACTTCGTTTTTGCGAATATCCATAGTTTTAGATTTTATTAGGCGTGCTTTATCTCTTCAACAATCTCCTCCTACTCAGATAGTAATGGGATTGGCTTTATTTTTAACCATTTTTACTATGTGGCCAACTTTTAATTCTATATATAAACAAGCTTATTTACCCCTTAAAGATTCAAAAATAAATTTTGATGAATTTTACAATAAAGGAATTGCTCCTCTTAGAATTTTTATGTATAAGCAGATGTCTGATGGGCGTCATGAAGAGATTAGGTTATTTATGAGTATGAGTAATTATGATCGACCAAAAAATTTTAGTGAAGTACCAACGCATGTGTTAATTGCAGCTTTTATTTTACATGAACTTAAAGTGGCTTTCAAGATGGGAATTTTAATATTTTTGCCTTTTATAGTTTTAGATATTATTGTTGCCTCTGTTTTAATGGCTATGGGTATGATAATGTTGCCCCCCGTAATGATATCTTTGCCGTTTAAGCTTATTCTTTTTGTAATGGTAGATGGCTGGACTTTAATTACTAGTGGACTTATTAAAAGTTTTATGTAAGGTTATATATATGACTGCAGGACACATTCTTTATTTAATTAGAATTTCTATTGAAAACATTATTATTTTATCAGCTCCAATGTTGATTATAGCTCTTATAGTTGGTCTTTTGATTTCAATTTTTCAAGCTATTACTTCAATTCAAGATCAAACTTTAAGTTTTATTCCAAAGATTATTGTTATACTTTTAACCATTGTTATTTTTGGTCCTTGGATTTTGAATAAGCTTATGCAGTTTACTTATATGATTTTTAGTCAATTGCAAAATGTTTAATTTATGACTAATTGTATTATTGGGATGAAATTTTGAATTTAAGTTTTTTGGTTTTAAAATCTTTTACAATTTTACCTGTGTTGATTAGAATTTTTATGTTTTTAAAATTTTCTCCATTTTTTTCAACAATAAAAATTGGATATTTTAATTTTTTCTTTTCTTTGATTCTCTCTGTAATTGTTGTTGAAAAGATTAAAATTATTTATCCTTTAGACAATATGCTTTCTTTTACGTTAATTTTATTAGGAGAAGCTATTTTGGGCCTTATTCAGGCATTTTTTGTTAATATAATTTTTAATGTTTTTCATTTAGTTGGATTTTTCTTTTCTAATCAAATTGGACTTGCTTATGCAAATATTTTTGATGTTTTTTCAGAAGAAGATAGCATGATTATTTCACAAATTTTTGCTTATTTGTTTTTGCTTTTGTTCTTATCAAGTGATTTTTTACTTCGGTTTTTTGTGGTTGGCATACATGATTCTGTTTTAAACATTAGAGTTGAACATTTAGTCAATATGAGAAATTCAGAATTTGTCAAGCTTTTACTTATGTCTTTTGGATTTCTTTTTGAAAAAGCTTTATTAATTTCGTTTCCAATATTGTCCCTGCTTTTACTTTTTTATCTGGTATTGGGAATACTTTCAAAGTCATCTCCCCAGATTAATTTATTAATAATTAGTTTTTCAACTTCGCTATTTTTAGGGTTGTTAATTTTGTATATTGGATTTCCAAGTTTAGCAATATCTTCAAAAAGAGTGATTGAACTTGCATTAGATTCTCTTGTTAGTTTTATAAAATTGTTTTCTAGAGTTTTAAAATAATGATAAAAGATGAATTTTTGATTAAAAGTTGGTATATTCCCCTTGATTTTTTTTCTGCAGATGATGAAGGAAGAACTGAATTACCTACTGACCAGAAAAAGCAAAAAGCAAGAGAAGAAGGACGGGTATTAAAGTCTACTGAAATTAATACTGCTGTTAGTCTTTTATTGTTATTTGCATTGTTTTTTTTCATGCTTTCTTATTTTGCTTTAGATTTAATAGATGTTTTTAAAGAACAGGCTATCAAGCTTCCCGAAGTTATGCGTATGAGTATTTATGCTATGGGTTTTGCATATATTAGATCTATTATGGGATATGTCGTTTTGTTTTTTTTTGCATCCTTAGCTGTTAATTTTTTTGTTAATATTATTCAAGTAGGCTTTTTTATTACTTTTAAATCTTTGGAGCCAAGGTGGGATAGAATTAGTTTTAATTTTTCCAGATGGGCAAAAAATTCTTTTTTTTCAGCAGGGGCTTTTTTCAATTTGTTTAAAAGTTTGTTAAAAGTTGTTATAATATGCTTGATATATTATTTTATTATAGAAAACAATATAGGCAAAATTTCTAAGCTTTCGGAGTATACACTTCAGTCTGGAATTTCTATTGTATTAGTGCTTGCCTATAAGATATGTTTTTTCTCAGTAATGTTTTTGGCAATTGTGGGGGTTTTTGATTATTTGTTTCAAAGATCTCAGTACATTGAGAGTTTAAAAATGACAAAAGAAGAGGTAAAGCAGGAAAGAAAGGAAATGGAAGGTGATCCTTTACTTCGATCTAGAATAAAAGAGAGAATGAGGGTTATTTTAAGTACCAATTTAAGAGTAGCTATTCCTCAAGCAGATGTAATAATTACAAATCCAGAACATTTTGCAGTTGCTATTAAGTGGGATAGTGAAACAATGTTAGCTCCAAGGGTGCTTGCAAAAGGTCAAGATGAAATAGCTCTCACAATTAAAAAGATTGCAAGAGAAAATAATGTTCCTTTAATGGAAAATAAGCTGCTTGCAAGGGCTCTTTATGCTAATGTTAAGGTTAACGAAGAGATCCCAAGAGAATATTGGGAAATTGTTTCAAAAATTCTTGTGAGAGTATATTCTATTACTAAAAAGTTTAATTAGAGGTTCTATTGTTGGATGCTAGAAAAAATTCTATATTAAGGTATTTGGGACTTAATAATAAGTCTGATTTAATAATTTCGGTCGGCTTGATATTTGTTGTTGCTGGATTTATTTTGCCCCTTCCTGCAGTTATTTTGGATGTTTTAATTACTGTTAATTTAGTAATAAGTCTTTTAATTATTTTAATTGTTCTTTATTCTAAGAGATCTCTGGATTTCTCTGTTTTTCCCACATTGCTGCTTGTGATGACTATTTTTGGACTCGTTCTTAATATTTCTTCTACTAGATTGATTTTAACCAAAGGTATAAATTTTGATGGACAAATGATAAGAACATTTGGAACATTTGTTGTGGGTAGTTCTGGAATTCAAGGACTTGTTATTGGATTTATAATATTTATAATAATTATTGCTGTTCAATTTATTGTAATTACCAAGGGAGCAACAAGGGTAGCTGAAGTTGCAGCTCGGTTTGCTCTTGATGCACTTCCTGGTAAGCAAATGGCCATTGATTCTGCCTACAGTTCTGGAAATTTAACAGAAGAAGAGGCTACAAGGCAAAAAAACGATTTACAATCAGAAGTAAATTTTTATGGTGCAATGGATGGAGCTTCTAAATTTGTATCAGGAAACGTTAAGGTTGGATTTTTAATAACCCTTATAAATATTCTTGGTGGTTTGTTAGTGGGAATAACTTTGCAAGGTCTTAATTTTAACCAAGCCCTTAATAATTATGTTTCCTTGACAGTTGGTGATGGGCTTGTGTCTCAATTGCCATCTCTTTTAATTTCAACGGCTACAGGCTTGATTGTTACTAGGTCGATTTCAAAAAATAGTTTTGGTGGCGAGATTTTTGAGCAATTCACAAATCATTTAGGAATTTATTGGATTGTTTCTGGATTTTTATTTTTTTTAGCTTTTCTTCCTGGATTTCCAACCCTAATTCTTATGTTTTTAAGTTTGTCAATTGCATTTTTAGCTTATTCTCTTTCAGGAATAAAACAAAAAGAAGAAATAGATAGAAAAATGAAACTTGAAGAAGAGCAAGCGTCAATTTATTCAGACAAAGATGTTGCTCCTGTTGTTCCGCTTGATCCACTAGCTCTTGAAATTGGATATAATCTTGTTCCAATAGTTGATGATACAAAAACCTCCGAACTGCTTGATCGCATTGTTAAGATAAGGCGTGAGATTGCATTTGAATTTGGAATAGTTGTGCCCAAGATTAGAATAGTTGATAATATGCGACTTGAACCCAATGCTTATTCTTTTAAACTAAGAGGAGTTGAAGTTGGGCGAGGTGAGATTAAGCTTGGTAAATTTTTGGTGATAAATGTTGGAATTGATTCTGGAATAGATGGAGATCTTGTTAAAGATCCTTCGTTTGGACTTCCTTCTCTTTGGGTAAATGATGATGGTCGAGAAACTGCTGAAAAATTAGGATATACTGTTGTAGACCCTCCTTCGATTATTGCTACTCATATGACAGAACTTATTAAAAGACATTCTTACGAAATTTTGACTCGTCAAGATGTTCAAAATACTCTTGATGCTTTTAAAAAAGATTATGGAGCTATTGTTGAAGAGGTCCTCAAGAATTTTTCAGTTGGAGAGATTCAAAGGGTTTTACAAGGACTTTTAAAAGAGCAGGTTTCAATTCGCAATTTGGTTACAATTTTTGAAACAATTGCAGATTTTACAAGTATTACTAAGGATATATTTTTCTTGATTGAAAAATGCAGGCAATCAGTTGGAAGGCAAATAACTAGTGGGTATTTAGATTTAAATTCTGAGCTTAATGTAATAACTTTAAACCCCAGTTTTGAGCAAATAATAATTGATTCTCGTGTAGAATCCAATCACGATCTTATAAGTTCAATTGATCCTAATTTAAAAACCAAATTTATTTATGAACTTTTCAAAATTGTAAACGAAGTTCAAGCAGAAGGATTTTATCCGGTTGTTCTCTCAAGCGAATCGTCAAGGCCCATAATAAAAGTGATAACAAGTAGAGAGATTCCAGATCTTGTTGTGATGTCTGTTTTAGAGGTTCCCCAAAATATTAAAGTTAATGTTCTTAAAACAGTAGAGGTTGAAGAATAATATATGGTTCAATATTTTACAGAAAAAGGTCCAACTTATAATGAAGTCATAGAAATAATTAAGAAAAAATATGGTAAGAATGCTAGGGTTATGACTTATAAAACCGTTCCTCATGGAGGGATTTTGGGTTTATTTAGCAAAGATTGGGTTGAAGTTTCAGGCTATGTTAGATATGACATTGGTAGCCAGCAGATTAATGTTGAAGATGAAAAGCGAAAGATTCTTCAAAGTATTAAAAGAGAAGAAAATTCTTCAATTGAAGATGTGCTTAAAGAAGTTAAGTCTCTTAAAACAGAGCTTGCTAATAAAAAAGAAAATATTAATCATCCAACAATTACAAAAATTGAAGACATTTTAAGAGAAAATGATTTTTCTGAAAATTATATTAAAGATATTAATGAGTTTATTAAGAGAGAATTTAGCTTGTCAGATCTTGATGATTATGAGAGGGTTAGAGAGGATGTTGTTTTATATATTGCAAAGACAATTAAATGTTCAGGATCTATTATTGATGATCTTAAGAAAAGGGTTTTTATTTTAGTTGGTCCAACAGGTGTTGGAAAAACTACCACAATTGCAAAACTTGCAGCAATTTATGGTATTAATGGAGAATCTAAGAGTTTAAATATTAAAATTATTACTATTGATAATTATCGTATTGGAGCTAAAAAACAAATTCAAACTTATGGCGATATTATGGGGATTCCTGTTAGAGCAATTGAGTCTTTTAAAGATTTAAAAGATGAAATTACTGATTCAAAGGATTTCGATCTTATACTTGTTGATACAATTGGCAAAAGTCCTAAAGATTTCATGAAGCTTGCTGAGATGAAGGAACTTCTTAATGCTTGTGGAAGAGATGCCGAATTTCATTTGGCTGTCAGCTCTACCACAAAAACATCAGATGTCAAAGAAATATTTCACCAATTCTCTCCTTTTAATTATAAAACTGTTATTTTTACCAAAGTGGATGAAACCACTTGTGTTGGAAATTTGATAAGTTTGATTTATGAAATGAAAAAAGTAGTTTCTTATGTTACAGATGGGCAAATTGTTCCTCATAATATCAGTGTTGCAGAACCACTTACTTTTATTAGAAGAATAAATGGCTACAGAATAAGCGATGATTCAGAGTTTATTAAGAAGATAAAAAGTAAATCTTATTATTAAGGAAAGTTATAATGGAAGATCAAGCTCAAAGTTTAAGAGATATGATGAGATTAAATGGTAAATTTAATTTTTCGGTTGATGAGAAAGTTCAAAATAGTAAAACAAGATTTATCGCTGTTAGTAGTGGTAAAGGCGGTGTTGGTAAAAGTAATATTGCAATTGGACTTGCTCTTAAATATTCTGAGCTTGGCAAAAAGGTATTAATACTTGATGCTGATATTGGAATGGCTAATGTTAATATTTTGCTTGGAGTTATCCCCAAGTATAGTATATATCATATGATTGCTCAAAGTCGTGATATCAGAGAGGTAATAACAAAGACAGAGTACAATATTGATCTTTTAGCCGGTGCTTCTGGTACAATGGAGCTTTTAGATCTCTCTGATGTTGATGTTAATAAATTTATAAAAGAATTATTAAAAATATATGAATATGATATAGTTGTAATAGATACTAGTGCTGGAATTTCAAGGCAAGTCATTTCGTTTTTGCTTTCTAGTGACGATGTTGTTATTGTTACAACTCCAGAGCCTACTTCGATTACCGATGCTTATGGAATAATAAAGGTTTTGTCTTATAAGATGGAGAATTTAAAAAATTTAAGACTTATTGTTAATAGAGTAGCTAATGTTAGCGAGGCCAAGGGAGTTGCTAAGAAGGTTATAGATATTTCAGGGCAATTTTTAAATTTAAATATTGATTATTTGGGGCATATTTATGAGGATCAAAACATTAGAAGTTCTGTTTTTAAGCAAAAACCTTTTGTTTTGGTAAATCCAAATAGTAAAGCTAGTTATTGTCTTGATTCTATTGTTGCTACCCTTGAAGAGGTTTCTCTAGATAACATAAAAAGAAGAGGGGTTATAGGTTTTATATTAAGATTTTTTGGTGTGGAATAAGGCATTATGTTTTTAAGCAGGGAATTAAAGTATATTTTATTAGCTAGTGTGTCAGCACTGTTTATTTCAGCAGCTTTGGGCTTGCTTTGTGGTTTATCATTTTTTACAGTCTTAATGAGATCTTTGTTACAGTTTATATTTTTTTTTATTATTGGGCTTTTAATTGAGTATATCTATAAGAAATATTTATTTAACCTTTTTTCAACAGAAATGTCTGGAGATATGGAAAATAAGTTTCAAAATGATAAGAAGAGTGATAAGGATTTTAAAGAGAATCTTGATTTTCAAAATAAAAATTCTTTTTATGATAATTCTCAAAGTAGCGGTGGTAGTGTTGATATTATAGAAGAGATTAAAAATTATAAGTTTGATACAGAAAACATAAGTGGGCGGAGTGACAAAAATAAAAAAATATCATTTATTGAAGACAATGATCCAAAAGTTGTTGCAGATGCTATTAAAACTTTAATGAGCAAGAAGGAATAAATATGGATGATGGGGTTATAAATTTTTCTAAACTTTGTGATAAGATGAGATCTTATTTGGAAAGAGAAAATCATGTTGATTTGATGGAAATAGAAGCAGATACCCTTGAAGAAGCCTTAAATGATGCTTCTTTGGAGCTTTCGGTACCTTATAAAGAATTAGACTATGAGATTTTGTTAAAGGGCAGTAATGGCATATTGGGATATGGAAAGAAAAAATGGAAAATAGTTGCCTATAGGAATTCTTCTAGTAAGCCTAAAGTGTCTCTTGATTCAAAAAATGATTCAGGAGGACAAGAAATTATTTCATCAGATGGCGAATTTTTTATAAGGAAATCTTCAAAAGGTGTATTTCTAAAGGTTATCTCACCAAAAGGACAAGGAATTCCTATTAAGTATCAAGATGTTCTTTTTAAATTAGAATTACATAGCAATATTGAAAATTTCAATAAAGACATTGTGAAAGGTATAGTTGAGAATGCTAGTGGATATTATGAAAAAATTGCCGATTTTGAATCTGATCCTTCTGAAAATGTTACAATGATGGTTCAAATATCAGAAAATTCAATGTCAGTTACCATTGAATTTACCGCGCCCGGAATTAATGGAGCTGAAATTTTTGCCCAAGATATTTTCAATATCCTTAGAAAATATGGAGTAATAGATATTGCAATACTTAAGGATAAAGTAGCAAAATTTGTGGATTATCCTGTTTATGGCGAGCCTATTGAACTTGCAAGAGGGTTGGATCCAGTAAAGGGCAATGATTCTTATATTGATTTTATTGTTGATGAAAATAATAGGCTTGGTGAGTATGAGGTTTCAAGCATAGGATTTAGAAATGTAATTGAGGGCGAGGAGTTGGCCAGAATTATTCCTTTTAGCAAAGGTGTAGATGGTTATACCGTTTTTGGCAAAGTGTTAAAGTCGGAAAGTGGTCAGGATATTAATTTTATTTTGGGTGAGAATACTTTTAGAGATGGTTATAAAATTCGAGCAAAATGTAATGGATATATGTCTGTTTCAGATGGGGTAATATCTGTTCATAATATTTATTTAGTCAAGGGTGATGTTGGTCCTGCTACTGGGGATATAGTAAATAATGGAATGGTTCTTGTGCAAGGTAATGTTTTAGATGGATACAATATTATGGCTAAAAGTGGAATAGAAGTGAAAGGATTGGTGGGGCGGTGCAATTTAAAAACGGATGGTTCTATTATTTTTCATAGTGGTGTAAATGGTAAGGGCGATTCTAAAATTTATGCGCGGGGTAATGTTAGGGCTAAGTTTTTAGAAAATGTTACTTTAAATTGTGGTGGGGAAGTTGAAGTTTTAAGAGGTATTGTGAATTCTTCAGTTTCTTCTAAAAAAAGGGTTCTTTGTATTGGTAAAAAATCAAAAATAGTTGGTTCTAATGTTTGTGCTAAAGAAGAGGTCAGGGCTTATTCTATAGGTTCTGATAGAAGTTGTGAAACTTGCATTGATGTTGGCTATGATCCTGAAATCAAAGATTTACTAACTAGGTTTACTAGTCATCTTGAAAAGATTGAAAAGCGATTAGAAGTTTTAACCAAAGATATTGTTGCTTTAAAAAAGAATATCGTGCTTATTGCAGATAAATCAGAAAAATCTTTAAAGATTGATAGTTACAATGAATTTGTTAATGAGAGTAAAATTCTTAGAATGGAAATAAAAATGATAGGGGCTAAGCGAATTGATTTGCAAAATGAGCTTGAAAATACTAAGATAGAGGGTAAAGTCTCTGTTGAAAATATAGCTTGTTCAGGTGTTAAACTTTATATTAATAATGCTTTTTATGAACTTTCAAAAGATTATAGCAACGTCACTTTTATAGAGGATGATAATTATATTAAAGTTATGACCTATATTCCTTTTAATTCTAGGTGAATGATCTTTAATATAAGGATTTGTATATGGACACATTTGAAGTTTTTAAAATATCTGTTGTTGGATCTTTTAAAGCTAGACAGTTTTTAAGTGAAAGTGAAAATCGTAAAAGATTAAAAATTAATCAAAATGCTAGATTTAGATTTTTAAGAGATTGTCATACTGATTCTGAGGTTAGTAATGTATTTTCAGTTAATAAAGTCGAGGATAATTATTTGCTTTCGTTTCCAGTTAAAAAAAATAAGAATGAAGAGAAGGTAATGCTTAGTTTATATTCTGATAAATTTGAAGATCCTAAAATTGGCAAAAATGTTAATATTAAGAGATAAAATGTTTTAAGGCTTTTATATGTTTATTGTTTTTTATCTTATTTTAATTATATTTATTTTTATATATTTTCATGTGTATATTAATTTGAAAATGAAATCTAATAGCATACTTAGAAAGTTCAAAAGTGAGGTAGATAAAACAATTATTGAAATTAATCAGGCTACGGATAGAAATATAAATATTATTGAAATAAAAATTGAAAGTTTAAATAGAATCATTAAAGAGGTTGACGAGAGAATTGAAATTCTTGATCAAAGGTTGTTAGGGTTTAACAATAGCTCTATTCCTGGGAATAGTCCTTCTAGTTTTGGATCTAAAAGTGATGGAATTTATAAAAGCAATTTGGATTATTCTATGCCTACTATTGAAAAAAATATAATAAAAGAAAGTTATAATGTTCGTAATCAGATTATTTTACTTCATGAACAAGGTATGTCTTTTGAAGCTATTGCTAAAAAGTTTAAGTTAGATTTAGGTGAGGTTGAGTTGATTATTTCAATACATAGGGGAGGTATTCATGAAAAAATGGATAGGTATTGATCTTGGAACCACAAATACTGTGGCCTCGTATTTTGATGTTAGTTCTAAAATAATATTAAATGAAAGGGGTGAGCGAATAACCCCTTCTATTGTTTCTTTCTCAGATAAGGATGTTCTTGTTGGAAGTGCCGCTAAAAATCAAATATTAGTTAATCCTCAAAAAACATTTTATGATTTTAAGACCAATATAGGTTCTGATAATTTTTATAAAGTAGATGGTGAATTTTATAAAGCAGAATATATTTCAGCACATTTGCTCTCTAGTATTAAAAGGAACGCTGAAAAATTTTTAGATGAAGAGATTGAAAATGCTGTAATAACGGTCCCTGCATATTTTTCTGAGATTCAAAGAAGATGTGTTGTTGAGGCTGCAAATTTTGCTGGTTTGAATTGTAAGGCCATACTTAATGAACCAACCGCAGCTGCTATTGCCTATGCCTTTGAAAGACAGATTGATGGAATTTTTCTTATTTATGATCTTGGAGGTGGAACTTTTGATGTAACTCTTATGGAAAAACAAGACGACACTTATACTGTTCTTTCGGTTAAAGGGCAAAGTCGACTTGGAGGTAATGACTTTAATAAAATCATTGAAAAACGTGTTTTAGATAGTTTTAAAAATGAATATCCTGATTTTAATCTAGAAGATATTTTCCTTCTAGAACAGTTAAGAGAGCGAATTGAAGAGAGTAAAAAAAACTTATCTATTATGGAAGAGGTCGACATTACTTTGCTTTTCCTTGATGGCAAGCATTTAAATTATAAGCTTAAAAGGGATGAATTTAATTCAATGATAAGTGAATATATTGACAAAACTATTCAGTTGTCTATGGAATGTATTGCTGATTCTGGGGTTGATATTAGTAGTGTTTCAAAAATCATACTTTCTGGCGGTTCAACAAGGATTCCTTTGATTGAAAAAGTTTTAAAGGAATCTTTTCCTTCGGTTTCAATTTTAGATGCTTTAAATCAAGATGAAGTTGTAGCTATTGGTGCAGGTATTCATGCTTTTAGTCTTTCTAGAAATGACCCTGTTATCAAGTTTAAGGATGTGACTCCCTATTCTCTTGGACTTGAGATAAAGGATAATAAATTTTTTACTTTAATAGAGAGAAATACCGCTTTACCAATTTCTAGGAGTAAACTATTTACGACTACCAATGATTATCAAGATGAAATTGAGATTCACATACTTCAAGGTGAATATAAAAAAGCCTCTTTGAATTATTCTATAGGTAGGTTTTCCTTTGGTAATATTCAAAAAGCTTTAAAAGGAATTCCCAAAATAGAGGTACTTTTTACCTTAAATGAAAGTGGTATTTTGAGTGTTAATGCTAAAGATTTAGAGACCAATTCTTCTAATTTTATTGAAATAAAAATTACAAGTTCATCTGACAATGTAGCAAAAGAAAGTCTTTCAAACACTTTTACAAGTATTATTGATTAAAAACTCAAAGCAGCAAAGATATTTTTTTAAAAGTAATAAATTATTTTTCCCAATATATTATCAATTTTTATGAATCCATAATCTCTTGAGTCTAATGAGATCTGTTTGTTTTCTCCTATAACTAAATAGTGGTCTTTGGGAATTTTTTTAGTATTTTCCTTTAAAATATTTTCATCTATTTTAAAGTTTAAATCATGTATGCAAATTTTATTTTTTTCTATTTGTTTAAATTTTTCTCCCGGAATTGCAAAAATTTTTTTAATGGCAATTTTGTTTGTTATAGGATCTTTAATAAGTACCATTTCATTTTTTTTGGGGTTTTTCCATAATAAAAGGTATTTTTTATGCTTTTTAAGCCTAAGTCCATATGCAAATTTGTGATTTACAATCCAATTTTTTTCAAATATTGTTGGGGTCATTGATTCGCCTTTTACTATGTAAAATGATAAGAATAACTTTATTAAGGTTATTAAAAATAAGCAAGCTGCTAAAATTGATGCTAGTTCATATTTGTGAGCTTTAAATATTCTCATAACTTTTTAAACTACGCTTTCATTCAAATGCAATTTTCTATTGTATAATGAAATGGCATGTTATGATTATACCAAAAAAAAAGCAAAGGATAGAAAAACGTAAAAAAAATTTTTTATTCAATAGCAAAAAGAGTGTTAATTTTGAATTAAAAGATTTTGCAAATATTTCTAATATTGGCAAAAGAAGAAAAAAAGTTTTTAAGATTAAGAACTTCTTTAAAAAAAAAATCAATTTTTTTAAAAAAGTTTCTTTATTTTTCTATAAGCTTAAAATACAAAATATTAATCATTATGAATATAAATATTATTATAAGAGCTTAAGAGAGAAAGTTTTTGATATCTTTAGTGTAAAATTTGATTATAAGTTTGTTTTTAAGCTTAATGCAATAATCTTTATTTTTATATTAACATTTTATATTAACATTTTTTCTTATTATGGTTCGTATGTTTTTTTGAATAGGCTTTCTTTGCCTAAAGATTATTTTATTGATACATTTTTATATTATAGCGATCAAGATATAGCTCAAATTAGTAGCTATTTGCCTGAATCTAATGTTTCTGCAAATGTTTCTGGATTTAAAAAAAATTTTGTATTAAAGGTGTTTGATCATAAAATTAAGCCTGGAGAAACGCTTTCACATGTTGCAGCTAGATATCAAATAACCAGTGAAACCTTGATTTCTTTTAATGAAATTAAAGATGTAAGAAATATTAAGCCAAATTCAATTATTAAGGTTCCTAATATGAAAGGAATTGTTTATGTTGTTAAAAAAAATGACTCTATTTCATCTATAGCCAGTGCTTACAATGTTCCTAAGGTTGATATTTTAGATTCTAATAATCTTGATAATGAAGTTTTATTCTTAGGGCAAAAGTTGTTTATTCCCGGAGGAAGATTGCCCAAAGATTTTTTAAAAGAGGTTTTAGGAGAAACTTTTATATATCCTGTGCAGGGCGTTATTACTTCAGGATATGGTTATCGACCAGATCCGTTTACACGAGTTATTAGTTTTCACAACGGGATAGATATTGCAAATTCAGCTAATACCCCTATTAAAGCTTCAAGAGAAGGCATTGTTGTAACCGTGGGATTTAATGCGGGAGGGTATGGGAAATATATTGTTATTTCTCATAGCAACGGATTTCAAACTTTATATGCTCATTTAAATTCTTTTGCCGTTAAGGTTGGAAAAAAAGTTTCAAGGGGGGCGGTAATAGGTTATATGGGAAGCACTGGCTATAGTACGGGCAACCATCTGCATTTTACCATTTTTAAGAATGGCAAAACTGAAAATCCTATGAAATATTTAAGATAATGTTTTTATGTGTATTTAGATATGTTAATTTTTTTAAGTATTTGAGTTAGTTTTTTGCCTTCTACTAGGTCAATAAGTCTTCCTTCAATCATTTGTTTGGCCTTTAAAGAGAATTTTGATGGAGCAATGCATAGTCCTTTTATTTTATTTTCTTTTATTTTTGAAATGAAATCTTTTAAGAATAATTCACCAAAAGTATCTTGTTCAGTTCTTACAAACCGCACTATTAAATTTTCTTCCCACTGATTGTTGGCTAAGTGAAAGTTTATATCAATAAATTGTGTTGTTATTTCGTTTATTTTAGAATCTCTTATTTGAAATTTATTTAAATATAGTTTTAAAATAATTTCATTTGCTATTTTTTCAAAATTTTCTTTTGAGCTGCGCAAATATATTCTTAGAGCTATGTTTTCGTTTAACCTTTTGCTAAATTCCAATTTTTCTTTAATATTTTTATAATTTGGATCAATCTCTTCAACTTTGGTAAAAGCTTCTGTAGCTTTTTGATAATTTTCAACAGAGATTTGAAGTTCTCCAAGATTATAAAACAATTCAAGAAAAGTTTTTTTAGGTAAGTCAGGTTTTATTTTTATTATTTCTTTAATATTTTGTTCTAATTTTTCTAATTCTTTATTTTTTGAATGAATCTCAGATGTAATCAATAAAGCCTCATAAATCATTCCGTCTTTTTGTTTTATTTTATTGGCAATCTCTAGTGCTAGATGGTCTTGGTTCATTTTTAACAAAGACTTAGCATATGCCAAAAGAGCTTCAATGTCTCCTTGTATGTTTTTTTTTATACTATTAAATATTATAACAGCTTGTCTGTAGCTTTCTAGATAAAATAAAGTTATTCCCAGGTGTTTTAGGATATCTTTATTGTTTTTATTAAAATTGTGGACTTTTTTAAGATAGTATAGAGCTTCTTTATACATTTCGTTTTTTAAGAATGCTATACCAAGATAATAATTTGCATCTTCATCTGTTTTTTTTATCATAAAAGCTTTTCTTAAATATTCTAAGGCTTCTCTGTTAAAATTTCTTTTAAGATTATAAAATCCATAGCTTAAAAAAGCTTTAAATGTGTTTATTTCTTGGTTTATTGGGTTGTCTTCTATTAATTGGCATAATTTTTTTGCATATTTTATGCCATTTTCATGGTCTTTATTTTTATAGTAGTAATTATTTAAAATTTCAAGGGCACTTATTTCGTTTGGATTTGTTTTTAATAGGGAAATTGCTCTTTCGATTAATTTTCTTGTTCTCTCATCATCTTTTTTGATTTTCCCCATGGTTTTACCTATTGTAAGCTTTAATGCTATTTTAAAAAATAAAAATACTAAAATAAAAACTGTCAATGAAGAGATTACTATAAATAGTGATAACACTTGTATTGCTCCTAAGTTAAAAATATCCCATTAATTTGCATCATCATAATTACCTTTAATAAAAGTTATTTACTTAAAATAAAAGTAATTTGTAAGTTGAATATCACATTATTTATATTATATTATAGTTATAATAATAATGATAACTATAATTAGTGCATAAGTTAGGTTTCAATAAAATTAACAAAGCAAAGAGGTTATGATTTTTGAAAGGGTTTTTAGCGATAAAATTATCTAATAATGAGTATTATTCGGTTTTAAATTTAGATGATAGTTCTGTTAAGAGAATAATATTGGGCAAGGTTGCAGGCGATACCAGTATTAAGTTGAATTTTTATGTTAGTGAATATGAAGATTTTTCAGATCCTTTTTTAGTTGGTTCTTTTTTCTTGGATAATTTAAAAAAGGAAAGCTTGAGCGTTAATGTTTATTTTAAAGTTATGGATGAAATACTTTATGTTTATAGTGAATCTGATGGGATTCAAGATAAATCGAAATTTGATTTAAGTCTTGTAGATTTTAATCAAAAATTTAAAGGATCTAATAGGGATAACTCTTTAAATGATTTTAAAAGTGACATTAGCAATGATTTGTCTGTTGAAAATTTAGGTTCTGAATTTGATTTGAATTTTGAAGAGAAAGATGATTTTGTTAAAAAAGATGTTTCTGATATGGTGCCTACTGTTAATTCTTTAGATCTAAAAACCGAAGAAGACCAAAAAATTGAGACAAATGATTCGAATTTTGAAAGTTTTGATGATAATGATGAGGATAGCTATGTTGATTCTAAAACGCTTAATTTAGAAAATAAAAAAGTTGAATATGTTGATGAAAAGTCTTTAAATCTTAATAATTTTGATCTTCAAAAATTAGAAGAATCTTCTTTAGAAGAGGAAGATCTGCATGATTTAAGTGTCGAAGACATTATTGCAGACATTGACAAAGATTTAGTAGATACCTCAGATGAAGATGTTGAACTAGATCTTAGAGAAGATTTTGAGAATGATATGGTGAAAAACAACTTTAAATTAAATTCAAGTGAGGAGATGGTTCATTCTCCCATGTTGTATTTGAGTCTAATTTCTCTTTTTCTTTTGATATTTTTTTCTTTGTTTTTAGTTTTTTCAAAAATTTTAAAACCTAGAGATTTTGTTTCATATTGCTTTGAATATGATAAAAATAGAATTGAGAGATATGAAAAAGATCAATATGTTTAATAGAAGTTCTTGTGTATTACAAAATTTTCTTTTTCTTTTTTTATTTTTCAGTTTAGTTTCTTGCTTTGCAAAAAAAGAAATCTCAGGCCTTAATTTTATTAAGGCACATTCAAAAGAGTTTGATTTAAAGAATTTGAATTGGTTATGGAATTTTGATTATTCAAAAAAAAATTTTGATAAGCATTTTAATATAGATCCAAGTTCTTATATATATGTTGCTTATTTATTTAAGAAAATAGGATTTGAAGAGAAATTTGTAGAGTATATGAAAAAGGCTATAGCTAATGGGGATAGTATTGCATCTCAGTTTGCTGGAATTAAGCTTATTGAATATTTTAACTCAATAAAAGAGTATTTTGCATCTGAATTGATTGGAGAGAGACTTTATAAAAAATACGAAAATAATAAATTTATTATACTGGGATACTTTAAAAGTCTTTATTGGCAAAAGAAAAACGATAAGGCCCTTAGTCTTTTAAATAAGCTTGATAAGATGAAATTTTCTGATTATCAGGAAAATGAAAATATTTTATTAAAAGCAGCTCTTTATCTTAATCTTTCTAATGTAAGTGAATCAAAAATTTATTTTAATGAACTTTTTGAGAATTTACCTGCAAATTCTTTGCATGTAAGAGCTTATGATTATTTTATTATTGAAAATAAGTCTAAGTACTTTGGTACAAATTTTTTAAATCTTGTCAGATTTAAGTATGAAATGGCAAATGGTAATTTTAATAGTGCAATAAATATATTAAATAAAAATGGCTTAAATGATTATTATGACAATAATATTGTATTAAGTGATATTTATAAGGCTTTTATTAGTTCTGGCAAAATTTCAAATGCTTTAACATTTTTTAGCAAAATAAGGAGTAAATATAAAAATTATTATTTAGGTATTCTAAATCTTAGAGAAAAAAATAATTTAGGACTTCTTCTTTTAAAGGAATATCTTGAAGGTTTAAATCTTAATAATGAGATTAACAGGCTTGATTTGCTTAATAATGCTTTTAGCAATTTAATTTTTACCAAGAGTGCAAGGGATTATTTTGCTGAAAGTATAGCCAAGTTTTATACTGAGAGCGATAAAAAAAATTCTACGTTTATTAAGATTTTAGAAGAATATATTTTGGAATCAATTCAGCTTGAAGACTATGGCAATCTTTATAAGCTTTATTTTAATGCTCAAAAAGTTATTTCTAATTCTATTTTGTCCAAACTTGCTTTTATTAATGCAAGGCTTATATATCATAAATTAATTAAACCTAATGTAAGCGGAGAATACAAGAGTCTTTTGAATTCTGCTGTTAATTATGATAAATGGTCTTATTCTTCATTTATGAGTAGGTACTTATTAGATCAAAATATTGATGAATTTTTTACAGGTAGTTCTGATATTAAGTATGAGCAATCTGATTATGAGATTTTTTTGGAGGGGTTTTTAAAATTTAATCTTTGTAATTATGTTAGAGGGTTTATTTCTGAGGATTTTAGGAATGGATATAAATTTTCACTTGATTTTTATCGAAAAGTATACGATGAACTTTTAAAGAGTGAAAATTATTACGATGCAACTCTTGTGATTAATTATCTTGTAAATCAAGATGAATCTGCTTTAACGGAAAATGATTATAAAAGGCTTTATCCTTATTTGTATGGATCTTTAGTAGAATATTGGGCTAAAAGGCGAGGACTTGAAACCAGCGTTGTATTTTCTTTAATAAAAGCAGAGAGCAGCTTTGAGAAAAATGCGGTCTCAAAACCCGGTGCTGTTGGCCTTATGCAGGTTATGCCATCAACGGCAAATGATATTTCTAAAGAACTTAAGTATTTTAATTATGATTTAAAGAGTCCAAAAGATAATATAATAATTGGAACATATTATTTGAAAAAAAGAATATCCACAACTGGCAGCCTTTATAAGGCTCTTGCGTCTTACAATGGGGGTATTGGTAATGTTAGAAAGTGGGAAAAAAGTTATGAACATTTGCCAAAAGAGCTTTTTATTGAGGCAATTCCTTTCAGTCAGACTAGAAATTATATTAAAAAAATATTAGTTTATTCGGTATTTTATGACGCTTTGTATGAAAAGAAGGGAATAGATTCGGTAATAGTTAAAATTATGGGCGAATTTCCCAAAAATTAATATGGAGCATTTAATGACAAATATTTTAAGTGCAATTATTTTGGGTATTATTCAAGGCATTACAGAGTTTTTACCAATATCTAGTTCGGGACATTTATTACTTTTTAGGCATTTTATAAATTTAAAACTTTCAATAATATTTGATATTTATTTGCATCTTGCAACAGTTCTAGTTATTATTATTTACTATCGTAAAAGGATTTTAGAGCTTTTTTTAACTTTTATTAGATTCTCTTTAAGAAAAACTATTAAATCCGATTTAATAAATTTAAAATTAATATTGCTAATACTAATAATAACCATTGTTACTGGAGTTGTTGGGACTTTTATTTCAAAATATGAGAGAATGTTTACATTACCTTTCGTTTTAATTAATTTTATTATAACAGGGATTTTAATCTTGATGTTGGAATTGAATTTTTTAAAAATTGATTTTAAAGGTAATATTTTGTTAGCAGGAATTTTTATAGGGCTTATGCAAGGCCTAGGTGCTCTTCCAGGAATCTCTCGTTCAGGAATTACAATTTTTTCAGCGTCGGTTATTGGATTTAATAGAAAAAATGCATTTGAAATTTCATTTTTATCTTTAATCCCTATAGTTTTTGGAGCAATTTTATTAAAACATAAAGAATTTTATGATATTTTTATGATTTTAAATTTTTTTGAAATAAACTTAGGAGCATTGGTTGCTTTTGTTGTTGGTATTTTCTCAATAAATTTTTTTTTAAAAATGCTTAATAACAAAAAACTATATTATTTTTCGATATATTTATTTGCACTTTCAATTATAGTTTGTTATTTTTTTAGAATATGAAAGATTTTTATCAGTATTTTCAATTTTTGTTTTTTTTTATGCTTTCTGTTATTTCTTTTTCTCTTTTTGTAGCATTAACCCCTTTGAGCAATGTGTTTATATTTTTTGTTTTCAATCTATTAGGACAAATACTTCTTAATGTTTTTTCATTTTTATCATTTTATTTAATAGTATATCCAATTGTTAATTGGTATGCCTATAAAAAACATATTTTTACTAAACGATTTATATTTAATTGGAATTATACCGTAATATTGTTTTTTACTTTAATATTTTTAATAAAAATTAATTCTAATGTTGAAAAATCTTATTTTATTAAGATATTTCTTATTAATTTTGGTATAGTATTGGGAAATTTTTTTATTTTTACTCTTTTGATTTTAGAATTTGTTGTGTGGATTTACTTAAATTATGTCTTTTTTAAGGATGTTAATTTTATTTTAGATACTTTTAAATTTTTAGAGTTTAAGATTAAAATTTTGTTTGAAAACATCTTAAGTTATTTCCCCTTTTCAAATTCATTGGATATAAAAAAAGATATTAAAGTTTATGGAGATCCTGTAGATGATTCTAAAGATTCTCAAGTTTTTGATGAGAAGAAGAATATTATTAATGATGAAGAATATCAAGCTTTATGGTCATTTAGTGCTTTTTTAAGAAACAATAAAAAACCTTCCAATATTAATTTAGACAAAACTGTTTTTGAAGGCTCAGATCTCGAAGAAAAAAGTCCTTTAAATAAGGATGCTTTAAATGAAAATGCTTTAAATTCAGATGAAAATGCAGATGAAATTGATGAGTCTTGTGAGTATAAATATTTAGACAATCTTGAGGATAATAAGTTAATTATTAGCGGAAAGGTTAAAGCCTGTGATATAAGGGCTAAGGGCATAATTAGTCAAGTTGCTATTCCTCATGTTTATAGCGAAAATGTAGCTTTGAATAAAAAAAGCGATTCTTATGTTATTGATATTTCAGTTTTTGATCAGAAAGAGATTAAAAATGATGTAGAGGATATTGAATATGATAAAGAAATTCAAAAGCAATCAACGATTCTCCAGGAGACATTAAAAGAGTTTAATATTAATGCCAAATTAATTGATATTATTAAAGGCCCTGTTGTTACAATGTATGCTGTTCGTCCTGATAAGGGAATTAAGCTTTCTAAGATTACTTCTATTTCTGATAATATTGCCTTAAGGCTTGCTGCTATTAGGGTTAGGATTATTGCTCCAATTCCTGGCAGAGAAGCTGTAGGAATTGAAATTCCTAATAAAAGGCGTGAGTTTATTTTGATTTCAGAGATAATAGACAGCAAGGAATTTAGAGGTGATTTTAGAATTCCTTTTGCCCTTGGAAAGGAGATTAGTGGTGAAAATATTGTTTTTGACCTTGTTAATTCTCCGCATTTATTAATAGCTGGCGCAACTGGGGCAGGTAAATCTGTTTGTGTGAACTCTTTAATTGCTTCAATTATTTTTTCAAAATCTCCAGATGAAGTGAAATTGATTATGATAGATCCCAAAATAGTTGAGCTTAAACTTTTCAATGATATTCCCCATTTATTAACTCCAGTTATTACAGATGTAAAAAGAGCTTTAGAGGCTCTTAGATGGTGTCTTGATGAAATGGAGAGAAGATATGTCCTTCTTGATAATTTATTAGTAAGAGATATTTCTTCTTATAATAAAAAAATAAAAGATGAAAATTTAAATTTAATGATTTTACCATACCTTGTAATAATTATTGATGAATTTGCAGATCTTATTCTTTCTGCAAGAAAAGATTTGGAAAATTTAATTTCTAGACTTGCTGCAATGGCTAGAGCTGTGGGAATTCATTTGGTTCTTGCGACCCAAAGACCTTCGGTTGACGTTATTACGGGAGTAATAAAAGCCAATTTTCCTTCTAGGATTTCTTTCATGGTAGCTAGCTCTATGGATTCAAGAATAATTCTTGGATCTTCTGGGGCTGAAAAGCTTTTGGGAAAGGGGGATATGCTTTATATTAGTTCTTTAAATCCTTTTCCACAAAGAATTCAGGGTGGATTTTTAAAAGAAAGAGAAGTTTACAGGCTTGTTGAAGAGGTTAAAAAATTTGGTTCTCCAAATTATATTGATGATGAAATATTTATTGATAGTGTAAAAGAGCCAGATTTAGTTGCTCTTGGACCTTCTGATGAACCAATGTTTGATGAAGCTCTTGAAATTGTTAAAGCCACAAGAAAAGCCTCAGCATCTTATCTGCAAAGAAGGTTGAAGATAGGTTACAATAGAGCAGCCAGAATTATTGAAATCATGGAAGATATGGGATATGTAGGACCTGTTAATGGATCAAAACCAAGAGAGGTATTGATTTAAAATAAAGAGATATCCATTTGAACATCTCTTGCGATCTATCTATTAGTTTTTTGTTTTAATTTTCTTACTTTTTTTGCCTGTTTTCTTTTAAAAGCTTTTTCCTTTTTTACACGTATTGTGGATGGTTTTTCATAGTACTCTCTTCTTTTCCATTCGCGAATAATTGCTTCTTTTTCAATCATTCTTTTAAAACGTTTCAATGCTTTTTCAAGATTTTCATTTTTGTCCACAGTGACTGTTACCAAAAAATCACCTCCTTTTACTCTATTCTTTTAATATTATTTATTATTTTATTTTTGTCAATAAGCATGCCATTTAAAAGAAAATCTGGGTTTATTGCTATACCATTAATTCTTACTTCGAAGTGTAAATGAGGGCCTGTTGAAAGACCCGTATTTCCAGTATGTCCAATATATTCTCCAGTACTAACTATTTTATTTTCACTTATTCCCAATTTTGAAAGGTGAAGATAAATTGTAAATACTCCCGGTAAATGTTGTATTATAAGGGTATTGCCCGTTAGCTCTCTATTTTTTGCAAACACAACTTTTCCTTTGCCAGCAGCAAAAATTGGAGTATTTTCTTTTTTAAATGGAGCATAATCAATCCCATTGTGCATTGTATAATTTGAAATTTTTTTGCCATCTTGCATGTAAAGCCTTAAATCTCCATATTGGCTTGTTACAATGTATTGATCTTTTATTGGTTTAACTAAATTATCATAGTGATATATTGTTGTGTCTCCTGTATTGCCAATAATATTCCACAAAACTAAAGCTTGTTCTTTTTGTTTTGTTGATTTTTTTTGGGTGATAAGCTTGGCTTTTTCTTTATTAAAACTAATTTTTGTTCTTTTGAAGTTAAATTTTTTTATTTCTATTTCTTTGGTGTAGCTTTTATTTTTGAATTCTATTTGAATTTTTCTTTTGCCCTCTTTTATCATTGGTGTAATTCCTATGAATGCTATATAGTAAGTTTTGCTTCCTACTGTAAATTTAAATGGAGAAGAGCTTATTATTGGATTTTTACTTGTGCTTAAAAGTGATAATCTTTTAAAGATTTGATTACTTGCAAAGTATATGTAATCTCCTTGAAATGCCTCTTTTTTATATTGAACTTTGGGGATAGTATCTATTATTTCTGAATTTATATTTTCTATTCCTAGAATACACAATACAAGTAGGGCTTTTTGTATTCTATGCATTGATTTGAGCACTCTTTTTTATGTCTATGATTTTCAAAATTTTTTCTCTAGGATAATAAAAATCTTCATTAACTGTAAAAATGATGTCTAAATATTGATCTTCTTTTATTTCCAATTCTTCTATTTTTTTTGTTCCGTTAAAAAAAATAGCTTTATAGTAATCGTTTTGTGATTTAATTCGCATATTTATATGTTTTGAACTATGATTTTTGTCAATTATTTTGAGTTCCTGAAGGTAAACGTTTTTCATCATTAATATCGGCTCTCTAAATTCATAGCCATAAGGTTCAAATATTTCTATTGTTTTGAAAAGAGAATCTTTTGTTAAATTCTTTGGAAGAATAGCATCTATTAGTATTGATTCGTTTTCATCAGTAGCTTCGTATTCAACTTTTGTAGTTGCATATTCTAATTCTTTAATAAAGTCTTCGAGTAAATTTTCATGCAGTGTAAATCCAGCTGCAGCTTTATGCCCTCCTGAATTTATTACTAAACGGGAAGGTATTATTGATATTAGTGTTTTTGAATTGATTTTATTGTTTGATCTAATTGATCCTTTAATAATATTATCTTGCTTTGTTAAAAAAATAGCAACTTTTTGGTAGTAAGAAGAAAGTCTAGTTGCAATTCTAGAACTTATTCCTTTTGGAGTATTTTTATCATAGCAAACTATGAATTTATCGTTTTTAAAAATAGTATTTTTATTATGCGAATTCCAAGCTTTTTCTTCTTTGTATTTTCTCAGTTCGTTGATTTCTTTTATTTCTTTAAATTTGTTCTCTATTTGATTAATATCGTTAGTTAGTAAAAAATTTATTGCAATATCTGCTTTTTCAAGTCTTCCTGTTGAGTTTAGTATTGGTGCAATTTTATATGCAATATCCATTGAAGTTATATTTGGTTTTGTTAATATGTTTGCATCTTTTAATAGATAATTAATAGACATTCTCTCTCTTAGAGCAATTTCTTTAAGCCCTACTTTTAGGATTATTCTATTTTCATTAATAATGGGCATATTGTCCGCTATTGTTCCTATTGCAACAAAACTAAGTCTTTTTAGGCATTTTTGGAGCAAGTTTTTATTAGTTTCAAAAATTATGTTGTAAAATATGTAGTAAAGCTTGTCTTTCATTTCAACTTTTTTATATTTGAAATATTTGGTTGCTTGGATTAAGTCCGCTAATGTTTTTTTTCTAAAATTTGGATATTTTTTTATAAAATTTTCACTAATATCAATTGTGTTTATGTTTATATTTCTTGCTAAGTGTTTATTTAATAATTGATCTTGATCTTCTTTATTAAAGATTGCTATGCATTTGTTTTGTACGAATTTTTCTAGTTTGTTTGAGTTGATTAAGGGGTCATTTTTATTATTTAATCTTAGATATTGTTTGAGAATATAGTTGTTTATTTCTATTGCATGAAGAATAATTTCATTTTTTGTTTTTTCTAAAAATAAAAATACAAGGTTTTTAGAATAAAATTCTGTAAAGGACATGCTAAGAGCAAGGCAAGTTTTAAAGCTTACACAACAGCCTGCTATTTCTTTGAATGGATATTTGTCATCTTTTAGGTGAGGATTTATAACTATGCTTTCAGTTTTAAAATCCTCGCTTGGAAGATGGTGGTCTGTTATTATTATTTCTATTCCTTTTAAATTTGCATAGTTTATTTCTTCAATACTAGAAATACCATTATCAACAGTTACGATTAAAGATATTTTTTTTTCTAAAGCTGTGTTGATTAATTCGTTTGAAAGTCCATAAAATTCTCCATTTGAAGGTATTTTGTAGCTCACATTAAGTCCAAAATCTTTAAGAGTTTCATACATTATTATTGTTGCTGTGATTCCATCAGCATCTTTATCTCCAAAGATTAATATGTTTTCATTATTTTTTAATGCTTTATTAATTCTTTTTATAAATTTATCTATATTTTTCAATAAAAATGGGTTGTGTAATAAATTGACGCTGTCTTCAAGGAAAAACATGAAATCTTCTTCTTTGATTTCTCTTTTTATAAGTAAACTTGTCTGAAGGGTATTGATATTGTATTGCTTGGCAACTCGAGTTAATTCTTGGGTTTGTATATTAGTTTCTTTTTGTTTCCAAATCTTCATTTACTTCTCTAGAATTTACTTTTAATCTATTTTTCAAGGATTATTCTTTACTAACTTCACCATAGATTAATTAATTTTAAGTAGTAGTCATTATGTTTATTGTTGAATGGTATATTTTTAGTGAATTGTGATTTTCATCATAATCCAAATTTATAGGCATAATTTTAACTGTTAAAATTCTCATTTTATTATTTTATAATAAAAAAAATTATTATTAAATGAATTTTCATAAAATATTTGTTTTGTTATAATTAGCTCAGGAGATTTCAAATTTTATGGATGAATCTAAAAAAGCTAGGTCAGTGGATAAAAAAAAAGAAAAAGCCATAGCTGGAATTTTGCCTCATTCTAATAAGCCCGCAAGAGTGCCTTTAATAGCGGTTCCTTCTCATCCAGTTTTTCCAGGGATGTTTATTCCGATTGTTCTAATTTCTGATTCTGATATGAAAGCAATCGATTATGCTATGAAAGGCAATGGGATCATTGCCTTGTTTGTTTTGAATGATAAATTTTTAGAAAAAAACAATAATAATGCTCAACAGAAATTAATTATTGATTATAGTAAAGATATTTATTCTGTTGGAGTTACTGGAAAGATAATAAAAAAAATTAATCTTCCAGATGGTGGTTACAATATATTTGTTTCAACTTTTGATAGGATTAAATTTGTTAAAGTTGTTCTTAATGACAAGTTCCCTATAATTGAGATTGACTATTTAAAGCAAATTCCAGTTAGAAAAGATGATATTCAATCAAAGGCGGTTTACAGTAGTATTTTGCTTAGAACTAAAGAAATATTTGCACATAGGAAAATGCCGGAAGTTCAATTAAATATGGTTAATATTGAGGATAAGGGAAAACTATGTGATATTGTGGCCAGCACTATTTCATCTTCAAAAAATGATCATCAAATAGTTCTTGAAACTTTGAATGTAAAAGATAGGCTTAAAAAAGTTTTAGAACTGATTTATGAAGAGCTTAATTTAATTGAAATTCAAAATAAAATTACTAAGGGGATTCAAGAGAGATTAGAGAAACAGCAAAAAGAGTTTTTTTTAAAAGAACAGCTTAAGGCTATTAAAGCTGAACTTGGCATAGGAGATAAAAAAAGTAGCGATTTAGAAAAGCTTAAAACTAAGCTAAAGGCTTTAGAGTTAAAGGGAGAGCCTTTGGAGGTAGTTGAAAAAGAGTTAGAAAAATTTTCACTTCTTGAGACAAGTTCGGCTGAATATATTGTTGTTAGAAATTATCTTGAACTTATTACTGAGCTTCCTTGGCGAGATTTGAAAATTAATTTTGATAAATTAGATTTGCAAAAATCTAAAAGAATTTTAGATAAAACTCATTATGGAATGAACGAAGTTAAGGATAGAATTATTGAATATATTTCTGTTCTTAAATTAAGAAAGACCCAAAAGGGGGCTATTATTCTTCTGGTGGGCCCCCCTGGTGTGGGGAAAACTTCTATTGGGGCCGCTATTGCAAAGGTTTTGCGTACTAAGTTTTTTAGATTTTCTGTTGGCGGAATGCGCGATGAGTCAGAGATTAAGGGACACAGAAGAACCTATGTTGGTGCTTTGCCTGGAAAAATTATTCAGGGCTTAAGAATTACTAAGACAAATTCCCCTGTTTTTTTAATTGACGAGGTAGATAAGATTTCTGCTTCAAGTTATGGAGATCCTTTTTCAGTTCTTCTTGAAGTTTTAGATCCTGAACAGAATGTTAGATTTAGAGATCATTATCTTGATCTTCCTTTTGATATTTCGAATGTATTTTTTATTTTAACCGCTAATTCTGTTGAAACAATTCCAAGACCTTTATTAAATAGAATGGAGATTATTGAAATTTCTGGATATGTTGATAACGAAAAAATAGAAATTGCAAGAAAGTATCTAATTCCCAAAGTTTTAAGTGAAAACGGAGTTGATAAAGATTCTTTAAAGTTTCAAAGTTCATCTCTTGTTCAAATTGCTCAAGAATATGCAAGAGATAATGGGGTGAGAAATTTTGAAAAATATTTAAACAAAATTGTAAGAAAGGTTGCTAGAAAGCTTATTGAGAATACTGAGGTTAAATCTTATCAAATTTCCAATGACAATCTAGAAGAATATGTTGGTGTGCCTGTTTTTAGAAAGGAAAGCATGTCTAATGCTATGTATTCAGGAATGGTAATGGGTCTTGCTTGGACAAATTATGGAGGTTCAACTTTAATGATTGAAACTGTAAAGACAGAGTCCAAGGTGGGTGGAATTAAATTGACAGGTAGACTTGGTGATGTTATGAAAGAATCTGCTAATATTGCCTATACTTATGTTAATAGTATTAAGGAAGAATTAAGTATTAGTAAATCTTTTTTTGAAAAAAATATTATTCATTTACATATTCCAGAAGGAGCTACCCCAAAAGATGGACCTTCTGCAGGAATTACAATAGCTAGTGCTTTTATCTCCCTTGCTCTTAATAAGGTTGTTAGACCTCATTTGGCTATGACAGGAGAACTTTCTCTTACTGGGAATGTAATGATGATAGGAGGCCTTAGAGAAAAAATAATTGCAGCAAAGCGCAGTGGTGTGGAGCACATTATTGTTCCTAAGGCAAATAGAGTGGATTTAGAAGAGATTCCTATTAATATTAAGAGTGGTATTAATTTTTATCTTGTAGATAATATGCGCGAGGTCATTAAATTATTGTTTTAATTTTTTAACGTTGTTGTTTGAGACTAATTTTACTCTAGGTTTAAATAAATGAATTAATAATGGAAGAAGAGTTAGCGATGCAAGAGATGTTGTTAGCATTGTAAACGCAATTATTGCTCCAAGAGTTGATATTATTTTATAAGACGAAAATGTTAGTGTTAAAAATCCTATTCCAACAGAAATGGAATTTGCAAATATTCCATTAAAAACGCTGGGTATTGATTCAAGAAGTGCGGTTTTGTAGATTTGATTTTTTTTGTATTGTAAAATAAACGTATTGAAAAAATGAATTGAATAATCTACTCCCACTCCCATGCTTACAGATGCAATTGTTGCTGTTGCAGGGTTTAAAGTTATACCAAATAATCTCATTACAGCAAAGTTTAAAAACACTGACCATGCTACTGGGATTGCAATAATTATTCCGGTTTTTATAGATTTAAAGAAAAACATAAGTAGTAGTGTTATTGATCCAAGAGTTGTTATAATGTTCATAACCTGTTCTTTTACCATTGTTTTAGCTATTAATACCTTATCATAAACCCCTGAGAAATGATATTTATTATTTTTCATATATTCATTAATTGTTTTAATAGCATATTTTTCAAATTTTTTTATTCCTTCGGTTGAGTTGTCTTCAATTCTCACTATGATAGATATTAACGACCAATCATCATTAATGTACATTTTTTTATTTTCTTTAGTCCAATCACTTCTATCTACCAAATTTATTAGTTTGTTTAGTATAATTTTGTTTTCAGGCAGTTTATACTCTAGTGGTGATTCTTTTTTAATTTTAAAATTTGTAAATTTTAAAATTCCATTAATAGAACTAGATTGAGTTTTTGCAGAAAATGCATCAAGCTTGTCTGTAATTAAGTCTAGTGTTTGCATTGCTTTAGCATTTTTGAATTCACCGGGGTTGCCTTCAATTTCTATTTTGAAAATCGATATTCCCCCCATTTCTTTTTGCATTAGGTTTAGTGTTTTTTTTACACTTGTGCTTTCTTTAAAGTAATCTTTTTCATCAAAATTGATTTCTATTTTTAAAAGACCTGCAACAGAAATTCCCAGTATAATAAGGACCATTATAGAGGATGTATATTTTCTTTTTAATATAGATTTTGTTATTTGTGTGTTTAGTTTGGCAAGTCTTTCAAGGAAAAATATTTTATTTGCTTTATTTTCTTTTTCAAAAGACCTTTTTTTTGTAAATGGGATTAATGTTATTATTCCAGGTAAAACGGTTAATGAGATTATCATTGAGATAATTACTCCAATTGACATGAAAATACCCATTGTTTTGTAGGCATTAATTGAAGAGGTTGTAAGAGATAAAAATCCAAATGCAGTTGTAAGAGATGTGAGCAGGATGGGCGTTTTAAGTTTTTTAATTGTTGCTTTTATGGATTCTTTTGAGAGCTGTTCTTTTTTTATTAATTTAAATATTTCATTTATTATGTGCACAGCATTGGCGCATCCTATTGAAATAAGTAAAACAATCATTGAAGTTTCTGGCACTGTAATAGGGGATTGCACAAGCCCTTTAATTCCAAAAGTCCAAATCAATGATAATAATGCAATAAAAATAGGAATTAATGCGCCAATTAGATTTTTTATAATAAGATAAAGCGAAATTATTACTACAAAAGTAGCAAGAGGCCCTAAGATCTTAAAGTCTTCAACCATGTAATTTAATATTTTTTCTCTTACTATTAAATCTCCCGTAAGATATAACTTTAAATCGTCTGTTTCATATTTTTTAATTGTTTTTTCCATTTCATCAAGTTCAGTTTTTAAATTTCTACTGAAGTTGATTTGGTCACTCTCTGATGGGATTATTATGAAGTATATTAAATTTTCTGAGTTGCCTAAGAATGTGTTTTTTACAAATGGAGTTGACTTTATTTTGTTTTTTATTTCTTCTATATCTTTATCCGTGTAGATTTCTTTTTTAAATTGTGGGAAATAAGAAAATATGCTTGTAACGGCATTTGGAGATACTTTTAAAATTTTGGTTATTTCACCGATTACGCTGTTTATTGTTTCAAAATTTTTTTTATTGAAAATATTTTTTTTATCCTGAAATATTACTATTGTAGATAAAAGTGAATTACTTTTATCAATGTCTATTAAGCTTTCAGTTTCTTTGGTTTTGGGTATAAGTTTTAAGATGTTTGCATCGAATTTAAGATTTTTCAAAAAAAATCCTAAAAAAATAGTAATTAAGATAAATATTGTGAATATAATTCCTTTATATTTAATGCTTAGACCTTCAAAATCCATATCATGCCTCTTTTTTACTTTATCACTATGTTGACAAGCTTGTTTTTAATTACAATTATTTTTACTATTTTTTTATTTAATAAATTTGATTTTATTTTGCTATTTTCCATTGCTATTTCTTTTAGTTCTTTTTCGCCTGTCTCTTTGTTTAGTAAAATTTTGTCTTTTATTTTTCCATTTATTTGTAAGACAATTTCTTTTTTATCTTTAATAATAAGGCTTTCATCGAATTTTGGCCATTTTGAATTTTTGAATAAACTAGGAAGCTCTCCAATATATTCCCACAACTCTTCTGCTAAATGGGGTGCATAGGGAGATAAAATAATGATAAACGGTTTAAATATGTTTAAATAATTTTTTTCATACTTTAGAAGCCCATTTATAAATATCATCATGGCGGAGATTGCTGTGTTAAAATTTAGTTTTTCTGTGTCTTCTGTGACTTTTTTTATTACTTTATGTAGTTCAGATGTTATTTCCTTTGGGGGATTCTCTTTTGATAGTTCTTTTTTTCTTAAGTTCCAAATTTTGTTTAAAAATCGAAAAACACCAATAATGCCTTTAGTGTTCCAAGGCTTGGAATCTGTTAATGGTCCCATAAACATTTCATAAATTCTCATCGAGTCTGCTCCAAATTCCTTAATGATGTCGTCTGGGTTTATTACATTTTTTAAAGATTTTGACATTTTGGCAATTACTTGTGTTACTTCTTTGTTATCTTTTTTGTCAAAAAATTTATTGTCTTTTTCTATAACTTGGTCATTGGGTATTAAAATCCCATTTTCTTTTTGATAAGAAAATGACGTTATTATGCCTTGATTTATTAGCTTTTTAAAAGGTTCTTTGGTATTTACGTATCCTAGATCATAAAGAACCTTGTGCCAAAACCTTGAGTAAAGCAGGTGTAATACTGTATGTTCGGCTCCCCCTATGTATAGGTCAACTGGCATCCAATATTCAATTTTTTTTTTATTTGCAAACTCTTTTGGATTTTTAGGGTCTAGGTACCTTAAATAATACCAACAAGAGCCTGCCCATTGAGGCATTGTGTTTGTTTCTCTTGTAAAACCCATATCTTTTACGTTTACCCAATCTTTAATTCTTGACAAAGGAGATTCACCTGTTCCAGAGGGTTTATAGTTTGCAATTTCTGGGAGTCTTAAGGGAAGGTCATTTTCCTCTAAAGGTATTGTATTTCCAAGCTTATCAAACAAAATGGGTATAGGCTCTCCCCAGTATCTTTGTCTTGAAAAAATCCAATCTCTAAGCTTGTAGGTAACTTTTTCTTTCCCTTTTTTGTTTTTAGTAAGCCATTTTATTACTTTGTTTTTTACTTCAGAATTTTTAAGATTATTAAATTCATTAGGAGAATTTATTGAAATTCCATCATCAATAAATGCTTTTTCTAATATTTCATTTTTTCCTGATTTTGATATCACAGGTAAAATTTTTAATTGATACTTTTTAGCAAACTGAAAGTCTCTTTCATCATGAGCTGGAACGCCCATTACAGCTCCAGTTCCGTAAGTTCCTAGTACGTAGCTTCCAACCCAAATTGGAATTTTTTCATTTGTTATTGGATGAAATGCGTAAGATCCTGTAAAAACTCCCGATTTATCTTTTTCAAGAGAGGTCCTATTAAGATCGCTTTTGAGTTCTTCATGCTTTACATATTTTAATACATTTTTTTTAAAGTTGTTTTTTGTTATTTTTTCTATTAGTTTATTTTCTGGTGCGATTACTAAATATGTGATGCCAAAAATTGTGTCTGGTCTTGTTGTAAAGACTTTGATTTTATCGTTGTGGCCTTCAATTTCGAAGTCAATTTCAACTCCTGTTGATTTGCCAATCCAATTCCGCTGCATTTCTTTTACAGATTCAGGCCATTCCAATCCTTCAAGGTCGCTCAACAATCTTTCAGCATACTTTGTAATTTTTAAAACCCACTGTCTTAAATATTTTTTTTCGACGTTGTAAAATCCTCTTTCAGATTTTGGTCCATCTGAAGTTTGAATAATCTCTTCATTTGCCAGTACCGTTCCAAGCTCGGGGCAGTACCATACAGGCATTTCTTTTACATAGGCCAGCCCTTTTTTATATAATTGCAGAAAAATCCACTGGGTCCATTTATAGTAATTCTCCTCATGTGTTCTAATTTCTCGATCCCAATCATAGGCAAACCCTAAAGCTTTTATTTGTTTTTTAAACTTATTAATATTTTCTTCTGTACTTTTTTGAGGGTGAGTTCCCGTTTGTATTGCGTAATTTTCAGCAGGAAGTCCAAAGCTATCAAATCCTATTGGGTGAAGTACATGAAATCCATTCAAAAGCTTGTATCTTCCAAATATGTCAGTGGCCGTGTATCCTTCTGGATGGCCAACATGAAGTCCGTTGGCAGAAGGATAGGGAAACATGTCAAGTATATATAATCTTTTTTCCTTGGGAATGTTTGGGTCTTCTTCTACTTTGTATGTTTTGTCATTATCCCAAAATTCTTGCCATTTTTTTTCAATTTTTATGAATTCGTATTTAGACATTTATCCTCTTGAAAATTAACCCATAACAACTTATTCTCTAATATCCTTTTATATCGCATTTTTGTCAATTTTATTTAATAACATGCTAACAATTATGATGCTGTGAACTGGACTTGAACCAGCACGGGCTTACGCCCACTAGCCCCTCAAGCTAGCGTGTCTACCACTTCCACCACCACAGCACTATTAACCATTATATTTTTTATTTTAAATTTTTGTCAACTTTTTTATTTTTTTTAATTACGTAAATTATTATTGTTGTTGCTATTACAGTAATAAATATTGCAAATATAATTATTTTTATTTTTGAAAATATTATTTCAAATGATTGGCCTAGTTTAAAGCTTAAAGTAAAATAAACAATTATTGAGAGCAAAGTTGCAAAAAAGTCGGAAACAATAAATAGATCAGATTCCATATTTCCCATTCCCGCTGATATAAATATTGCGTTTCTAACTCCAAATGGTATAAACCTTCCTATAAATAAAGTTAATACTCCGTATTGACCATAATAGTAATTTATTTTGTCAAGCGTTTTATTATCTTTTTTGTTTTTAAATAGTTTATTCCCCATTAATTTTCCAATGTAAAAAGATATTATGTCTCCAAGATAGGCTCCCCAAAAAATTCCTAAAAATATTAATACAGTATATTCATTTTTTCGACTAGATAAAATTCCGCCCATTAATACTATTGCATCTTCAGAAATAGGAACATTAAGTCCTGCTAAAATTAGTAAAGAAAAAAATACTATTGGGGAATAAGCTATGTTTGAATCAATATATTCTATTATTGTGTTTATATACATTTTGTCATCTATTTTTTGTTTTATAAGTTAAATATATGCTTGCTAAGGTTAAATATACAAAGTAAAGGATAAGAACTGTTTTTGCAATTTTTAACGCTGATGTAGACAGCTCTGAAAATATTGATACAACAAATATTAGGCAACTTATTATTGTTACTGGTATGGTAATTTTCCTTAATTCTTTGGTTTTTGATGGGTAAATAAATTTTATTGGGATAAAGCTTGTTATAATGCATATTGACATTGTAATAAGATTTGTTATTTGTTCCATTTTAAAGATTATGTTTAATATTACAAATAGATTCCATAGGGAAGGAAATCCCCTAAAGTAGTTGTCATCTGTTTTTGCATCTGTTCTTGAGAATTGGTATGCTGACGAGAGTAAAATTCCGATGCAAATGGCGACCTTATATTTTTCTTCAATAAATTCTCCTAAATAAAAAAATATAACAGGTATAAATGTATAGTTTATATAGTCTGTAATATTATCAAGCAGAGTGCCATCAATTTCAGGTATTAATTCTTTAACCTTAAGTTTTCTTGCCATAGTACCATCAATTCCGTCTATTATAAGCCCTATTACTGTTAACTTTAAAAGAAGAGAATAATTGCCATTTACAATTGAAATTATTGAGTATAATCCTACAATCAAGCCAGATGCTGTAAAAATATGTACAAGCCAAGCTAAAATCAAATTGATATTTTTCACAATAAATCTCCTTTTATTGGAATATTTTCTTTATCTCTTCAAGTCTACATTGGAAAATTTTAATAGTGTTTTCTATTGTTGCTTTTTTTGTTAAATCTACTCCAGTAATATTTAAGGAATCTAGTGGATATTTAGAACCACCGGTTTTTAAAAATTTTATATAATTTTCTACTGCATCTTTTTTATTTTCTTTAATGTCTTTGTATATTGAAAGAGCAGCTGCAATGCCTGTCGCATATTGGTACACATAAAAGGGTGAATAAAAGTGGGGGATTCTAAGGCATTCAAGGGGACTTAATTCATCAAATTTTAGGCTAGGTCCAAAGTATTTTTTTAGCAAATTCATATAAGTTTCTGTTAGTGTTTCTTTTACTACGGGTTCTTCTTTACTAATCATTTCATGAATAATGTACTCAAATTCAGCAAACATTGTTTGTCTAAAGAATGTTGAAATCATGTCGTCAATTTGTGTGAGTTTTATATATTTTATTTTGTTAGTATCGGTTTCGTTTTTAAGCAAATATTCTGCCAATATTTGTTCGTTGATTATTGATGCTATTTCTGCTTCAAAAATGGAATAATTATAGTGCGGGAATGGGTTGTTTTTTATGCTAAAGTAAGAGTGCATTGAATGTCCTGCTTCATGTGCAAGCGTGAACACATCTCTTATTGATTCGTCTTTGTAGTTAAGAAGTATGTAAGGTTTTCCGTTGTATGATCCAGCACTGAAAGCCCCTGATCTTTTTCCAGTATTTTCGTATTTGTCAACCCATCTTTCTTTTAAAAGACCATTTCTTAAGATTTTTGTATATTCATTTCCTAGTACCTCTAAAGATTTTAATATCTTTTCACAAGCTTCTTCAAACGAATTTTTAAATGTTATTCCTTTTGTTAATGGTACGTAAACATCGTAGTGATATAGATATTCTTGGTTTAAAACTTTTTTTCTAAACTCATAATAGTCATTAAGCACAGATAAATTTTCATTGACAGTTTCGATTAAATTTGTATAAACTTTTTTATCAATATTGTTTGAAAAGAGCTGCATTGAAAAAGTATTTTGAAACTTTCTTGTTTTTGCAATAAAGTGACTTTTCTTAAAGTCTGAGATAATAAGATTAGCAAGCGTATTTTCATTATTTTTGTATTTTTGATAAAATTTCAAGAAAGCTTCTTTTCGTATTTTTTGATCTTCGTTTTGTAGAAATAGTGTGTAGGTAGAATTGGTTAAAGGGTGTCCATTAATTTCTCCAAATTCCATATCGGCATTTGTTAATGCTGAGAATATGTTTTGATAAGATGAGTAAAGAGGTGTATAGTTAGCAAGTATTTTTTCTTCTTGTTCGCTTAAAATGTGATTTTTTTCTCTTAGTATTTTTTCAATTGCAATTTTTTTATCCTTAAGTTCAGGATCATTTATCCAAGCTTGATTTTTTTTTTCGTCTGTTTTTAGTATTTTGGGCATGAAGTATGCGGTAGCATTAGATACTTTTGTAGCTAAATTGACACATATAGAATATATTTTATTTGAATTTTTATTGGTTACATCTGTTTCTAATTGAAGCATTGCATAATAAGAGACTTTCTCTAAATCTTCCATGATTTCGTAGTATTTATTTAAAGTTTCTTTAAACAAATTAAAATTTAATTCCAGTTTTTCATATTTTTTAAATTCTTTGATTTTAATTTCAATAGCATTGATTGCTTTTACATATTCTTTTTCATTTTCAAATAGAAAAGATAAATCCCATTTATCGTTTTCCTTGATTTCATTTCTATTTATCACTAAATTCTCCCATTCCTTTTTTATTGTTTGAAAAGAAATAAAAAGTTAAAATTTTATAAACATTGTGCTTTTTATTTTACAATAAAGTCTAAACTTTATACATAAAAAGCCTTTAAGTTTAACTGTTGAATAAAGATTCTAATAAAAATTTTTTAAATTTTAAAAATGCTATTCCTCTATGGGATATTTTGTTTTTTTCTTCAAGAGTAAGATCGCTAAACTTTTTATTATTTCTAGTTAAAAATATTGAATCATATCCAAACCCATAATTTTTATCGTCATTTAAACTTAAGGCAATTTGTCCCTTAATAATTCCTTCAAAATTTAATATTTGCCCATTTGTTGATATATAGCTTATGTTACATATAAAATATGCTTTTCTGTTTTTTTCATTTTTCATTAAGTCTAAAATTAGTTGATTTTTTTCATTAGTGCTTAATTTTTTACACACCTTATAAGTGTCATATCTTTTAGAGTAAATTCCAGGTTCCAAGTTTAGTGCCTCAATGCATAACCCAGAATCTTCTCCGAAAACATTTTGATTTTTATTTAAAATTTCAAACAGTGCTTTTGCTTTAAGCAAAGAGTTTTCTTTAAATGTTTTTCCTGTTTCTTTTATGTTAAAGTTTTGAGGGACTATTAAGTTTAAATTGGGGATATCTAATATATTTTTTACTTCATTTATTTTATTTTCGTTTGTTGTTGCAAAAAATAGTGTTTTCATCTATATAATAATAAAGTATTTATGAGTTTAATTGTATAATTATATTGGTTTTAAGTATTATTCTCTTTAATTTTGTGCATTTGTTACGTATTTTTGTACCAGGGTTTTATCGAAAAATTTGGATTTTTATCTAAGGTATTAAAATAAATTTTTAATTTTTTGTTTGAGCATGGTAATTTTTGGTAGGGTTTGTTATGAAGAAAAGAATTAAATTTAAGATTATTTTGGGTTTTAAAGGAATTTTAAAGTTTTTTTTAGCTATTTATAATTCTTTGTTTATAGCCCTTAAAGTTATACATTCTTTTTTTAAGCAAAATATTAGTTTTATTGTTATTCCTCATGTTAAAGGGAATGTAAAAAATATTAAAATTTCTTTTTTGACTCTATTTTTCTTTTCTATTTTTTTTTTAGGTGGTTTTATAGGGTTTGTTTTGCTTGCTGTTAATTATGTTACTCTCTCATCCATTGTTAAGTCTACAGAAAAAAATTACTCTTTAGCAGAATCTGAGATTGAAGATTTTAGAAATACAGTTGTAGAAATTAATTCTGTTGCAAAAAATTTTTCTAAAGTTTTAGATGAGCTTAAAACTTCTTTAAAAATCAATTCTAATGGTGTTGATTTAAATAAAAATAAACTAGATGGAGATCTTTCTGATTTTATTGATTTGCAAATTTTAGAAGCTAATTCAATAAAAGAGCTTAGCGATCTTAAAAATATTAAAAGCAAAATTGAAAGTTCAATTCCCCCCCTTAAAAGCATAGTTAAAGTCTTGCACGCTCAAGATAAGCTTTTAAATGATATTCCGTCTCTTTGGCCTCTTGCAGGTGGATCTGGAATTATTACCTTGCATTTTGGGCCTGCCATTGAGCCTTTTACTAGGCAATGGTATATTCACAAGGGCATAGATCTTGGAGGAGTTAGAATTGGAACCCCTATTGTTGCAACTGCTGATGGGGAGGTTGTTAGGGCAAGTTATCAGTCAGCAGGCTATGGCAATTTTGTTCAAATTAAGCATAAGTACGGACTTGCGACCCTTTATGCGCATATGTCGCGGCTTAATACTTCTAAAGGGTCTTATGTTAAAAAGGGGCAGATAATTGGATTTATGGGACAGACAGGTTATGCAACAGGGCCACATGTTCATTATGAGGTTCGTGTAGGTTCTCAAGTTATTAATCCCGATATGTATTTAAATTTAGCAACAGGAGCTTCAAAATAGATGTTAAATTTTTTGACTGTAAAAAAAGAAAGAAAAGCCCCTTCTTTGTTTATTTTTGATGAAATAAAAACAATAGTGGGTGTTGGTGATTTTTTTAAAGGAGACTTGGTTTCAAACAATTTTATTCGTCTTGATGGTGATTTTATAGGCACTATTAGCTCTACTAAAAGAGTAATTATTGGAGAGAGTGGTAGAGTTAAATCTAGTATTGATGCTAATGAACTTGTTATTTCTGGAATGGTTGTGGGTAATATTTATGCTAAAAGCAAGATTAAAATATTTGCATCAGGATGTGTTATTGGAAATATTTCTTGTAAGTCAATTGAAGTTGAAGAGGGCGCTATTATTGATGGGTATATGGATATTGGTGCTGAGTATCTTAGAGCTCCTGAAAGAAATACATTTTTTTATACTGGTTCTTACAAGGTCAATGAAGATCTTTTAATTGAAATCAATAAAGCGAATCAAGAAGAGAAAAAATCTTTTCAACTTTTAGAAGGTAAAGATGATAAATATTTTTCAAGTATTGTGAACAAAATAGATGAAAGTAAATAATTTGATTGCTGGGGCATTAAATCTCAATTCAAAAAATTATAAAAAAAGTGGCAAAAAGGTATCTTTTGATAAGAATAATCCTTTTTCTTCGGTGTTTCAGACTGAAAGCGTTAAAGAGGATAAGCATTTTATTTTGCTTGAAAATGGAGAATTTAATCTTGATTTAATTAAAAGTATGTTAGATGGAATAAATGAGACTGGTGAGAGACTTTTGAGCGAGCCTTCCAGACAAAATGTGATTTTTTATAAAAAAGTTATTTCAGAGTTTATATCCATTATCATATCATCTTCTGTTTGTTTGAAAGAGCAAAAAGGGGGAAGTTTTGGAGACCCCAAGCGTCCCAAGTATAGAATTATTAAGATTATTAATGATAAGTTGGACAAACTTGCCTATTCTGTTTTACAAAATCAAATGACTCAAATTAAACTTTTAGATAGCATTGAAGAGATTCAAGGTTTGCTTGTGAATTTGCTAATGTGAATTGGGTTAAAGGCTTTTTAATGTTTTAGATTATAAATTAAAAGGGATTGTTTAACAATCCCTTTGTTTAATATTAAAAATTAAATTAATTTTAAATTAAATATTTTTTACTTATTTCTAAAAAGGTTTTTATTTGATCATTTTTCCACTCTTCAGATTTATTTAATTTTTTCATCATTATTTCAGCAACTCTTGGAGCAGCTTCAATTGTAGCTTGAGGATTTAAAGGTAGTGATCTTGTTCTTCTTGCTAAAACATCCTCAATAGTCTTAGCTTGTTCAAATTTGATTGAAAAATCTATTTGAGCTTCATTTAAATCCAAGTTATCGTGTATTTTTTTTTCAAAACCTTCCATATTTTTTAGAATTTCAAAGTCGCTGCCATAAGCTCTAAAAGGTTCAGGAATTTTCATTGCCTCTTCTTTTTTAAGATAACCGTGCAACTTTAAATCTTCTGTAGCTGGTGCACAATTTGGTATTAAATTTTGTTCTATGGCCTTAAGTAAGGTTTTTTCTGCCATTTTTCTATATGTAGTATATTTACCCCCCGCTATTGTAATAAGATTTGAATCTGATATAAATATTTTTTCATTTCTTGAGATTTTTGAAGTGTTTCCTTTGGCTTTTGGATCCATTATTAATGGTCTTATTCCGGTATATACACTTTTCACGTCTGACTTTTCTATTTTTATATTTAAATAGTTATTTAAATTATTTATTATAAAGTCAATCTCTTCGTCAAATCTTTTAGGTTCTTCTTCTATTTCTTTTATTGGAATGTCGGTGCTTCCACAAACAACACTGCCATACCAAGGAATAGCGAATAAAATCCTATTATCACTGGTTTTAGGTATTAATATTGCATGATTTTGGGGGAATTTGTCTTTTTTGACTATTAAATGGCTACCTTGGGAAGGTTTGATGATGTTTAAGGCTTTTTCATCATCTAACCTTCTTATTTTATCTGAAAATATTCCCGTTGCGTTTATTATGCATTTGCTTTTTAATGAAATTTGTTCTTTTGACAATTTATTTTGTATGAGAACTCCCGAAAGCTTTCCGTTTTCTTTGTTGAATTTTTTAAGTTCTGTGTAGTTAAGGGCAACGCCTCCTTTTTCGGTAAAAGTTCTTAACAATGTTATTACCATTCTAGCATCATCGAATGAATCGTCGTAATATAGAACAGAGCATTTAAGGCCTTCTGTTTTAATATTGGGAGCTTTTTCAATGGTAGATGCTTTGGATAATAATTTAGTTTTGTATTTGGTAGTTTTTTCTTTACCCATAAGGTTGTGGTAATAACTTAATCCAAAATAATAATAAGGTATTTCCAAGGCATTATAAATAGGGGTGATAAGCGCACATTCATTAATTAAATGAGGTGCATTTTTCTCAAGAATGGCTTTTTCGTGCAAAGCTTCTTTAACTAAAGAAATATTCCATTGGGCTAAATATCTTACTCCACCGTGAATTAATTTGCTTGATCTAGAGGAAGTTCCTTTTGCGTAATCAAATTTTTCTATAAGTACTGCTTTATATCCCCTTGTAATTGCGTCTACCGCAATTCCAAGGCCTGTTGCGCCTCCTCCAATTATTATAAGATCAAATTCTTGATTTTCAAGATCTTTTAATTTTGTTTCTTTGTTATTATTCATGAAATTTAAATATTCCTCCATTTTGGTTAATTTCTTTTCTTTTTAGTTAAATACTAGATTTAATAAATTCGAAAAGACCATTTGTTTTAATTTTATTGAATAGTGCTATAGAACAATTGCGCTGGTGAATTTTTCAATTTTTTGTGATTTTCCTTTAGATTTAATATATTATTAATCATTTTTTGTATTGCTCCAATGATATTGTTTTGGTTTTAAAAAATTAAATAAATTATGCATAATTTTGTTCCCAGTGTATTTTTGTTATAATCTTAAAGCCCTGTTTTGAACTTTTTATAGATTATTAGAATTTTGTATCCATGATTTTGCTTTTTCAATTGCTTTGTTCCAATTCCCAAGAAGCATTTCTCTTTGATTTTTTGGCATTGAAGGTTCAAATATCTTATCTACTTGCCAAAGACTTACTATTTCTTCGGCGCTTTGCCAATAACCTGTTGCAAGCCCCGCAAGATAAGCAGCGCCAAGAGCGGTTGTTTCTGTTATTTTTGGTCTTACAACTTTGCATTCTAAAAGGTCAGCTTGAAATTGCATTAATAGATTGTTTTGACTTGCTCCTCCGTCTACTCTTAATTCTTGAATTTCAAAGTTGGGAACGGATTTTTTCATGGTATTTAGTATATCAAAACTTTGAAATGCTATGCTCTCAAGAGCAGCTCTTGTAATGTGAGCTTTTGTTGAGCCTCTTGTTATTCCGATGATTGTTCCTCTTGCATAAGAATCCCAGTGAGGTGCACCAAGCCCAACAAATGCTGGCACAAAATAAACTCCACCATTATCTAAGACAGAGCTTGCCAATGCTTCTGCATCTGAGCTTTTTCTGAAAAATTCAAGACCGTCTCTTAGCCATTGGATTGCAGCCCCGCCAATAAAAACACTTCCTTCAAGAACATAAGTTACAGATTTTTTTCTTCCCCATGCAATTGAAGTTAAAAGCTTGTCATGGCTAATGATTGGTTCTTTTCCTATATTGACTGTTAAAAAGCAACCAGTTCCATAAGTATTTTTTGCCATACCTTTTTTAAGGCAGGCTTGTCCGAATGTTGCTGCAAATTGATCTCCAGCAATCCCTGCAATAGGAATTGCTGCTCCAAATAGTGCTTTGTCTGTTTTGCCATATATCTCAGAACTTTCTTTAAGTTCAGGCAAAATTGCTTTTGGGATATTTAATATGCTTAAAAGTTCATCATCCCACTTTAATGTTTTAATATTTAATAATAATGTTCTTGAAGCATTAGAGTAATCAGTTGCATGTTCTTTTTTTTGAGTCAGATTCCACAATATCCATGTATCTATTGTTCCAAAGCACAATTCGCCATTTTCAGCTTTTTGTCTAGCGCCTTCTACATTATCCAAAATCCACATTATTTTTGTTCCACTAAAATAAGAATCTAACACCAAGCCTGTTTTTTCCAAAATAATTTTGTCTTTTCCTTCTTTTTTTAATTGGTCACAAATTTTTGCAGTTCTTCTGTCTTGCCATACTATTGCATTATAAATGGGTTTTCCTGTATTTTTTTCCCATATAACCGTAGTTTCTCTTTGATTAGTTATTCCAATAGCATCAACTTCATTTGGCAAGATTCTTGCATTTGCCATAGCTTCTGTTATAACTCCAAGCTGTGAGCCCCATATTTCTGTAGGATCATGTTCCACCCAACTTGGTTGTGGATAAATTTGAGTAAATTCTTTTTGAGCAAACCCTTTTATGTTTGCATTTTTATCAAATACCATTGCTCTCGAGCTAGTAGTACCTTGATCAATAGATAAAATGTATTTCATAATTTTTCCTCTTTTCTTTAATAAGATAAATATCTTTTCTTTTAGTCTTTGTTATTTTTTAGTGTAAATTCGTAAATTGTAGCTCCCAAAATTGCTCCAATTATTGGACCAATTATTGGTACAATAAATATACTTAGGTTGTTAAATCCATGATTTTTAAATCCAGCAAATAAGAGTAAAATTCTTGGTCCCAGGTCTCTTGCAGGATTAATAGCATAACCGTTCATTCCCCCAAAACTTATTCCTATTGATAAAACCACTGCTCCTACAATAAATGGAATAAATGGATTGTCGCTATGTTTTTTTGTAAAATCTCCAACAACAGAAATTAAAAACATTAGCAAAAAAGTTCCAAAAATTTGATCAATAAATCCAGGCAAAAATCCAGGAACAGCAGGGAAAGTTGCCATTATTCCTTGAGTATTTTCAAGTCCAGGATCCATTTCTATCCATTTAGGATAAAATACGACAAGTGTCATTAATGCACCCGTAAAAGCTCCTAATATTTGCGCTACAATGTAATGTAGAAGTTTTGAAACGGGAAATTTTCCAACACTTGCCAATCCTATGCTAACAGCCGGGTTTAGATGTGCTCCACTTATTCTTGCTGCCGTATAAATACCAAACGTTACACCCAGGCCCCATCCAAATACTATATTTGTATATCCCCCTTTTATTATTTCTCCTGGTATTTCAGGACTTGAGGAAAATAATACTGTCATTGCAACAGATCCTGTTCCTAGTGCCAATAGGATGAATGTTCCCAAAAATTCCGATATAAATTCTTGGAATTTTGTATAATTCATAATTACATCTCCTTATCTTTATAACAATTTTATTCTTTCTTAAGAAGTTTTAATTTTTGATTTTTGAATCTGAATATATTAAATTTTTTAATTAAATTTTATTTTGTTTTTTGCAAGATAGTTAGGATTTTTACACTTTAGCTTTTTTTATTAAAAATAATTAATTTTTTTAATAAAAGCTTTATTAAAATTATATTTATTATCTTATTTTTAATTAAGATTAATGTCAATAATTTAAGAATTTTAATTTTTTAATTCTGAATTTCTTTTCTAAAATTTGTTTAAGGATTTTTTATTTTATATTAAAATTTTTACATTGGATTTTTTGATTAATGAAGTTTTATTCTTTAGCAATTCTTTTTTTAGCTTATATTTGAATTTATTTAAGTTATTTTGGAGGTAGACTTGGTGATTGTAATAGAAGGTTTAATTGGAGTAGGAAAGACTACTCTTGGAAATATTTTATCAAAAGAGCTAGAAGTTCCTTTTTACAGCGAACTTAACAATGATTTTACTTTGGCCGTATTAGACAAATTTTATAAGGATAAATCCAGATGGGCATTCCCAGTTCAAATTAATTTTCTTAACGAGAGGTTTAAATTAATAAAAGGCGTATTTAGAACAAAAGGGGGCATACTGGACAGATCTATTTATGGCGATTGTGTGTTTGCGTCTCTTTTAAATTGTGATGGGCATATTTCTGATGAGGAGTATAAAATATATATCGATCTTCTTGATAATATGCTTGAGCATTCTCAGCGACCAAGTTTGCTTGTTTATCTTGATTGTAGTATTGATGAGGTTGAGCGCAGAATTAAAAATAGAAATAGAAGCTTTGAAATGAATATTCCCAGGGATTATCTTGAAGGTCTTAATAGAAAATATTTAAAGTGGTATGATGAATATAGCTTGTCGTCAAAAATAAAATTTTCTTATGATAATATAAATATTTTTAGTGAAGAAGATAAGAATAAAGTGATTTCTTTAATTAGAGATAAACTTGTATTATAATTATTTATAGTAGATTGACATTCTTTTGTTTTATTTTAAGGTTGAGTGTTAATGGAGGTTCTTATGAGAAGATTATTTCTTCTGTATATTTTATGTTCTTTTGTTTTTTTGAATTTGTTTGCTCAAGGCGGTTCTTCTTATATTGATAAGCAAAAAGAGCTTGCTATTTTTTATTATGAGGTTGGCCAAAGATATATAAACGTTGGTAAAATTAAAAAGGGAAAGCTTTTTCAAGCAAAAGCTTTAAAGATTTATCCAGATTTGAAAAAGGGAGTTGATATTAAGCTAGCAGTTAAAGAGCTTGATGCTAGGATTAAGGATGACAATTCCAAGGTTGTTATGCTTGAGGATGTTAAGCTTGAGGAGATACCTGGAATAGTGCACGAAAAAATAGAAATCAATGATTTTACAAATGCTCCTAAAATAGAATATATTGCTCAAAGAGAGAGAAGCAAAAATCAAGATAAAATTATTAAGTTTCAATTTGGAAAGTTTGCAAGAGCTTTAATTTCTAGAAACTTTGATTTGTTTGATTCTGTTATTGCAGATAAAGTTAATGTTATGGGTCAATTTGAATCAAAAGATGCTTTTATATCAACTTTATCAAAGGCTTCATCTAAGGCCGATGCTGATGAATTAGAGTATTTATCAGTTGATGATTATTACGATTTAAAATCTTTGAAAATTTCAAAATCCAACGACACTTCTTTTGCTGTTAATGTGAATGCCAAAAAAAATGATGTTACTAAAAATTTTCCATTTTGGAAAGAACGTCAGACTTTAATTTTTACTACAAAGGATGATAATAATTGGTTTTTATCTTCCATAAATTGAAATCTTAGTATTGTGATTAAAAACATTATCACTAAAATATGTATAAACAAGTCTCCAATTTTTTCATAAATGGTTGTAAATGTTGGGGACAGTTTTACGGTTGATAATAAGTATCCTTTTTTAAAAGTTTCTAGTTTTTTAATGCTTTCTCCGTATTCATTGATGACTGCAGTAATTCCCGAATTTGTAGCTCTAATAGTTTTGATTCCATTTTCAATGCTTCTAAATTTAGCCACAACAAAGTGTTGCCACTCTGCTGAATTTGTTTTTGACCAGGAGTCGTTTGAAAAATTTAACAATGTATTAGCACCTTGGGTTTTATAAAACCTTGAAAGTTCTGGAAATGCATCGTCATAACATATTAAGGGAGCAAATTTAAACTTTTTCAATTTTAATATTTCAATTTTTTTTCCTTCAATTTGTCCTAAGATTCTAAAATTTTCTAAAAAAAAGTTTCTTACAAATTCATATTCATAAAATGGAATTTTTTCTGCAAAAGGGACCAAGAATATTTTAGAGTATATGTTTGCAATGTTGAGGTCTGGCTCTATCATATAAATAGAATTTTGTTGAATTCTTATAGTTTTGTCTAAATTTGAAGGAGCTCCAATGGCAAATGGGATTTTTCGCTCTTTTATAAAATTTTTAAGTTCATTGTGCAAATCAGAGCTTTTAAAGTAATGATCTTCTTCACTAAAAGGGTAGGTTAGTACCCCTTCGCTCCAGATTACAAATTCTATTTTTGGATTTTCTTTTAAGGCTTGTTCTGTAATTTCAATAGAATCCCTTATTCCTTTTTTGTCATTTCCTGGTAACCATGGATCAATGTTAAGCTGAATAGCTGCAATGTTTAGACTGTCTATTTCTTTTGCTAATAAGTTTTTTAGCTCCGTTTTTTTAAGCATTCCATAAGCAAAAGATGTTGTTATTAGTAATGTTGGAAATACTATGTTTAGCAAATTTGTTTTGTTTTTTTGGATCAGAAAGTATGCAATTCCTGAGTTTAAAAAGTAGACTACAAATGATACAAAAAATACACCAAAAATGTCTGCTACTTGAATTAACTTATTGAAGTTATTTACGGTGAAAGCTGCAAGCCCCCAGGGATATGCTAAAAATCCAATTGATCTTGAGTAATCATAAAATGTAAAAAGCATTGCTATGCTCATCGTTTTATTTTTAAAGCTCTTTAAAGAGTAATAAAGGAAATAGCCTAAAGTTAATGAATATGGAATGTACCCTATTACCACTCCAATGAGTGTAATCCATCCAAATGCATGAAAAAATCCAAGCCAAAAATTTTGCAGGCTGTTGGCTATTATAAAGTAAAATACTGTCAGCCCTATTAATGTTTTTTTATCTTCTAGTTTGTTTAAGGCTATAAAAAGTGGTACATAGGCAACAAATCCCAGGATTGAATATCCGGTTTCTTTAATTTCATTTGGAATTGCAAGTGTTGTAAGAATTCCTGAAAATGCAGCTAAGCAAAAGCATCTAGTTTTCATTTTTCCTCTTTTTTACTATATATTAGTAGCATAATGGTGTAATATATTTAACATTATCATTAATAATTTTATATGATAGTATTTATTTTTTTGTACTATTTTTTGGAAAATTTATAGCTTATAATAGGTATTTAAAGAGTAAAGGGGATTATGTTAATTTTTGCTTTTATTGGTTTGTTTTTTTTAAATATTTTTAGTTTGCATGCCCAAGGAATAGTTACTAATAAAGATGCTCAAGAAGAATTTAAATGGGCTCTTAATTCTTATAATAATGGAATTTATGATGATGCTCTTTTATCTTTTAAAAAAATTTTAAGCTTTGATCCTAATAATCTTGATTATCATTTTTGGACTGGCAATGTTTATTATAGACTGGGTTATGTTGAAGAAGCTTTAATGGAGTGGAGAAATTTAAAAGATCAGGGTTATAAGGTTCCCTATCTTAGGCATTTGATTTCTACTATTGAGCAAAGGAGAGGTATTTTTTCAAACTATGAACTTAATTTTAAAAAACTTGTAAAAGTCGCTTCTCTTGATAATTCTATTTATAAAAGGCCACATGGATATCAGATTACATCTTTGAGGGCTGATAAGTATGGTGGATATTATGCTGCTAACTTTGTAGGTAATGAAATATTGTATTTTGATGTTAACAATAATGTTAATACTTTAGTTAAAGATGGTTTTAGTTATTTAAAATCACCTTATGATGTTATTGAAGCTAATAATTTACTTTATGTTACTCTTTATTCAAGTGATGAAATTGGTGTTTATGATAAAGTTCTTGGAGTTAAAAGGAAATCTATTGGGAAAAAGGGCACCAATGATGGCGAATTACTTGCTCCTCAGTATATGGCCATTGATAAGAGAAATTACATTTATGTAAGCGAATGGGGAAATAAAAGGGTAAGTAAATTTGGACTTGAGGGTGATTTTATTTTGCATTTTGGTTCTAGGACTTCAGGCTATAAGGGTCTTTTAGGTCCTACAGGTGTTACTTATTTGAATGAAAACATTTATGTTGCAGATTCTCTGAGAAATACCATTGAAGTTTTTGATACTAGTGGTAATCATTTATATTCAGTTTTTACTTCTATTGAGGGAATAGAGGGGCTTAGTAGCGATTTTGTTGGCAACAATGTTATAGTATCTTCAAAGGACGGTGTTTATAAGTATAGTATTGCTAAAAAGACAATTACAAAAATTTTAAAAGCAGATAAAATGAATTCTAAAATTTCTTCATCAATTTTGGATGCTAATAATCAGGTTATTGTCTCAGATTTTAATAATGCCAAGGTTTCAATTTACAAGAGCGACTCAAGTCTTTATGACAGTTTAAATGTTGATGTTAGAAGAATAGTTAGGCTTGGAGGGCCTAAAATTTACGTTGAGCTTAATGTTAGCAGTAAAAGCGGATTACCAGTTGTTGGGCTTAAAAGTGAAAATTTTTCAATTTCAAATGAAAATTATTACATTGTCAATCCCAAGGTGGCATATAATGTAAATGCTTCAAAAGACATTAATATAGCAGTTGTTTTTGATAAATCTTCTTATATGAAAAAATATGATCCAGATCAAATTGTAGGGTTAAATGCCCTAATGGAGTTGTCAAAAAATAAAAACTTTAGTTTTATAAATGCAACAAGTGTGCCTATTATAGATAATATTGACAGCTTGACAAATAGCATTAGAAACACAAGTTCTCTTGGACCCTATAGTACAGATGCTGTAAAAACAGACGTTAGTTTGAAGTTGGCAGGTTCTGGGCTTATGTCAAAAAGCTCAAGAAGAGCAGTAGTTTATTTTAGTGGTGGTATTTTGAATCGTAAAGCTTTTGAAAAGTACTCTTTAGATACAATAGTAAGCTATTATAAAAATAATGACATACGGTTTTATTTAATACTATTTGGCAACGATCCTGTTAATAGTAAGCTGCAGTATTTAGTTAATGAAACAGGTGGTGCTATAATTCCTTTTTCATCTTATGAAGGAGTATCTAAAGTTTATGATTTGATTTTAGAACAAAAAACAGGTACTTATTTGCTGGAATATTATTACCCAGGCCCTCAAGAACCTAATAAATATTTTAATTTATCTGTTGAGGTAAATATAAATCAACAGACAGGAAGAGGGGAGTTTGCATATTTTATTAATTAGATTTCTTTTTAATTTTATTATTATTAGAGGTTTAGGTTATGAGACTTAATGCAGGGATTGTGGGGCTTCCCAATGTGGGTAAATCTACTTTATTTTCATCTTTGACATCATCTGATGTTGAGACTGCGAATTATCCTTTTTGTACTATTGAGCCAAATATAGGAATAGTAGAAATTCCTGATGAAAGACTTTTAAAAATCGCAGAGTGCATTGTTCCACGCAAAATTATTCCTGCTGTTATGGAATTTGTAGATATTGCAGGCCTTGTTAAGGGAGCATCAACAGGTGAAGGGCTTGGCAATAAATTTTTGGCTAATATTCGTGAAGTTTCTCTTATTGTTCATGTTGTAAGATGTTTTGAAGAGAAAGAGGTTATTCATATTAATGATGATATTAATCCTGAAAGAGATATAACCACAATTAATGTTGAGCTTTGCCTATCTGATCTTGAAACTGTTAAAAAAAGTCTTCAAAAACAAGAGAAAAATGCTAAAAGTACCGATAAAAAAATTAGTGAATCTTCTAAGGCAATTGTTTTAATGCTAAAAAGGCTTGAAGACCATTTAAGCAATATGAATCCTGCTGTTGAGTTTAAATTTGATGATTTTGAATACAACTTTATTAGATCATTAAATCTTTTGACTTTTAAAAAAGTTTTGTATGTTTGCAATGTTGATGAAAATTCACTTAGTGGCAATAAATATACAGATATTGTAAAAAATATTGCCTTGAAGGAAGGAAATGATTTTTTAATCCTATGTGCCAAAATTGAGGCTGAACTTGCCCAAGTAAAAGATATATCTTATAAAAATGAAATGTTAGAATTATTTGGAATAAATGATAGCGGTCTTGGTAATTTAATTAAAAAAGCCTATTATACTTTGGGTCTTAGAACCTATTTTACAGCAGGTTTGCAAGAAGTTAGAGCTTGGACATTTAAACAGGGCATGAGAGCACCCGAAGCTGCGGGAATAATTCACAGTGATTTTGAGAGGGGTTTTATTAAAGCAGAAGTTTATTCTTGTGATGATTTATTTAAATTTCAAAGTGTTCAAAAACTAAAAGAGAAAGGACTTGTTAGAATTGAGGGTAAAGAATATCTTGTAAGAGATGGAGATGTAATCTTTTTTAAATTTAATGTATAGATTTGTTTTTATATTATATGTGCGATTTATTTTTTGATAATGTAAAATTAATTAGTTTGTTTGTTTTTAATATTGCAATTTGTTTGCTTTATATGTTTTTTTATGACACAATTTTTTTTTACTTTGTTATAGCACTTCTTTTAGTAAATTTTTTTGTAATTTTTATTTATTTAAGATATTTTTGTTCTATCTCGTTTAAGGGATCTAAGATTTATTATAAGGGCATTTTTTTAGGTTATAATTTTGATTTTAATGATATTATTTCGTTTGAAAAAAGATTATCAGACAATGTTTTGATTTTGCAATTAAAAAATAAAAAAAAGATTAAGGTTTGTTTTTGGATAGGTAATGGTTCAAGTGAATTATTTAAAGAGCTTAAAATTAAGAGAAAAGATCTGTTTGTTCCAAAATTGGAAAATTTTCCAATAAGATATTATTTGTCATGTACTTATCTTTGTATGTTTTTAGCTCGCATTATGATTGGTTTATTTGTTTATTACATTTCATTAAGTAATATATTTATTTTTTTATTTATTTGTTTTATTGATATTAAAGTTTTGTTGGGGGATTTTTCAGTTATTAGCAATATAGTGTTGTTTTACGAGTTTAGGAAAGATTCAATCTGTGAAAGAAAGATTTTTAAAAGTGAAATTTATTTTTATGAATTTTTTGAAAAAATTTTTATTGCTAGAGAATTTGAATTTGACAATAAAAATTATTTATGCTTTTTATATAAAGGAAATCATCAGACAAAAAAAGTATATATTTTGAATAAAAAAATTTCTTATTCCATGCAAAAGGTTTTTGAATATATTAATAAAAACTATTGTGCTAATATTGCACTGAATTAACGTAAAGCTTTGATTGACTATATTAAAATTAGTTGATATATTAAAGCTATTGTTTAATAATATTATTAAGGAGTATAACTTGAGAAAAAATGCATCTGCATTGAAGCGCTCTCGTCAAAATTTAAAAAGAAAGCTTAGAAATGTAAGTGTAAAAAGTGAATTAAAAACAATAGAAAAACGCTGTATCAATATGATAAAAGCGGGCAAGAAAGACGAAGCTATTGAATTTTTTAAATTTGTTGCAAAAAAACTAGACACTGCTGCTAGAAAGCGAATAATTCATAAAAATAAAGCTGCTAGAAAAAAATCTCGTTTAAATGTTTTGCTGTTAAAGTAAGGAAATTAGTTTATGTCTTTTTCAAGAAGACCAAAGGTTACTAAGTCAGACATTGTTGATCAAATATCTTTGCATATTAGAAATAATAATCTGAAATTAGAAAAAAAATACATAAGACTTGTAATAGATGCTTTTTTCGAAGAGCTTAAAAGTAATCTTTGTTCGAATAATGTTATTGAGTTTAGATCTTTTGGTACATTTGAAGTTAGAAAAAGAAAGGGACGCTTAAATGCTCGCAATCCTCAAACAGGAGAATATGTTAAGGTTCTAGATCATCATGTTGCATATTTTCGTCCAGGCAGAGATTTGAAAGAGAGAGTGTGGGGTATCAAAGGTTAAATGCCGGTTAATATTGTAGATTCTTATAAGTGGGATTGTAAGCTGGACTCTAGTTTAACTTTTAGAGGAAAATTAAAATTTGAAGGAACTTTGTATCTTGATTCTTCTTTTGAGGGTGAAATATCTTCAAAAGGGGGGGTGCTTTTTATTGGTAAGAATAGTAAAGTTATTACCAATGTGGTAATTTGTGATACATTAATAGTAGAAGGAATTTTGAAGGGTAATGTAAACGCTGCTAGTAAAGTTTATTTAAACAGCGGTTGTAAAATATATGGGGATATAAAAACAAAAAAGATATTTATTAATGATAATATAATTTTTGATGGCAAGTGTGAAATGATAAAGTCTAATGAAATTGTTGATTTATTTTCTTTCACTGTTTCACAAATAAAAGATACTTTGCAATAGGGTCAGTGTTTTTTATTAGTTAATAATAAGTAGATTTTTATAAAATCCTTTCTTAAAAATTTAATTCGTAGAGGAAAATATGGATAAAAAAAATGGTGGATTTGATTTAGAAAGTGAAATAAGGCGGTTGGATGTTTCTAAAGAGTTTAAGATTGAAGATAATTTGAAAAAAAAAGTAGTTAAAGTTGTTGCTAAAAAGGATTCTGCATCTAACGTGACAAAATCTGCAGATTTAAGTAGCGTAAAGGATTCAAACGGTGTAGTATTTCCTGAGTTTGATTATGATATTCCTTCTTCAGGTTTAGAAAATAATATTAAAACTTTAGAGCAAAGTAATATCATCAAGTTTTTTAATGGTAAAGATTATGTAGAAATTGAAAAATTTTATGATAAGCCAATTACAGAGGTTAGAAAAATTGTTGAGGGCCTTGGAACCAATCATACTATTGCTGTAACAATGAAAAAAACAGAATTAATATTTTTATTGGTAAAAATATTAAGTGAGAATGATATTAATGTTTTATTTACAGGTGTGCTTGATGTGCTTAGCGATGGTTATGGGTTTTTGAGAACAGCATCAAATTCTTATCTTTCTGGAGGCAATGATGTTTACGTTTCTCCTTCTCAGATTAGACTTTTTAATTTAAGGACCGGCGATATTTTATATGGCCAAATTAGATCTCCTAGAGATGGTGAGAGATTTTTTGCAATGGTTAAAATTAAATCTATTAATGATCAAGATCCTACGTTTGCTCAAAACAGAATACCTTTTGATAATTTAACTCCTCTTTATCCCAATATGAAATTGAATCTTGAATATGAAAATTGCAATATTTCTACAAGGCTTATTAATCTTTTTTCACCTATAGGTAAGGGACAAAGGGCTTTAATAGTTTCTCCTCCAAAAGCGGGAAAGACTACCTTGCTTCAGAAAATAGCTAACGCAATAACTACTAATTATTCAGATGTTATTTTAATGATATTGCTTATTGATGAGAGACCAGAAGAAGTTACAGATATGATTCGTAGTGTTAAAGGCGAAGTAATTGCATCTAATTTTGATGAGCAGGCCAGTAGGCATGTTCAGGTAGCAGAGATGGTTATTGAAAAGGCAAAAAGGCTTGTTGAAAACAAAAAAGATGTTGTTATTTTGCTTGATTCTATTACAAGGCTTGCAAGGGCATATAATCAAACTATGCCAACTTCTGGTAAAATTTTATCGGGTGGAGTAGATTCTAATGCTCTTCATAAGCCAAAGAGATTTTTTGGATCTGCTAGAAATATAGAAGAAGGGGGAAGTTTGACCATTATAGCTACTGCTTTGGTTGATACTGGCAGCAAAATGGATGAAGTTATTTTTGAAGAATTTAAAAGTACCGGTAATATGGAATTAATTCTTGATAGGAGTTTGGCAGACAGAAGACTTTTCCCCGCTATTAATATTAAAAAGTCAGGTACCAGAAAAGAAGAATTACTTCTTAGTGAAGAGGAACGTTCTAAGATTTTGCTTATTAGAAGAATACTTGGGGGCGTTGATGATTATGAGGGAGTTGAAGTTCTGATAGAAAAGATGAAAAAAAGCAAAAACAATGAGATTTTCTTAAAGACAATGAGCAATGGTAATTAAATAAATTGACATTATTTCTAATGTAAATTAAACTTTATTGAAGATTAAGAGGAAGGTTTTATGAGAAAAGATATACATCCTAAAAATAATTTAGTGGTATTTAAAGACGGGTCAAATGGAGCAATGTTTTTAACCAGGTCTACTTTGAATTCAAAGGAAACTATTAAATATATTGATGGAAAGGAATATCCATTGATTACTGTGGAGATTACAAGCAAGTCTCATCCTTTTTATACTGGTCAACAAAAGTTTGTTGATGCAGCAGGAAGAATTGATAAATTTAATAAAAGGTATAAAAAGTCCTAAAAATTGGCTTTTTTATGAAATTTTGAGAAAATATTAATAAATTTTTTTTACGCTATATTCTTTTCCTATTAATTTTTCTAGATTGTTTTTTTCTTCTTCGTATGTTTGGTTATTTACTAAGGATGCAATGCTATTATGGTGTCTTATTTGTGTTAAAATCTTTGTTGATATTTCTTTAATATCTTGCGGTGTAATTGTAAAGTAGGCATTTCTAATATCTTGTCTTAAGCTGTCACTAATATTTAGAATTTTCCTTCTATAGCTTTGCAAAGCTTCTGTAGCTTTAGTTTTTACATAAATGTTAGTTCCTATTAAGCCTATCAAATATGTATAAATCTCTTCATCTGTCATTTTATTATTAGCTAGTTCTTCTAAAGAGTTTTCGAAAGCCTGGTACGTTTTGGTGAAGTTGGGATCTCTGTAGGACGTAAAAGAGAAGATTCCATTAGCGATTGATGCACTTGCTCCGTATGCACCTCCTATTACCCTTATTTTTTCCCAAAAAATTCCACTTCTTAATATATGCTCTAGAAAATTTGCTTTTGGATAATTCTCATCGTTGATTTTGTAGCTGGGGAAACATATAGCATTAAAAGCTACTTTTGATTGGATAATTATTATTTCTCTTAATGCCTTACTGTTTGTATCAAGATTGAGCAATCCATTGTAATGATTACCCTCTTTTAGGGTTTCTTTTAAATTGAAAAATTCACTTTCTAAGTTTTTAAGAATGTCATCAGTATTACCCATTATTAGTACAGATAAATTGTTTTTTAAAATTATCTTATTTTTTAAATTGTCTAATTTATTTGCGATTTCTTTTAAAGATTCCGCATCGGTTTTTGCTTTTTGCCAAAATTCTCTACCTGTTATTCCATTTTGCAATTCTTTTAAATACTCATTTAATTTTAGTTTTGATTTGGATCTTAACATTGCTAAAAGATGTCCCTTGGGGATTAATAAGGATTTAAAATCATTTTTCAAGCTTAGTGTTATTTCTTTTAATCTCTCATAATCATGAAAGTTAATATTAATTAAAATTTCTTTTATCAGCTCAAACGATTCTTTAACCTTATTGTTAAAAGACTTAAAGCTAATATTAAATGAATTTAAAATATTTCCATCAATATCTTCGTCGTAACTTTCAGATATATTTATTTGTCCCAAAGTATTTTGGATTTTATTGTTAATGTCTATGTAAGAATAATTTTTTGTAGATAAATCTTGAAGAGCTCTTTTGAATAAAGATAGGTATATATAATCTTCTTTTTCTAAAAAATTTAGTTTAAAAAATAAATTTACATTAAAAATATTGTTACTCTTAAATTTAAAAGAATGAAGGTTTAGCTCTTTTATTTCATCAAGATTCAAACTTTTTTCTATTTGTTTTGGCAGATCTTCTATTTTTAGCAAGGGAAGTTTTGCTATATCTGCTTTAGAGTCTTTTTTATTTTGGTATTTTTTAAACTGATTATAGTCTTTTTTAAATTGTAAAAATTCTTCCGGATTTTGTTTAATTTCAATTTCCTTTGCCATTAATTTTTTTTCAATTTTTTCTTCCATTTCCTTTTCTGTATCGTGTGATGGGATAAAGCTTATTAATGTATAATGGTTATTAAATATTAGATATTTTTCAATTAAGTTTTCGAAGTAATAAATTCCTTTTTCCAATTTGTTTGTAATTTCATTTATATAGTAGCTTGTTTGTAATGTTTTGATTGGATGCAGGCCATTTAACCAACCTTTGAAACTTTTTATCATTAAAGCGATAGGGAAATTTTGTCCTTTTTCTTCTTTTAAGGCAAATTCATAGCCAAAAAGAATTCCTTTTATTAATTCTTTTGGAATTTTATTTTTTACTAAATTTTTAAGCTCGCTGAAAACCAAATTTTTAAATTCTTTTTCTTTGTTTTCGACAACATTTTGGAGTCCAAATGAGAAAACAGATTCTTTTAAATCTGTATTTATTCCGCTAATATGGGCTATGTCTTCGCCTATCCCACTTTTTAAGATATTGATTGTGAATGAACAAGAATCGTCTAAGAGTATTTCTGAGAGAATTTCAAGACCAATGCTGTCTTCAATATTGCTAATTTCTGTGCAAAGCCAATTTATTGTGTATACCCCGAGAGAATTATCATTTTCTTTAGGAATTTTGTATGTTAATTTTTTCCCCTTTTCCCATCTTTTAACGTTTTCTATGTCAACATTAACGTTGCTTTTTTCTTTTTTATAAGGCCTTATTATGTATTTTTCAATGAAATTTAGATTTTTTTCAGTTTGAGTGTTTCCGCATAAAAATATTTTACAGTTTTCAAGTGTATAATATTTTTTATAAAAATCTAAAAAACTTTCATAGGTGAGATCAATAATATTTGTTGGAATTCCGCCTGAATCGTATTTATATACTCCCTCTTCAAAAAGAGAGCTGCTTGCTATTTCGTTTATTAGAGAATTTTTATTTGAATAGCTACCCTTCATTTCATTAAAGACAATTCCAGACACTTTAAAATCTTTTGGATTTATATTGTATCCTTCTTGCATAAATGATTCTTTTTTAAGCAATGGATTGAATATAGAATCAGCATAGATATTAAATAAATTAAAATAGTCTTTTTCAATTGTTGATGCTGCTGGGTAGATGGTTTTGTCTGGGAATGTCATTGCATTTAAAAATGTGTTTAGACTTCCTTTTAATAGATAAAGAAATGGATCTTTTATTTTATATTTGTTAGAGCCGCAAAAAATTGTGTGCTCTAAAACATGTGCAACCCCAGTATTGTTTGAAGGCATTGTCTTGAAAGCTATGCAAAATGCATTTTCTTTAAAAGAATCACTTTTTAAGTGAAATACTTCAAGACCGCTGTCATGTCTAAAATAATATCCTTCTGCATCATATTCTTCTAAATAAGTTTTTGAAATTAGTTTGAAGATTTTTTTCTTTTTCATTTATGTCTTTAATCCTTATTTTACAAATTGTGCTATTTCACTTTCATTAAATTCAAATATGTTCGGCAGCTCCTCTGTGTCGTCTAGTTTAAATGTGTATTCAGGGAATTTAATAATAATTTTTTTGTTTTCAAAGTAAATTACTGCTTGTTGTAAATCAAATAATAATTCGTTAGGTAAAATTTTTTCTTTAATTTTTTTTATAAAAAATGGAAATGCTTCATCTGTTTTAATTATGTCGTCAATATTATGAATATAATTTCCTTTATCTTGAATGTAATAGCTTCTGTAATTTGTAATAGGGCTATCATTGATTTCTTGAGTTGCAATAAGTATTATTGTATAAATATTGTGCCCATGGTAAATTTCATAGTCTATTTGTAAGCTGAATTTTTTATTCTCAGGTTTAAGCTCTTTACTAACAATGTCAAGTCTTGCTACAATTTGGCTTGCATATTCATTAATCTCATTATTAAATTCTTCAAGATTTCCTTTTTCTTCTCCCTCAATTATTAATTTGGGTATTCTAATATTGTATTCATAAAATTGCGATTCTTCTTTTGAGCTTCTTGAAGTTATTATTAAAGAATTCATTTTGTTGTTATTTAAGCTAATATCTTTAAAATTGATCTTGTTTAATTTTTTTGTACATCCGTTAAAAATCATTAATGTAGATATTAACATAAAAGTTGTTTTTATTGTTCTTCTTGGATTTAGCATGCGATGATTTCTCCCTGCAATATTTATTCTAATCCTGTTATAAGATATTATATAATAACCTTGATATGAATTAATATTATTTATAATTTTGTTTAAAAATTTTACTTAAAACATATCTTAGGAGATAGGATGCTTGATCTGAAATTTGTTAGAGATAACCTTGATCTTGTTAAGAGAAGTATTAAAGCAAGAGGCCTTGTTTTAGATATTGATAAATTAATTTATCTTGATGATAAAAGAAAAAAAATAATTACCAAAATTGGTGAGCTTAATGCAAAAAGAAATGAAAATTCTTCTAAAATGCGAGAAAATCCTGATGAGGTTTTAAAAACCTCTTTAATAGAAGCTGGAAAGATTTTTAAAAAACAGCTTATTGATCTAGAAGAAGAGCTTGAAAGAGTATCTGCTGATTTTGACCTTGAAAATAAGCAGGTGCCCAATATTTTGTCACCTGATGTGCCTATTGGTAGTAGCGAAGAAGATAATTTTGAAATAAAAAAGGTTGGAGTTGCTACAAAGTTTGATTTTAAGCCAAAAGATCATTTAGAGCTTGGCAGAGATTTAGATCTTCTAGATTTTGATAGAGCACGCGAGATTAGCGGGAGTAAATTTTATTATCTTAAAAACGAAGCGGTTTTTTTAGAAATTGCTCTGATTAATTTTTCTTTAAATAAATTAAGAGAAAAGGGTTTTGATGTTTTTATTACTCCTGATGTTGCAAGAGAGTTTATAGTTGATGGAATTGGTTTTAATCCTCGTGGCAACGAAAGCAATATTTATAAGATTGAAGATACAGATAAATATCTTGTGGGCACTTCTGAAATTACGCTTGGTGGTTATTATTATAATAAAATAATAGATCTTACTTTGCCAATAAGAATGGCAGGGTTTTCACATTGTTTTCGAAAAGAAGCTGGAGCATATGGTCAGCTTTCAAAAGGTCTTTATAGAGTTCATCAGTTTAGCAAAGTAGAGATGTTTTGTTTTTGCAAAGCAGAAGAATCTGAATTTATTCATGATGAATTTTTAAGCATTCAAGAGCAAATTTTTACTGAACTTGAAATTCCTTATAGGGTTTTAAGTATTTGTTCTTTTGATCTTGGTTCTCCAGCCTATAAAAAATATGATATTGAAGCTTGGATGCCTGGAAGAGACGGGAAAGGTGGTTATGGGGAGGTTACTTCAACTTCAAATTGTACAGATTATCAAGCAAGAAGGCTTAAGATTAGATATAAAGATCAAGATGGACAAAATAAATTTGCACACATGGTAAATGGAACAGCAATAGCTACAACAAGGGTTATTATTTCCATACTTGAAAACTTTCAGGATCAAAAGGGAGGAATTAGAATTCCTAAAAGTTTGGTTAAGTATACAGGTTTTGATTATATTCCTTTTAGGAATTAGAATTTAGTATTTTTTCTGGCAATGTTTCTATAGCTTTTAGCAATATTTCATGTTTTTTTAAGTTTTTTGGAAATGGTGCTGTTAAGTTTTGTCTAAATTTCTTAGCTCCTTCTTTGGAAAATACTATTCCCATGAGATGCTTGAATAATATATTTATCGATAAGTAATTTTCGTATTCTTTAATGTATTCTACCATTTGCATCAATATATTTTTTCTTGTAAGAATTTCATCAGTTTCGTTTAAAAATTCTCTTGAGGCTTTTGCAATAAAGTATGGATTTTCAAACGCACTTCTTCCAATCATGACAGAATCAACAAAAGATAAGTGTTTTTTAATTTGCTCTGAGCTATTGATTCCTCCATTTATCTCAATAAACAAATTTTTATTCTCTTTTTTCAGCTTATATACAAATTCATGTCTTAATTTTGGAATATTTCTATTATTTTTAGGAGAAAATCCTTTTAATATTGCAACCCTTGCGTGTACAATGAAATTTTTGATACCAAAATTTGAGATTATTTTGACAAAGCTTTTTACCTCAGAATAATTCTCATTTTTGTAATCACTAGATAAAGGCCTTATGCCCAATCTATGTTTAATTGAAATAGGCTTATTTGTATTTTCTTTCATCGTTTTTAAAATTTCACCTACTTGATTAGCATTGCTCATGAGACAAGCTCCGCAATTTGCATTTTGGATTTTTAGAGATGGGCATCCAACATTAAGATTGTATTCGTCAAAATTAAAGTGTTTTTCAAGAATTTGAATAGCTTTAAGAGCATCATTTTTTGAGTTTGTTGCTATTTGAATTGCAATTGGAGATTCTAGGGGGTTTTGCTTTACAATTTTTTTTACATCGCCCATAATTATTGACTTTGCAGAAATCATTGGGGTGTATAATGTAACTTTTTTTGATAAAAGTCTTATTAAATATCTGAAATGCTCGTCTGTGATGTTTACCATTGGAGCTATTGATATTTTCCGATTCATTAACATTACATAATATGTTAGAATAAACGAGCTAATTTAACAATTATTTGTTCTTTTTTTAGGAGGAATTGTTATATGTCTGAAAGAAAAGATTTATTTTTTTTAATACTTTTCCTGTCATTATCAATTAGAATTTCTTGCAGAATAAAAAAAATTGGCATTAAAAATGGCAATTGTATTAAGGCTAAGGGCATAGACGAAAAAGAAATCCTTTTGGCATTTTTGAGTTGGAATTTGCAGTACGATTTGAATAGTGATTCAATTAATGACCGTATTAAAGTAAATAATTTAAATTTATCTAAGATTGAAACTTGTTTATTAAATATGTATTTATGTTTCTTTAATTGCTAATACAATTGATCTTGAAAAAATGAGAACACTAGAAAAAAATATTATTGAGTTTTATAATCAGCACTTGCCAATTGGAAGTAATAGAGATTTAAGATATTTAAATAAAATTAATGATATAAATTCTCAAATTTTAGCATGTTCAATAAGAAATGCAGAGCTCTCAACTTTAGAATTTGTAAAACATTTTAGTTCCAAATTGGATAAAATTAAAAATGTAAATCAAAAATACTTAAAATTTTTTCTAGTTGATAGAAACTTTGGCAACCAAAAGCTTTATCCTAAAAAAAATATTAAGAATTGCTTCAACTATTTATTATTATTTAGATTAATATGTATTAAGGGAAATTAAATGGAGTTTTTATATTCTGATGAAGAGAATTATTTAAAAGATAGATTTTTTGATTTTTTCAATATGAATATAGATAAAGATAAATATACAAGTATTGGAATTTGTGGTGGTCGAAGTATACTTAACTTTTTAAGTGTTTTTCTTAAAAAAAATTTTTCTTTTAAAAGAGCACATTTTTTTTTAGTTGATGAACGGTGTGTTCCATTAAATGATGAGAATAGTAATTATAACCTTTTAAATAAAAATTTTTTTTCCAAAATGGTTGATAAAAATTTAATAAGCATTTCCAAATTTCATGCTTTTGTTTATAGCGAAATAGACGAAGCCACAGCTATTCATGACTATAATATTGAATTTAATTCTAGGTTTAATATTTTTGATTTTATTTTAGTTTCTGTTGGCGAGGATGGCCACATAGCATCGCTTTTCCCTTCAAGAAAATTGTTGTTTTCAGATGTAGAAGGTTATCAGTATGAATACAATTCTCCCAAATTTCCTAGTAAAAGAATAAGCTTAACGTCGAAAACTTTGTTTAGTTCAAAAGCCGTTGTTTTGTTATTTATGGGTGTTGATAAAAAGCGTGCCTTAGAAAATTTTTTAGGCTCTAATAGTTCTATTAATGAATGTCCAGCCAGACTTCTCAAAGAGCATCCCAATTTACTAGTTCTTACAAACATTAAAAGAGATTAAGGTTATGCAGGATCCTAGGCTTTCCAAGTATAAAAATGCTAAAAATTTAAGCAAAAAAACGGTTGAAGAAATTGATACTTTAAGTTTAAATAAAAATTTTTCCGATTCGGAGATTCAAGGCTCTATGCTTAGATCTTGGATAAGCCTTATTAAGGGCAAAAAAAACAAAGCCCCTATTGAGCCTAAATCCAACAATATTAATGATTTAAAGCCAGGGTTTATTCGCAAAGAGAGTAAGGTCACAAAGATTGCAAAATATTTTTTGGCTATTGGACTTGAAAAATCTGCAAAGATTATGTCTGAGCTTGATGATTCAGATATAATCTTAATTACCAGAGAAATTTCAAAGATTAGTTATATTTCTCCAGAAGAAAAAGAGCATATTATTAAAGAATTTGAAGAGTTGCTAAGAAATCAAAAAAGGTATGTTAAGGTTGATGATAACTTTGCTTATGAGTTATTAAATAAAACTTTGGGAAAATCTAAAGCAAAATCAATTTATAAAAAAGTTACTGGTAATGATATTTTTATTCCTTTTGATTATTTATCTCAAATTGAGCATGAACAACTTTGGGCATTAATAAAGGATGAGGATATTAAAACGCTTGTTATATTATATAATTATTTAAATAAAGATCAAAAAAAATATGTTTTTTCAATGCTAGAAAAAGAAGATAGAAAAAAATTTGTAAAAGATCTTGTTAAGCCAAGGCAATTAAGCATGGAAACTATAGAGACAATTTCGAATAAGCTTAAGGATAGATTTAAGATGCAGGGGAATCTTAAGACAGATAAGCTTGATGGATCTAAGATTCTTGTTGATATTTTAAGCTATATGGATTCTAATGAAGAGAAAAATTTACTTAATAATATTAATATGCGGGATTTAAATCCTGTTGTGGATAGCGAAATTCGAGAAAAAATATTTGATATCAATGTAATATTGAGAATAATGGATAATGACCTTCATAATATTTTAAGAGAGTTTACAGACAAAGAGATTGCAATTATTATTAAGGATAAAGCTGACGAGGTTAGAGATAAAATACTTTCAAATGTTTCAAAAAGGCGTAAAGAAATTATTTTAGATGAAGAAGCTTTTTTGGGAAAAATAAGTAAAAAAGATTTAAAAGCCATGACAACAGCTTTTGTTAATTATATTAAAAATTTAACTTTAAAAGGCGATTTAATAATATATAGAAAAAATGAGGAATTTATTTAATGACACTTAATAAGTTGCGTAAAAAATATATCGATTTTTTTAAATCAAAAAAACATTTTGAAATAATGGGGAAATCGTTAGTTCCTGAAAATGATCCTACAGTTCTTTTTAATACAGCTGGCATGCAGCCCCTTATCCCGTATCTTCTTGGAGAAGTGCATCCATCAGGAGATATGCTTGTTAATGTTCAAAAATGCCTAAGAACAGGCGACATTGATGAGGTTGGAGATTTAAGCCATTTAACTTTTTTTGAAATGCTTGGAAATTGGTCTCTTGGAGCTTATTTTAAAGAGTATTCTGTAAGGTGTAGTTTTGAATTTTTGACGTCTTCTGATTATTTAAATATTCCAAAAGACAGTCTTTACGTGAGTGTATTTGAAGGTGATCAAGAGATTCCCCGCGATACAGAGACTGCTAAAGTTTGGGAAAGTTTGGGTATTCCCAAAGATAAAATACATTATCTTTCTAAGGAGCATAATTTTTGGGGTCCCGTTGGATCTAAGGGGCCTTGTGGACCAGATACTGAAATATATGTGGATACTGGAAAACCTAAGTGTTCTATTGATTGTAATATTACGTGTTCTTGTGGTAAGTATTTTGAAATTTGGAATAATGTTTTTATGCAATACAATAAAGATGAAAATGGTAATTACATAGAATTGAATCGAAAATGTGTTGATACAGGAATGGGGCTTGAGAGGACAGTTGCTTTCTTGCAGGGCAAATCTTCAGTTTATGACACAGATGCATTTATACCCATAATAAAGAGAATAGAAAATATTTCCGGTAAAATTTATGGACAAAAAGAAGATAATGATAGATGTATTAGAATAATTTCTGATCATGTTAAAGCAGCTTGCTTTATTCTTGCTGACAGTTCTGTTGTTTTTCCTTCCAACTTGGGTCAAGGATATGTTTTAAGAAGACTAATAAGGCGATCTATAAGATATGCAAAGAAGCTTGGGATAAAATCTCATTTTTTAGCTGATCTTGTTGATTCTGTAGAAGCTATTTATAAATCTTTTTATAATGAGCTAACAGAAAAAAAGGATTTTATCAAAAAGGAATTAAGAACAGAAGAAGAAAAGTTTTTTAAAACTTTATCTCAAGGAGAGCAAGAATTTATTAAAATAACAAGAAATTTACCTTCTAAGACTATTCCTGGTAATATTGCTTTTAAACTATACGATACTTATGGTTTTCCATACGAAGTAACAGAAGAACTTGCTATTGAATATGGCTTTAATATTGATAAATTGGGTTTTAATGAGCATTTTAAAAAGCATCAAAAGACTTCAAAGAAAGGGGGTGAAAAAGTCTTTAAAGGTGGGCTTGCCGATTATACTTATGAGACCACTAAGCTACATACAGCGACTCATTTGCTGCATAAGGCACTTCAATTAGTACTAGGCGATCATGTTAGACAAAAAGGAAGCAATATTACTGCTGAGCGATTAAGGTTTGATTTTGTTCATTCTGAAAAGATGACAGATGATGAGATAAAAAAAGTTGAAGAGATTGTTAATTTACAGATAAAAAATTCTTTGTCTGTAAAAAAAATTATAATGAAATTAAGTGAAGCTCGAGAAAAAGGTGCTATGGCTCTTTTTGGAGAAAAATATGACGATTTGGTGAGCGTTTATGAGATAGATGGATTTTCACTTGAAGTTTGTGGGGGCCCTCATGTAGAGAATACCAATGAACTTGGTACTTTTAAAATACAAAAAGAACAATCCTCATCTTCAGGTATACGAAGAATAAAAGCTATTTTGATTGATGAGTAAATTACTTATTATTTGTTGATTTGTTTTAATAGGAGGCTTTATGATAAAATCAATTTTAGATTATTTATTGACTTTGCATCCTGTATTATTAGGACTTTTAGGTTCTACTTTCACTTGGTTTACTACAGCTTTTGGAGCAGCAGCAGTTTTTTTCTTTAGAAAGGTAGATAATAAAATAATGGACGCTATGCTTGGTTTTTCAGCTGGTATTATGATAGCGGCCAGTTTTTTTTCGCTTATTCAGCCTGCTATAGAAAGAGCTGAAGAACTTGGTTACATTACTTGGGTGCCGGCTGTTTTTGGATTTCTTGTTGGAGCATTTTTTATATATATTGTAGATGTATTTGTTCCAGATCTTGATAAACTTACTTTTATTGATGAAGACTTAACTAAGCATGGTAAAAAAGATTTTTTACTCTTTACTGCTGTTACTTTACATAATTTTCCAGAAGGATTAGCCGTTGGAGTTGCTTTTGGGGCCTTGGCGTCTAATCCAGATATTCAAACTTTAGTTGGGGCTATGCTTCTTACGCTTGGTATTGGCATTCAAAATATTCCCGAAGGAGCAGCTATTTCTCTACCTTTAAGAAGAGGTAATGTTGCTTTAGTAAAATGCTTTAACTATGGTCAAATGTCGGGGCTGGTAGAAATTGTGGGGGGGCTTATGGGTGCTTATGCGGTTTATTCTTTTACTCGAATTTTACCTTTTGCTTTGGCTTTCTCTGCAGGAGCTATGATTTATGTGTCAATTGAACAATTAATACCTGAAGCTAAGAGAAAATACATTGACAATAAAGTGCCAAGCATATTTGGTGTTATTGGCTTTACATTAATGATGTTTCTTGATGTTTCATTAGGTTGAAATTATCCAAATTTTCCGCTGATATATTCTTCAGTTTTAGTATTTTTAGGATTGAAGAATAGTTCATCAGTTGAGCTTTCTTCTTCGATGCATCCATTAAGGAAAAATGCGGTTCTGTCAGATATTCTTCCGGCTTGTTGCATATTGTGAGTTACAATGATTATTGTGTAACTTTCTTTTAAGTTTATTATTAGCTCTTCAATTTTGCCTGTTGATATTGGATCTAGAGCAGAGGTGGGTTCGTCCATTAGTATTACATTTGGCTCTATTGCGAGAGTTCTTGCAATACAGAGCCTTTGCTGCTGGCCTCCCGAGAGACTTAAGGCGTTTGTATGAAGTTTGTCTTTGACCTCATTCCAGAGTGCAGATTTTTTTAGTGATTGCTCTACTATTTCGTCTAGTTTTTTTTTATCTTTTGTTCCATGAATTTTTGGACCATAGCTTATATTGTCATAGATAGACATTAAAAATGGGTTAGGGGTTTGGAACACCATTCCTATTTTTCTTCTAAGCTCCAGGATATCGAAATTATTTGAATAAATGTTTTTTCCCTCATATATTACATTGCCTTCTATTTTAATGCCTTCAACAAGATCATTCATTCTGTTGAGAGTTCTTAAGAATGTTGATTTGCCACAGCCAGATGGGCCTATTAAGGCAGTAATACTATTTTTTAGTATTTTTATATTTATTTTGTTTAAAGCTTTAAAGTCTGTATAAAATAGATTCAGATTTTCTGTTTCTATTATAACTTCATTTTTTGGTGTATCTTTTTCTTTTATCACTTATTTAATCCTATATAATTTGTTTATTAAAAATTTTGATGTTAAATTTATTATGAGTACCATAATAACAAGTATTGAGGCTGTTCCAAATCCTTTGTCCAGGTGTCCTTCTTGAAATAACATTAGTAAGTGTACGGTTAATGTTCTTGATGGTTCATTTAAATTTGTTGCAAGTCCTAAGTTTGTTCCCATTGTAAAAAGCAATACAGCTGTTTCTCCTAAAGCTCTTCCTATTGCAAGAACTATTCCTGTTAGTATTCCAGGAATAGCTGCTGGAACCATAACTTTAATTATAGTTTCTGTTTTATTTGCTCCTAATGCGAATGAAGCATACTTGTATGATTTTGGGATTGTTTTAAATGCTTCTTCGGTTGTTTTAACAATCATTGGTAATATCATTAAGGAGCTTGTTATTGCTCCTGAGAGTATTCCTATTCCAAAAATTGGCACAAAAAAAATCAGTCCAAAAAGTCCAAAAATTATTGCAGGAATTGAAGAAAGAATGTCAACACTCATAGAAAGTATTTTGTAAAATATTTTACTAGAAGTATATTCGGCAAGCATTATACCAGTTCCTATTCCAATGCATATTGAAATAGCAGTTGTTAATAGTATTACATAAAAAGTATTTAATATTAAATAAGAAATTCCACCATATGCACCAGAATCTCTTGGAATAGATAATATGAAATTTAAATTCAAAGGACTACTTTTGTCAACGTAATGCATTTTAATAAAGGGCGCTTTAAAATTTTGAAAATAATGCCAAGGCACAATTGCTAGTGTGCCTTCTGTTTTTTCTATAGTTTGTATTATATTTTCTTCTTGATCAAGATATTTTATTATTTTTAATTTAATGTCCTTTGATATTAAATTGATCCATTTTTCTTTGCCCTTAATAAGTTTTTCAACTTCATCGACACCTAATGTATTTATTATTTCGTTTTCATTTTTTGTTAAAGTTTTTTTACTTACTAAGACAGACATAGTTTTTATTTTTAAAGCTTTAATATTGGGATATAATTTAAGATCTATGGATTCAAATTCTTCTTTTGTTAAATAACTTATAGAGCCTATTGTGCTGTTTATGGTTTGAAGTATTTTTTTTGTAGATGGTTCGATTTTTATGTATCTTTTATTAAATACATTGTTTTTGATTAGTGTTTTTAAAATAGCTTTGTTAGATATGCTGTCAATTGAACTTGCAATAGGTATAATGTCAATTCCTTGATCTGAAATGCTTCCCCAGTGTGAAATTTTATTATTATATATGTTGTGAATGTCTTCTATTGAGATTTTGTCTGTATTGATATTTTTGTTAACAATAAAAACAATTTGTATTTCTTTGTTGTCTTCTGATTTAAATGGTACAAAGCTTTGAGTTTTGTTTAAAAATAAAGTTTGTTTTTTTTTGAGATAAAATAAAGAGTTATACAATACATATGCTATTAGAAAAATTAATACTGCTGTTAAAAAATATGCGATAGAATTGATTATAAAGAAATATAACTTATTAATCAATTTATTTATTTGAGTTTTGGTCACTTTTTCTTTAACCCTTTATTGGAAGATAGTATAAAATTTTTGAGTAAATTTGTAATTATTGAAAATAACAATAATACTAGAGCTGTAGAAAAGAGAGCTTCTCTGTGAACTCCTGAGGCGTATCCCATGTCCATAGCAATGTTTACAGTTAGTGTTCTAATGGGAGAAAATACGTTTTTAATAAAAAGAGGAGAGCCTCCTCCGACCATTAATACTGCTACGGTTTCTCCAATAGCTCTTCCTATTGCCAATATTGTTCCTGCTAAAATACCTCGACTAGCTGATGGTATTATTATCTTATATATTGTTTGCCAGTCTGTTGCTGCTAATGCAAGAGATGCAAATTTATATGATTTTGGAACGGCTTTAAGTGATGAATAACAAACGCTAATTATTGTGGGAACTATCATTATGCTTAATATGAGTGATGAGCTTATTAAATTGTATCCCAAATTGTCTTCTCTTTGAAAAATGTTTTTTACTAAAGTTGCAACAAATGTGCTTCCGAAAAATCCGTAAACCACACTAGGGATTCCTGCCAAGAGCTCTATTACTGTTTGTAAAAATTGCCTATAAAATCCTTTTGCTTTTTCAAGTAAATATATTGCAAATCCTAATCCAATTGGTAAAGCAATTAAAATAGAAAAAAGTGTAGTTAAAAAGGAATTAATAATGAATGCTAAGATACCATAAGATTTTTGTAGATTGCTAGTAGGATCCCAATTTGTGCTAAATAAAAAGTTTAAAATTTTCATTTTGTTATTAATAAATGGCATTATTCCAGTTTTTAATATAAACAAACCTAAAAACAATATTGATAGGGAGCTAATTATTGCAGATATAAGAATAAAAGATTTGAAAATAATTGAAATTACTTTTCTTTTTGTCTTTAAGCTTAGATACATTTTTTAAAAGAATCCCTTAAAGCTCATGTCAGTGTTAAATTGTATTACTTGACTTAATATTAAGTCAAGTTTTTTTTTCTTTAATTTAATTATGTTTTTATCCCTAAAAAACCTTGTTCTTCAACAATATCTTGTCCGATTGAGCTTGTCATGAAATCAATAAATTGAGTTACGTTTTTATCTTCGTATTTATTATTTGTGACTATTATTAAATTTCTTTTAATGGTGTATTTATTGCTATTTATTGTTTCTTTTGTAGGATATGTGCTGTTGACAGAAAGAATATTTAAACCCTTTTCTATTGAATTTTTTGCGTATCCAAGACCTATATATCCTATTGAGTGCGGAGTAAGGCTTGTTTTTTCAATTACTTCTCCATTAGATTTTACCACTATTCCGTCTTGTCTAAATTGAGCTTTTTCTTGAGTTTTAAATATTTTATTAAGAAGCAGATCTTTTATAGACGAATAAGAACCAGAAGAAGAGTCTCGATTAATAAAGTTAATTTTAGCATCAGGGCCCCCCACTTGCTTCCAATTTTGAATTTCTCCATTTAATATTTTGGCTAGATTTTCTTCTGCAATATTTGTAATTTTTATTTCAGGACTTGTAATAAAAATTAAAGCATCATAAGCGAATATAGTTTTTTTTGCCCCCTGTTCAATTTCTTCTTTAGTTAAATCTCTTGATGATATTGCTATTTTATATATTTTGTTAAATAGCCCGTTTATGCCAACACTACTTCCTTGTGCATCGTATGTTACTTTAGTATTATTGTTTATTTTATTATATCTTAAAATCATTTCGTCTAGTATTGGGCTTACAGTTGTAGATCCCCCAATTGATACAATTTTTTCATTGTCTTGATTTTTACAGTTGTATAATAAGATTGTTGATAGCATGAAAATTAAGATAATAACTTTTTTCATCAAGTAAACTCCTTTGTTTAAGTATATAATATCATTAATTTAAAATAAGTCAATTATAAATTAGCTTTATTGATTAAGTTGTAAATTGAGGAATAATAGCAAATATTTTAATTTTTTGGTATAAATTACTACTAGATTTGTATGTTAAGTTTTGCGAGGTATTTAAATGGCAGTAGTGAAATCTAGTGAGATTGAAAAAGGTTCTTTTTTGCTTATCAAAGGGGCTCCTCATATTGTTCTTGAAAGGGAATTTTCAAAAACAGGCAGGGGAGGGGCAATAGTAAGGTTAAAGCTTAAGAACTTAAAAAACAAATTTGTCATTAGAGAAACTTTAAAAGGGGCAGATACCGCAGAAGCTATTGAAATTTATGAAGTTAGTGCCCAGTATTTATACAAAGATAAAGATGTTTTGGTTTTTATGGATTTAGAAACTTATGATCAAATTAGTTTAGACTTAAAAGAAAGTGCTAATTTGCAAGATAAAGTGCCTTTTTTGCAGGAGTCTGAAATCTATTCTCTTATAACTTTTGACAATGTGGTTATTGATATTAAACTGGCCCCAAAGATTGCTTTTGAAGTTGTAGAGGTTGAAGCGGCTGTTAAAGGCGATACTGTAACAAATGCAATGAAAAATATTACTCTTAATACAGGGCTTGTAGTAAAAGCTCCTCTTTTTATTAACGTTGGAGATAAGGTTTTAGTTAATTCTGAAACTAAAGAGTATGCAGAGCGTATTAAAATTTAAATTAATATTGTTTTTTTGTTGTTTTGCCTGTTCTTGCGAAATAAATTATCCGGAAATAAAGGGGCTTGATTATAAGATAAATTATTATTTTACTGAGAATCGTTTAGATTACTTTATGAGTTTTGATTTTGCAATTAAAGTTCTAAATCCAAAAGATGTTTTTAAATTATCAATAGAGAATAAGAATACTAATGAGTTTATTCAAGTGATTAATAATAATTATAGCTCTTTTTTTATTGATTCTAGTCTTGGCAAGGATATTCTATATTGTAGAGACTTGAGATTTAATTTTTTTGATAAAACTTTTGAAGATTTTACTTCGTGTGTTCGTCTTTTTGATAAGGGTATGAGAGTATACAGTAGAGAGCTTTCTATTTCTTTGGGCATGTCAAAATATGATTTAGATGATGTTCACAATTATGTATATAAGTCTAAAGATATGGAAATGTTAAACAAGTTAAGCAATTCTAAAGTATTTTTTGTTAAAACCTATAAAGACAAAATGCATCCTGTCTCTTCAGTTGTTAGAATTGATTCAATAGATACTCTAGAGATTGATAAAACATTTGATAACTATATAAGTTTTTATTATGTAGAAAAAAATTCAAATCTTTTTTTTAAAGTTAGTTAAAAAAACAAAATGGGCCCACCAGGACTTGAACCTGGGACCTACCGATTATGAGTCGGGTGCTCTAACCAACTGAGCTATGGGCCCGTAACTTTAATTTATTATATTTATTTTTTATTCATTGTCAAGTTCATTTTGAATAACTTCTATTTTAGAAGTTAATGCGTCTAATTTGTTATTAATTTTATCTTTTTCTTTTGTTAGGATTTGCACTTTTTGTTGAATGTTTTTTATTTCTTCTTGTTTTGTTATTTTTATTAAATCATTATTTAAGTTTAATATTTTTTGGTTTGTTTTTTCTATTTTTTGGATTGTTGAGCTGATTGCATTTGTTTTGGCTGTCATTTTATCTTTTTTTGTGGCTTCAATAAATTCTTCACCAATTTTTTTTAAAATATTTTCTTTGTTTTTTGTAATAACATCGATTTCGTTTTTTATTTTATTCTTTTTGTATATTTTTTCTTTTTTGCTTGTAGATATTATTTCTTTTATTTCTTCTTTTATGTTTTTTATATTTGTTTTGATTTCATTTATTATTTTAAATTCTTTAACAATTACATTGTTTAATTTTTTATTTAATGAAAATTCATTTATTATGCTTTCAAAGTTTTCAGAAGGGTAATATTTTATGAATACCTGTTTTTCAAATTCTTTTGATATTTTATATACATTTATCATATTGATAATATTGTTTATTACTGAGTTAGCTTTAAGCATTATTCTTTGTAAATAATTTTTTGTTTTATGATCACTTGCTAATTCTATTTTTTTATATTTTTCAAGTTTCAATTTAGAAAAATTCATATTGTATTTTGATATTAATTCTAAATTTTGAGGATAAATTTTGATTATTGTTTTAGCAATTTCTTTAAGGTTTTTTTTATATGATTTACTAGTAGATTTATATTCTTTTTTAAGAATATAAATCTTTTTGTTTAAATTTTTTAATATGTTTTCATTTTCTTCTGATTTGTTTAAATTGCTTTTCATTTGGTACAATTCTTTTTCTGCTGATTTTAAATTGGGATAGTGGTTTAAATTTTTTAATTCTACTATATTATTATTTTTTAATATTTTTCCCAGTTCAATTAAATTTTTATCTTTTTCTATCTTTAATAAGTTGATTTCTGATTTGATTTTTTTTATCATGGGAACTCTAGTTTTATTTTATGCTCTGTCAACTTTTTTTTCAAGCTCATATTTAGATATTTTGTAATAAATTTTTCGTCCATGAGGACAATGTTTGATTTCTAGTTTAAAAAATTCATTTATTAAAAATTTGCTAAATTCAACGCTTAATATGTCATTTGTTTTAACAGCTTTTCTGCAAGCAATAGTTGCGTATAAGTCAGATTCAAGAGAATTTATTGTCCTGCTTCTTCTTGATTGAAAAAAGTTAATAAGAGTATTTTCATATTGACTACAAATATTAGGAATAGATTCAAGTTGATATTTTTTAGAGCCTATTTTAGAGATTATAATGTTCATTTGTTTGTATTCTTCAATTTCACTATCTATAATTTCTTCTATGTTTTTATCAACTACTGTGAATTCAATTGGTATTAGAAGTTTTTGAAAAGTTTTTTTTGAATTTCTAAGTTTTTCATATATTATTTTTTCGTGAACTGCGTGTTGGTCTATAAAGTAAATTTCATTTATTTTTTCAACGATTAAAAATTCAGAAAATATTTGTCCAACATAGTTAAATTTTATTTCTTCTTTTTCAGTTTTTTCAGTTTTATTTTGAGGTTCTTCAAATTCTAAAAAGTTGTCAGAGAAAATGTTTTCAATGTTTTCCCTAAGCGATGGTCTATTTTGTATAATTGAATTGTATCTTCTAAGGTCAATATTGCTTTTTGTTATGTTTTTGTTTGGCTCGTTTATATCATTTTCTGTTTCTAAATTATTGTTTTGTAGTGTATCATATGTGTTGGTTTTATTAAAGTTTTCTGTTTGGTTGATCATTTCTATTAAATTATCATCTTCTGTTAATTGTCTTTTTATTATTATGTCTTGGTAGTTATTTATGTTTTTATCAAAAAAATTATTAATATTGTCAGATATTAGTTTAAATAAAAATGGAAGATTGTAAAATCTTACTTCTTTTTTTTGAGGGTGTACATTAAAATCGATATATTCAGGGTTTATTTCTAAAAATAAATAACATATTGGGAAGTTGCCAGGAGAAAGTATTCTGCTGTGTCCATTAGTTATTGCTTCTAAGAGATCTTTTTGATCAATAGGTCTTCTGTTGACAAATGTTTTAATATATCTTTTATTTTTTTTAGAAAAGTTATCTGGTGCTAAAAATATTTCTATTTTTATATTCTCATGTTCTTTTTTTAAGACCCTAAATTTATTATTTTCTATTACATTTCCATATACATTTTGAACCCTGTCAATTAACGATTCTTTAAAGTAAATTTTTCTTAGCTTTTGATTTAAATTAATCTCAAAATTGATTTCGGGGTGGGTTATTATTTTTTCTTCTAAAACTTTTAGACACATTTTTGTTTCAATGGGTTCTTGTTTTAAGAATCTTTTCCTTGCTGGGAAGTTGTGAAATATTTTTGTGACATCTACTATTGTTCCGTTTATGGCAGGCTGTTTTTTAAAGCATTTTTCAATTCCATTTTCTACTTCTATTTGATAGCTTTCATTATCATTTGTTGAGCTTGTTATTGCAATGTTGGAACAAATTGCAATACTAGAGAGAGCCTCTCCTCTAAAGCCCAGAGTTTCTATTTTTCTTAAATCTTCTTCTGATGATATTTTTGAAGTAGTGTGTGGTAGATAGCATATTTTTAAATCTTCTTTACTTATTCCGCTTCCATTATCTATTATTAAGATTTTGTGAATTCCCCCTTCTTCAAGAAAAACCTCAATTTTAGTAGCCCCAGAATCTATTGAATTGTCTAACAATTCCCTTAATATTGAACATGGCCTGTCTATTGATTCTCCTGCTGCTATTTTTTGAACCAAGTATTTATCTAAGAATCTTATTTTGTTCATTGAAATTTATATTCCTATTATTTTTTTAATATTTTCATTTTTTTTGTAATTTGGAAATTTTTTTATAAGTTCTCTTAGCGTTTGATCATTGTTATTCTCATTATATTCTATTATTCCTAGGGCATGTAAGGCTTCTGGATTGTTTGGTTTTAATTTTGTATATTCTTTTAGAAGGTCTTTAGCTCTTGTGTTATCATTAATTTCAATTAGAGTGGTTGCAAGATTATATTTTGCTTCAATATCTGAATTGATAATTGCTTTTTCAAAAATTTCAATTGCTTTTTGATAATTTTTTTCTTTTTTGTAAAGTATTCCAAGATTGTTTAAGGCCAATTTATTATTTTTGTTTATTATCTTTTCAAGAGTTGAGATTGCTTGACTTTTATTTCCTGATTTTTCGTATGCTTTTGCTAGGTTTATATGGGCTGAAGTATTTTCAGGGTTTTTTTCAATTACTAAGCTGTAAAGTGATATAGCGTTTTGATAATTTCCTTTTTTAAGATTTATAGATGCTTTTAAATATAAATATTCATTTTTTTCTGGATTTAAATCGATAGCTTTGTTTATCATTTCAAGAGATTCTTCAAGTTTGTTGTTTTCAAATTTTGCTATTGATAGGTTGTAAATAGCAATTTCGTTAGGGGTTTTTGCATTGGCATTAAAAAAATTTAAATACTTTTCACTTTGTTTGAAGTTACCCAAGTTGTTTGATACTATTCCGGCTTTTAATGCATAATTTGGTTTTTTGTCGAGATTGTAGGCATTTTTAAAGCTTTCAAATGCTTGTTGCATATCACCATTTTTTTCTTCTGCTATTCCTTTTTGGTAGTAGGCGGTGCTATAATTTTTATCAATTTGTATTGCTTTCTCAAAAGATTCTATTGCTTTTTTGTTTTTATTTAGCATCATTAAAGCTATTCCTTTATTATTATGTGCTTTTTTATGTTTTGGATTGAGCTTGATTGTTTGATCAAATGATGCTATTGAGTGTTCATACTTTTTAAGCTTGAATCTAATGATTCCAAGTTTATAGTGATCTTCTTGGGTATTTGTGAGTTTGGTAATTTTTTCGTATGCATTTTCTGCTTTTAACAAATCTCCATTGTTTTCATAAGCTTGAGCCAAAGTTTTAGAGGCCTGAATGTCATTAGGTTTGATTTTCAAGAATTCGTTTAGATCTTTGATGGCTTGTTGACGTGTTTTTGTGTTTTCAAGATCAATGGGTTTTATTGAATAAACCTTAGACTTAAGGTCTTCCTGATGCTGAATTTTATTAGCTTGAGCCAAAGTTTTAGAGGCCTGAATGTCATTAGGTTTGATTTTCAAGAATTCGTTTAGATCTTTGATGGCCTGTTGACGTGTTTTTGTGTTTTCAAGATCAATGGGTTTTATTGAATAAACCTTAGATTTAAGGTCTTCTTGATGCTGAATTTTATTAGCTTGAGCCAAAGTTTTAGAGGCCTGAATGTCATTAGGTTTGATTTTCAAGAATTCGTTTAAATCTTTGATGGCTTGTTGACGCGTTTTTGTGTTTTCAAGATCAATGGGTTTTATTGAATAAACCTTAGATTTAAGGTCTTCTTGATGCTGAATTTTATTAGCTTGAGCCAAAGTTTTAGAGGCCTGAATGTCATTAGGTTTGATTTTCAAGAATTCGTTTAGATCTTTGATGGCTTGTTGACGTGTTTTTGTGTTTTCAAGATCAATGGGTTTTATTGAATAAACCTTAGACTTAAGGTCTTCCTGATGCTGAATTTTATTAGCTTGAGCCAAAGTTTTAGAGGCCTGAATGTCATTAGGTTTGATTTTCAAGAATTCGTTTAGATCTTTGATGGCCTGTTGACGTGTTTTTGTGTTTTCAAGATCAATGGGTTTTATTGAATAAACCTTAGATTTAAGGTCTTCTTGATGCTGAATTTTATTAGCTTGAGCCAAAGTTTTAGAGGCCTGAATGTCATTAGGTTTGATTTTCAAGAATTCGTTTAAATCTTTGATGGCTTGTTGACGTGTTTTTGTGTTTTCAAGATCAATGGGTTTTATTGAATAAACCTTAGATTTAAGGTCTTCTTGATGCTGAATTTTATTAGCTTGAGCCAAAGTTTTAGAGGCCTGAATGTCATTAGGTTTGATTTTCAAGAATTCGTTTAGATCTTTGATGGCTTGTTGACGTGTTTTTGTGTTTTCAAGATCAATGGGTTTTATTGAATAAACCTTAGATTTAAGGTCTTCTTGATGCTGAATTTTATTAGCTTGAGCCAAAGTTTTAGAGGCCTGAATGTCATTAGGTTTGATTTTCAAGAATTCGTTTAGATCTTTGATGGCTTGTTGACGTGTTTTTGTGTTTTCAAGATCAATGGGTTTTATTGAATAAACCTTAGATTTAAGGTCCTTCAGTTGTTTAGGTTTCTTGTCTTCTTTATTTAATTGAAAAATTTCTTTTTTGGAAGGATCTTTTGGTATATTAATTAGATTTGGTTCAATATCTTTTTTTATTAAGGTTAATAATAAATTTGAGGCTTCTTTATTTTTTAAACTTTCAATCAACTCATTTACTTTTTGAAATTTATTGCTTAGCCCTTTTTTAATTAATTCTTTTAATCTGTTTTTTCCAAGCGTGACTCTCCCGGTATTAATATCGTCTAATATTTCATAGAGCTCTTTTTTTATTAAATAACTATATGGTCTATGAATTTTTCCTATTATTGTTTTACTAGGTGCAGAAAGTTCACTTTCTTTTTGGGGATTTGAAGTAATTTTTTTTAAAGATGTAGAATTGTTATTGTTTGAATATTTGTTGTTTTCTGGAGTTTTTAAAATATGCTTTAAATTTTTTTCTTTGGATAAATTTGTGTTTTGCTTTTCATTTTCTATTTTTTGAGAGTTGTTTAAAATATTTTTACTATTTGATTTCTCACTTAATTTTTTTTTTAGTTTTTCTAAATTAAATAAATTTTTTTGGTCATTAACACTTAATTTAGGATTTGAAGATTGTATTGTTTGGTCTTCTTCTTCTTTTGGGTTTGTATTTGGTTTTATTTTTTCTGGGATTTTGCTTTTTTTAAATTCAGATATGTCTTCATCTTCAATGCCAACATCATCGTTTCTGTCAGAGTAGTTTTCTGTTATTGTGCTGTCTTTGATGTATCTATTATTAAATGCTATATCAAAATTTTCGTTTGCATTTGTTTTTGCATTGTCTTGACCTTTGATCTTTTCTAAGATTTGATTCGCAGAATCTCTTTGTAAGTCGTTTGATTCAAAAGGACTGCTGTTGGCAATTTCTGCTAGTGTATTTGTAAGCATTGCGATGTCTTCATTTTGGGGATATTTCTCTTGCAGAAGTTTTGCAACAGAATATGCTTTTTTATAGTTTCTATCTATTACGCTATTTTTAACTTCGTTTAGCATTATTTCTCGATTTTTGTCATTTAATTTGCTTTGATATATATAGTAACCAAAGCCCCCAAATGAAAAGATAAGTAAGAAAATTAAAAGCAATAATACTGAAAAATTTGTATGTTTTTTATTCATCTATGTATAACTCCTCTTGCCAATTAAGTTTTTCTAGCTCAATTAAAGAATTTGTTTCTAGATTGTCTTTAAAACTATCTTTAAGTATTTGATTTTTATCTTCTTTTGCGTATACAATGTGCTCGGTTCTCCCCTTTAAACTTTTGTCAAGTTCTTCAAGATTAATTTTTTCATCTCTTAAATAACTTATTATAAGTAAAATGCTGTCTTTTTTTTCTGTTTTTGATCTAAGGGTAATAAATTGAGAGTAGTCGTGTATTGCCATAGTGTAAGAGTCCCAGGCCTTTTGATATTCTTTTTCTTTAGATGTTATTTTGCCCTGTTGAACATAGGCATTAGCCCTGTTTAGTAGTGCGCTGTCATAATTGGGCCTACTTTTAATAGAATGAGAATAATATTTTATTGCTAAAGGATAGTAACCTTCTCCTCTGTTAAACATTATGTTGCCCAATTCATAATATAGTATGTAATCGATCTCACCTCCTACTGCAATTCCATCAAGCAATGCTCCTTCTGCTTCTGTTAGTTGATTATTTTCTCTGTATGCTATTGATAAAAAGTAATAGCCAAGTTGTACTTTTGGATATTTTTTAATAGCATCGCTAAGTGTTTCGATTGCTTGAATATAATTTTTGTTTTTTATCTCTTCTTTACCAATTCTAATTAGTCTTTGAGAATATGCTAATTTTGAATTAAATATTAAAATTAAAAATAAAATAAAAATCTTGCAATTTCTATTTAAAAATACATAAATCCTCATTCTTTTCCCATTATACTTAATTTAGATTAAATGCCTTTAGCTTTCATAAGCTCTTTTTTTTAAAATTTATTTTTTGCTTCAATTTTGTTTTGAAAAAAGAAATAAATTCTAATAAACTATTTTTTTCATTAGATTTTATCTTTTTATTGTTTTTTAATTCTACCAGATTCTCACAACATATTAAATACCATATTGCAGGTAATAATTTTTTCTCATTTTCATCTTCCAGTTTTTCAATAAGATTAAATCTTACATTTTTGAGAATAATTTTTAAAATCCTTGATCTTGTTTTTAGTGATTTTATTAAAAGATATGATTTTTGGTAATCTAGTTGGTTAGGATTTATTTTTTGTATTTTGATTATTTTTTTAGGTATTGTAATTTTATCTTCGTCAAGGTAGAGGAGTATGTCTGATATAAATTTGAAATGCCTATATTCAATATTTGGATAAAAAGATAGAAAATATACAAATATTTGATTTTGTATTTCAAAGGTTTTAGATTTGAAAAATTCTTTCATGTGTTGACAAAAATTTTTTTTATCCTTTTTATCAGCATAAATATAGAATGCAATCCATCCATAAGTTTCTATATTCTGAGAATTTTTTTTGACATAATACATAATAATTTCTAAAAATGTACTTTTAATGTATCTTTCTTTAAAGATTGAGCTTTCATAGGGGTTGAAATTTGTTTTGTCAAAAGATATGAAAAAATCTTCTGTTTGAAATTTTGCAGTTATAATTTCTTTTATTTTTTCTTTTATATTGATTAATTTATGTTTTTCAATGTATTCAAGTGCATCTATGAAAGATTCCCAATTATTAGATATTTTGTCTTTGAAAAACCAAGTTAAATATTTTTTTGTTATTGTTTTTTCAATTACATATAAATAACACTTTAATGTGTCTTGAAAATCCTTTGGAGCGTATTGTGTAAAATCGCTAAAAAAATAATTAAAGTTAATATTTTTGCTCGACCCTTTATAAAAAATTTCATTAAGACTTAAAGTTTTTAGTGCACGTAAGTAGTTTAAAATTTCATTGTATTTTAGTGCTAGAATTTCTTCTTCCAAGTATTTGTAATGTTTTATTAAAATTTTAATAAAAATTTTTTTACTCAAACACCCAACCGGCCAATATGTAAGTATTAGCATTCTTTTTAATTTTATTAGCCTACTTTCTTTATTGGTTAGGCTTGATTTAAAAACTTTTTGATTTTCCGGTTGATATTGTAAATTTTTATTTAAAATATTTAGTATTTTAATTTTATTTTTATTTCTTACGGCTACCAGAATGTCTATTGTTTGTTCTAGATTGTCAATGTTAATATTACTAGAAAAATTTAATATAATTTGCTTGTAAATGTCTTTTTTTTCTTGAGAATAATAAGGGCTATTTTGTATTTCAAGTAGTTTTAAAAAGTTGCTAGATTTTAGTTTATATGTTGTTCCCAGTTTTTTGGTGTTTAGATTCGCTTCTTTGTTTATTTGGCTAAAATTTTTGCTTCTTACTATTTCTAATATCCATTTTTTAATTACTTCATTTTGAGTTTTTTTGTAGTAGTATTCTTCAAGTGAAGTATTAAATACATTTTTTTCTTTTTCGTAATCATTGCTAATTTTGATAAGTTCAATTATTTCAGGGTTTTTTAATTTGTAAAGCTGGGAAGAAATGCTATATTTTAAAACTTTTTCTTCTATATATTTGTTTATATACTTTTTTAATGAGGTAAGGGAATCATAAAATTCTGAATCCTTTTTAATTGTTTTCATTTATTCCTTTTTTTATAATTTCCATTAAATTTTTATCTTTTTTGGCAGAGTTTATTATTGCCTCTAGATAACCCTCAAGAGTTCCTATGTCAATTCTTTTTCCCTCAATATTTTTATATAATACTTTTTTTTGATCCATTAGCTTTTTTAAAGCATAAATGTGGTAGTATTCACCTTTTTGATGCAGTTTGAATCCTTCTTCTAAATGTTCAAAAAACTCATAATTGTACAGAAATCTTCCAATAGATGCTTTATTGCTAGGCTCGCTTCCAATTTTTGGTTTTTCAACAATGTTTTTTACATGGATTTCGTCTTTGTAGATATTTATTACTCCATATCTATTTATATTTTCTGGATTTTCAATGACAGATATTATGTTCTTTCCAGTTTTTTCATAAAGTTTTATCAATTGTAAGCTTAATGGTGGATTTCCAATGTGAAGATCGTCAGGGTAAGCTACAATTACAGGCTCTTTATTTATCCAGGGCTTTGCATAAAGCAGGGCATTTCCTGTGCCTAGCATTTCTTTTTGTCTTATGAAGCTTATGTTAATTTTTTTGCTTTTAATCTTTTCTAATTCATCTTTTTTATTTTCTTTTAAAAAAATATTTTCAAGTTCAATTTCTCTGTCAAAATAATCTTCAAGAACTTTTTTTCGTCTTGAGTTTATTAATAAAATATCTTTTATTCCTGAATCGATAAATTCTTCAATAATATAATCTATGGCTGGTTTGTTTAAAATTGGTAGCATTTCTTTTGGAATTGTTTTCGTTATTGGTAAAAATCTTGTTCCATACCCAGCCGCTAGAATAATGCCTTTCATATTTTTCTCTCTTGAAATAAGATTATAGCAAAAATTTAATTTTATATATTCATTGTTTTTAAAAATTGTTTTAAAATTTTTATTTATGTATGTAAGTTCGGGTAAATATAAAGGTAAAAAAATTTTGTTTCCCAAAAATGGTTCTGTTCGCCCTGTAATGTCTCTTGTTAGAGAGGCCTTTTTTTCTATTATTTTCAAGGATATTGTTAACTCAAAATTTTTGGATGTTTTTGCAGGGACTGGTATAATGTCTATTGAAGCTCTTAGTAGGGGAGCTAGCCTTGTCCATCTTGTTGAATGTAATAGAAAAATTAAAATTACATTAGTTAAGAATTTTAGTTTTGTTGAGGAATTTTATAAATTCTTTTTTCAAAGAGCAGAGGATTTTTTGGGTAAAAAAGATCTTTTTTATGATTTTATTTATCTTGATCCCCCTTTTAATTATAAAAATAAGATTAATTTGCTTGAAATTATTTTAAAGGGTAAAATTTTAAATGATAAAGTTAATGTCATTATGCATTATCCTGCTAGTGAAGATTTAAAGATAAATACATCAAAATTTTCAGTTTATAATTTAAAAAGGTATGGGGGATCAAAGCTTATTTTTTTGAGAATATTGTAGGATTTATTTTTTTCCATAACTAAAGAGAATAAGTTGAATTTCATTTTTATTTAATTCTGGAATGCTGTTTTTTATTACAAAATCATCCGCATTTTTTAAAGGATTTTTTTTATAATTTCCATTTGCATCTTTTATTAAAATTTCTTTGTTCTCAAGATCCATTATTATTTCTTCTATTTTGTAAGTTTGGTTTTTTTTGTTTATTATAGACAGATTTGGTATAATGCTAGTTTTGTATTCCATAACAGCAGCTTGAAAAAGATTTTCATTATTATTTTTTTTGTTTACATGTACTATTTGCCCATAGTCAAAAGGTGCAAGTATTGTTAAAAAATTTTCTAGCATTTTAATGTCAAATTTTTTATTCTTTGTTTGCTCTTTTGGCTCTTTTCTGCTCCAATAGTATTTTCCACTATTTTCTATTAAGAATTTAACAGCCTCTAAAGGGCTAGCGCTTTCTTTGGTTATTATTGGATTTACTAATTCATCGTAAGTGTCTACTATACAAAAAATTCTAACAAGCTCATGAACAAATTTGTTGATTTTTAGCTGTGGATGTCCAGTAGCATCAAGGTAGTCTTTTTGCCCACTTATTATCATTTTTGTAATAGCTGAAATATCTTCTCTTATTCTAAACAAATTTTTAGCAATGTTAATATTTTTCTCCAAGTGTTCTATTTTTAATTTGTGATGTTCTTTTAAATTTTTGTCTTTAAGGCTTATTTTATTTCCTATATTTTCTAGTATTGTTATATGCATTAATCCTATTGAGTGCAGCAAAGATCCAAGTGCGGCTTGTAGTATCATGTCTTCTGCATAAAAAAATTCTGTAAATTCGGTATATTCAGTTTTATCAAGAAAAAATTTAATAGTTGAACGAGGTGCATTTTTTAAAGACCTTATTTTGTTTAAATTTGCAATTGTGATTAAAAAGTAAATTGTTGTATCGACTGAATGTAGTAGTATTGAATCACCCTCTGTTTTGACTTTTCCTTTTAAAAATTCATAGTCTCTTCTAGCAGAATATAAATATAATTTTTTTAAAGTTTTTTTATCTTTAAGGTTTTCTTTTGTTCTAAGCTTTTTAACATCAAAATAATGATATATTTCTAATAAAATTTTTTGCAAAGATGTTATTTTATGTCTTGGAAGTATTTTAAAGCTTCCTTCCAATATTTCTTTCCAATAAATTTGATTGGGCTCAGCTTCCATCAATGTATTTATTTTCATGAGCGGTTTTTTACCCTTGGTAATAAATATTGGGTCGTCTTCCTTAAAGGGCTTGTATACATCTTTTAGATTATCTATTAGCTTTTCTCTTAAATAGTTAAGATCGTCATTTAAAATTTCTTCATTTATTTTTTTTATCAGGTCCTCATATGATTCATCTTCTTCTTTTTTAAGTACAGGAATGTATGGCGTATTGCCCTTAGAAAGTATTTTAATGATTTTTTCATTTATTCTTGTGCCAAGTTTTGATAAGTTTCCTATTCTTGCAAAAATTATGTCTTGTTCGTTTAGATCTTTTATTTGCTTTATTTCTTTAAGTATCACTTTGAGATCCTTTTAATCTTTAAATAAATGTCGCCGAGGAGAATCGAACTCCTGACACAAGGATTTTCAGTCCTATGCTCTACCAACTGAGCTACAGCGACGATTATAATTTAAATAAATGTATGCTGCCGAGGAGAATCGAACTCCTGACACAAGGATTTTCAGTCCTATGCTCTACCAACTGAGCTACAGCAGCATTTTTATTCTAGTACCTTAATTTTTTCATAAGTATATATGTTTGTCAACTCTTTTTAAATTTTAGCTTTCAAATGCAGTACTAAAAAATGATTTATAACTAGCTTTTAGGTTTTAAAATGGACAATTCTATAAATTTAATTAATTTTTTAAAAGGTGTGCAGTATATATTATTTGAGTATTTTTTAAATGGTTTTTTTAAAAAAAATTTAAATAAAGATTTGTAATGCTATTTAATGAATAATAACAGAATTTAGAATTTGTATTTTACAGATATTTAAAGAAAAAATTTATACTAATAAACTTTCAATTTCTTTTGTGAAGATATCGAAAGAAATCCATATCTGTTGAGAAAATTTTTCTTTTATCTTTTAATACTGCTTTATAACTTTCTAATGCCTGCCAGAATTTGTAAAATTCAATATTTTTGCCGTATGCATTTGAATAAATTTTTGCGGCTTCTCGATCTCCTTCAGCTTTTATTTTTGCAGCAGTGGCTTTTGCTTCGCTTAATATTTTCAGTTTTTCTTTTTCTATGCTCCCAAGAATTTCTGTTTTTTCAGCCAATCCTATGCTTCTTTGTTCTTCTGCGATTTGTTGTCTTTCTGAAATCATTCTGTTGTTTACAGATTCAATAAGGCTTGGATCATAAGTAACTTTTCTTATTAGTACGTCTACAATTTCAATTCCAATATCCTTGGTATTGTTGTTTGCTATATTAATTATTTCTTTTTCGATTATCTTTCGTCCTTTTGTTATTTTATAAATACCATTAATTTTTGTTTCTTGCGGGGTGAGTATTCCGTTAGACAAACGTTGAATAGGATCGTTTGAGCTTCTTATAATTTCAAGCAAAGGGTATTTTGCGATAACTCCCCTAACAGCAGGTTCAATTGCTGCATCAATTCTAATGTAAGCTCTACTCATTGTTTTTATTGTTGTATAAAATTTATTTATGTCTGCAATTTTCCATCTAGCAGTTGTATCAATCCATATTAATTGCTTTTCTTCACCCCCTGTTGGGATTCTTTGAGGTTCTCCATCCCATCTAAGAATTATTTTGGGAAATATTTGCACATTTTCAATTAATGGGATTTTATATTTAAGTCCAGCTAAATTTTCAGTTCTTTGAATTTTTCCAAGTCGAGTGGTTATTGAAATTTCATTTTCTTTCAAGATATAAATTGGTTGGAAAATAGACAAAACAGCCAAACAAACTATTACTGTAAAGGTTATAATCTTTAGAGTAGATAATAAAAAATTTATTATAAATTTCATTTATTTTACCTCTTTAAATGGTAGAAAATTTTTGAAGTTTTTGTCAATTAATTCAATGTTATCTTTGTTTTCAAGTATTTCTTTCATGGTTTCATTGTAAAGCCTTTCTTTTGTAATATCGGGATTTTTCAAGTAAGCGTCTAGTATGGCATTAAAAATTTCTGTGTCTGCTAATGCATTGTTTATTCTGCTTTCTTTGTATCCTCTGGCTTCTTCAATAACCTTTAATGCTTCACCTTTGATTTTGGGAACTATTTGATTAAATTCTTTTTTTCCTTCGTTTATGTATTTATTTTTGTCTTGAATGGCAATATTTACATCTTCAAAGGCTTCGTAAACTTTTCCTTTTGGAGGTAGGGCATTTCTAATTTGTACTTGAACTACATCAATGCCTAAATTATAATTATCTATTATTTCATTCATAGAAGACTTTACACCTTCTGTTACTCCCACTCTGTTATCATTTATTATTTCGAAAATAGTATTATCTCCAATCAATCTATTCATTGATGACTTTGCAATATCTTTAATTGTTGTTTCAGGATCTTCTACTTTAAACTTGAATGAATAAGGATCTCTTATTTTGTATTGCACTAGCCACTCAATGTTTATGATATTTAAATCTCCAGTGATAATCCTACCTTCGTCGCTTGCATTATCATTTTCTCTAATATCGTTTGGAGATATTAGAAATCCAAATTTAATTTCTTGGACTATTTTTACGGGTACAATAAATTTTTCTTCAATCAATGGAATCTTGACATGTATTCCTGAATCAAGAGTTCTGTTAAGCTTACCAAGGCGAAGTACAATTGCTTCTTCTGATGGTCCTACTATGAATATGTTTGCAATAACTATTATTGATATTAATATTAAAGTAATAATAATTATTAAATACTCGTAAGTTTTATTAAAAATTTGTTTTATGTCAAACATTTGTTTCTCCTAATGTTTTAAATTATTTTTATTAAGCGAATTTTGTCACTACTTTTGGGATTTTATAAAAGTTATTGTTTCAATTTTATTATTCTGAATTTCCTTAATAAAATATTCTCCATCATTTGTTTTTACGGTTTCGTTTTTTGTTGGTATTTTGTCAAGTAGATCTATTAAATACCCTCCAATTGTATTTGTATATTCTTTATGTTTAATAGATATCCCAATTGCCTCTTCAATCTCGTCGAAAGTAGTTTCTCCAAGTATTGAGTAAGTATTCTCATTGATTTGAGTAATTAGAGGCTTTTCCTCTTTAATGTCGTATTCGTCAGATATTGCTCCAAAAATTTTTTCTACTATATCTTCTATTGTAAGTATTCCTGAAAAACCACCATACTCATCGATTACGATTGCCATTAGTTTTTGTTTTTTTCTCATAATATCTAGTATATCTTTTATTCTTTTGTTTTGTTGTACAAATACAGCCGGTTTAATAAATTGAGAAACGTTTTTATTCATATCTTTTTTATTGACTTCTATGAGGTCTTTAGCTATTAAGATCCCAATTATTTGTTCTCTGCTTTGTCCTTTGTATATGGGAATTCTAGAGTATCCTTCTTCTTTAATCAATTTGATTACATCTTTTAGCTTTGATGAGCTTGAGAGTGAAAAAACTTCTGTTCTGTGAGTCATGATTTCAGAAGCCCTTACTTGATCTATGTCTAACATTTTTTGCATAAATATTCTAGAGTCATTTTTTAAAATTCCTAAACTTCCTGCTAAAGAGAGCATATTTTTTATGCTCTCTTTAGTCATTTGGGAGCTAGTTTTAACTTTAAAGAGATTTAATATTTTTTTTATTATTTTGTTTATTATATATATTAATGGACTAAATATAAAAATTAATGGCTTTAAAAAAAATGAAGTAGATAGAGCAATTATTTCATTATTTAGAATTGCAATTTGTTTTGGAAGTATTTCTGCAAAAATTAGAACGATTATTGTTATTAAGCCCGTTGATATTGCAAGCGCGCTGTTTCCGTATTTTTCAAGTACAAATTTTGTTGTAAGTGTACTTGCTACAATGTTTGATATATTGTTTCCGATAAGAATAGTAGTAATTAATTTTGAAGGAGACTGAACCAAGTTGTACACTGATATTCCCGACTTTCCTTTTTTCCTTATGTCTTGTATCTGAATTATGCTTAATGAAGTATAAGCTGTTTCAGATGCTGAGAAAATAGCAGATAATATTATAAATAGTAGTATTATGATTAATTCTAACATATATGTATTATTTTAATTTATCTTTAATAAAAATGCTTTAAGTTATGCCTTTAAGTATAAAAATATTTTTAACTTGCCCTTAGAAGGCGCTGACCGGAATCGAACCGGCGAATCAAAGTTTTGCAGACTTCTCCCTTAGCCACTTGGGTACAGCGCCTTGTAACATTGCTTAGTTTATTAAAAAAATAGAAAATTGTAAATATATTTTCTATTGAAGCATAATTTTAAATTTCTTAGCTATTTTTATTAGTTTTATGTAAAATTTTAATGTATGAATAAAAAGCTTAATGAAGTTTTATTAAAGTTAGACCAAAATTTAATAAAATGCGTAAAAGGTTCTCTTGATTTAGAAATATCAGGAGTTACTTATAGTTCTAAATTGGTTTTACCCAGGTTTGTGTTTTTTGCTCTTCCAGGAATTCATTTTGATGGACATGATTTTATTGAAATTGCAATTCAAAGGGGTAGTAATGTTATTGTGTGTTCACGAGATTTGGATTTTTACAGCTCCGATGTTACTTATATTAAGGTAGATGATTTTAATATAAGAAAATTTATGTCTAATTTTTCAAATATTTTTTATGATGAGCCTTCAAAAAAATTAAAAGTCATAGGAGTAACTGGTACTGACGGTAAAAGTTCTGTTTGTTATTATATATATCTTCTTTTAAAAAAAAAGGGTGTTAAGGTAGGTTTTATATCGACGGTATTTTTTGATGACGGTAGTGGGAGCTTGATTAAAAATCCTTACAGACAATCAACTCCCGAGTCCACAGAAATACATTCATTTTTATTCAATATGGTTAAAAATGAAGTTCAATATGCAATTCTTGAATCTACTTCCCACGGACTTGACCTTGAAACAGCGAGGCTTATTGATGTTAATTATTTTGCAGCTGTTTTTACCAATATTGGACATGAGCATCTTGAATTTCATAGTACAATTCAAAATTATTTAAATGTCAAGTTAGGTCTTTTCCGGGCTGTTAGTGATGATGCTGGTTTTGGGGTTATTAATCTTGATGACTTTTATTCTTCTGATTTTAAGAATGCTGTTAAAAAATCTTTTACTTATAGCTTAAAAAGTAGTAAAGCGGATTTTTTTGTCAGTTTTATTGATGAGAAAACCGATTCTACTAGGTTTGAATTTTATCACAAGGGGATTAAATATTTTGCTAATGTCAACCTACTTGGGAGCTTTAATATTGAGAATTTAATGGCTGCTCTTATTTTAGTTTCTCAAATTTTAAATAGTGATATTCAAGATATTGTTGACAAACTTATTTGTATTAAAAGTCTTGATGGGCGTATGGATAGTATTAATTTAGGGCAAAATTTTTCGGTAATAATTGATTATGCTCATACTCCCGGTTCTTTTTCTAAACTTTTTCCTATTTTTAAAAGATTTGCTACCAATAGATTGATTTCTGTTTTTGGCTCTGCGGGAGAAAGAGATATTGAGAAAAGATTTTTGCAAGGGCAAATTGCAGATGTTTATTCTGATTTAATAGTACTTTGCGATGAAGATCCAAGAGGCGAGGATAGTATGTGTATAATTAAAGACATTGCAAAAGGAATTGAGAATAAAGTTGTAAATCAGGATTTATTTTTTATTCCTGATAGAAAGCAAGCTATTGAAAAAGCAATAAGTCTTGCAAAGGCGGGAGATTTGGTTGTAACTTTGGGCAAAGGTCATGAAAGTTCAATAATTTATAAAAATAGAGAAATTTTTTGGAATGAACAAGAGGTAGTTAAAAATGCTATTTTAAGTTTAGAAAAATCAGAAAAGGAGAATTGATTTGAAAAAAAATCTTATGTTGATATTTGGTGGCGTTTCTTTTGAGCATGAAATTTCTTGCAAATCTGCTTATAGCATTTATTTGGCTCTTTTAGATCTAAATAAATACAATATTTATCCTGTTTATATTGATAAATGTACAGGTGTTTGGTATTTATTAGATTCTGTTTCCAATCCTCCAGAGTCCATTAATACAGATGTTTTGCCCATTGTTAGTTTATTGCCGGGACTTGGAATTTTTGCAAATAACAAAAATCTTGAGATTGATGTTGTTTTCCCTGTTGTTCATGGAAGAACTGGTGAGGATGGTGCTATTCAAGGAATTTTAAAAGTTATGGATATTCCTTGTGTTGGTGCTGGTATTATAGGGAGCGCTATTTCTAGTAATAAGTATTTTTGCAAACTTTTGCTTAAAAGTTTTGATATCCCCCTGGTGCCTTTTATTGGATTTAGACAACATGATTATTTTTTAGATAAAGAGGAAGTAAAAAGAAGTGTAAAGGAGGTTTTAGGCTATCCTGTTATTGTTAAGCCTGCAGTATTAGGCTCTTCAATTGGAATAAATGTAGCTTACAGTGAAAATCAGATTGAATCTTTTATTAAAGAGGCTTTAAAGTATGACCTTACCATTGTAATAGAGAAGTTTATTGAGGCTAGAGAGATCGAATGTTCTATTATTGGGAATGAAAAGATGAAAATATTTTCTCCTGGAGAAGTTGTTGTGCAAGATTTTATATTTTATGATTATGATGCTAAATATTCTGTTATTCCTGGTAATTCTATTATTTTTAATATTCCTGCACATCTTGAAACAAACCAGTTGTTAAGCATTAAAGAATATGCCTTTCTTGCTTATAAGAATCTAGAACTCAGAGGTATGGCAAGAATTGATTTTTTTGTTGAAAAAAAATCAGGAACTATTTATCTTAATGAAATAAACACTATTCCAGGATTTACTGATATATCTATGTTTGCTAAAATGTGTAGTAATGATGGTCTTCAGTTTAAAGACCTAGTAGATAATTTAATCGACTATGCTTTTCAAAGTTTTATTAATAGAAAAAAAAGAATTAATTTTGAAGAGTAATTTAGATTAATTTAATTTTAAATTTTTTAGATTTTCAATCTCTTTATCATCTTTTAGTTTGAAGTATTCGAGATTTTTGTATTTTTCTGCTTTGGGCAATATTCCTGAATATTTGATTTTGTAAGAATAATTTATTTTTATATTTTTTTCTTCTGTATTATTGGCTTTATTATAAATTTTAACTTGATTTTTTTTAATATGAATATTTGCAAATGCTTCATATGCTATGTTATCTTGAGATTTAAGAGTAAATGCAATTGTTGTTTTTTTAGAGTTAATGTTTTTAAGCGAAAAGATAATTTTATTAGCTAATATTTTATAAGGAGTATTGCTTTGATAAATTATTAGTTTAGATGCGTTTTTAAAATGCAGTTCGATTTGATTTGCAATTTTTTGAGTAATCAAATCGATGCTATAAACAGCCCTTTCTGCTATATCTATTTTTTTAAAATTAATATTCATTAGCTCATCATCAGCTTCAATATTGGTTTTTAATATTTTTTCGTTTGCTTGTAAAGTTAGGTTAAAGTCATTTGAAATTATTTGGATAGGATGTTTCTTGTTTTTTTGATATTCAATTTTTATTTTATTTATTTTTTCTGGAAAGCTAACTGTTTGTTCTATTTGCATTGCATGTTCTTTTTTATCAATATTGTTAGATACTATGATTGTGGCTATTAAAAAAAAAGTTATAAGACCAAGTTTTTCAGCTTTTTTTAAATTTTGTTTAATTTTTGGGAGTTTGGATTTTAAATGTTTTGAGATATTAATAAATATGGTAGAGAAAAGACAAATTGATATTAGATAGCTTAGTGTAAGTATATTTTTGATTGCTGTAGTATTTTGTATTAATGCTATTAATACAAAATTGATTATCCAAATGATTAATACCACTATTTTCCGAAAAATAGTATTTTTATTTGGTTTTATTAACAATAAAATGCTTTTTATGATAATTATTAAGATAAATTCTATTTTAATAAACATTAATATTATTAGTTCAATAATAGAGGTTGATATTGCCAGGTATTTAAGTTGTCTATAATTTAAATATATTGTGAAATTATATGTAAAAAGAGACAAAAGATTATGTATGAGTAAAGTTGCAAAAAAAGTTATTAGATATTTGGGATTTGTGATACTGTAAACAGTTGTGTTCTCATAGTCTGCAAATATTTTATTTGTAAGCAATAAGGACAGATAGGTGCTTACAAATAAAGTAAAAAACAATCTTACTAGTTTGTAGTAATTATTTTTTACTTTTTTCATAACTAAACCGGCTTCTTTAAATTTTCTAATAAATACAATTATAATTAAATTATAACAAATGTAGATTAATGCTATTAAAGCAATTTCATTAATTATTATTTTTTTAAAAGATGTATCAATTACGATGTAGTGTGTTTCATTGGTATTTTTACTTTTGTACTCACTAGTTAATGCTTCTTCGATTGATTTGTAAATTTCAAAAATAGTATTTTTATTTCGAGCCAATATAGGGTTTAAATTATTATTTATTATTAAAAAGGGTATAGATTCATCACGATATAGATTGTATAAATTGTTTGATTTTTTTTCAGTTATTTTTGATGTATTAAAATCAAGTTTATTATTTTCAAAGGTTTTTATAATAGCTTTTAAAAATCCTAAATTTGTTTTTGAATTTGTTATGAAAGATTCATTTTCTAAGTAAATTTTATTTTTTATTCTATTTTCGTTTAACATTAAGTATATTGTGTTTGTATTTTTCTCTAAATACTTATTGCTAAGTAAAATCCTGCTACTAATTATTGTATTTTGTTCTAAAGAATCATCCTCAACAAAAAAAAAATTTATGTTGTTTTTAGGATTAGTATTTTTAAGTTTATTTAAAAGCTCAATTGCAATTCCAATTGCTAAATTATTTTTTAAATTATTTTGTATTTTAATTGGAATAATTATATTGTAAGTATTTGCGTTTTTCCCTTTAATTTTAGAATGTATTATTTTTTGTGAATACCCAATAAATCCAATTTCTTGTAAAGAATATTCCATATATTTAATTTCATTTGTATTAAAATATTTTTTTATATAATTAAAAGTGTTTATTATTTTTTCTTGTCTTTCATTTAGTTGATTAATTTTTCTAATGTGCGTTTTTATACTCTTTTCAGTTTCTATGTTTGTAATTTTATTGCTTGAATTGAATACATTTTTTTCCATTTTATTTGGCACAATAGTGGAGCCTACTGAGCTAAGCAATAACACTAATAACAATATATTAATTATCATAATTTTTAATATCTTCTTCTATTTGCATTATTTGTAAGATATTTGGGTTTTCTTTTAAAGCAGAAATAATTTTTGTTATATTTTTAGTATTTGATGAGACTATTATATTTGTTATTCCGTGACCATTTCCGCAGTCTTCTATTTTTTCGCTAATAAGTCTTACGTCATTGAGTGTGAAAATGTTTTCAAGATAACTAAATATTCCTTTTAGTTCTTTTAAAAGCAAAATAATGTGATGCACTTTTCTAGTCGGTGTTGCTTCCCACTCAACTTCAATCAATTGAGTTTTTTTATAAGATTTAAGTTTTTGACAATTTTCATTGTGCACTATGATTTCGTCTTTATGTATTATTCCAATAATATCTTCACCTGTTGTTGGACTGCATTCAGGGTCTATTGCAATTCTTTTTATTTTTGTTTTTGTATAAGATTTAAATAAGCTGAAAAGCTTTCTTTGCTCTTTGTTTGCTCCAACAAGATATGCAATAATATTGTTGTCTACAAAAATTGTGTTGTCATTTTTGTTAAGCCATGATCTAATTTTTGATCGGGCCTTTTTTGTTCTTACGCTGTTTAGCCATATTACATCCGGTTTTGAGTCTTTTGAGGTGAATATTTCAACAATTTGTTCGTTTTTAAGTGGTTTTGTGATTGAGCTTATTTTTCCATTTATTTTTGCATAAAGAGCCTGATCTCCAATGTCTGTATGAATTATGTATGCAAAATCAATTGAATTTGATCCAAAGGGAAGCTCTACCACTTCCCCTTCTGGGGTGTAAACATATATGAATGTATTTAATAGCTCTTTATGTATGTCATTCATTGAATATTGACTTTTGTTGGCTGATTCTTGTTGCCATTTTTTTATTCGGTTTATGAATGAAAGATCATCAGCTTTAAGTTCAATTTGTTCTTTATATATCCAGTGGGCTGCAACTCCATAATTAGCAATTCTGTCCATTTCTTCTGTTCGAATTTGTATTTCAATAAGCTGGTTATCCTCGGGTATTCTTACGGTAGTATGTAGTGATTGATATTTATTTTCTTTTGGGCTTGCAATGTAGTCTTTAAGTCTTCCTGGGATTGGTTTCCACACCCTGTGAACAATTTCTAATATCTCATAACATTCTTTTTGTTTTTTACAAATTATTCTTATTCCTAGAGTATCAAAAATTTGAGTAAGTTTGTTTGTTCTTGTTTGCATTTTTCTAAATATTGAATAAAAGTGTTTTGATCTTACTGTAATTTCTGCTTCAATTCCGCTTTTTTGAAGTTCTTTTTCTATTGATAATTTGCCTTTGTATAATTTTTTTTCTCTTTCTATTTTTGTTTCAGATAAAAAATTTTTTATTTCTTTATAATCTTTAGGATAAAGATGCTTAAACGAAAGATCCTCAAGATATGTTTTAAGAGATGAAATTCCAAGGCGTTCTGCTATTGGAACGTAAGTTGAAAGGCAATCTTTTGCAATCCTGTCTTGTCTGTTTTTAGGCAAATAAGAGAGAGTTGTCATATTATGAAGTTTGTCCGCCAGTTTTATTATTATTATTCTAATGTCGTGTGTCATTGCAAAAAACATTTTTGAGATAGTATTAGCCTCTTTTATGCTTCTTGTTTTGTTATGTAAATCATGAATTTTGGTTACACCGTCTATTAAACTTAAAATTTCCTCGTCAAATTCTTTTACTATTTCTTCTTTCTCAACATTTGTATCTTCAAGTACGTCATGCAGTAGTCCAGCAATGGTTGCTTTAAAGTCTAGTTGAAATTTGGCAAGAAATAATGAAACCATTATTGGATGAATAATGTAAGGCTCTCCACTTTCTCTGTATTGGCCATAGTGGAGCTGTTCTGCTATTTCTAGAGCTTTAAATATGTTTTTTCGTTCAAATTCATTTTTGTAAGTATTCTCAACAGTTTTTTTAAAAATATTTCTAGCTTTTTCAAGATCATTTATCTTTATTAAGTGTGCAATTTCGTATGCTTGTATCATCTCTTTGTCCTAATATCAGTGCCCTTGCTCTCTTTTCAAGATCGTAGATTGTTTTTAAATGCAAAAATCCTTTTTTGATTGCAAAATCTTTCAAGCTTTTTATTTGCCAAGGGGCTGATTCTATTATTATTAGACCATTTGGGTTAAGCTTTTCTTTTGCTTGGCTTAATATTTTTCTAGAAATATTAAGCCCATCTTTTCCAAATCCCAAAAGAGCTTTTGTGGGTTCTTTTTTTATTTTATTTTTTATTTCTAATTCTTTTTTGTTTAAATAAGGAGGATTTGTAATAATTATATCAAGCTTTCCCTTTATACATTTTAGCAAATTAGAGTGAATTATTTCTACAAATTTTTCAAGTTTGAGATTTTTTGTATTTTTTTCAACTATTTGTAAAGCTTTTGTTGAAATATCTGAGAGTATTACTTTTTTCCTCATGTAATAGGCAATCGAAAGCCCTATGCATCCGCTGCCACAGCATAAATCTAATATTTTTTTAAAACTATTTTGTTGGATTTGAATTAAGGCTTCTTCAGCCAAACATTCTGTATCAAATCTTGGGATTAATACATGCTTGTTTAGGCTAAATTCAATTCCCATAAATTCTTTCTTTTGAAGTATGTAGTGAATAGGAATTCCTTTTCCTATTTTATCTATTTGATCAAAAAAAAGTTTTTTTTCTGTTTTTGTTAAGCTTTTTTTTATATTTGCAATTATTAATTCTTTTCTTGTTTTTAAAATTAATTCAAGTATTAGTAACGCCTCTATTGTATCTAAATTTTTGCTTTTAGCATAATTTATAACTTCGTTTATATTCATTGCTATATGTTGTTGCTTTTTAATTCTTGTTCTTGAAGCGCTATCATTAAGGGGTCAAGAAGTGGATCAAGTTCTCCTTGCATAAATTCTTCTAATTTATAAAGAGTGATATTTGCTCTATGATCCGTTATTCTATTTTGAGGAAAATTATAGGTCCTAATTCTTTCAGATCTATCTCCTGAGCCTACCTGTTGTTTTCTATTGCTTGATCTTTGCTCTTGTTTTTTAGAATCCTCAAATTCATAAAGCCTTGCTCTTAATATTTTCATTGCTTGATCTTTGTTTTTATGCTGGCTTCTTTCGTTTTGACACTGTACAACAATTCCTGTTGGCAGGTGCGTTATTCTGACTGCAGAATCAGTTGTGTTGACGTGTTGTCCACCAGCTCCAGATGATCTGTAAACATCAATTCTTAAATCTTTTTCATTGATATCAATTTCAGTTTCTTCAATATTGGGTAGCACTGCTACAGTAGCAGCCGAAGTTTGAAGTCTCCCGTTAGACTCTGTTATAGGGATTCTTTGCACTCTGTGAACACCACTTTCGTATTTTAATTTTTTAAATACATCTTTTCCCTTAATTTCAAAGATTATTTCTTTTAATCCCCCAAGTTCTGTTTCATTAAAGTTTATTATTTCTGTTTTCCATTTTTTTTTCTCTGAATATTTTATATACATGCTATAAAGATTGTTTGCAAAAAGAGCAGCTTCTTCTCCACCTGTTCCGGCCCTAATTTCAATTATTATATTTTTGCTATCATTTTCATCTTGAGGTAAAAGTAGTATTTTTATTTGATGTTCAAGGTCTTCTTTTTTTTTGTCCAGATCGATTAGTTCTTGTTTTATCAGTTCTTTCATTTCTTGTTGCTCTTCTTTTTCCAAGATGGTTTTGTTATCATTAATTTGACTTAGTATTTTTTCGTATTCAATTTTTTTAGTATTTATTTTTTCTAAATATGTATATTCTTTTATTATTTTTGAATATTTTTTTTGATCCTTAATTAGATTAATATCTTGCAATTTTTCTTCTATCAACTTAATCTTACTTGTTGCCGAATTTAATTTTTCTAAAAGCATTATGGTTTCTCCTGAAAAGATAGTAATAGTTTATATTAATTTTAGATTTTTTTGTTAGACTTTTTAATAAGTTTTGTGTGGATGCCCATTTTTATGTTTTATTTTAATATTCTTTTTTAAAACTTATTTTATGAAATGAATAGAATAAGCTTGATTAAAAAAATCAATTATATTTTTTCATGTTTTTTTATATAATGAATGTTATTAAGTTGGATATTAAAGTTAGATTAGGTTTTGTTGTATTTTATATAAAATGAGCTTTACGTATTATTATTTTGGTGAATTTGAGGTAGTTAAAGTTATATCTTTGATAAACCGATTTAAAAGGGGTATTTATGTTAAACGAAAAAATTTTGGATGCTTTAGAAGATCTCTCGAGTATTTCTGATGATCAACTTCTTGATGTCACTGAAAAATCAAAAAGGGGTTATCAGTTGATCAAGGAGGAAAGACTATCTGAAGCAGAAAGTTTATTTTCTGATATCCTTGAAAAGGATAATGAGAATAATTATGCTCTTGTTGGGCTTGGGGACATTGAAAGAAAGAAGAATAATTACGATAAAGCAATAGTTTATTATCAAAAATGTCTTGTAAAGCATCCAAGCAATAATTATGCTCTTTTTGGACTTGGAGATTGTTACAAAAATTTAGATAATTATAAAAAAGCCACAGACATATGGGAAGAGTATTTAAAATATGATCCTGAGAATATAACAGTTTTAACAAGAGTTGCGGCATCTTACAGGAAGCTAAAAAATTTTCAAAAATCTAAGCAAACTTATCTTAAGGTAATGGAATTAATGCCCGATAATGATTATGCACTTGTAGGTATTGGCCATTTGTATTACGATTTTAAAGAATATAAAGAGGCTTTAAAGTATTGGCTTAAAATGTATGAATTAAATCAATCCAAAGTTGATGTTAGAGTATTAACCTCAATTGGCAATTGTTATCGAAAGCTAAGGGAATTTACCAGAGGAATTTATTTTTTTAAAAAGGCTTTAGAAATTTCACCTAGCAATTTTTATGCTGTTTTTGGACTTGCTGATTGTTATAGGGGAAATAAGGAGTACAAAGAGGCTTTAAAATATTGGCTTGATATTATTGAAAAAGATCCAAAAAATAATTTGGTTCTTACAAGAGTCGGAGATGCGTATCGCTATTTAAATGATTATGAAAATTCTCAAATTTATTATAAAAAGGCTCTTGATGTTGATTTTGATATGTTTGCCATACTTGGACTTGCTCTTATTCAAAAGGAACAAGGTAAATATGAAGAAGCATTAATAGCTATTAAAAGTTTAATTAAAAACAATCCTAAAAATTCAGCATTGTATGTTAATGCTGCCGAATGTTATGAAGCATTAGGACAGATTGGAAATGCTATTGATATTTTATCAAGCTTTTTGCAGCTTGGTATGAAAAATATTGTTGTTATTGACTACCTTGCGTCTCTTAGGAAAAAAATGGAATGATTGAATCTTTACTTGAAACTGAAAAATCTATTTTTTTTGATAAATTAATAGATACCCATGTTCATTTTTATGAATTAAAGAAAAGATCTTTGGATGTCAATTACATTATTAATGAATGTTTTAAAAACGGCTTTTCTTATTTTCTTGATGTTGGCTTGCATCCTAGTGATTTTAATGATAGAAAAGATCTTTTAAGCCCTTATTCTAATGTGTTTTTAACAGTGGGTATTCATCCTTTAAATTTAAGTGATCATTTTAAAGATGATATTAAACAGCTTGAAAAAATTTTGATTAGTGAAAATGTTGTTGCTGTTGGTGAGATGGGTCTTGATTATTTTAAAGCAGATAACAAGAGATTTCAAATTCAAGCTTTTGAAGAGCAATTGTATTTGGCTGATAAATATAAAAAGCCAGTTATTTTACATATAAGAGATGCCTATGATGACGCCTATAATATTATAAGGTCTTTAAATTTTTTAAATAGGGGTATATTACATTGTTATTCAGGAACTTATGAGCATGCTAAAAAATTTATTGATTTAGGATTTAAAGTTTCTTTTTCAGGCAATATAACTTTTAAAAATGCACAATCTTTAAGAATTATTGTTGGCAAATTAAATACCAATGATCTTTTAATAGAAACGGATAGCCCCTTTTTAGCTCCAGTGCCATTGAGGGGCAAAATAAATTCGCCTTTGTTTTTAGGATATACATGTCTTGAGATTGCAAGGATTAAAAATTGCTCTGTTAATGATGTTGCTATTGCAGTATACAATAGCTTTAAAGATCTTTTATTGCTGCATTAAATTTTATTTATAATTATTTGCTTTTATGTTTTATTATTAGCTTTAGATTTATTCATTTTTATTGTTTATAAATGTTGAATTCATATTGAAAATTTTTTTCAATGTCTTTTACTATTTTTATCAAATCAGACTCTTTAAGCGTGATTACATATTTTAGCTTAATAATTTTTAAATCTTTTCTTGTATTGCCAATTAATACAAATTTTATATTTTTGAAAAAAGGCGAATTTAATATCTTTTTTAAAATAATATTAATATCCCTTAAAGAGAATAATATTATTGTTTTTATTTGAGGAGTAATGAATGTTTGAATATAGGATATGTTTTTTTCGTTTATTAGGGTAATATTAACATTTTTTTCTTTGCTTTTTTTTTCCAAATATTCAAGGTCTTCATTATTTAGAGAGTTGTCTCTAAATAGTAATGTTTTTTGCAAGTTTATTGATTTTTCGTTAAGCAGAAAATCAATGGATTTTTTTAGAGAAAATTTTATTTTTGATAGATAAAAAATTTTCTCTTTTAGAATTTCGTTATTTAAAATTTCGTTATTTGATTTGTGAGTTAATAGTATTTTTTTTGTTGTTTTAAGTTTGTCTTTTATAATTTCTAAATTTTTGTCATTTATAAATAGTATTTTGTTTTTTATGAATGGAGTTTTTTGAATTTCAAAAAAATATTCAGTTGCATCTGAGAAAATAATTGCATAATTAAATTGTTTTTCAATAATGGAAGATTCTTTGCATCCTTGTGTTGAAACTAGTAAAAGCGCTACTATGATAAGTTTTTTGGGGCCAGACATTTTACTTTCCAGAATACTTATTATTAATAGCTATATATGTTAAAACCAGACCAAGTATTATTAGTGCATAGATGCTCATATTGGTTAAAATTAATGTTTTTAAGGTTGCAATAAATAATCCTAAAAATAGAATAGGGAAAAGAATGATTTTGTATTCTTTTGTCGAGTATTTTTGGCATTTTTTAATTTTCTTTTCAAAGATTGTAGCTGAAAATATTAACTCTATTGCATTAAGTATTGGTAATTCTATATATTCATAGATTCCAAAAATTTTGCTATTTAGAATTATTATTTCTAAGTTTTTAGAAAATATTAGTCCAAATGTGAAATATATAAGAATTGTTAAATTATCTTTAAATAAAGAATTTTCATTTAGAGTAAAAAAAAATATAAATATTAATAGTGGGAATATATAGTAGTATAAATGCTCTTTGATAAATATTGAAATTCCTAGGTTTATTCTTGATGTGTAATTTAATTCAAATGATCTGTATAGAATAAATTCTTGGGTTAAATAAAGAAAAGAAAACATTGTTATTGCAAAAAATATTGCTAAAACATGAGCTTGTGTATTCTTTGTTTGACTTTGTTTTAACCGAATATCCATGTAAATTTTTAATATTAGTGGCAGACTTGTTAATAAAAATAAACTCATTGTAAGTACAATTCTACTTTTAAACGTTTTTTAAATCAATTGATTGACTAAAAACTTGTGTGATTTGAGTATTTTTTTATCAATGTTATTAATTTTATTGCTTTTTGTAAACATTATTCTTAGAATTTACTTTTTAGTGAATGTATAATAAAATTAATTATTAATTGATTTAGGAGTATATATTTTTTAGATGATAAATAGAAATGCTAATAGAGATAGGGACAGGTCCAGATCAAATGACAAGGAATTGAAAATTAATTACAGAATTAAGGCTCGTGAGGTAAGAGTTGTTTTTGAAAATGGAACACAAGAGGTTTTGCCGATTGAAGATGCTATTAAAAAAGCAAAGGAAGCTGGACTTGATTTGGTTGAGGTTTCTCCCAATGTATCTCCTCCGGTTTGCAAGATTATTGATTATGGAAAATATAAATTCCATCAAGAAAAGCGTCAAAAAGAGCAAAAGAAAAATCAAAAAGTAATTAAGCTTAAGGAAGTCAGAATGCAGCCCAAGATAGATGCCCATGACCTTGATTTTAAATCAAGAAACATTTTAGGTTTTCTCAAAGATGGTAATAAGGTTAAAGTTACAATAAGATTTAGAGGTCGTGAACTTGCTCATACATATTTAGGATATGGTATCTTAAATAGCATTCTTGAAAAAGTAGGGGATGTGAATTATGTTTTGGAATCTTCGGCTAAAATGGAAGGTAAAACAATGTTTTTGATTGTAGCGCCTAAGTTTAAAAAATAAATATTAATTAAATTAAAGGGGATGAAATGGCAAATAAAATGAAAACACGCAAAAGTGCAAAAAAAAGGTATTCTTTTACTGTAAATGGCAAAGTTAAGCATAAAAAACAAAATTTAAGGCATATTTTGACAAAAAAATCTTCTAAGCGCAAGAGAAATTTAAGGAAATCGGGCAGTCTTTCTTGTTTTGAAGTTAAAAGAATTAAAACTTTATTACCGTATGGTTAAAATAATTTTAGGAGATAGATATGGCTAGGGCTAAAAACGGTACAGTTCACGTTGCAAGGCGTAAGCGAATTTTAAAAAAAACAAAAGGGTTTTGGGGTACAAAAAAGAGCAATTATAAAAAAGCTAAGGATACCTTAAGAAAGGGCATGATGTATGCCACAAGAGATAGAAAGGTTAGAAAAAGAGATTTTAGACGTTTGTGGATTTCAAGAATTTCGGCTGCTTTAAGTGATACTGGAGTTAGTTATTCAAGATTTATTGAGGGTTTATTTAAATCTAATATAAAAATTAATAGAAAAATTTTGTCTAATTTGGCGATTGAAGATATTGAAGCTTTTAAAAAAATTGTTTTAGAAATAAGAAAATGAAAAATCGAAACTCCTGGGAGGTTTAATTTTAAGAATTAGAGTTATTTTTTTGCGACATCTCATAAAATTTAGGAATTTGAAGATTTTTAGTCAATGATAGCCGAAAGCAATTCAGAGGTTAAGAATAAAAATTCCGCCTTGAAAAATAGCGCTAAATAAAAATGTTCTTATGTTGGCTTTTTGGGAGTTTAATTTATTTTAAGGATTATTATTGTGCAGCTTATTTCTCTTAATAATATTGAAAAGCAAGAGAGTTTTATATACTATAGAAACGTATATTTTGCTGATGTTATTTATAAGTATAATGACATCTTAGAAATCAAAAAAGTCAAGTTTGTAATTGAAGCTACGCCTTTAGGAGAAAAGCATGTCACTATCGATTTTATAGATCTTTTAAATTATCCTGTGTTAAAATTAATGGTTGCAATTAAAAGGTGTGTAATCGATTTAGAGTTTAAAGGTAAGCTTCCTTGATTTTGGAATTTAAATCAGAAAAAAAAATGATAAATTTTTCCAAATCTTTTTTTTATCCTTTGCCAATTGGCAAAATATTTGTTTTAAGTGGTGATATGGGATCTGGAAAAACTAGTTTTTTAAAGGGACTTTCCCTTAACCTTGGAATTTCTTATTTTACAAGCCCAACTTATAACATTGTTAATGTTTATGATTTTATAGATTTTAAATTTTATCATATTGATTTATATCGGGTGTCTTCTTTAGAAGAATTTGAGCTTGTTGGGGGATTGGAAATACTTATGGACCTTGACTCAATTATTGCTATTGAATGGCCACAAATTGCTTTGAGCATTGTTCCAAAAGACAGATTATTTTCTTTAACTTTTAGAATAGTCGGTTCAGGCAGGGTTGTAGAATTTAATGATTAATACACTTGCATTTGAATATTCATATAAAGCATTAATAGTTTATTGTAGAATTAATAATAAGAATTTTTCATTGGTTGAACTTAAATCAAATTTTAATTTTAGTGTTCCAAAAATTTTCAATGATTTTGTAATTAAAAATAATATAGATCTTAATCAAATTGAATTAATTATAAATTCTCATGGCCCCGGCTCTTTTACTGGCCTTAGAATTAGTTTAAGTTTTGTCAAAGGCCTTGCTTTAGGTCTTTCTATTCCTTTTGTCAATATTTCTACATTAGATGTTTTTGCAAATTTAGTTAAAAACAACACCAGTGTAATTGTATTAACTTTTACTGCAGGTAAATATTTTCTTGGTCATTATAAAAATTGTGAATTGATAGGGAAGATTTTGTGTTTTTCTAAGGAAGATTTATTTGAACATTTAAATCAGATTGATCCAAATTCGGTGCTTATTGGGAACAATCTTGAGGATGTTTTTAAAGAATTCAATTATAAATTTAAAATCATTGAGAATTTAAGTTCGTTTGGAAAAATTTTGACAGGACTCGGAATAGCTAAATACTTAAAAAATCGCAAAGGCGATGATATTTTGTCAGGACCTCTTTACATAAGACAAAGTGATGCAGAGGTTAATTTTCATTCTTGAAATAATGATTAAATAGGCTTTTAATTTTGCTTATATTGTGTTTGTCTTTTAGTAGTGATTTTTTATTTTCTTCTATAATAAATTCATAAATTTCAGATCTAAATATTTTAATGTTTTCAGGGGCTTTAATTGCTATTTTAACAGTATCCTTTTTTATTTCTAATATCAAAACCTCAATATCAGAATTTATTTTAATACTTTCATTTACTTTTCTTGACAATACTAGCATCTTTATTCCTTGAAAACTTTATGGTGTAGTGAATATTTTTCGTTTGTGCATATAGCCTGTTTTCCAAGTAATTTTTTTTTGTTTATTATGATTGGTGCCTTTAGGTTAGCTGTAATGTCTTTATAATCATTAACATGCATATTAATTATACATAGTATAACTTTTTCATCTTCTGCTTTTGCTTTAATGTCTGACCAATCTTTTTCCTGGATATTTGGTAAGTATTCACTTAAAAAATTGAAAGGAGATGTTACCAAAAAACTTACGTCTTTATTGATAGATTGCATAATAGAAAAAGGTTTATACTTAGAGTCCTTTATTATAAATTTTTTAATGTTTTCAAATCCAAGTATTCCTTCGGGAAAATCAAATTCTATACTTTTTTCATCTATCATTCTATTTTATAAAATCTAATAGGGTTGTTTGCATTATTTTAGCAGAGATTCCTATAGATACTTGATAAGCTAAGCTTGCCATATTTAAATTAGTTATTGCTTTTGTTACATCAAGATCTGTATATTGAACCATATCTTCTTTCATATCTGCAGCTTCTTTGCTTATTCTTTCATAGCTTCTATCAAGTCTATTTTCTTTTGCTCCAAGATCTGCAACGGATATAAGTAATCTTTTTAAGCTTTCGTCAATTTCTGCCAGGCTTCTACTACCGACAAGCTCTTCTTTGTTATTGTAAAGTGTGTCTCTAAGCTCAATAAGCGCATCGAAAATAGACCTGCTTCTAACTTCTGTACTGCTAGAAAGATTGTAAGGAGGCAGCTTCGTATCATTGTTTTTGGTCAGTATTCCGAGTGTTTGTAAAACATTTGATTCTTTTTCTTCTGTTATCCAAATTTGGTGTGGAGTTGTAGTTTTAATAGACAATGAGTTTAAAACGGGATCAATGCTTGCTTCAACAGGCGCTGAGGATTCATTGATTTTTGCAACAATGTCAAGAGCAGTATCTCCTGCTGTTAGTCCTATCTCAATATTGTCAATATAAATTTTTGTATTTTCTTTTACCACAAATCCATTAGTGTTTATTGATGAGACAATATTTTGGTTTTGCAAGAAAAATATAACATTTCCAGGATAATTATTTGCCATATGAATGTCATTGTATACTTCTGTTTTTTTTTCGGCTTGGTTGCCATTGTATTCTACTTTGATTATTTGGGGGCCTGCACCGTCTTTGTTTGTTTTGCTTATTTTATTCTCTCTAGTTACCTTAAACGCTTCGCTATCAATTTTAGTCCCCGAGAATATGCTATATCCATCAGGCCCTTTAGCGTTTGCTATTGCAACAACATCTTCAAGCAAAGCATTTACTTCTTTTGATATCATTTTTTTGTCATCTTCTTCATAAGTTCCGCTTGCTCCCTGAATTGCAATTTCTTTAGCTCGTGTTAAAATATTTGTAAGAGATTGTAAATATCCTTCCGTATACCTCAGGTTGCTTTTAGAAGTACCAATATTTTTTATGTATACATTAAGCTTAAATATGTCGTTATCTAGCCTTATTGCGTGAGTAACGCCTGTTGGATCGTTTCTTAGTTTTACAATTCTTTTACCGCCTTTGTATAAGTTTTCTAAAAGTTTTGTAATTTTAGACTCTTGCTCTGCTAAAGAGGTTTTGAAATTTTCATATGTTAATGGATGACTTGCTCTATTTATCATACTTATACTCCCATTTTATTTATTACTGTGTCTATTAGCTCAACAGAAACAGTGATAAATTTACTTGCTGCAATAAATGCTTGTTGAAATTCGATCATGTTTGCAAGTTCTTCATCTTTGTTTACTCCAGAAATAGACATTCTTAGATCTGTTAAATCTTTTAATATTTGAGATTGGCTTTCTTTTGTGATTTCTGAAATTTGTCCTTTTATTGCTATATTTGATGCTGTATTTGCAAAGTAATCATTTAGTGTTAAATTCTTGCCAATCATAATCTGAGAATTTCCAAAAGAGGAGATTCTCAGTGCTGCTTGGTTATCTCCAATAGATATTTCATTTGTTGGATTTTTAATTCCCGATGCTATTTTTGAAGGATCTGAGTCTATTATGTCTGCAACTTTTATCCATGCTGCAGGATTTTTTAGAGGCGAGATTGAATAGGTTGATTTAGGCGCCAATTTGTCTGTTGTGTCAATATTTTTATAATCATAGGCTCCCTCAGGTCCAGATGTATTTAATATTCCTGTATATTTTGTTAGAAATGATCCAGAATCTTCTATATGCTTGATTTTAAATGTTATGTTCTCATCTTCTTGTTCTTTAACCGCTTTGATTTCAAGCTTGCCTTCTGAGTTAATTCTTGCTGTAACTTGTGCGTTGGAATTGTTTATTCTATTTATTACATCTTGAACTGTATCTGGAGCGTTGTAGGGTATTTCTACAATTTCATTGCTATTTATAGCTTCAAATTTAAGAGTTCCGTAAAATCCCAATTTTTCTTCTGAAAATATTTCGTTTGTGCTTTTAATTTTGAAAATATGAACGGAATCAAACTGGCCATTTCCGTTAGCATCATATCTACCCCGATCATCAGTTAGTTTTAGCTCTTGAGAAAAAAAGCTTCTTCCATTTTTTTTGTCCAGTCCATGTCCTGTTTCATGTATTTCGTTAACAATCTCTGTAATGTTGACAGCTATATTATTTAGTTCATTGATTTCATTTTTAATCTCTTCATCTCTTATGTTAAGCAAAGATCCCAGCTTGCCTGTTTTAAGGTAAGCTTTATCATTATTTGCCCATAAAATGTTCCATCTAGTTCTGGTAGGCCCGTTTGTAGCTTCTAGTTTAAATTCATTTGCAATTGAACCTTGTACAAGGTGCCTTCCTTCTGAGTGGATTAAAAATTCATTTGGATCTTGTTTATTTTCAATTGATACGCTTATTATATTGCCCAATTTTTCAACCATTAAGTCTCTTGCATCCATTAAGTCATTTGGATTGTCTTTCATTGCTTGAGATTTTGAAATTTGTTTATTAAGATTTGCAATGTTTCTAATGTAATTGTTTGCTTCATCCGTTGTAATTTTTATTTCATCGTTTGCCATTATGTAAATTCTTTCAAGTGAATGGAATCTATTTCTTATTCCTTCGCAAAAAGATTTGCCTCTTTCTAGAATTATTTTTCTTTCTGCTAAACCTTGTGGTTGATTTGCCAGATCGTGCCAACTTTCCCAAAAATCATTTAATCTTTTTCTTATTGATTGATCCTCAGGTTCGTTATAAACATCTTCTAATATTGATATGAACTTGTCTTGTGAAGTCCAGTATCCCAGTCGGTGTGATTCTTCAATGATTCTTGTGTTAAGTAGTTCATCTTTGACTCTGTCTATAGATTGAACTACGATTCCCTGGCCCAATTGCCCTTGTTTTTTGGCTCTGTTTAGTTGTGGAGCATAAAGAGGGATTTCGCTTTTCATTGTTACTCTTTGTCTTGAATATCCGGGCTTTGTAGCGTTGGATAAATTGTGTCCAACTGTATTCATAGCATCTTTATGTGCAAATAAACTTCTTTTTCCAATTTCTATTCCTGAAAATGTTGAATCCACTCTAAACTCCTTTAAAGTTTTTTATTTATTAAAATGGAAGCTTCATTTGAGCGTCCAATTTTTGGCCCATAAGGGTTTTTGTAAGTTGCATTTTCTATGCTTTCTTGGATATCTTGAAATATTATTGACAACATGTCAAGGGACGTGTTTACATAGTTTTGTATTATGTAGTTTAAATTTTTGATATTAAGTATTCCAATTTTCAATTTGTGTAGATAGTCGTATATTTCTTGTTTGTAAATTGTAGTCAATTTTTCTACAGCTTCATAAGTTGACTTAAAGTTTTCATTTTTGGTGAATTTTTTCCAAATTTCGTCTCTTTTACTTTCAATTTCCTTAAAACTTTCAAGTAATATTTTTGTGTTGCTTGCAACCTCTTTAAGCCCTGTTTCATTTTTATTGTCGATATTTTCTTTTATTTTTAAGTATGAATTATATATTTCTTCTACTAAGAGAAATTCTTTTTTTAAGACCTCTCTTAGTTCCATTTCAAGCTTTGTTTTCATTTTTATAAAATTAATTATAAACTATTATAAACATATTTACAAATCAATTTTGTATTTTTTATTGTGTTATAATACATTAAAGTATGAGTAAGTTTTTTGAGAGAGATGATGATATTGTAGCTCTTGCAACTCCTTTTTTAAGTAGCGCTTTGTGTGTGATTCGTAGCAGTGGTGCTTCTTCTATATCTAAATTTTCTAAAATATTTTCAAATCATTCAGCTCTCAATTCAGCACCTGGTAATACGATTCATTATGGTTATATATTAGACAATGAGAATGATTGCAAGGTCGATGAAGTTGTTGTTTGTTTATATCGAGCACCAAAGAGTTTTACAGGGCAAGATGCTATTGAAGTTATGGCGCATGGTTCTGTGATTGGGATTAAAAAGATTATAGATTTGTTTTTAAAAAGTGGATTTAGGATGGCTAAACCTGGTGAATTTACTTTGCGCGCATTTCTTGCTAAGAAAATTGATCTTACAAAGGCAGAGGCAATTCATGAGATTATTTTTGCCAAAACCAATAAAACTTATTCTCTTGCAATCAATAAACTTTCTGGAGCTTTATTTATTAAAATAGATGCAGTAAAAAAAAATATTTTAAATTTTCTATCAGCTGTTAGTGTTTATCTTGATTATGAGATTGATGATCATGAGATTAGCATTCCTTTTGACTTAATTTTAAGTAGCAAAGCTGAACTTAAAAAATTAATTAATTCCTATAAAATTTATGAAAAAATTAATAATGGTGTTACTTTGGTTTTAGCAGGTTCTGTTAATGCTGGAAAGTCTTCGTTATTTAATTTGTTTCTCAAAAAAGATAGATCAATTGTCTCTTCATATCCAGGCACTACAAGAGATTATATTGAAGCAAGTTTTGAGCTTGATGGTATTTTATTTAATCTTTTTGATACAGCAGGACTCAGAGATGCTGACAATTTTGTTGAGAGATTGGGCATTGAAAAAAGTAATTCTTTAATAAAAGAAGCATCTTTAGTAATTTATGTGATTGATGTTAGTTCAAATTTAACAAGAGATGATTTCTTATTTATTGATTCAAATAAATCTAATAGTAAAATATTGTTCGTTTTAAATAAGATAGATTTAAAGATAAATAAGTCCACTGAAGAATTTGTTCGCTCAAAGGTTTTAAATTCTTCAAATTTAATAATGATTAGTACTAAAAATTTAGAAGGAATAGATATTCTTTATGACAAAATAAAGGCTTTAATCTCTTATGAGAAAGTCGAGATTGGACTTGATGATATAATAATATCATCAAGTCGTCAGATGCAACTTTTAGAGAAAGCCTATGCTTTGATTTTAGATTTACTTAGTAAAATTGATCGTCAAGTAAGTTATGATATGTTAGCATTTGATGCTTATGAGATTATCAACTGCTTAGGGGAAATAACAGGAGAAGTTAGTAGTGAAGATGTTCTTGACAACATGTTTAAGAATTTTTGTTTGGGGAAATAAATATGGATTTTGATGCAATTGTTATTGGAGGAGGACATGCGGGGATTGAAGCTGCTCTTGCTCTTTCAAGGTTGAATTTTAAAACTTTAATGATTACTCAAAATTTAGATACAATAGGCAAGCTTTCTTGTAATCCTGCTATTGGTGGGCTTGCTAAGGGCAATATGGTTAGAGAAATTGATGCTCTTGGTGGTGAAATGGGTCGTATTATTGACTTTAGCATGATTCAGTTTAGAGTTTTAAACAAAAGCCGTGGTCCTGCAGTTCAAGCTCCACGTGCTCAAGCTGATAAATTAATGTATCAAACCAAGGCCAAAGAAACTTTAGAGCGTCAAGACAATCTTGATCTTTTTCAAGATACAGTTGTTGATTTTCTTCTTAATTCTATGAGAAATGAAATTGAAGGTGTTGTTACAGAGAGAGGTAATAAGTTTAGGTCAAGCGTTGTGGTGCTTACAACAGGGACGTTTCTTAGAGGTAAAATATTTATTGGTGAGTATAGGGCCGATATGGGTAGACTTGCTGAATTTTCTTCTTATGGACTTGATAAAACTTTACTTGGTCTTGGATTTGAAATGGGTAGGCTTAAAACTGGTACTCCAGCAAGAATTCATAAAAAAAGTGTGGATTTTTCAAAGACGGAGGTTCAATTTGGAGATTCAGACATTATTCCTTTCTCTTTTTCAAATGGCAAGTTAGACAAATCTCAACTTTCATGTTATGTAACCTATACTAATAAAAAAACTCACGAAATAATTAGCAAAAATATGCACCTTTCACCCCTTTATTCTGGTGAGATTGTAGGTAATGGTCCAAGATATTGCCCTTCTATTGAGGATAAAATAGTAAAATTTAAAGATAAAGATAGGCATCAAATTTTTATTGAGCCTGAAGGGTTTAATACTGAAGAAATGTATCTTAATGGTCTTAGTTCTTCCTTGCCTGAAAATATTCAGCAAAAATTGATTAACAGTATTGAAGGCCTTGAGCATGCTGTTATTACAAGGCCCGGTTATGCTGTTGAGTATGATTATATAAATCCAATTGAACTTTACCCAAATCTTGAGAGTAAAAGAGTCAAAGGACTTTTTATAGCAGGCCAGACCAATGGCTCTTCAGGATATGAAGAAGCAGCAGCTCAAGGGTTAATGGCTGGAATTAATGCTGCTCTTAGGCTTCAAAATAAAAAGCCAATGATTTTAACAAGAACTAGCTCTTATATTGGAGTTCTTATTGACGATCTTGTTACCAAGGGCACTAAAGAACCCTATAGGATGTTTACCTCTAGAGCTGAGCACAGACTTAATTTAAGGCATGATACTAGTGACAAGCGCTTGATTAAGATTGGGTATGATCTTGGACTTGTTGATGAGGATAGGTATTCAAGATATCTTTTTAAAGAGAGGAGAGTTGAAGAGATAAAGGAGCTTTTAAAGCAAAGACGTCTTAGCTTAAAAGATGTTGTTGATGAACAATTAAAAAAACATATTAGTAAAGATTTTTACCATATTTTAAAAGATCCTTCTATTAGTTTGGATAATCTTATAAAGATTGATCCAAGTTTAAATGATTCAAAAGTAATTTTAGAGCAAGTTGAATTAGATGTTAAATATGAAGGTTATATTAATAGACAAAAAGATTTGATTAAAAGGCTTGATAATCTAGAGCTTGTCAAGCTACCATTTGATTTTAATTATGAGATTATTGAAGGCCTTTCAAGAGAAGCTAGAGAAAAATTTTCCAAGGTCCAACCAGCTACTCTTGCTCAAGCAAGTCGAATTCCTGGAATAAGAAGTACAGATATTACTGTTTTGTTAATATATTTTTCAAATCCTAAAAATAAGGTAGTTATAAATTTTTCTTTATGATAAGTGATATTGAATTTGCTTTCTCGGAATATAATTTTCAGTTTGCTTACAAAGATCTTCAGAAAATAAATTTATATATAAAGAGAATTTTACTTTTAAATACTAGATTTAATCTAATTTCAAATAGTAATAGCAATTTTAGCTCTATTCTTAATCTACACGTTATAGATTCTCTTTTAGGATTGTCTACTATTAAAGAGATTAATCCTTCTGAAGTTCTTGACGTTGGAAGTGGTGCTGGATTTCCGGGCATTATTTTGGCTATTTTTGATACTTCTAGAAAGTATTATCTTTTAGAGAGAAGTAAAAAAAAATCTACTTTTTTAAAAATGATAAAATTAGAACTTGATTTGGAAAATGTAAAAATTTTAGAATATGAGATTGAAAGAGAAAAAAGGAAGTATGAATTTATTACAATTCGAGCTTTTAGAAGTATGAATGAATACGCATTAATTTTAAAAAATCTTTTAAAGAGCGGAGGATTGATTATGGCATATAAGGGTAAATTTGATAGAATTAACCTTGAGGTTAATCAAATCAAAAATTTATTTAGTAAAATAGAAGTAAAGTCTTTAAATTCGAAATTAAGAGTAGATAGAAATTTGGTTTTGCTTTACAGATAATATTATTATCGTTTAAGTCCAATTTATCTTTTAGAGTGATTTTGACTAGGAGTATTATGAAGAGTAGTTTTCAGATAGATTCAGAAGTAGAAAATGCGTTACATTTGATAAATAAATTTAGAAGAGAGGTTGCAATCAGAGTTCTTGGTCAAAAAGAAATGATAGATGCTATTTTAATGGGGCTTTTAACAGATGGGCATGTTTTGCTTGAAGGGGTTCCGGGCCTTGCCAAGACCCTTGCAATTCAAACTGTATCTGATGTTCTTGATCTTGAATTTAAGCGTATACAGTTTACCCCAGATCTTTTGCCATCTGACCTTACTGGGAATATGGTTTATAAAAGTGCTACAGGCACTTTTAAGGTTAGAAAAGGGCCAGTATTCTCTAATGTTATTTTAGCAGATGAAATAAACAGGGCCCCCGCAAAAGTTCAGTCTGCTCTTCTTGAAGCTATGGGAGAAAGACAAGTAACTCTTGGGGACGAAACTCATAGACTTCCAGATCCGTTTTTTGTTCTTGCTACTCAAAATCCAATAGAGCAAGAAGGGACTTATAATTTGCCAGAATCCCAACTTGATAGATTTTTATTAAAAGTTAATGTTCATTATCCATCGGTGCAAGATGAAGTAAGGCTTTTGAAAATATTTTCAGTAGATGGGCGTCTTGAGAATATTAAAGTTGCAAAGGTGATGAATGCTTATTCTTTGGCTGACATTAAGAGAACAGTTAGCAGAGTAAAAGTTGATGATAAAATAATGCTTTACATTGTTACTTTAATCTCAGCATCTCGTGAGAGAGATAAGAAAACTTATCCGTTTGCTAAATATATTGAATTTGGAGCATCTCCTAGGGCTTCTCTTAGTTTGTTAAAGTGTGCGCGCGTTAATGCTCTTTATGAGGGGCGAATATTTGTTTTACCAGAAGATGTCAAAGCCGTTGCTTACGGGGTATTAAGGCACAGAATTACACCATCTTATGAGGCAGAGGTAGAGGAAATGAGTATTGATGATATTATTAGAATGCTTCTTTCCGCTGTAGCGCTTCCTTAGGAAATAATTTTGAGATGATACAAGATAATGAGATAAGTAGTAGTACTAAAACTAGGATAAAAGCTTTAAAGTTTTTTTCAAGGAAAATGCTTTCAGAGCTTAATTTTGGTGGTTATCGTTCAATTTTTAAAGGCCTTGGCCTTGAATTTCATGAATTTAGACCTTATGAGGATTCTGATGATGCTAGATTTATTGATTGGAATGTAAGTTCAAAAGCTGATAGCATTTTTTCAAAGGTTTTTAAAGAAGATAGGGGAATGAATCTTCACCTTCTTGTTGATAATTCACTTTCCATGAGCTTGGGAGACAAGGTAAATAAAAAGGATGTTCAGGATTTGTTGGTTTCTATTTTTGCACATATGGCATTTTTTAATAATGATAAAATAGGTGTTACTTTTTTTTCAAGTGGAACAGATAAGTTTATACCCTCTAGCAAAGGTCATTCACACTTGGGATTGATATTAAGTGAAACAATCAATAGAAATCTTAAGCCGGGTAGCAGCTTGGCTTATATTTTTAAAAATACGGCAGAATATTATAAAAAAAGATCTTTAGTTATAATTATTTCTGATTTTAAAGCTAATGCTTATTTTAAATCTTTAAATGTTTTGAGCAAGAGACACAATGTTATTGCTATAAGAATTTCAGATTTTTTTGATGAAAATTTTCCTAAAATTGGGACTTTGATTTGTGAAGATATTGAAACTGGAGAAAATTTTTTAGTTTCAGGGTTTAGCAAGTCAACATTAAGTGGTTATAAAAACTATTGGACGCTTGATAAAATAAAATGGAAAAAAGAATGTATTAAAAAAAATATTAGTTTTATTGAGATTGATACTAAAGAAGATGTTTTCAAAAAACTTAAAATTCTTCTTAAAAAGGGACAATAGATTTTGAAGAGAGCTATTTCAAATCTTTTTCTTTTTTTAACATTATCTTTGCATTCTTATGAAATAAAAAATGAAATATTTATGCCTACTCGTTATTATGTAGGTGATTCTGTTGATTTTAAAGTTTCATTAATTTTAAATGATGGTGAAGAGTTTTTCCCTGTAGATTTTAAAGATATTAATATTAAAGATGAATTTGTTGAAGTAAATTCAATTAGTTTTAATGACACAACAAATGAAATAATAGTTAATTTTGTTTCTTTTTATATTGGAAGCAGCTCTCTTCCTTCTATTTATATTGGGGATGTAATTAGTAATGGTAAGAAAAACAAGGTTATTCTAAAGAATATAAAAATCAATACAGATAAACTAGTATCTAATAATTCTGATTTTAAAATTAAAAATATAGAAAGCGTTTTATTTATTCCTGGAACAAGCACCTATTTGTTTTTATTCATTTTTGTTTTGTTTTTTATTCCTTATTTGATTATTAAGCTTTTAAAGCTTTTAAATCGGCTTTTGATTTGCTTGATAGTTAAGCACGGACTTAGAAAGCCTTACAAGGTATTGCAGAGACAGTTCGTTATTTTATCTAAATATGTTAAAGAGGATGGGGATCAAAGTGCATTTTATAATTTAATAAATTCTTCTTTAAGGGTTTATTTATCTAAAAAAACAGGTTTTGATTTTAATGCGATTACTACAACAGAAATTTCTATAATTTTGCAAGATCTTAAGGTTCCTTATGAGATTCGTTCAACTTTTATTAATACTTTAAGACTTTCTGATTTTAGTAAATTTAGTGGTGTTAATTTAGTATTTGATAGTTTGTCGTTTGTTTTAGAAGATTTAAGAGCTGCAGCATCAAATTTTGAAGAATTTAATAGGGGCGCTAATGTTAACATTTAATGAGCCTTTATATTTGTTTTTATTAGTAATTTTTCCTTTAATAATTTACTTTAATCATTTTTTTAGAAATAGAGGAGGCAAGATAAAGTTTCCAATATCGCTTTATGGTAATTTCAACTCTTTAAAACTTAAGAATTATAGATTAAATTTGATGTATTTTTTTACTTATTCTTTTTTATATTTAGCTGCAATGGTTATGGTGTTTGCTTTAGCAGGCCCCTCAGTTTCAAAAAAGAAGATGATACATCTTAGTGCTGGTGCTGACATTGTCATTGTTCTTGACATATCGCCTAGCATGGGGGCTGTTGAGTTTTCTTCTAAGAATAGACTTGAGTTTTCAAAAGAACTGATTAGAAGTTTTATTTCTCAACGTGAAAATGATAACATTGGTTTAGTAGCTTTTGCAAAAGATGCTTCAATAGTAGTGCCTATAACAACAGATAGGGAATTTTTTAATAAAAAGCTAGATGATATTTATATTATGGATCTTGGCAATGGCTCTGCTTTAGGACTAGGTATTTCTATTGCACTGTCTCATTTAAAGCATTCTGAGGCTCTTAAAAGATCAATAGTGGTTTTAACAGATGGAGTTGTTAATTCAGATGAGATTTATAAAGATCAAGTAATCAATCTTGCTCAAGGTTTAAATGTTAAGATTTATTCTATTGGTATTGGAAGTTCTGAGGAATTTAGCGTTGAGTTTAAATTAAGATCTGGAAAATTTTATCAAGGAAGTCTTAAAGAGGTTTATGATCCTAGTATGCTTGTTGAGATTTCAAATAAAACAGGGGGGCTTTTTTATTCGGTTAATGATGATTTTTCTTTTCAATTTGCAATTCAAGATTTTTCAAAAAAGGAAAATTTGGAGAGAAAAATTAAAATAGCTGTGGACAATAAAGATATTTATAAAGAATTTTTAGTTTTAGCGCTTTGCTTATTGCTTATTTATTTTATTTTTTCAAAAATTTTCTTAAAAGAGATACTATGAGTATAAATAATTATAGTGCTTTATACTTTTTTTTGATTTTATTATTTATTTTTTTTGTATGCGTGCTCGATTTTAGACGAAATATTTCGTTTTTCAAAACCTTAAGTTTTATGTATGGGGACAATTCCTATATTCAAAATTACTACATTAAAAAAATTCTCATGACAATGTTTTTTATTTTTAGCTTAATTTTTTTGATTTTATCTATTTTGGATATTTCTTGGGGGCAAAGAGCTGTTGAGGATGAGAGAAGTAAATTGAGAATTTCTTTTATTTTTGATATTTCTCGTAGCATGTTAAGTGTGGATGAAGGTAAAATTATTAATAGGCTTGAGATTGCTAAAAATATGATTAGTTTAATTTTAAGTAATTTTGAGAATGCAGAATATTCCCTTACTATTTTTAAAGGTAAGTCTATATTGGTTTTACCTTTTTCTAAGGATAAAAACAGTTTAAACAAGATGTTAAATTATATAGAGCCTGATTTAATAAGTTCCCCTGGGAGTTTTTTAGGAGATGCTGTTTTTAGCGTAATCTCTAATGTGCAGGATGACTCTTATTATAATTTTTTAGTTATTTTAACAGATGGCGATGATTGGGGGGAAAATAATTATTATAGGTTTTCTAAATTTGTCAATAATTTAAAATTGGAAAGTTTTGTGGTTGGGATTGGCGGGAGTAATCCCGTTTTATTTAATCAAAATTTAAGTATTAAAGATAAAAATGGAAATCTTATTAAAACCGTGATAAATGAAGAAAATTTACTTCTTCTTGCTTCTTTTCTTAAGGGATCATATTATAACCTATATTCAAAAGGGATTAACTTTGTTGTTAATGATATAAGAAATGGTATAATAAGAAGAACGTCAAACGATATTATACTTGTTGATGTATCAAGATATAAAATTTTTTTGGTTATTTCGTTGTTGTTTATTTTTATGTATTTATTTATCAGGATGATAAAGTGGGACGAAACTTTTTAGCGGTTTTATATTCTTGCTTTTTGTGTTTAGGTTTTTTGTCTTGTTCAAATGTTAAGTCCATGTCTTTAATGGCTATTGGCAATTATGAATATGTTAGGGGAAATTATCAAAATGCAATTTCAAATTATTATAATCTTGTAGAGGATAAAAAATATTCTGCTTGGGGATATTACAATCTTGGCGTTGTATATTATTCTTTAGGTGAATATGAAAGTTCTCTTAGAATATTTTCTTACGTAAAGAAGACCAATGATATTTTTTTAAATTTTAATGTCAATTATAACGAAGGAGTAATATACTATAATCAAGGACTGTATCATAAGGCCGAGATGGCTTTTAAGGAAGCTTTAAAGATTAATCCTGGCAGTTATAATGCTAAATATAATCTTGAACTTGCAATAATAAAAAAACGAACGATGCGTGATAGTTTGAATTCTTTAAGTGTAGAAAAAAGTAAAAATTTTGTTGAAAGTAATGAAAATTTTTTAAGGTATATTGAAAACCTTGAGAGGGTTGTATGGTTGAGAAAAATAGACGAGAATCTAGCTGTTCCAAAAGAAGATTGGTAATATTTTTTATTTATTTTTTTTCAATCGCAAAACTTTATTCGCTTACAGGTATTGATTTTGTTAAAAATATTAAAGTTTTAAAGGGCGATAAATTTATTCAGGTTGTAAGGCTTAACAATCCTTTGCAAGATATTGACATAAGTTTGCTAAAAGTTGAAATAAATAAAGAAGTTCAATCCAATTCCAATGTTTTATCAATATCTAGGATAACGGATAATAACCTGTCTTTTATTGAGATCAAGGTTGAGTATCTTTTTGAGAGTTTGGGATTTATTAAGATTCCTCCATTAAAAGTAATTTATAAGGATGATTTTTATCTATCTTCAGAAGTTGAAGTTAGCGTGCTAAGAGCTGATGAAATAAATTCTTTTGGTTTGCCGGTTGATTTATATTGGGATCTTGATAAAAAAGAAGTTTATGAATATCAAAGTATTGGGCTTGTTTTGCGCTCAAATTGGCTTTCAGATAGTAATTCTAATGAAATATCTGGATTTTTACCTGCTATTAAGGATGCAATGGTTGAGAAGATGCCTATATTTGGAGATATTAAATATAGAACTTTTCATAATAAAGAAATTTTAGATGTACCTTTTTATAACTTTGTGCTAACTCCTCTTAAAGACTCAAAAAATGTTTTGATTCCTAGTTTTTCTTTTAATATTGGTTTTGGTCTTATTAGGAATACCCCCGAGCTTTTATTAAAAGTCAAACCGATTCCTGGAGAGGTTAAATCTTTAGCAGTAGGAACTTTTAGAATTGATTATGAGACTCCAACTTATTCGACAATTGAGCAAGATATATTTACTATTTTAATAAAAATTACAGGTCAAGGGAATTTTCCACATTTTTACTTTCCAGAGATTGAAACCTATAATTCTAAAATTCTTAATAAAAAGAAAAATTATAGCTTTAAGCCTTCTAAAAATGGATATAAGGGTAGTATTTCTCAAATTTATACAGTTAAGCCTGACACCAAAGGTAGTGTATTTTTAAATATTGGTGATTTTAATTATTTAAATCCTGATAATGATACGGTTTATACGCTTAAAGGGAAAAAATTGAAGTATGAATATTTAGGAGAGTTTAACAATATAAATAAAATACAAAATAATGTAGATTCTGATTTTAAACTATTATCTTACTCCGATATTTTGAATTACAAAAATAAAACTTTTTTATTTTTTGTTTCATACTATTATTTACTTTTGATTCCAGGATTTTTATTATCCTTAGTTATTTTAATTAACTATAAAAAGTTTTTTGCAGCATCAAGTTTTGGACTGGTTATTTTAATATTGGCTGTTGGCATTAGTTTGAATGCTGTAAATGATGGTTTATTGTCAGAGAAAAATATAAATGATTTGATTGAAAACTATAATACTAAAAATTATGGTGCTGCGCTTATCAAGATTGATAATATTCTTAAAAAATATCCAAATTATTCAGGACTTTGGTTAAATAGAGCTCTTGTTTTAAGTAAAATGGATAGGGATTTTGATGCTATTTATTCGGCTTATAAGGCATTTTTGGCTTCTCCAAATAATGAAACCACTTATAAGGTTATTGATTTGATTGAAGCTAAAAATGGAATTACAGATAATGTTCGTAACAATAGTTTTATTTTTTCCAACATTTTTTTTATTATTAGCTTATTTTTGATTAATTTTTTAGTTGTATCTATTTCTTATAGATTTTTGGCAAAAAATTTGAAAAAAATAATTATATTTTTACTTTTTTCTGCGACTTGTTTTACTATGTTTGAAACATATTATTTTTATTATGAGCAACAATCTGAGGTAGGAATAATCAAGGGGGATTTAGTTTCTCTTTATAAAGTTCCTGACAATTTTTCAAGGAGTTGGAGATTTTTAAAAGGAAATGCAAGTGTTTATATTCTTGACAGCAAAGACGATTTTGTTCTTATTGAAACAAGTTATGGACTTCAGGGCTGGATTAACAAGAATTTTATTGTTTCCTTAAAAGATGATTTGATCTAAAAAATGAATATTTATAACACTTGAAAATTTTTCAAAAAGGTTTAATTTTATTTTTCCCTGTATACTATTCTGCCTTTTGTAAGATCATAAGGAGATAACTCAACTTTTACTTTATCACCGGGAACTATTTTTATGAAATGTTTTCGCATTTTGCCAGATAGATGTGCAAGTACAATGTGCTTGTTTTTAAGCTCTACTCTAAACATGGTATTTGGAAGGGATTCTTTTACAACTCCTTCAGTTTCAATAGCTTCTTCTTTAATATTCAAGACAACCTCCATAATTTTCTCTAATAGGATAAATTTTACATGATTAAACATATCATTTCAATTATTCTTTTTAAGAATAAAAGCATTATTTTTTGTTTACATTATAATAAATTGTGTATATAATTACACGAAGTTTTTTAAAAATGTAATTTATAGGGAGGTATCATGCAAAAAGCTGTTTCTGAGCATGAGTTTATTAAAGAGATCAAAAAATTTCTTTCAGCTGAAAAAAGAGAGATATTAGATTCTATTAAGTCTGTAGAAAATAGCAAAAAGGAAATAATTAATAATGACATGTATCCAAAGGATGTTGTCGATATTGCTTTTGATAATATGGATGGAAATAATCTTGAAGCGTTAGGTTTTGTTGAAAAGAGAAAGTTGAATTTAATAAATCAAGCTCTTTATAGAATTTCTCAAAATTCTTACGGTAAGTGTTTGGCTTGTGAAAAAGAGATTGCTAGGGAGAGACTTTTAGCTATTCCTTATGCTTTTTTATGTATTAGTTGTCAGACAAAAAAAGAAAAAAAGAATAAAAGATGATACATCTTAAGTTAGTTATTTAATATTGTAATTTCTACTCGCCTATTTTTAGCCTTTAATGGGGAAGATTTAGGATATTTTGGTTTTTGAGATCCCCATCCTTTAAATAGTATTTGGTCTTTGTCTTTTACTTTCATTTTTATTAAATAATTCCCAATTGCACGAGCTCTTTTTTCAGAGAGCTCATGCATTTCTTCTTCCAATCCAAATTGTTCAGTATGTCCTTCTATTAGTATGTTATTTTTTTTAAATTTTTCAAGAAGTTTGGCTATAAGGTCAATTTTTTTATATTCTTTTTGTAGTATTTGAAATGAGTTAGGATAAAATTCAATGTCAAAGCTTAAATTAATGCCCTTATTGTTTTTTTCAACGTCAATAGTTTTTATTTTATTTTCTCGGATGTAATTTTCAACTTCAGTTTCAATAAGATTATCATTTGGAAGCTCAATTGAAACTACTCTGCCAAGAGAGTTGCCAACCATTTTAAAATGTTGGTTGTTGTTCTGATTTATTTCAAATATATATTTATCGCTGTATTTATATGTATTGCCAATTTCATTATCGAAATAAATTTTTTGGTCTACTTTTTGATAGAAAGAGATGTTTTTTACATTGTATTGTGATTCGTAATTCGAAAGAATTATGTGGCAGTGCTTGCCATTGTATTCTTCTTTGCCTTTATATTCGTAGTTAACATTAAATTTTACAACGAAATCTTTTATATTTTTGTCTATTTTTGACGCTTCTATATATTCTTCTGCAGGATATGTCCATTTTTCATTTATTTTGATTGGTGTTTTTGGAAATCTTGGAATTCCTCTAACAGAGGGTCTTTTTTGATTTGCTCCTATTATGTATTCTCCTTGCTTATTTACGCTGAAGGTTTCTTCAAACTCTTCATTTAATAGGTAAGGTTCATTAATATTTTCTCTTTTTAAGATTCTAAAAAAAGCTTTAATGTTTGCAAAGTTTTCTTTTGTGTCTTTTATTTCACTTGAAATTTGAATATTAGTAGTAGAGCTTGAGTTATAATGCCCGTTGTAATATATTTCTTGATTATCTGTACCTTCTAATCTAAACTTAGATCCTTTAATGTATTTAAATTCAAAGGTTTCAGAAGAAAAAGCTAAGCTTTGAACTAAAAATAATAGCAACAATAGCATAGTAGCTTTAGTATTCATTAATAGATTTTATCATAAAAGTATTTAATTTTTAAATTTTTTTTAAAATTTCCATTTAATATGTTGTTCTGAGCTGATATTTATTATAATTTATAACACAGTGAGAATTTATTTAAATTATTAATTAATAGAGGTTTTATATGAAATATAAAAAAATAAGTATTAATTTAAACTTAAAAAGAAAAAGTGGTATTTTGCTTAACATAAGCTCTTTACCATCTAAATATGGCATTGGAGATTTAGGCAAAGGAGCTTATAAATTTATAGATTTTTTGTTTGCATCTTCTCAAAGTTATTGGCAAATGTTTGCTTATTCTCCTATTGATTTTACAAGATCTCCCCCTTATTCAATTTTTTCAGCTTTTGCTGGCAATGTTTATTATATTGATTTAGAATCCCTTGACAAATTTATAGATTCAGATTTGAGCCTTTTAAAGGAAAATGAAACCAGGTATTCTGATTTAAAAAAGTTAAGTTTTAAAGATAAATTTCTTAAAGAAGCTGCTTTAAATTTTATTAATAGAGCTTCGGCTGATGAGGTTAGAGGCTTTGAAAAATTTAAAAAAAAGTCTTCTTATTGGCTTTTAGATTTTGCAAGTTTTGTTGCATTTAAAGAATATTTTTTTAAAGACTCAAAGAATACTTTTAATGTTCTTTTTGATAGAGGAATTCTTAAAAGAAATGAAAAAGATTTATTTAAATTGAGAAATATCCTTTCAAAAGAGATTAAAGTGCAAGAGGTGTTGCAGTATTTCTTTTTTTCACAATTTCAAGCTTTAAAGCGCTATGCAAATGATAAGGGGATTGAGCTAGTTATTAACGTGCCTTTTTTTATAGCATATGATTCTGCTGATGTTTGGGCACATCAAAAATATTTTAAGCTAAGATTTGATGCAAGCAAAGATAAGGTCGCAGGAATTTCTCCAGATTATTTTTTAGAACAAGAGCAAGCTTGGGATAGTGTAGCTTATAGCTGGAATGTTTTAAAGAAATTTCAGTATGAATGGTGGGCAAAAAGGATTGGAGTTTTAAGAAAGTATGCAGATATAATTAAAATTGATCATTTCAGAGGTTTTGTTTCTACTTGGGAAGTTAGTGCGGGTGAGACTTATGCTTTTAATGGGTTGTGGGTAAAGTCACCAGGACGAGATTTTTTCAATTTTATTTTAAATGAAATTAAAGATTTAAAAATTTGGGTTGAAGATTTTGAAAATGATCTTGAAGATGTTTCAAGACTAAGAGATTTTTTTAATTTTCCAGGAATGAAAATAATGAAACTTGCCTTTGATTTTGATTCAGGTAATCAAAATCTTCCTCATAATTATATTAAAAATTGTATAGTTTACACAGGAAGTACTGATAATGATACAATACGAGAATTTGTTGCCTCTTTGGACGATTTGCATAAAAAGTACATTTTTGATTATTTAAATACAAATGAAAATTTTGTTGTTTGGGACATGATAAGAGGTGCTATGGGTAGTGTTTCTGATAATGTAATAGTGCCAATGCAAGATTATATTAATTTAGAAGACGAATTTAAGGCAAATATCCCAAAAAATACTTTAGATAATTGTATTTTTAGATTATTAGAAAGTGATTTAAATACTGCTTTGAGTCAAAATATAAGTTTTATTACAAGGCTTTATGGCAGGGCTTAAGATTTTTAAGAGCAAAGTTGTTCTAAAATTTAAGTATTTTTGAATTTAATTGAGTTCCAATTGTTCAAATAAAAATCACTATTATTTAATATTTTTTGATTTGCAAGTATCATTGTATTAATGTATATGAAAATTTTTGTCTATTGGATAGTTATTTTCTTCTTTTTTGTTTTTAAAGTTTTTAGTATATATTCATTAACCGATGAAGAATTTTTTAAAAAATATAGTTTATTTTTTGTTCATAAAGGATTTTTAAGTAAAAATGTTAATGGGAAAATAACCAAAGTTCAAGTTAATGGGGTAAATTCTAGGTGGGTTTACCCTTTTCATAAGCCTATTCCTAGTCGAATTACTTCTATTTATGAAGATGTTTATTCTTCGAATTCATTTTTGACTACAAGTAACAATCTTTACGTTTCTTATGATTATTCAAAAAATTTTAGAAAATTGGTGGGAATTGATAAATTTAATAGCAGTGCGTATATTACATCTAGCGCCTTTTCTCAAGGAGAGTATAAGCGTATTGCTATTGGAACCGCGATTCATGGCATTTATCTTAGTGTTAATGGAGCTATTAGTTTTAAAAATTTAAATCGTTTAATTCCGCAGATTTATTTAGGTGCAGGGTATTACGATATTATTAGTGCTATTGAATTTTCAAAAGAAGAGACAAATAATTTATATTTTTCTTCTGGAGTTTATGGAGATATTTTTTTAATTAGTCAAAAAAGTGGATTTATTAAAAAAATTTCTTTTCCCTTTAAAAAGCAAATAATACGTATTTTAGACTTATCTAGCAAGAATTTAGAAAAAATTTTAGTCAGAACGTATGACAATCATTTTTATTCTTATATTAATGGGCAATGGGCATTTATTGGAAAATTATCTTTGCAGGATCAGGATTTTTTTGAAAAATCACAAAGGATGCAGCTTGCTAAAAATAAAGGATCTATTTATTTAACAGCATATACATTGCGTAATAAGAGGGCAGTTGATGAAAGATTTAAATTTATTAAAGATTCTGGTATGAATGCCGTTGTAATTGATTTTAAAGATGATAATGGTAATTTGACTTATTCTAGCAAGCTTTCTTTGCCCAATAAGTTGAAATCTGTTAAAAACTTAATTAATGTTCCTTATATTCTTAAAAAAGCCAAAGAGCTTGGAATTTATGTTATTGCTAGATGTGTTGTATTTAAAGATGCAAAATTATATTACTATGATAATTTTAAGCACGCTCTTTGGAATAAAAGAACCAATAAACCTTGGGCCCATTTTGTTAAAAAAGTTGATTCTAGTGGTCTTGTGAATTATGTACAAGTAGAGCATTGGGTAGATATTTTTTCTCCTGCTACTTGGGAGTACAATATTTCTATTGCAAGAGAAATTCAATCTTTTGGAGTTGACGAGATACAGTTTGATTATATTAGATTCCCATCAGATGGGCCTGTTTCTCTTGCAATCTCAAGAATAAATAAGTATGAGATGCAACCCGTTGATGCTCTTGAATCTTTTTTAATTATGGCAAGAGAACAGCTTTATGTTCCTATTTCTGTTGATATTTATGGGTATAATGGCTGGTTTCCTACTAATAGTATTGGGCAAAATATTTCAATGTTATCAGATTATGTTGACGTTATATCTCCTATGTTTTATCCTTCGCATTATACTGATGATTTTTTGCCAAGTAATTTTTATTATACAAAAAGAGCTTATAGAATTTATAAAGAGGGAAGTGATAGAGCGCTTGCTTTTTCTTTAGATAGGGTTGTTATTAGGCCTTATGTTCAATCTTTTTTATTGGGAAAAGAAAGATTTGTGGATGACGAGATTTATTTGAAGTATTTAAAGTTTCAGCTTAAAGGAATCAAGGAGTCATTTGGTAGTGGCTTTAGTCTTTGGAATGCGTCCAATGTTTATTATATGATTAAAGGCAGTCTAAAAGAATATTTAGATTCTTTTTAATTGTTGTTTCTTGTAAAGGAGATTCATTTGGAACATTTAATTCAATTTTTTTACGTAGGATTTGGAATTTTTTTATTGTATCTTGGTGGTGATTTACTTTTAAAAAGTTCAGTTAGCATTGCTACTTATTTGAAAGTTCCAACGCTTTTAATAGGAGTTACAATAGTATCTTTTTCAACAAGTGCTCCAGAGCTTTTTACAAGTTTGGTGGCAGCTTTTAAGGGTAAAAACGAAATTGTTGTTTCCAATGTTATTGGTAGCAATATTATTAATATGTTGCTTGCTCTGCCTTTAGCAGGATTCTTTTTAAAGATTAAGGCAGATTTTAAAAGACTTAAGCTTTCTTTTATGTTTCTATTTTTATTAATGTTTCTTCTTTTGTTGCTTTCATTTGATTTTAGATCTTACTCTTTTTTTGTAACACCTTATAATCGTTTTAGCTCATTGAGTATCTTAATTTTGTTTTTATCCTATCTATTACTTTTTTATAAAGAAGAAAAAACGCATGCCAGCTTGGAAAATTCTTTTCAAGAGGGTGTAAGTAATTTAAATCAGAGTTTTAACTTTATATTTTTAAATTTATTAAGTTTTGTTATTAGTATGTATTTTCTTTATTTGGGGTCGAAATTATTGGTAGATGGAGCTCTTTACATTGCCAACAATGTTTTTAACGTTAGTGAAAAGTTGATTGGGATTATGCTTGTAGCTTTTGGTACAAGTGTTCCTGAGCTTGTTGTATCTCTTTTTGCAATAATTAGAAAAGAATCAGACATTGCCTTTGGCAACATTATTGGTAGTAATATTTTTAATATTGGGTTTATTTTAGCTAGTAGTAGTTTTTTTAGGCCTATCTTGTTGCAAGATATTTATATTTTAGATTTTGGTATAATGGTATTTATAACTTTCGTTTTATTTTTAGTGGTTAAATTTAAAGGTATTTTTAGCAGAGGCATTTCTTTAATTTTTTTGCTTTTATATCTTTTATATAATTTAATGTTATTTAATTTTTATTGATTATTTGAACTTAATTTTGACTTATTGATATATTTTTAATGTAATATGCTTTATTATTTAGATATAATATAAGGGAAAATATGAAAAAATTACCAGAAATTTTTTATATGAGTAGTAAAGAAGTAGATATTTTGATTTCTCAACTAGGAATATCTTCTGATACCCAAAAGTCAATTTTGAAAATTATTTTATCTTATAAAAAGGAATCTATAGATTATTCTTCTTTTATAGAAGAGCATTCTGTAAGAATACGAGGTTTAAAAGGAGAGCTTGATTTTTTATTTCGCAAACTTTATGAAGTTAAAAGGGGAATAGTTACCAATAAAATAGCAGCCGATGGAGAATTTTTGCCAGACAGCATAATTTTGACCGATGAGGCCAGTTATGATTTTTATTATTATTCTATTGATGATTTATTTTTGAAAACTTATATAGGAATAGAGCTTTTTAGTTCTTTGCTTACTGTTAAGAATATAGAATCCAGTTTGTTAGTTTTTCAGAATGAATTTATAACTATTTCAGATTTAGATATTAACTATAAATTTTTTGAAACAAAATCTCAATTGAAAGAAATATTAGTTTGGAAATCATTGATAATTCCATCAAGCAGGGCTTTATATTTCATTGAGTTTGTTAAAAAAATATTTTTTAATATTGCTTCTAACAATGTTGTAAAAGATGTTTTCGTTAGAATAAAAGGATTAAAGCTTATTGATTATGAGAAAACTTTAGAAGAGGGCAAGAATATTATTGGTGCTATTTCCAAGATTCTCTCTGGCATAATTGAAATCAAAGATGAAGTTCTTGGTAAGAAAGGAATTACTTTCTCAAAAAATTATTTTGTTTTTTTGGAGTTTCTTAATCTTTTTATTAAAAATGAAAAAGACTTAGAGGAGCTTAAGGCTATAGAAGCTATTAAAATTGATGAATCTTTAAAAGCAATTGAAAAGACTTTAGAGTTTAAAAAAGGTTCAATTAACACAGAAGAGTTTTTGGGGATTTTAAAAGTTTATTCTGAAGGGCTAAACGATCCTAAAAATTTTTTGTTAGTTGCTAATATGTACTTTTTTGAATCTAAAATTCATGATATTTTGCCAAAAATATTTCAAGTACAAGAAAATTTTTATTTGTACAAGCCTTTTGCATATGAGTTTTTTCTAGAAGAATATGAAAAGGTTTTGCGATTTCTTAATAGTGAATTGAAGGCTAGTATATTTAAAATTCTTAGTTTTGGAGATGATTCTTCTTCTATTTTCACAGAAGAAGGCTTAGAAGAAGTTCTCAGTAGGTTGGTATCTAGATATATTATGAATGAGTATTGCTTAAAAAATAAAGTTAAGTTTCTTGACCTTATTGTTTCTCATTACAGGAGAATTTGCAAAACACAAAGTGTTCAGGCTCATCTTAAAGATTTGATTAAAGTTGAAGCAGCAAAATATTTTAAGAATAGTAATGAACTTTTGCCCTTATATAAAATATATAAACTTGATTTGTACTCAATTTTGAATGCTGCTTATAAAGAATTAAGTTTATTTAAAAGAATTGTTTTGTTTTTAACAGGCAAGCATCAAAGCTATAAAGAGGCTTTATCTAGATTGGATTTTAGGGCTGGTTTGAATAAAGGTGGAAGCGGTCTTTTTGATTCCAATGAAAGAGTTAAAAGACAATTGGAAAAAATTAGAAAACAAAGAGAGGAAATAAAAGAACAAGTTAGGAATTCTTTCCCCAAAAAAGGCACAGCGTCTAAGCAAGTAGCAAATAAGAGCTATACAAAACAAGAGCAAGATGAAGCCTGGGTCAAATTTAGTGATAGGATACAAAAAAAATAGCGTTTATAAGTAAGTGGATTTATTTGTTAAAATAAATCCCTTGGTTTTCTTGCTGTATTTTTTGACGTTTGACATTCTGCATAATGCTTTATTTTCCCATTTTCAAATTTTGATTTCATTATAATTTTTCCTCCCCATCGACTTATTAGTTCTTTTGAACCCACTCTTTGAGCGTTTTTAGAAATTTTAGCCATTTTAAAGCTCCCTTTGATAGATTTATTGTATAATAAAATCTATCAAAATAGAATTGATTTATCAAGGAATTTATTCATGTTATTTATAATATTTTTTATTAGTGCTTCTCTTTTTTCAAAAGAAGTTTACTATAGGTTTGCAGATTATTCTGTTAATTACAGTATAGTGGGTAAATATGAGATTACAAAAGAAGAGTCTGAGGAAGAGTACGGATATAAATTTACTTATGATCGAAACAATAATCTTATTTTAGTTGATTATATTGGTAAGCTTAGTATTTTAATGCCTTCTTTTTTTAATGCAAACCAAATTAAAATAGAAAGATCCAAGCGCAGTGAAAGGCGAATATTTCTAAATAGGGGGCTTGCTTTTAAAAACAATAATGGCGTTTATATTGAGCATATAGAATATATGAGTGATGGCAGGATTAAAAATATTTTTAATTATAATAGATCTAATGGAATGGTTAGAGATAAGTATGGTGTTTCTTATTATCATTTTTTATACGACAATGAAAGAGAGTTTAATGTTTACAGATTTAATGAATCAGGGATTCAAATCAAAGATTTAAATAATGTGTATTTTACGAAAATCAGCTATGATCATACTAAATTTGTTAAAACGGTTTTGTATTATGATGAGAATGGTTATATTGTAAGATCAAAAAATGGTACTTGTGGTTTTAGATTAACTTATGATACTAATCATAATCTTATTAAAGAGGAATATCTTGACAAATCGGCTTATGTCGTTTCAAATCCATTTTCTGTAGCTACTAAAATATATCACTATGATGTTGATGGAAAAGTTATTGAGATTTTAAATTATGATATTAATAATAACTTGACTCCTGATGAAAATAATGTAGCAATTTATCGTTATGAATATTATTTAAAAGATAAAGATTGCTATTACAAGGAATATAATTATGACAATAATAATAATTTAACAATCAGTCAAAATGGATATGCCATGAAGAAGACTATTTTTTATATTCAAAATAATGAAAAAAGGATAATAAATTACAGTAATAAGATCAATAAAAACTATAATAGAGATATTCCGACTGTTTATGAGGAAAAGTATGAAATAATGGATAATTTTAAAGGCATTGCTATTTATAGTTATAAATATGATGATAATTTTTATTTAATAGAAAATATTTTTTTTGATAAAAATTTTAATTTAATAGCCGATTTTAAAGGTGTGATGATTTATAGATACTCTTACGACAAAGAAGGATTTTTGATTGCTCAAGAACATTTTGGTGGAGATTTTGTTAATCCAATAGATGATTTTGAAGGAGTTTCAAAGTATAAATTTAGTTACGATTCTAATGGCAATATGATTTCAAAGAAAAATTATTCTAAGGATGGGGTTTTGGCTTCTGATTGTAATTTTGTTTTTGAGTATTTATATGAATATGATAAACAAAATAGGCTTATTTCCCAAAAAAATTTTGGTAGCTTAGGACAATTGCAAGACGATATTCATGGAGTTAGTGTTTATAAATATGAATACAATAAATTTGGGAAAATATCAAAGCAATCTAATCATGGTCCAGATTTGAGATTAAGAGATGATGTTGGGGGATTTTCAATTTATAAGTGGATTTATGATTCTAGAGGCAATTTAATAGATTTCCAAAAATTTGATTCTTTGGGCAATTTAATCTAAGTATTTTTTTTTCTCGTATTTTCCTATATTACATAATAATTCATAATAACTTCTTTTGGAAAATTTACTCATTTCATCTATACTTAATTTTTCTGATACAATTTCTACTTTTGAACCCGTTTTAACTTTTAGGTCTTTAGGAATTTCCACTATTGTTAAATTCATGCAAACTTTTCCTCTTATTTTACATTTTTTATTGTTTATTAAAAAATAAAAATCATTACTTATATTTTGAGGTATTCCATCAAAATATCCGATTGGAATAATTCCTATTTTTATATCTTCTTTGGCTTGAAATATACCTGAATATGAAATTTTTTCACCTTTTTTTACATTTTTGATAAATATTACTTTTGAAAATAAACTTAATACAGGCTTAAAATTTAAAGCAGGTTTTTTGTTTTTTAGCGATTGACAATAACCGTAAAGAATAAGACCAGGTCTTACCATATTGAATTGTGGACTTATTTTGTAGTTAATAATGTGTCCTGAATTAGAAATATGAACAAACTTGGGATGAATATTTTTTTGTTTTAGAGTTTCTAAAAAAAATAAGAATTGCTCTATTTGTTTTTGCGTGGTTTTAAAGTTTTCTGTTGATGGGAGATGTGAGCATATCCCTTCTAGTTCTAAAAATTCTGAATTTTGAATATATGTGGCTATTTCAAGAGCATCACCTATTTTTATTCCATATCTATTCATTCCAATATCAATTTTTAAGTGGACTTTTATTTTATTTTTTTGCAATGCGCATTCTTTTTCTATTAAAAATAGATATTCAAAATCAGCAACAAATGGTACTAAATCAAGTTTAATTAAATTTTTAATTTCTTTTTGATCCACTTTAATGTACATCAATATTTTTATATTTTTATCAATTTTTTTAAGTGTTTTAGCGTCTTCAATATTAGAAAGTCCAAAATAATTTATTTTTTTTGATTTTAAAAATTTAAAGATGTTTATAAGCCCATGACCATATGCGTCACCTTTTAGGGTGGCCACTATTTCTTTTTCGCCAATTTTATTTTTAATTAAATTTAAGTTATGTTCTAAATTATTTAAATTTATTATTATTGTTTTGTTACTACCCATTGTTTTATTATTATATATTTAGCGTCTTTAGAGAAGTAAAAATCTTTTTCTATTAATTTGTAGTTTATTCCATAACTACGGGTATTGGGAATTTGTTTATTTGATTGTTTTTAAAATGTAATCTCAATTTTTTTTGAAAATCATTATATATTTTAGGGTTAATTCTAATTTTGTATATTTTAGTTTCTTTATTTATATTATTTTCTACTGTTATTGCTGCTAAAATATAATACCAGTTGTTATCTTTGTAATATTCTGCAATTGTTTTTGAAAGAGATTCAGTTCTTAATGTGCCAAATGAATAAGCATCTTTTGCGAGCTCTTTTTTTGATTGCTGTTTTCCACTAGTAAGATTACTTAGTCGATTAATAAAATTGCCTTTATCTGGACTTAAAAATTCTAATTTTGTGATTTTGTATTTCTTGGAAGCTTCTTTTGATAGATCAAATGAAATAATAGCAGAAGATCCAATTTTTGAAAATACATTTATAAATGAATAACTAATTCCATCAAGTTCTTTTATTGGATCTCCATTTAAATCTACTAATTCTATGTAAGGTTGGCTGATGGCTACATCAACAGATGTAAGTAAAAAACTTTGTTTTAGTTTTTTAATTTCTGTTTTTATATTTTCTTTTACAATATAATTTTCATTTTCGAAGATATTAATTTTGTTTTCAGAAAAAATATTTTTAGCTAAAGAAAGAATTATCATGGTTAAAATAAATTTTTTAATGCTCATAAGATGTTTCCTTTTACTTGTATTTATATATCTTCAAATAAATCTCCAGCTATGTCTTTTAATATAGAATTTTCTTTTAGTACTTCTTTTAAAAATTTAATAATTAATTTTGAATTAAGAGAAATTTTATAAATTTTAGTTTCTTTAGTAAGTTTATTTTTGACAGTTAAATCTGCAAGCATATAATTCCAATGACCATTTTTATATGTTAATTTAAAGGCATTTTTTATTTCATCGCTCATCAATATTCCAAATGGGTATGCAGTAATATATCCTTCTTCTTGTGAATTTTCAACAGCCAGAAGCGAATTTTTAAGTTCCAGATTGGAACCAGCTGTTACAAATTTAACATCTTCAATTTCATATTCATCATCTCCATTTTTAGTTGTTTCAAAAAGTATTAATAATGACGCGTAATAACTATATTTATCATCCATTTTTATAGGAGATATTATATAAGAATATCCAAATTTGTTTTTAAATTCTGGTATTTCTTTTCCATCTTCGCCTAAGATTTTCATTGCCTTTGTTTTTATCCAAGTTACGTCATGATTTCCGGTTATGATTGGCAATTTTTTATTTGAAATTTTGCCTGATATTAAATGCAATTTTTCATCGCCTATTGGTTTTCCAGTTTCGTTTTCTTGCTGTACAGATTGTGGTTTTTTAAAAAAAGCGCAACTCAATATTAATATGGGCAGTATTATTAGTCTTAAATGTTTATATGTTCTAAATATCATTATACCTTCTTCCTTTATACCATTTAAAGCCCTTTTTGAGGTGGTAATTAAATTTACATTAAATCATAGTAATAATATAGAATGCTTATATCAAAGTCAATGAACTTTTGGTTTTATTAAAAATTGCATCTTTATTTTTAATCATTTCAACATTTTACAATAAAGGTATTTCTGCTGCTAAAAAATGAATTATTCCTATAACAATTGATATAATGCCAATTAGTTGTTGATTGCTTTCAAGTATTGATTTGAATTTTCCATATTTTTTATTATTTTGAACTTCTGTAGGTAATTTTTGGTTTAAAAACAAGATAAATCCAATTAAAAATAAACTTATAGCTGGAATCAAATTTCCAATTATTGGCAATTTGTAGGGCTTGATTATTTCAAGGGTGCTGGTTATTAAAAATAATAATCCAAAAATGCTTTTTACCTTTTTATTGTCGTTTATTAAATTTACAAAATCTTCAAAAATTTTGAAAAAGCTTATTTTTTCTATTAATATTGGAAATGCAAGTATTATTCCCCCTAAGATGTTAAGTGAAACAGACATGAAGTATATTTGTATCATATTTTATCCTCTAGGCTTTATTCTTTTGCTATAAAAGACATTATTATTGCCATTACTTTTTAATATTATACTTAATAAACTTTCATTTTGATAGATTATATTAGCATATGTTGTAAAGTTTTTGCTACTTATATAAAGCATGTTACTTTCAATTAATTTACTGTCCAGATAAATATCTAGCTTGGCTTTTCCCAGGTTAGAAGTTTTTTTTGTTTTTATGTTTATTTTTAGCGACAATTTGTTTTTGTCTTGCTTGTAGCTTATTATCATTTTGATATTATTTTTATTATTTTCGTGATTTTGAATTCTGGGAATTAATAAAATTTTAAAAAATAAAAGAATTACAACAAAGATTATTCCAATAATGATATGTTTTTTTATTTTTTTTTGGTATTCAATTTCTAGTTGTTGATTGCAATTAATCTTTTTCATTGTATTTGCAAATTCAACCTTCTTATAATTATAATTTTAATAATGCATTTAAATTCCACCAGTAAACACTAACACCGGTTTTTCCGGCATAAAGTATGCTAAGTATTCCATCTTTAGATAAACTCTCAGAGAGAAACATTAAATTTGGAGGCTCAATTAAAGCTATTTGTTCTTTAATTAAACCTTTGTTGTCTAATTTCCATATTAAATTGTTAGATAAATTTTTCATATTAGTGGATGCTATTATTTTGTCTTTTTGTATTTTAATAATGTTTATGAAGCTTTCTTGTTTATCATCTAGTAAGTTTTTGGGAAGATCAATTTTAGTTATCACTTCCAATTCTTTGTTTTTTTTCAAACTCATTTTATAGATATATTGATCTTTAATTTTAATTCCAAGGTCGTTTATATTTTCATTGTCGCCAATGTTTTCATAGTAAGTAGTTTTTACATAAAGAATTTTTTTATTAACTTCAAAAAAAACCTTATCTATTGAAATGTTGTATTTTTTCTTTTGATTGTCTATCGTTTTTAGCAGGTTTTTGTTAACGTAAATTTTATAAAGAGGGAAAAATTCTTTATTGTAAGAATATATTATGTATCCTTTGCTATATATTGATATTATTGCAATGTTGCCATTTTCATCAACATTAACATCATAAATTTGTGGAAATGGTGTTCCGTTTAAACCTTCTTGACCTAAAATTTCTACAGTCGAGTTTTTGTTTAGTATTAATATTCTCATGAAGTAGGCAATATTCTCTTTTTGGTTGAATTTTGATTTTTTATTATTTAGTTTGTCTGCGACAATAATGAAATCTTTTAATGGATATATTGCTTGAATTCCTTCAAAATCTATTTTTTTTATTTTTAAATCTGGGTTTGTTTTAAATATTCCATTTTGATATGTTTGTATTAGTTTTCCGTATGAGTTGAAAATCATTAATTTATTTGTTTTTATTTCTGCAATGTACACTAGCCCGTTATACGTTTTGATGTCAAATTTTGAATTTGTGAATTTGTTATTAAGAGGCATTATTGCGCCAGGAAGTGTTCCAAATGGTATTTTGAATTGTTCTTCTCCTAGTTCGTTTAAAGTTTTAGTATTACATGATATAATTGCAAAAAGCAGGCTTAATATAAGAGCTTTATAGTGTTTTTTCATATTTTTATATTATTATTTAAAATGACTTTAAGTCAATTATTTAGGAGAATTAATACCTATCATGTTAAAAGCAGTACTTGAGACAACTATTGGCTCAAAAAGTATAAGAGATTTAAAAGATTATCTTCCAACTTTAAGAAATATTAATAAGCTTGAGCGTTGGGCATTGTTGTTGGCAGATGAAGATTTTTCAAAGGAGACAGAAAAGCTTAAAGATGAATTAAAATCGGGTAATTCTTTAGATAATATTTTAGAGCGAGCCTTTACTCTGTCCAGAGAAGCTGCCAGAAGGCGTCTTAAAGAAAGGCCTTATGATGTGCAAATCATTGCGGGGCTTGCTCTTCACAAGGGCAAAATAATAGAGATGAAAACAGGAGAAGGAAAAACTCTCTCCTCAGTTCAAGCAGCGTATTTAAATAGTTTGACAGGAGATGGAGTTATTATTGTTACTGTTAATGACTATCTTGCGGAGCGTGATTCTAATTGGATGAAGCCAGTTTTTGATCTCTTGGGTGTTAGCGTGGGGGTTGTTCTATCTAATATGGATTATGAGCTAAGAAAGGCTCAGTATGCTAAAGACATTACTTATGTTACAAATAATGAGCTTGGATTTGATTATTTAAGAGATAATATGCGTTATGATCTTAATGAAAAATCCTTAAGAAAGTTTAATTATTGTATTATTGATGAAATTGATTCTATTTTGATCGATGAGGCAAGAACCCCGTTAATTATTTCAGGGCCTACTGAAGGCAACATCAATGCTTATCTTGAAGTTAATTCTCTTGTATCTTTTTTAAAAGAATGCTCCAAGGATCCCAAAACAGGTGATTATCCTTTAGAAATAGATGACCTTGATGGTGATTATACTGTTGATGAAAAATCTAAAAGAATTTCTTTTACTGCCAAGGGACTTAATAATCTTGAGCAGCTTTTAGTTTCTAAGGGCATTATTAGTGGATCTATGTATACTGATTCAAATTTTAATTATGTTCATTATATGACTCAAGCCTTAAAAGCACATTTGCTTTTTTTGAAAGATAGAGAATATATTGTTGGTGATTCTGGGGTTGAGATTGTAGATGAATTTACCGGGAGAGTTTTAACAGGGCGAAGATATTCAGACGGACTTCATCAAGCTATTGAGGCTAAAGAAGGAGTTAGAGTTGCTAATGAAAATAAGACTATGGCAACTATTACTTTTCAAAATCTATTTAGAATGTTTGATAAGATTTCTGGTATGACAGGTACAGCTGATACAGAAGCTAAGGAATTTCACAAAATATATAATCTTGATGTAGTTGTAGTTCCAACAAACAGATTGTTAGCTCGAATAGATGAAGATGATACTATTTATTATACGGAAGAATTTAAATTTAATGCGATTACAGATGAGGTTTATAAAACTTACAAAAAGGGTCAACCGGTTTTAGTAGGAACCGCTTCTATTGAAAAATCTGAGATTTTATCAGCCATGTTTAAAAGTAGGGGGATTAAGCATGAAGTTCTTAATGCGAAAAATCATTCTCGAGAAGCATTTATTATTGCTGAAGCTGGAGCAAAATATGCGGTTACAATAGCAACAAATATGGCTGGTCGTGGTACGGATATTAAACTTGGGGGAAATATTGAGCACAGAGTTAGAAAAAAAATCGGAACTAATGTAAGCCTTGAAGAATTTCAAGAGGCTGTTAAAAATGAGAGAGAAAACTACCTGAAAGACTATAATGAGGTTAAAAGTCTTGGTGGGCTTTATGTTATTGGTAGTGAACGTCACGAATCAAGGCGAATAGATAATCAACTTCGTGGGCGTAGCGGAAGGCAAGGTGATCCTGGGCGTTCAAGATTTTATGTGTCACTTGAGGACGATTTAATGCGTCTTTTTGCTGGAGACAACCTAAGATCATTAATGGGTAAGCTTGGAATGGCAACAGGAGAGCCTATTACACATTCTCTTTTAACTAAATCTTTGATTAATGCTCAAAAACGAGTAGAAGACAGAAATTTTGAAATTAGAAAGCATTTATTAGAGTATGACGATGTTATTACAAAACACAGAGATTTTATTTATGCCCAGAGAAACTCTATTCTTGAAGATACAGCCATTAAGGATCGTATTCTTGTTGCTTTAGAAGAATATCTTAGTTTTTTACTTGAAGGGACAAAAGGTAATACAGTTTCAAATGTTTTTTTAAATGAAGTAAATTCAATTTTTGCTTATATGCTTGAGAGTATTGGCTCTATTGAAAATATTAATTCTCTTGATTTAAAGGCTAAATTAATGCAAATAGCAAAGGCAAATTTAGATGAAAAAGAAAATTTGATTGGTAGGGATCTTTTTAATGGATTTTTAAGATATGAATATTTGAAAAATATTGATTTTAAATTTCAAGAACATCTTGCAAATTTAGACTCTTTAAGAGAGGCTGTTTATTTAAGGTCTTATGCTAATAAAAATCCAATTACAGAATATAAAGAAGAGGGATTTTCAATATTTAGCGAACTTATTAAAGATATTAAAGTTTCTACCATAAGGCGTGTTCTTCAGTTAAAATTAGATAGCAATTCTTCCGATTTTAAATCAACAAAGAAGTCTAGAAATGTTAAACCAATTCATAAAGAACTTTCTGGAATTGTTATTAATGAGGGTAAAAACGTTTCTAATATTCAAGTGGTTAGAAGTTCTCCTAAAATAGGTAGAAATGAGCCTTGTTATTGTGGAAGTGGGAAGAAATATAAAAATTGTCACGGCAAAAGTTAAAATAGGGGGTTTTATGTTTAAGCTGCCAGAACTTGGTTATGATTATGATGCTGTTGAGCCTTATATTGATGCTAAAACTATGGAAATTCATCATAGCAAGCACCATAATGGTTTTGTAATGAATTTGAATTCCATTTTGGAAAAAGTGGAGAAAATTCATTTAACAGATGTGTCAAGCATACTAAAAAATATTCATGATTTTCCAGAAGAATTTCAAACTTTAATACGAAATAATGCTGGAGGCTATTCTAACCATACTTTATATTTTAGAACTTTAAGGCCAGGAAACAAGGACAATCTTTTTGAAAAGTTTAAAGATGATATTAATACAGCTTTTGGAAGCCTAGATGTTCTTAAGGCTAATTTAAAAGATACTGCGATGAAAATTTTTGGAAGTGGTTGGGCTTGGCTAGTATTGTGCCCTGATAGCGGACTTAAGGTTATTTCAATGCCTAATCAAGACAGTCCTTTAATGAAGTCTTATAAACCAATTTTAGGTATTGATGTTTGGGAGCATGCCTATTATCTTAAATATCAAAATAGAAGAATTGAATATGTTGATGCATTTTTTAAGGCTTTGAATTGGGAAGAAGTTTCAAAAATTTACAATGAAGCTAACAATTAGCCTTTATTTTTAGAAAGAGTTTACTATGAATAATAGTATTTTACTTTAAAATTTTAATTTAATTTATTTTAAATCATTATTAAAGTTTTCTCTTTCTATGTCATTAAAGTATTCTACTGTTCCAACTTTTAATTCGTAAGTTGCATTTTTGTCAGACACTATGATTGCATTTTTATGTAATTGAAGTGCGCTAATTGTCCACATATGATTAATACCTTTTTCAATAGCGTGCTTTAATGCTCTTGCTTTGCTATGTCCATTTACTATTATTAAAATTTCTTGTGAATCCATAATTGTTCCAACCCCAACAGTTAGCGCGCTTTTGGGAACTTTGTTCAGATTGCCTTCAAAAAATCTTGAATTAGCAATGATTGTATCTTGGGTTAAAGTTTTAATTCTTGTTCTTGATGTTAAGGAGGACCCCGGTTCGTTAAAAGCAATGTGACCATCAGGTCCGATTCCACCTACAAAAAGCATGATTCCCCCGAAGGATTTGATTTTCTTTTCATACTCTTCACATTCTTTTTTAAGATCTAAAGCATTTCCATTTAGTATATTTATGTTTTCTTTTTTGATATCAATGTGAGAAAAAAAAATTTTCCACATAAATGAATGGTAACTTTGAGGATGATTTTTTTCAATTCCTATATATTCATCCATGTTAAAAGTTATGACATTTTGAAATGAAATTTTTTTATCTTTATTTAATTCAATTAAATTTTTATACATACCAATTGGAGAACTTCCTGTTGGAAGTCCAAGGATAAATGGCTTTTCTTTTGTTGGAGAAAATTCTTTAATTTTTTGTGCTACGTGATTGGCTGCCCACTTTGATATGTCTTCATATGTAGGTCTGATTATTAATCTCATTACTATTTCCTTAAAATGGTTTAAATTTATAGATTGTTAAAAATTATTTTAGATTCTATCATTGTTAACTTTAGATTAAAATCTTTATCTAAGACATTGATGTTTGCATCATATCCGTGACATATTAATCCCTTTTTATCAATATTTAGGATTCTTGTTGGATTGTAGGAGCTTGCTTGAACAGCATCGCTTAAACTGTATCCGAATTCTATTAAGTTTTTAAGACCTTGTATCATTGTGAGTGTTGATCCAGCTATTGTGTTGTTTTTTACGTTATGGAATAATCCATCTTCTGCAATATAAACTTCGTCTCCGTTTGCGATTAGTTTTCCACAAGCCTGATAATTTGGAGTAAGTCCGTCAGTTACAAGGACTATTTTACTTATATCTTTAAGTTTTCTAAGCATTAAAACTAATTTTGGATGTATATGGTGGCCATCTGCAATAATTTCACAAGAAACATCGCCGTGTATTAACACTGCTCCTATTGCATTTGGATTTCTGTGATCAAGTTTTGACATTGCGTTGAAAAAATGGGTTGTGTGAAGTATTCCGACCTGAAATCCTTCTATCATATTTTCATATGTTGCATTTGTGTGTCCTGCTTGAAGGTTTATATTGTTTTCAAGGCAAAATATTGCAAGATCTCTCATGCCCTTAAGCTCAGGAGCAACGGTCATTGTACTTATATGTGTTTTTCTTTTGCCGTTTGATCCTGTAAATACTCCACCAGCTGCATCTATTAATTTTTGCATAACTTCAATGCTGGGTTCATGAAGATGAGAAACAGGATGGGCTCCATTTTTTTCAGGAGAAAAAAATGGTCCTTCAAGGTGAAGTCCTAAAATTTTAGCTCCCTTTTCTTTGCCAATTGCTGCTGTGCAAGCTTTTATTGCTTCAATCATTTCATCTATTGGTCTTGGATAAAGAGTTGGCAAAAATCCTACTACACCGTATTGTGCTAGATGTTCTGACATTTTAAGTATTGATTCTGTTGAACACTGATCTGTCCCATGACCGTGAAATCCATGAATATGATTGTCGTAAAGTCCGGGAGTTATATAATTGCCTTTTGTATCAATCATTTGGTATTCTTCAAGATCCATTTTTTTAAGCCTATCAGACGTTACAATATCAAAAATTTTATTATCCTTAATTAGAACTGCTGAATTATCTATTTTATCGTTTCCAGTTAAAACGGATTTTGAGTTGAATAAGCAAAAATTTGGCATTTTTATGCTCCTTTTAATTTATTTTACTATAAACATTAAATTTTTTTAAAGTTTTTACTTTTTATGTTTTTTATTTTAAATTGGTTTAGATACTTGAATTTTATGTTTTTTGTTTATTGCATATTATATTTTATTTTCAATTTTATTAATGATATAATTTATCCCGGAGGGCATTATTTTGGCATCAGGATTTTTTGTTCCTGGACTTGAGAGTAAATACAATACCAAAGAAATTCGTGAATCCATGCTTAAGTCCGATAAAGCTAAAATCGATTCTTCTTTTAAGAAACTTGAATCTTTAGAACAAGAGAAAAGTGCCTGGCAGCTAATTAATAGAAAAATTTCTACTTTAAATTCTCTTGCAAAAGAACTTACATCGCTTAACAGTCCTTTTAATCTAATGTCAGGAAATTCTAGTAATAGCGAAGTCTTAACCTTGTCTACTAGATATGGAGCTAAGAATGAGACTCACAAATTAATTGTTGATCAAATAGCATCAGCCGATGTGTTTTTGTCTTCAAATTTTGATCCTAAAAAAGTTACAATCCCAGAGGGGGATTATATATTTTTAGTTGGCAAGAAAGAAATTAATGTAAAAAGTAATGGTAATATTGATTTACTTGTGAGGGATATTAATAACAAGGGAAAGGGCTTTTTATCTGCAAAAATAGTAAAAAGTGATAAAAATGGGAATAGTCGTTTTGTTTTACAATCTTTAAAGGAAGGTAAAGAAAATAAACTTGTTATAAAAGGGGAAGGATTGTCTTTTGCTAAGCAAATTGGAATTTTAAGTGAACTTAAAACCAATTTTAACCCTAATCTTTCAGATATTGTTGCAAATCAATCTAGCAGTAACAATAAACTTTCTTTTGAGAATAATAGCCTTGTTTTGAATCCGCTTTCAGAAGTATCAATTGAAATTCCTGAAGATATTGAAATTACATCTAGGAGTAAAATTAAATTTAAAGTTAAGTATTTTGATACAGGCTTAGAAGAGCCTGATAGCAAGATTATTTTTAATCCCGGGGGGGCTACGTTTAAGGATGCAAAAGTTGAGAGTGAAGATAGTGTAGTTGATCTTGGATCTGATTTAAAAACTCCTTTGGAAAAAAAATATATTCAAATGAATATGGTTAAAATATGTGGCAAGGAAGGTTCTTTAGAGCTTCCTTTAATAAATATTTCAAATAATTTTGAAGAAGTTGAAGTTGATGTTGGAGTTCTTTCTAATCTAGAAGAAATAAATATTGAAAATAAAGCAAATAATAAAGTAATTGTGATTAGCAATGTTGAAATTTTTGATCCAAAAAATAGAGATGGGCATTTGCCAATAAATGCTAAAAGTTTTGCTGAAAATGCAAAAATTAAATTTGATGGAGTAGATGTTGAGAGAGATTCAAATGTTATAAATGATTTAGTTCCAAATGTGACATTAAGTTTAAAAAAAGCCTCAAGTGATATGGTTGAGGCTAAAATTGAACCTGATTATGAAGGGATTAAGAGGGTTCTTTTAGATTTTATTGGTGCTTACAATGAAGTTCTTGCTGAGATTAATATTGTAAGCTCTAATGAAGATCAACCCAATAATCAAAAGTCTAATATAATTGAAGAGCTGACTTATCTTAGTGATTCTCAAAAAGAAGAGGCTTATAAAAATTTAGGTATTTTAAGATCTGAATTTTTATTAAAAAATCTTAAGTCCAGATTAGAATCAATAATTTTTAAGCCTTATGTTACTAGTGACCCTAATTTTTCAATAATTAATCAGATGGGAGTTTTTACTAATTCCATTTCTTCTTCTGGAGGACTTTCTAGATATTTAAGACTTGATGAGAAAAAGTTTGATGAATCGATTCGTAATAATATCGATAATGTTAGAGAACTTTTTTTATTTGATCTTAATGGTGACAGAGTATATGATAATGGAATTGCTAAAATGCTAGGAGATTGTCTGGGGCCTCTTGTAGCTTCTGGAGGAGTTATTTATAATAAAATAAAAAATTATGACTTGAAAATTTTTAATCAAAAAAATAAAGTTGAAGATTATAAAAAGAAGTACGAAGACAGAGAGAGAAAAGTGGAAGGTGAGCTTAATACCCTGGATTTTACCGTTAAGCGCATGAAAGATCAGGAAAATACATTAAGGGCTTTTGATTTTAATCAAAGAAATAAATAATAACAATTATTTTTAATGCTATTGCCGTTTGCGTTTCTTTTTTTTAAATTTTTGTGCTATTCTTTTTAACAGGCAAAAGGATTTGCCAAAAATAAATAACTAAATTTTATCATGGAGGAATGATATATGATTATAAATCATAATACATCAGCTATTAATGCTTCAAGAAATAATGGTATTAATGCTGCTAATCTTAGTAAAACTCAAGAAAAGCTTTCTAGTGGGTACAGAATTAATCGAGCTTCTGATGATGCTGCTGGCATGGGAGTTTCTGGTAAGATTAATGCTCAAATAAGAGGTTTGTCACAAGCTTCTAGAAATACTTCAAAGGCTATCAATTTTATTCAGACAACAGAAGGTAATTTGAATGAAGTAGAAAAAGTCTTAGTAAGAATGAAAGAATTAGCAGTTCAATCAGGTAATGGTACATATTCAGATGCAGACAGAGGTTCTATACAAATTGAAATAGAGCAACTTACAGACGAAATTAATAGAATTGCTGATCAAGCTCAATATAACCAAATGCACATGTTATCAAACAAATCTGCTTCTCAAAATGTAAGAACAGCTGAAGAGCTTGGAATGCAACCTGCAAAAATTAACACTCCAGCATCACTTTCAGGGTCTCAAGCTTCTTGGACTTTAAGAGTTCATGTTGGAGCAAACCAAGATGAAGCTATTGCTGTAAATATTTATGCGGCTAATGTTGCAAATCTTTTCTCTGGTGAGGGAGCTCAAACTGCTCAGGCTGCACCTGTTCAAGAAGGTGTTCAACAGGAAGGAGCTCAACAGCCAGCACCTGCTACAGCACCTTCTCAGGGCGGAGTTAATTCTCCTGTTAATGTTACAACTACAGTTGATGCTAATACATCACTTGCTAAAATAGAAAATGCTATTAGAATGATAAGTGATCAAAGGGCAAATTTAGGTGCTTTCCAAAATAGACTTGAATCTATCAAGGATAGTACTGATTATGCAATTGAAAATCTAAAAGCATCTTATGCTCAAATAAAAGATGCTACAATGACAGATGAGGTTGTAGCTGCTACAACTAATAGTATTTTAACACAATCCGCAATGGCAATGATTGCGCAGGCTAATCAAGTTCCCCAATATGTTTTGTCATTGCTTAGATAAAATTCTAATTTAATTGGTACAAATTATTAACAAAAGATCCTTTAAAGGATCTTTTGTTTTTTTATTTTGGATCGGTAAAAATTTAATAATTTTAGTATAATTTATAATGATGTGTTATAAAGTATAATGCAGGCTTATTGAGGAGTTTGCTTTGAGTAGGGTTGCTGTTAAAATTAAAGATTGTTATAAAGTATTTTCGTATTATGTTGACAAAAAGCGGATAAGTCAAGCTATAAAAGACTATGAAGATGGCAAAGATAGAATGCAAATCTACAAAGAATCTTCTATTTTTATTGCAAATGCTAATATTAATCTTGATGTTTATGAAAATGAAATTTTAGTTATTATGGGTATGTCGGGCTGTGGCAAGTCTACTTTAGTCAGGTGTTTAAATGGTATTCATAAAATAGATTCAGGGTCTATTTTGGTAAATAATATGGAAATGAATGCTATAAATCGCAAAGATCTTTCTAATTTAAGAAAAGATAAATTTGCAATGGTTTTTCAAAACTTTGGACTTTTTCCTCATATGAATGTATTGAGAAACGTTACTTATGGACTTGAGGTCAAACGTATTCCTAGGAAGATCAGAGAAGAGCGCGCTATTGAGGTATTAAATCTTGTGGGGCTTGAAGATTCAAAATATAAGTATATTAATGAACTTTCTGGAGGAATGAAGCAAAGAGTTGGAATAGCAAGAGCATTAGTGGTTAATCCAGATATTCTTTTAATGGATGAAGCTTTTTCGGCACTTGATCCTTTAATTAAGGGAGAAATGCAAGAAGAACTTTTAAGGTTGGTGGCCAAACTTAAAAAAACAGTTGTGTTTATTACTCATGATTTAAATGAAGCTTTTAAATTGGGACATAGAATTGCTTTTATGAGAGATGGAAAAATTATTCAGGTTGGTAAACCTTTGGAAATTTTAGCCAATCCTAATACAGATTTTATATCTGATTTTATTAAAAATTTACCTGTTTTAAATATTTTAAAAATAAAAGATATTTTAAAGGATGATTTTGATTTAAACTCTGGTAGTGATAATGGTTTAAATGTTATTATTAAGTGTAAAGGTGAAAATTTTAGTTTGTATGACAAAGTTCTTAATAAAAGGTATGATAATCTTGTATCTTTAGATTTAGATCTAAATGATGAGATAAAAAAAATTGTTGAATATTTGAATAAGCAAGATTATTTAATAATAAAAGAAAAGGGAACTATTGCCGGGTATATTAGTTTAAATGAAATCTCTTATTTATTATCAAGATAGGAATTTATGAATAAAGATTTTTTTATATTAAAAATAGATAATTTTTTTGATTTTTTGGTTGATAATTTTTCAATTTCTGAAGGGGTAGGTTTTTCTAAAAGTATAATTTTTTTATATGAAAATTTGAAAAATTTATTTCTTTTTGTTAATCCAATTCTTTTTATTTTGACCGTATGTTTACTGAGTTTTGTTTTCTTAAAAAAGAGATTAATATTTTTAATTTCACCCGGATTCTTTTTTATTTTGTATTTTAATCTTTGGGAAGCTTCAATGGATACAATAGCTATAATATTTGTTTCTGTATTAGTCTCTGTTATTTTAGGAATTCCTATAGGTATTTTGGGTGGATATTTCCCAAGGTTTTATGTTTTTTTAAAACCTATTCTAGATTTAATGCAAGCCATGCCTCCTTTTATTTATTTGATTCCCGCTATTCCTTTTTTTGGAATGGGTACAGCTTCTGCTATTTTTGCTACAATAGTTTTTGCTATGCCCCCTGTTATTAGATATACAAGGCTGGGAATTGTTCAAGTTTCAGATGAAGTAATAGAAGCCGCCAAGTCCTTTGGTAGTAGTAATTTGCGCATTCTTTTTCAAGTTCAGCTTCCTCTTTCTCTTCAGAGTATAATTGAAGGCATTAATCAGTCAATAATGATGGCTATATCTATGATAGTAATTGCTGCAATGGTTGGATCGTCTGGTTTGGGCAGAACTGTGATCTACTCTATAGAAAGATTAAATTTTGGTGAGGGTTTAATATCTGGATTAGCAGTTGTTATTATAGCTATTATTTTAGATAGGATTATGCAATCTATCTTTATTAAATTTAGCTATTTAAACACAGATCATTATGGTGGAAAGAGAGAAAATAAATTTAAAAGATTTTTAGAAATATATAATAAATAAGCGGATAGTATTTTATGTCTAAATTGTTTATTGAGTTTTGTAGATTACTTTATGAAATGGAGATTTCTTTATGAATAAATTATTCATTATTTTTTGTATTTTTCTTACTTTTTTGTCTTGTGATGAAAAAAAGAGTTCAAAGAATTTAAAATCGGTAAAAATTGGATATGTGAATTGGGGTGGAGAAACGGCAGCTACAAATGTATTAAAGGTTGTTTTTGAGAAAATGGGCTACAATGCAGAAATATTTTCAGTTACTACATCTATAATGTATCAATACTTAGCATCTGGAAAGGTAGATGGTACGGTATCTTCTTGGGTTCCCACAGCCGATAAATTTTATTATGAAAAACTGAAAACAAAGTTTGTTGATCTTGGTGCAAATTACGAAGGAACCATTCAGGGTTTTGTGGTGCCAAGTTATGTTCCAATTTCTAGCATTAGTGAGCTTAAGGGTAAGGGCGCCAAGTTTAAAAACAAAATGATTGGCATAGATGCTGGTGCGGGAACTCAGATTGTTACAGAACAAGCGCTTGATTATTATGGATTAAGTAAAGAGTATGAGCTAGTTCCTTCAAGCGAGAGCGTTATGCTTGCAAGTTTGGATTCTTCAATAAAGAGAAACGAATGGATTTTAGTTCCTTTATGGAAGCCCCATTGGGCTTTTTCTAGGTATGATATTAAGTTTCTTGATGATCCTGATTTAATTATGGGGGGAATTGAGAGCGTGCATACTCTTGTTAGACTTGGTCTTGAAAATGATGATTTTGATGCATATTATGTTTTTGATCATTTTTATTGGAGCGATGATTTAATATTGCCCTTAATGGATAAAAATGATAAAGAGCCAGGCAAAGAATACCGCAATGCAGTTGAATTTGTTGAAAAGAATAAAGAGATTGTAAAGACGTGGGTTCCAGAAAAATATAAGACCTTATTTGATTAATCTTTTTTTAAATTCTTTTAAGGATTCTAAAATAGGGTTGTATTTAGGGATAAAATCTTTTCCTCCTTTGAATAATGCATTACATCTTATTATTCTTAGTGTCATTAATATTAAGGCCGTTAAAAAATTGTATTTTTTAAGGCATTCGATTGAATATTTTGAGCAAGTAGGTTTGTATATGCATTGCAGCCCAAATATTTTAGAGAAAGTGTTTTGATAAATTTTTATTAAAAAAATAAGAGTATAATTTAAGATAAATAAAATTTTAAAAATGTTCATACTTGGAATTATATTATATTATAATAAACATTATAATAATTAATCAAATGAATTGAAATATTAGTTAATTTTTATAACTTTAAGGTTTTGATTTTAAATATAAGGGGGCTTCAAATTAAAAAAATTTTTTTAATTTTTATGACCGTCTCTTTTTCTTTTGCTGAAATTATCAAAATATCACCCAAACAAGCTGTAAATATGGCCTTAGAAAATAGCTTGGATTCAAAAAATGCTTTTTACAAAGAAAATATAAAAAAACTTTATAAAAATAATGCGTGGAATGTTTTTGTTCCAAATGTTAACCTTAGTTCTACACTTAGTAGAAATTCTTCTGTGCTGAGTGAACTTGAGAGAGATTATTGGGGTTTTGGGTTTGGAGTTGGGATTAGTCTTTCTTTGTCCCCCTCTGTTTTAAAGAGAATGCAACTTGTTATGTTGGAGTATGAAAGTGCAAAAATAGAAAGGGAGGGTGCTGTTCGCAATATCAAGCTAAATGTTCTCAAGTCTTACAATCAATTGATAGCTTTAAAGAGCACTTTGAAGGTTTTTGAGAGTCAAATACAAAATAGTAAACTTAAATTTGAACAAGCTAGAATTGCTTATAATAATGGACTAATATCAGAAATAGATTTTCTTGATGCGCAGCTTAAGTATAAAAAATCTCAACCAGATTTGGATGGTCAGATTATTAATTTTGAAAAATCAAAAGAAATTTTCAAATTATTAATAGGATTAGATCCGGATCAAGATTTTGAAATTATTGGCGAATTGCCAGACGAAACAATAGATTTTTCTTTATTTAATGAGGCATTAAATTTTAATGAATCATTAGAAATTAAGGATTTAAATATGCGCTTAAAAATGACCGAACAGCTTATTGGTTCGCTTTGGTTAGATACATATTTGCCAAGCCTTTCTTTGTCATTTTCTTACTCTCCTTATAAATCATTTCATGAAAATTCTAAGGGTTTTTCAACTGGATTTTTAGCATCCTTTAGTTTAAATTATGGTTTAACTGAATTATTTCCATTTTCAAAGAGTTTTACAAAAATACAAGATAACAACTATCAGCTAAAAATATTACAAAACAATGTTGAAGGTAAAATTAGGAATTTAAAATCTAGTATTGTGCAAAAAAGAAAGGACATTAGAAGATATAAAGCAATTCTTGATGCTTCTAAAATTAATGTGGAATTAGCGAATAAAAATTATCAAATGGCGTTTAATGCTTTTAATTCCGGGGTCATGGATCTTTCTAAATTGAATGATATTGAACTTGTTTATAAGCAGAGCGATTTGAAATTTATTGAAGATAAATTAAATTATGCCAATTCTATACTTGAATATAAAAATTTAATAAATTCATTAGACTAAGAGGTATTTTGATGAATTTGATTTTTAATATTAACTTTTATTTAAAAAGATATTTTTTAGTTTTATTCTTAGTCTTGGTTGCTTGTGTGAATAAGAACAAGCTAGATGACAAAAATATTAATAAGGAGAAAGAAAGTCCTTATAGATTTCCAGTAATTGCTATGAAGGTTAAAAAGGGAATCTTGAGTGATTATTTGTCTTTAAATGGAGATGTAGATACAAAAGTTAAGGCAGATATTTTTCCAGATGCTGTGGGCAAAATAACTTCTTTGAGAATAAAGCTTGGAGCCTATGTTCAACAGGGACAAATAGTTGCAATTCTTGATCCTTCAAGGCCTGGTTCTGTATATTTGAAAAGTCCTGTAAGAGCTCCAATATCAGGATATATTTTAAATATTACAAAAAAAATTGGTGAAACAGTTAATCCTCAATCCAACATAGCAGTAGTAGGAAGGATAGATACAAAGCAAATTTTAACCTATGTGTCTGAGAAATACATTTCAAATATTAAAGTTGGAAATGATGCTATTATTGAGGTTGGTGCTTATCCTAATGAAAAGTTTAAAGCTAAAGTTTCAGAAATATCTCCCATTTTAGATTCTAAAAGTCGAACTATCGAAGTATATCTTACCCCTATTGGCAGTAATTTGGATAAACTTATTATTGGGATGTTTTCTAAAATTAAACTTATTACTAAGCGATTTAAAGATGTAATTAAGATTCCAAGAGAGGCTGTTGTTGAGAGAGAGGGCAAGAAATTTGTATTTAAGCTTGATTTAGAGAGCAAGAGTGTTCAAATGTTACCCATTACAGTACTTTTTGAAATAGACAACATTGTAGCTCTTTCGGGTGAGGTTGAAGAGAATGATTTAATTGTAGTAGAAGGTATGTCTGCTCTTTCTAATGGAACTCTAATAAATTTGGTAGATACTAAAGAAGGTCTTTCAGTCGAAAGCAATATTTAATTTGTTGGGGGATGTGTTATGTTGGTAAAGAGAATAGTTGGCAAACCAATAACAATGTTGATTTTATTTTCATTGTTATTGATGATAAGTTTGTACACCTTTTCAAGGTTAAAAGTAGACCTTTTGCCGGGAATTGATATTCCCCAAATAAGTATTTACACTAGTTATCCTGGCGCTTCTCCCAGAGAAGTTGAAGAGAGCGTTTCTAGAGTTCTTGAGAGTGGCTTGAGTTCGGTAAAGAATTTAAAAAATATATATAGTACTTCTTCTAAAGAAAGTAGCACCGTTTCACTTGAATTTTATCATGGAACTGATTTGGATTTGGTTTTAAATGAAATTCGAGATGCTCTTGAATTGGTAAAATCTTCATTGCCCAGCAAATCACAGACCCCTAGAATTTTTAGATACAATCTTAAAAATATTCCTGTAATGGAAATTGTTATTAATTCTGTAAGGCCAGTTTCTGAGCTTAAAAGATATGCTGATGAAATCATTAAGCCTGGGCTTGAAAGGCTTGATGGAGTTGCAATTGTTACTGTTAATGGGGGAAGTAAAAAGCGAGTTTTAATTGAAGTTTCTCAAAACAGATTGGAGTCTTATGGTCTTTCTTTATCAAGAATATCTTCAATTATAGCGTCTCAAAATTTGGAACTTTCAGCTGGTAATATATTGGAGAACAACTTAGAATATTTGGTTGAAGTTTCTGGAAAATTTAAATCAATTGAAGAGATAGGTAATGTAGTCATAGCTTATAAGATGCCCGACATTTCTTTCGGTATAAATTCATCTCCTATTGAGATAAAACTCAAAGACATTGCTAATATTAAAACCGATTTTGAAGATTTGTCAGAATATGTTGAGTATAATGGGTTGCCCTCAATTTCTTTGTCGGTGCAAAAACGTAGTGATGCCAATTCTATTGCAGTTTCTAAAGTTGTTATGAATGAAATAGAAAAATTGAAATTATCTATGCCTAAAGATATGAAATTGGAGATTGCTTCTGATAGTACTGATTTTATTAAAGCGTCCATTTCAACGGTAGTAAATTCAGCCTATTTTGGGGCTATGCTTGCAATATTTGTTATTTTTTTCTTTTTAAGAAGCTTTAGGGCCACAATAATTATTGGAATTTCTATTCCAATAGCAATTGTTTTGACCTTTTGTTTAATGTATTTTGTAAATATTTCTCTTAATATTATGAGTCTTGCGGGTCTTGCACTTGGGATTGGAATGGTTGTTGACTGTTCAATTGTTGTAATAGATAACATATACAAGTATAGGCAAAAAGGAGCAAAGCTTATTTCATCTTCTATTCTCGGAGCTCAGGAGATGATGCTGCCTATTACATCCTCAACTTTTACTTCTATTTGTGTTTTTGGGCCATTTCTTATTTTCAAATCAGAACTTGGGGTATATGGAGATTTTTTCAAAGACTTTACATTTACGATTGTTATTTCCTTAGGCGTTTCTCTTTTAGTTGCGATTTTTTTGGTTCCTGTTTTATCAAGCCACTATGTCGGTTTATACACAAGTTTTCAAAAGAATATTAAGAATGCTTTTATTAGGAAAATCGATGCCTTTTTTGCTAGTATTTATTATTTTTTAGAGTTTTTGTATATAAATTTATTAAATATAGTTTTAAATCACAAATTGATTTTTGGGTTGATTGTTTTTTTTAGTTTTATTGGCAGCTTGCTTTTAGGATTGTTGTTAGATGTGACAACTTTTGCTAGAGGTAAAGAGAACTCAATTACTATTAATTTAAATTTTCCCCATAAAACTAATTTGGAATATGCAAAATTTTATTCTAATAGATTTTTAGAAATTGTAAAAAGTGAAGCTAAAGGATATAAAAGTATTATTGCTACTTTGCGTGCTGATAGAATAACTTTCAACGTATTGTTTCCTCTTAAAGAAGAATCAAGAGATAAGTTAACTCAAAACGTAGATTACGATTCTATTAAATATAAAATTATGAATCGTATTGGAAATCTTTATCCTGAATTTAATATTGAGCCTTCCAGTGAAAATTCTTTAGGCAGTGGAGATTCTATTAGAATTAAAATTTCGGCCAATGATTTTGAATATATAAAAGATTATGGAAAAATTTTAATTTCTATGTTAAAAAAGGAAATTCCTGAACTTGTAAATCCAAGGCTTAGCATAAGTGATTTCCAACTTCAAATTGGTGTTGAGATAGACAGATCGCTAGCTTATAATTATGGTGTTGACATGAATACCATTTTAAATGAGTTGAAAGCCAATATTAATGGTGTTGTTGCTGGGCAATATGTAGAGAATGGACTTAATTATGATATTGTTCTTAAGCTTGATAGAATGGATGTTAAAAATTTAAAAGATTTAGAAAAAATATTTATTACAAATTCATCTGGAGTTAAAATTCCTTTTTCATCAATAGCTACCTTTGAAAAAACCAATAAAGCGGAATCTATTTACAGAGAAAATCAAGCTTTAACTATTTATCTTAATGCGGGTATTTCTCCAAATGATAATTTAACCCAAGTAACTGCAAAAGTTGTAGATTTTATTAATAATAAGGTACCCCATAAAGAAGGCATAACTCTTAAGGTTGAGGGAGAATATAATGAATTTTCAAATATCATGGATCAGTTTAAAATAATTATTATGATGGCTGTTATTGTTGTGTTTGGTATTATGGCTTCTCAATTTGAATCCTTTTTAAAACCTTTTATTATTATTTTTACAATTCCTTTAACGGCAATAGGGGTTGTACTTATACATTTTCTTGCAGGAGAAAAACTTTCTATTTTTGCTGCAATTGGTATGCTTATGCTTGTTGGTGTTGTGGTAAATACGGGAATTGTTCTTATAGATTATACTGGTTTATTGATCAAGAGAGGGTTTGACCTAAGAGAAGCAATTATTGAATCTTGTCGTTCAAGGCTTAGACCAATTTTAATGTCTTCTTTGACCTCAATAATAGGGCTTATTCCAATGGCATTTTCTAGTGGGAGTGGAAATGAACTTCTAAAGCCAATTGCATTTACTTTTATTGGTGGAATGACAGCCAGCACATTTCTTACTTTGTTTTTTATTCCTATGCTTTTTGAAATTTTTTCCAACATTGTTTCAAGTTACAAATCTAGGTTAAAAAGAGTGGCGTCCAATGTGGATGTTGAAAAATCATTCAAAATTAATAATTCAGCTAAAAGTAATTATGATAATTTATTTGAAGAAGATGGGGAATGATATGACTGAATTTTATAAGTATAGGATTGAAATAGTTTCCAACTTATCTTTAGAGCTTGATGTTTTTGAATGTATAGAAAAAATAGAGCAAGAGTTAGGAGAGCCCATATATTATTCTAAGATAGGAAATGTTTATGGAAAAGGCAAGAAGGGGGAGAAACAAGGTAATGGCGTTTGGCCTGAAGAAAATTTTATTTTGATTATTTATACTTCTAATCAATTTATTGTTAATCGATTAAAGGATATTGTGGATGATTTGAATAGTTCTTACCCTACAGAGGGGATTAATTTTTTTGTTTTGAGAAATTAATTCTTAAGGGTAAAATTTTATTTACTGCTTTGGTTAATAATGGAGTAGTTAATGATTTTTTAAAAGTTCTTAATACGAGAAGTGGAAGATTGTAATATTTCAAAAATTCCTAGAATATTGTAGATAGGCGATCAAATTTATGTTTATGGGCCTGTGGACATTTTGTTTTAAATGATAAATAGTGATAAGTTTTTATTACAGAATAAATTGTACCATTTTATTTTAATAGAGTTACAGAAATTTTTTCTTTTTATTCTTTTATTAAGGTCAGGGTCAATATATTTTATAAGCTTATTCATTGTATTCAAGCAAAATCAGATAAATATGATCAGATAAATATTATTTTAAAGACTGTGAAAATTATATTTCTTGTATTTATGAAGGAAAAAATAAAGAGATTTTTTAGAAAGAGTGCTTGATTGTTTTAAAGGTAATAAAATAGATCCTAAACACTATTTTTATGTTTGTGAAAATAATTGAATAACATTTAATGTTTTAGGCATTTTGAGAAAAAAATATTACTTGCTAAAATATTAAAATTGAAATTTACTTTTAGATTTTCAATTATTTTTTTATTAAATATTTTTTCAAACTTTGTTTTGATTTTTTAGGTTTTTATTTTTATTTACTTTCTGTATGCTTTTTACAGCAGGGGGCTTTATAAATAATCTTTATGAATTTATGGTTAATAATGATATAATAAACCATGTTAACTTTGTTAAAAGGAGGATTATATGTCAATAGCAAAGGCATTCTTTGAGGTGGCTGATCAACAAAAAGATAAGATTGCTCAAATATATAAAGTTTGCAATGGATATGCCCATGTTACTTATGGCGACTTAAAAAACAATGTTTTAAAGCTTGCTTCCTTTTTAAAGTCAATCAATGTTAAGCATCAAGATAAAATATTTATTTGCTCTGAAAATAGAGCCGAGTGGACCGTGATAGATTTTGCAATTTTATCTTTAGGTGCTGTTGATATTCCAAAGGGTTCTGATGTTACTCTTTTTGAAGCCGAAATTATTTTTAACTCCGTTCTTCCAAGTATAGTTGTTTTAGAAAATTTAAATCTTCTTAATATGTTTGTTCAAATTAAATTTACAGTAAAGCCAATATTTATTATTATTGAAAATTTAAACCAAGAAGATAAACTAAAATATAGTGATTTTGAAATTTATACTTATAGTGATTGTATTTCATTTGGAGATAACTTAAGAAAAGATTCGGAAATTATTGAGATTGCAAGTAAAGTTGATGCTAATGATATGGCAACAATAATATATACTTCTGGAACAACAGGCCATCCAAAGGGGGTAATGCTCAGCCATGCTAACCTTCTTTATCAGGTTTCTAGCTTTAGTTTAATGGTTGATACGCAGGTGGGACAAATATTTATGTGCATTTTGCCAATTTGGCATTCCTTTCAAAGATCTTTTTCTTACAATATTTTTCTCAAGGGTATGGTTTGTTTGTTTTCTACCATTGTTCCAAGGGCAATGCTTGATGATATTAAAAATATTAATCCTCATTATATTGCAGCTGTTCCTAGGCTTTGGATTGCAATAAGACAAAATATTTACAAAGAAGTTTCTAAAAAACCGTTTATTTCTAGAATGATTTTTCATTTTTTTGTAAAATCAGCACTTCTTAGTGATATTTGCTATAGGGTTGTAATGGGGCTTTATCCAGACAACGGATTAAGTTTATTTTTCCCTATAAAGAAAATTTTAGGAATATTTGGATTAATCTGCTTATTTCCTTTTAAAGCCTTGGGGAATATTTTAATTTTTAATAAAATAAATAAGATCTTGGGTAATAATTTTGTTGTTGGGATTACTGGTGGTGGGAGTATGCCGTTGCCTGCTGTTAGATTTTTTAATTCAATTGGCATTGAACTTGCCAATGCTTATGGATTGACAGAAACTTCACCCGGAGTGGCTTCTAATAAGCATAAAAAAGTGATTATTGGAACTTGTGGTAAAATTTTGCCTGGAACTGTTGCTGAGATTAGAGATTCCGATGGGAATAAACTTAAAAAACCTGGAAAGGGAATTTTATTTGTAAAAGGACCCCAAGTAATGCTTGGATATTACAAGGATAAAGAAGCAACTTGTAGGATTATTGGTCCTGATGGGTTTTTAAACACAGGTGACATTGCAAAATTATCTAAGGATAATGTTGTTCAAATTATTGGTCGAGAAAAAGATACAATTGTTTTGAACAATGGAGAGAATGTTGAGCCTGCTCCAATTGAGATTAAGCTTGAAGAATCAGCATTAATAGAAAAAGCGGTTGTTGTAGGTCAAGATCAAAAATTCTTAGGCGCTCTTATTCTTCCAAATTTTGAAGAAATAAATAAATATCTAGAAAGTGTTGGGCAAAAAATTTTTGATGCCAATAATAGGCGTCAAATTATTGCAAATAATATTGTTCTTAAGGCCATAAATGATGAAATAAAAAAATTAATCAATAAAGCTAATGGATTTAAGCCTTTTGAGCAGATATTAAAGTTTACTCTTTTAGAAAAACCATTTGAAGTTGGTAAAGAAATGTCTATTAAAATGGACATTAAGCGAAGCTATATTTTAAATTTTTATAAAAATGAAATTAAAAATTTATTTATTTAATTAACCCCAATTATTTTAAATACAGTTCAAGTTCTGATATATCTTCCAATTTTGTATTGGGGGGTATGCTTTGCTTGTAAACAAATCCGTTTCCATTTATTTTTAATTTCATAGTATTTTTATAATATTTTAGTATGTCTATTGCTTCTCTTTTGGAAAGGTTGATAAAATTTGGCAAGTATGTTTTGTTTTCATAATTGGTTTCAGTTTTAGGGATCTTGATTTTTGATGGCATTTTAATTTTTTTATATGCGATTGTATTTTGTTGGTGTTCAATAAATTCTATTATTTCTTTTGCCATTGGGGCCGCTATTCTTGTTCCGTATATTATTTTTTTTGGGTATCTGTATACAATATAAATAATATATTTTGGTTGTTCTGTGGGGTATATTGCTAATATAGATGAGGTATAATCTTCTTCTGAGTATTTACCTGTTTTTCTATCAATAGCTTGAGATGTTCCGCTTTTTGCAGAAATGTCAAGATTTTTAATCTTAAGATTTGGAATTCCACCTTTATTTACAACTTCTCGCATCATTTTTAAAACTTTTTGTGCTGAATTTTTGGATATTACTTTTCTTATTTCTTCTTTATCAAATTCTTTAATATTTTCTCCTTTATCGTTGCTTATTTTTTTTATTATTCTAGGTTTTAACATTATTCCATTATTGCTGAGTATGCTTGCAGCTTGTAATATTTGAACCGCTGATACCCCTATTTCTTGTCCAAATCCAATTGTAACTTTACTTCGTCCTGACCATTTTGAATAATGATTCAACAGTCCTTTTGTTTCTCCGGGAAATGGAAATCCAACTTTTTCCCCAAATCCAAAATCCAAAAGTTTTTTGTAAAAGTATTCATTGCTAACTTTTTCAGTAATGTAAGCTATTCCAACATTTGATGAATAAATTAAAATCTCTGTAGAGTCGATATACTTATAGGGAGGATTTAATGTTTTGATTGTAATTTTTTCTCCTGATGGAAATTGTTTTTGATATATTCCATTATCTAAAAATTTTTCTTCCAAATTTAATTTTCCACTTTCTAATATTATTGCAACTGTAAAAATTTTATTAATGCTTCCAGGCTCATAGGTTAGAGATGAAGAAAAGTTTTTTCGTATTTCTTCAGGATATTCAGAATAAAAGTTCGCATCATATTGAGGAAATTGAACCATGGACAATATTTCTCCATTTTGGGAGTTCATTACCAAAGTAATTAAACTTTCAGGATTATTTTCTTTAAAGTATTTTTTAGCTATTTTGCTAACACCTTGTTGTATGTCCATGTCTATTGTTAAGTAGATGTTGTTTGTTTCTAACTCTTGATTTAAAAATTGTTGTTTGGTTTTATCTTTTCCTAATATGCTATTTAGAGAAAATTCGATACCTTCAAGGCCAAGATTATCTGTTCCTACAAAGCCAGTAATATTACTTGTGGTATGTCTAAAGGGATAAATTCTTGTATAATCGGGATATAAAGTAATATTTGAAAGTCTGCCTTCAGCTTGAATTCTTTTTATTAAATCTGATTCTTCCCTTTTTATTTTTCTTTTTATATATAAAAAACCTTTATTGGAAGAAAGCTTTTCCTTTAAAATTCTTGAATCAATTTGAAGTATTGCGCCAAGAGTTTCTGCTGTGCTTACAATATTTTCTATTTTTTGAGGATTTGTTCCTATTGAGTAGGACTTTGAAGAGAATGCTATTGGTTTGCCATTTCTATCATAAATTGTTCCTCTTCTGGTAATATCATTTGACTTTAAAGATATTATGTTGTCTGGGCTGTTATTAAAAACCATTAGTGTGAAATACTTGTAAATTGTTAATAAAGTTATGCCTAAGAAGATTGTTAATATTGTTTTTACTCGATAATTGTTATTAGGTATTCTTTTGGTCATGAATTTTGGACCTCTTAAATTATTTTATGGCTGTATGAAATAAAAAATTATTCATTTTTTTTTGCATCTATATTATTATATGTTATTATATTCTGAAAAAGTAAATTACGATATAACAGAGGGTATAATATAATGGATATTAAAACTTTAAAAGGCTTTAAAGATTATTTACCTAAGGATTCTTTGATTCGAATTCATATTGTTAGGCAGATATTTAGCATTCTTAGTTCTTATAATTTTGACTTAATAGATACTCCAGTTCTTGAATATTCAGATTTGCTTTTAAAAAAGAGTGGGGATGAGACCGAAAAGCAAATTTATAGGTTTAAGGATAATGGAGGCAGAGATGTTTCCATGCGATTTGATTTGACTGTTCCTTTTGCCAGATTTGTTGCTACAAATATTTCTGCTTTAAAATTTCCTTTCAGACGTTCTCAATTTGGAAAAGTTTTCAGAGGAGAAAATTCTCAAAAGGGTAGATACAGGGAATTTATGCAATTCGACTTTGATATAGTTGGAGAGGACAGTTTTAGGGGTGATGCCGAGATTCTTTCTGTTGTATATTATGGACTTGAAGAGATTTTTTTGAATTTTATAGAAGGTATTAATAAAAAATTTATTATCCATTATTCTCATCTTGGCATATTAAATTCTTTTTTTGAAAAATTAGGACTTAAAGAAAAATCTATTTTTATTTTAAGAAATATTGACAAAATAGATAAAATAGGAATTGATAAGGTTAAAGAAGCGCTGCTTCTTGAGATTGAAAAAGAAGCAGTAGATTCAATCTTAAATTTAGTGAGCTTGCAAGGGACTTTTAAAGATAAAATACAAGCTTTAAAAAGTATTTTAGGCGATAATGAGTCTATCAAGAGAGTGGAAGATGTTTTTCAGCATCTTAGTTTATTAAAAATTCAAGATTCTTTTAACTTGAATCTTAAAATATCGCGTGGGCTTGATTATTATACAGGGATTGTTTTTGAATCTGAGGTGTTTGGTAGTAATATGGGTAGTGTTTGCAGTGGGGGAAGATATGATAATTTGGTTTCTTCGTTCTCAAACTCTATTCAAAAAGTTTCGGGTGTTGGGGGATCTTTTGGTGTTGACAGAATAAAGGATATAATTGATCTTGAAAAGTTTAGTTATGTTAAAATATTTGTAACTAAGGCTAGATCTAAAGTTTTGATTGTAAATTTAGATAGTGCTTTGCAAAATTATTATTATGAACTTGCTACTAGGTTTAGAAATCATGATTATTCTAAGGTTAAAAATATTTCTTGTGAAGTCTATTTTAAAAATAAAAATGGTAAAAATATTAAAGAGCAAATAGAATATGCTTTAAGCAAAGAAATAAGATTTTTAATTTTTGTTGGCCAAGAAGAATATAAAGAAAATAAAATGAAAGTAAGGGACTTGACAAAAAAGGAAGAATTACTGCTTTCTTTTGAAGAATCAATAAATCTTATCAAATGTAATGAAAAATTACTGTGCACCCCTTTTTAATTTTAAATGTTAATTATTTTTTGGAATTTTGGCAAAGACATTAGGATTAATTTGCATTTTTATCTATCTTTCTAATTGTTATTGCATTTAAGGTAAGTTTGTTCTTTTTGTATTCTATTTGTCCAAGTATTTCAACATTGTCTTTAAAATCAATATCAATATCAAAGGTTGTTTTTGTTGGGATAATTCCTGAGAGTACATTTTTATTGTATCCTACATAGAAGTCAAATTGAATTATGTTATCTTTTTTTTCGATATTATTTACTACTCCTTCCCATTTTACATACACGTTTGAATATATTGATGGATCTTTTTTAATATCTTTTAGGTTTAGATGTTCATTAAAGCTAATGAAATCTGGTCTTGATATAAAACTTGCAAGATTTTTGGCTTTTAGTTTTATTGATTCTGATGCATTTGAATTTAATATTTTATTTATTTCTACTCTTGCAAAATTATCTTTTCCCTTTTTTAAATAAATTTTGATTTTTTCGAAAGAATTTTTAATTTCGTCGCTGGTTAGTATTAATATGAATTGACCTTCTTCATTTTTTATTTTTTCTTTGTTATTTATTTTAATGTCATCAATGTAAGCAGCAATATTGTTTAAATTTTTGTTTATTTCTGTTTTTAGATTTGCGGATGTTTTTGTTTTTTGTTCATAAAAAACAAAATAGATTGCTAACATTGAAATAAATACAATCCCTCCTATGATGATTATTATGATTAACTTTGTTGAATTTTTATCGGGTATTGCTTTAATTGTTGGAAACAATTTTTCATATAGGTTGCTATTTTTAAAAAAGGCAGAATCTTTGATAGGATTTTTTCGAATAATTTCAAGAGACAGCTCTGATCGATCCACTTCTTGATTTTCTTCTATCATTTTAAGCCATATCTGAATAGCTTTTTCTTCTTTGCCTTGGCTTACTAAAAGTATAGCAATAGCTTGTTTTATATTTGATTCACCCGGGTTTAAAGTATAAGCTTTTTTAAGATATGTTTGAGCATTGCCAAGGTTCCCAATACGAAGATAAGACATTCCCAAGACATAGTGATACAAATAGTAATTTTTGTAGAAAAAAATTTCTTTTTCTAGGAGTTTTATTGCCTGTGAATATTTTTTTGAATTATAGTAATAAATAGATTTATTGATAATTTTATTAGGTTCCATATAGCTAGAATTTGACTCCACAATTTTCTTTTTAATATTATAATATAAGATTTTATTTTAAAAGAATAATAAATGAAATATTGTTATTTTGCCTTAATTTCTTGTTTGACTAAAAATTGATAAATGATATAATTATATAAAGTGTAACGGGGGTTTGTATATATTGTTTAAAATGGTGGGGATGTGTCATCAGAAAGAATCGTTGAATTGATTAAAGAGATTTATTTAGATTTTAGGAAAGGTAATTTCAAAGAAGCTTTAGTAAAATCTGAAGAGGCTCATTCTCTTGATTTTGATAATATTGAAATTCTAACAGCTTTGAAAAGTTCTGTGTATTGGAATGGTCAAGTTGAAAGCCTTGATAGAATAGGGCAAGATTATGAAAAGGCAGAATTTTTAATAAGAGAGTGGAATAATTTTGCAGGACGATATTTGAAAAAGATGGGTTGTAATTTTTTGCAAGGTCGCAATTCTATAAAATATTTTGTGTTTCAAACCTGTCTTTATATATATAAAAATATATACAAAATGCATCCAGAAAATTTGGACCTTTTAATAAAAATTGCTAAGTCTTATAAAGGTATGGGAAATTACGAGAGAGCAATTAATGTTTTTTTGCAAATATTGGGAGATTTTAAAGATAACTCAGATGTTGTTGCAGAGCTTGCTGATTCTTATGCGTTGATTGATGAAATTAAAGAAGCCAAAGTCTTATTCAGAGAGGCTTTTTTTATTAATCCTCAAAAGATAGATATATATTCTCTTGAGTCTGATATGATTTTAAGATTAATAGATCTTATTAAGTCTGACAGAAATATTTCAGACGATCTTATAAAAGAATGGATTCCTGTTTATGGCTCTCTTAATGGTGTTTTTAATATTAAAAGAGAGTTAAGGCCTATAGAGCTTGGACAGCTAAAGCAGTCTGTTTACAGTTTGCGCAATGAACTTAAAGAAAAGTCTTATAGATCAATAAATGAGAGCATATTGCTTCCAAGGCTTATTAATAAATATTTTTGGCTTATTGATCATTATGTAAGGATAAAAGAAGATAGAGCACGTATTGATGAAATTTTGTTATACATAAAAGAAATAGACCTAGGTATTTATCAACAGTATGTAAATTAGTTGCTTGATGCTAAAAAATCGATATTAGGAGAGTTTGATGTCTAATGTTACTACCATAGAGAAATTAGATAGTATTTTACAAGAAGATAAATGGACAAGAATAGTTGTTAATAATTATTCTCTTGCCAAAATAAAAGAATTGGATGATTTGATAGATAATATAATTGATGAGGGGTTAACAGAGGATGTTCTTGATATTTGTGGCAGGCATTTAAAGGATGTTAAAAAAAGTATAGCAGGTCTTTATATTTCTGGAATGCTTATATATAGTAGGCGACCTTTAAATGATATGAATTTGCTTGCCGTTATTGATTTGTTTTCTCAAAATTTAAAATGGGCTCTTGTTGAGCATATATGCAATGAAATGCTTTTAATTTCTGAGAATAAGCATGCTCTTTATACTCTTGCAAAAATATATGCTCAGAACAATGAAAATGAGAAGCTTCCAAGTATTTGGACTAGAATTGTTGAAGCAGATATTGACGATACTGTGTTTGTTAGACAACTTGCTACTTATTATGAAACTATTGATTTGCAAAAATCAATTTTCTATTTTAGAAAAGCCATTTATCGTTTTATTGATAAAAAACAAATGTCAGGAATCAGAGAAGTATGGGCTAAGCTTATTCATTATGTTTCGGATGATTTTGATTCTTTTTTGCTTATTTTGCAAAAAATTGAGAAAGATCTTGGATTTAAAAAGGCCATAGTTCTTTATGAGGATTTATTTGATCATTATTCTTTGACTGATAATGTTGATGAGACAATAGAAATTTTAAAAGGTATTTTAAAGCTTGATAACAAAAATCATAAGGCAAGAGAAAATTTGGTTAAATTTTTAAGAGAAAGATATAAAGATGTTAAAAATATTGAAGACTATCTTGTAAAGTCTGATATTGAAAACTTAGATAAGAACTTTGTTGATGTATATTCAGATTTTGAAAAATATTTGTTTTTTGCAAAAGGTAATTTTGTTTATCATCAGACTTGGTCTGTTGGAATAGTAAGAGATGTAAATGATAATGGCATTACTGTTGATTTTGTTTCCAAAAGAGGGCATTTTATTGGTTTTGATATGGCTATGTCGGCTTTGTCTCCTCTTAGCAGAGAGGATATTAGAGTATTAAAAGCCGTAACGCCTAGGGAGGAACTTGCAGATAGAATAAAAAAAGATATTGAGTGGGCTATAAAGGTTATTATAAAAAGCTATAAAGCTATTGATTTAAAGGGAATAAAAAAAGAGTTAGTGCCAAGCTTGATGACTCAAAGTTCTTGGAATTCATGGAGTTTGAAAGCAAAGCAAATTTTAAAGGATAATCCCCATTTTGTTATGGATTCTGGCAAGCTTGATTGTTATGTATATAATGAGAGATCTTCCAATTTGAATGAAAAAATGTATGATAAATTTAAGATTGAGAAAGATTTTTATAAAAGATACGAGATATTTATAAACTATTGTAATGTTAAGGGAATTGCTAAGGATTTGCATATTGAAGAAGAGATGCTTAATTATTTTTTAATTTATGTTAACAATTTTACAAAGGTTGATCATCATGTTATAAGTTCTTACGTTATTCTTAAATCTTTAGGTAATTTTTCTGAAGAATTGTCATCAAAAGTTAATATAGAAAAAGATGTTAATTTAGAATCTCTTTTAAAAGAATATCCAAAAGGGATAGTGGATCTTTTTGATTCAATTTTGAACGCAGAAATCAAAAAAGAATTAGTTGTTTTGATCAAAAAAGAACTAAGCAATTGGATTTTATACTACAAAGAACTTTTTCCTCATTCTGTTAATAAGAGATTGGTTGAATCGCTTTACAAAGAAGAGCCCAGAGAAGTGGAGAAATTATTTAACTATGTTATAAAAAATTATAAGATCTATAAAGATGCTTATATTTGGATTTTAAAGCATTGTAAAACTTATTCTATAGAGTTGAGTTATTCAGATTCGGATCTTTTATCCAATTTGATTAAAATTTTAACAGATAGTGTTATCAAAATTAATAATAAAAATAATTCTGTTGCAAGTAAAAGAATTTATAAAATGGCAATTAATCTTTTAGTTAAAGATGGATATCTTAAATCGGTCTTAGAGGTCGTGAGAGATGAGGAGCTTGCAAAAAGGGTTTATATGACTTGTTTTTATGTAAAAGATTTTCCGCCAAAGGATCTTTTAGAGATTAAATCTATAATAAGGCAATTATTTGATTCGGTTGAGTTTGAAGATGAAAAGATGCAGCTTGCAGGCGAGAGAATGGAAATTGGATTTTTAACCATATTAAGTTCTTTGAACAAAAAGCAAAAAGAGCTTAAGCATTTAAAAGAAGTTGAAATTCCAGAAAATTCAAAAGAAATTGGAAAAGCTCGTGAACTTGGCGATTTAAAAGAAAATGCTGAATATCATTCTGCTAAAGAAAAACAACAGTTTTTGACAAAAAGATTAAATTCCTTAATGTTGGAAATAGAGAATGCAAAAGTTATAGATACTAAGGATCTTCAAAGTTCTGTTGTTGGTTTTGGGACTAAGGTTGTTATTTTAAATGAAGCTACAGGTAAAGATGAATCTTATTTAATACTTGGACCTTGGGAATCAAACCCCGATGAAGGCATTATTTCATATAAATCGCCTTTTGGAGAAAATTTGCTTGATTCTAGAGAAGGGGACAGTCTTAATTTTGTTATAAATAATACTAATTTTAGATATTTTGTAAAGAAAATAGAACCCATAAAATTTAGTTAGGGAAAATTTAAGAATGTCAAAGTTAAAGGAAAAAAGGGAAAAAGCTGTTATTGGCATAGAAAGAGCAAATAAAGAGGAAGCTATTGAACTTGCAAAAATTCAAATAGAAAAAGCTTTTGGGAAGGGAAGTCTTATTAAGATGGGAGAATCTCCTGTCGTAAAAGGTATAAAAAGCATGTCAAGTGGTTCTATTGTATTAGATGAGGCTCTTGGTATTGGCGGATATCCTAGGGGGCGCATAATAGAAATTTTTGGCCCCGAGTCGTCTGGCAAGACCACCTTAACCCTTCAAGCGATTGCTGAGGTACAAAAAGAAGGCGGGATAGCTGCTTTTATTGATGCTGAGCATGCTCTTGACCCTGTTTATGCAAAAGCTTTAGGAGTTAATGTTGCAGAACTTTGGCTTAGTCAGCCTGATACCGGAGAGCAAGCTCTTGAGATTTCTGAGCATTTAATCAGAAGTGGTGGTGTTGATTTGATTGTAGTTGATTCTGTAGCAGCTTTAACCCCCAAATTAGAGATAGATGGAGAAATGGGGGATTCTCAGATTGGTCTTCAAGCAAGACTAATGAGCAAGGCTCTTAGAAAGATTGCTGGCATACTTTCTAAATCCAATACTTGCATTATGTTTATTAATCAAATAAGGATTAGGATTGGTGTTATGTTTGGTAATCCTGAGACTACTACTGGCGGGAATGCTTTAAAGTTTTATTCATCTCTTAGACTTGAGGTTCGAAAGATCGAACAAATAACCAGATCAGGCTCAAGTGATGATGTTATTGGTAATAAGATTAGAGTTAAGATTGTGAAGAATAAGGTTGCTCCACCTTTTCGTAAAGTAGAATTGATAATTTATTTTGGGAAAGGTATTTCAAGAGAAGCTGGTATTTTAGATTCTGCTGTTAAGTATAATTTAATACAAAAAACAGGCTCGTGGTATTCATTAGGAGATAACAAGTTGGGGCAAGGAAGAGAGAGTGTTATTGAGTATCTTAGCAAAGAAGTAGAACTTGCAAATGATTTGGATAACAGGCTTAGAAAAATAATTTTTAATAATTTTGATCAAGAGGATGATAATTTTATTGAATTTAAAGAAGATGAATCTAAGTAATATGGAAAATTTAAATGTCTGAGTTGGATAGTTATTCTATCAGCCTTGATAATTTTACAGGTGGAATAGAGCTTTTTTTTGAATATGTTAATATGAATAGACATGTTCTGAGGACTTTGAGTTTAAATCAAATAATTGAAGAATTTATATCTGTTTCAGGTGACCTTGGTATAAGCATTCAGGGATTGATTGATTTTTTTTATCTTGCTAATAATTTGTTTTATTGGAAAACTCAAATTTTATTTCCACTTAAGCTTGAATACAAAAATAAAGCTGAGCGCAAAGTTCTGGAAAGATTAATATGTTCTAGCAAGAATAGAGAAACTGAAAAATTACAATTAAATCAAGCAAAAAATTTTAAATTCTATGACTCAAAAATGATTGAAGAGTTTATTTTTAGCAATAGTGATAATTTTGTTAAAAATATTAATGCTATTGCTAATAATAATAAAAAGAGAAATTTAAAGAGAAAGTCTGGCGCATTTAAGAAGAAAGTTATTAATAAAAATTTTTTGTGTGATAAAAAATTTAAAGCTGTTTACAATAAATATGAATTGAAAATTTTTGAGAAAAAGATGAAAATTATTTCTATTTTAAATAAAGAGAGTAGCATAATTTTTGATTCTCTTTTGGATTTTAATGCCGATAATTATTCTTTTGAGAGATTTTCTTATTTTTTAGTATCTCTTGAGTGCCAAATGCTTAATATTGTAAATTTAGGATATTTGAATAACAAATTAGTATTGTATCGAGGTTGTAAAATTAATGATTACACTTAAAACCCCCAGAGTTCACGTTTTTTTAGCTGAAAAGGGAGTAGGGTCAAGAAGATTTTGCGAGGAGCTGATAAGAAAGAAACTTGTAAGAGTTAATAACACTATTGCTAAGCTTGGGGATAAAGTAGCTTTAGGAGATAGAATAATTTATAAAAAACAGATTTTTGTTTTTAAAGATTTTCAAAGTAATAATAGAGTTTATCTAGCTCTTAATAAGCCTAGAAATTATTTATGTTCCAATTTTGATGTTAATGGAAGAAAATTGGCAATATCTTTAGTTCAGCCTTTATTTAAAGAGCGTGTGTTTTCAATTGGTAGGCTTGATTTTAAAAGCTCTGGACTTTTATTATTCACCAATGATGGTAAATTTGCAAACGATATTATTCATCCAAGGCAAAAAATTGAAAGAGAATATATTATTGAATCAAAAAAAAATATTGATGAAAATTTGCTTATTTCTTTTAAATCGGGTATAAAGGTAAAAAAAGAATTTTTTAAATTAAAATCTTATGAAATTTTAAATAAAAATTCTGCTAGATTGATTTTAGATGAAGGAAAAAATAGAGAAATAAGAAAAGTGTTTTTAAGTAAAAATATTTTTTTAAAAAAAATTCATAGAATTAGAATTGGCAATATTAGTTTGGATAGTTTAAAGGAAGGCCAAGTAAAAATTATTCCTTTGTCTAAGATAAATAGTTTAAAATCCAGGCTGGAGAAATTAAATGATCATAGCAATTGATGGGCCTTCAGCATCAGGGAAAAGCTCAATTGCAAGAGAGCTTGGTGTAAAACTGAATTATAAATTTATAAGTTCTGGATATCTTTATAGAATAATAACTTTAATTGCTCACAGATCTCTTATGAATAGCAGCGATTTTATTAGTGAGGATAGTCTTTTAAATTTGATTTTTGAGAATGATATAAGTTTTAATAATTCCACCTTTTTGCTTAATGGAGAGAATGTTGAAAATCAAATTTTAAATGATAAAATTGATTTTCAAGTTTCTTTTTATTCTTCTTATGTTGGAATAAGAAACATTGTGAATAAAAAGTTAAGAGAGGTTGTTAAATTTAGCGACGATAATTATATAATAGAAGGTAGAGATATTACTACTGTAGTTTTTCCAGAATCTGAATTTAAAATATATCTTGATGCTTCTGTTAAAGTTCGAGCTTTGAGGCGATATAAACAAAGAAATGGGAATGAAACTTTAGAAGAATTAGAGCGTACTCTTAAAAGAAGAGATGATTTTGACAAGAAAAAACAATATGGTAAGTTAAAATTATCAAAAGGGGTTTTTTACCTTGATACAAGCTACAAAGGATTAGACGATGTATGTAATATTATAATAGAAAAGTTTAATTTGAAAAAAGTAAGAGAGAGGTGAGAATGGAAAATCAAAAAGATTTACAAGAAAATTATTTGAAAGTACTTGAAAGAGTAGAACTTGGAAGTCGTGTTTCTGGGACGGTTGTTAACATTATGAAGGATTATGTTCTAGTAGATATTGGTTATAAATCGGAAGGCTTTATTAAGATTGAAGAATTTGAAAACGTCCCCAAAGTTGGTGATAAACTTGAAGCAATCGTTGTAAGAATAGGTGGAGAATTAGGTCTTATTTTAAGTGTTGAAAAGCTTAATTCTTTAAATTTTCAAGATAAAGTATATGAATATATTCAAAATAAAAAAATAATTAAAGGCAAAGTGTTGGTTGAGCTTCCAAATGGTTATAAGATTCAAATTAATGAAAATGTTTCTGGCTTTATGCCTTTTTATTTAAGCTCTAAATCTAAGGATGAGAAATTAAGAAGAGGGTCTGTTGTTGAATTTTATATCCTTGAAGCAAGCGAAGCAGACGGTTTAAGACTTATTCTTGATAGGCGCACCTTAGAAAAAGAAAGAGATCTTGCCAAGAGAATAGAGTTAGTAAGTTCTTATAATGAAGAAGATGTAGTTGATGGTGTGGTTGAGCGTATTACAGAATATGGTGCGATTGTAAAAATTAAAAATTTTGTTACAGGAATTTTGCATAAAAGAAATATTGCCTTTAATCAAGTTGAAAATGTTGAAGATTTTGTTAGAGTTGGTGATAAGCTAAAGTTGAAAATTATTAAGATAAATCCACAAACAGGCAAAATGGAATTGTCTCTTAAGGCATTAAAAGCAAATCCTTGGGATTCTGTATATGACAAATATAAAATTGATAGCATTGTAAAAGGGAAAGTTGTAAAAATTTTACCCTTTGGAGCTGTTATTGAGCTTGACAGCGAATTGTCGGGATTTTTACATATAAGTAATTTTTCTTGGATAAGAGTAGTAAAAAGTCCCCAAGAATTAATAAAACTTGGCCAGATTGTAGAAGTTAAGATTTTAGAGATAGATAAAGAAAATCAAAAAATATCCCTAGGTATTAAACAGATCAATGAGAATCCTTGGGAGAGATTAGCTGAGAAATATCCCATTGGAAGGGTTGTTCAAGGAGTTGTTACCAATATTACAAAAACAGGCGCTTTTGTAAATATTGAAGAGGGTATAGATGCTTATGTTAGTAAGTTTGATATTTCTTGGCTTGAAGAGATTGATCCTGAAGAATATTTTAAGATAGGTGATTTAGTGAATGGGAAAGTGCTTGAAGTTGACAAGCGAAAGAGGAATGTTAGATTAGGAATTAAGCAGTTAGAAGAGAGTCCCTGGGAAGATTTTTCTAAAAGTTATAAAAAAGGCGATGCTATTGAGGTTGAGATTGTGGAGAAAAAATCAAAAGGCTTTCAAGTAAGAGTTTATAATAAAATAATGGGATTTATTAGTAAAATTCAACTGGGGGATACAAAAGAATCTAGTTTAGAAACTTTCGAAAAATTAAATGTTGGAGATAAGCTTAAAGTAGTAATAACAAGTATTGATTCTAAAGACAAATCAGTATTACTCTCTTATAGGGAGTATGAAAATCAAAGATCAAGAGAAGAAATTTCTTCTTATTTATTTAAGGGCAATGATGAGGAATCTTATAAACCATTTGAAAATTTGCTAAAGAGGGATGAATAATGGCTAGGAATAATCTTTTAGTTTTCTTTATTGCTATTATTTTTGTGTTTGTATCTATTATTGTTGTTTTTTATAATTCTTTAGGCAAGAGTTATGTAAAGAGTGGTGGAGAAATAGTAGAAAATCTTGAAAAAGATTTAAATGATTATTTAAAAGAAAATGATGCTAAAGAGAGAGAAAAAATATTTCTTAGGATAAAGGAACTTATTTCAAAGGAAAAAGAAATTTCATCTTATTTTATTTCAAGGTTCTATTTGGCCAGGGCTGTTTATTTTCAAAGTCAAGCACAGTATGATGATGCTATTAAAGATTTAGATATTGTTATTAAGGCAAAAGGTATTGAAAGTGAAATTGCTTTTCTTAATAAAGCTGCAGTTTATGAAAAAATGGGATTAAAAGAGGATGCTTTGTTAGTTTATGAAGATCTTATCAATAGTACTAATTTAGATTTTTTAAAGGCAAGAGCTCTTTTGAGTAAGGCAATATTGATTGAGGAAAAAGATAAGAATCTTGCTGTTAGAGTATATGAAGAGATTGTTAAGTTTCCGTATGAAAATAATTTATATATAAATATAGCAAATAATAAAATTTTAGAACTTAAGCAAAATTAATTTGTATTTTTTGGGGAGGCTTTATAAATTTTTTTATCTTATATTTTGTATTTTGTATGGGATTTTTTGGATGTGGTCTTGACAATATTTTAATACTTCCTTCGCCAGAAAGGGTTGATAATCGAATTTCAAGAGATTATGTAGCTTTTTTTTTACCAGCAAGTTATTTTTCTAGTCAAGAAGCTGGTAAATTAAGAGGTTTTGATATATATTACAAGTTTTATCCGGAAGGTGCCAATTATCATATAAGTAGTTTCCAAAAAAGCGTAGAAAAAGATTTTGAAGCCTTAAAAGGTGTTTTTGACAATGTTAGCGAATTTAATAATAGAGGGTTTTATAAAATAAATTTAAGTTCTACTGTTTATTCAGGTAAGCCTGTTTTTAAATTAAATAAAGAGTGGGTAGATAGCAAATTGTCTTTATATTTTGAAATAAATTTTGGGGAATTAAGAAAAGATGTTCCTGGTGAGGCGTTCATTATTGTGAAAAATGGAAATACTTCTTCATCTGTTATTCTTGAGAAGAAAACTATATATAGGTCCCATATTGACAAAGGAGAATATATAGGTTTTTCAAAATCTATTAAAAAGTCCAATCTTTTAGATAAAGAGAAAAGGCCAATTGATCTAAAACACATCAATGAGGATTTTTTTACAAAAGATATTGCCCCTAAGTATAATTTGGCAATTTTTGTTATGGGTGTCGGTAGCATTGTTGATGATGCTTATAGTGTTCTTATTAATCTTGGGGATTTGTCGGGATTTAGTTTATCTAATTAGTTCTTTTTAAGGGGGGGGATTATGATAGTATTTTTTTCTCATTTGATTTTAACAAACATTGTTATTTCTTTTTTGGTAAGCTTTTTTGTTATGTTTTTAAACATATTAAATTTTAAATTTTTAGTAGTTTATTTAATAAGTTTTTTGGGTGGAATTTTATTTTTGTTTTTTATCCCCTTTTTCTATTCTGATTATTATGAAAGGCAAATAGATTTTGTTATTTATTTATTTCCTATTTTGGGGTCAGTTATTTTAATAGGTTTGATTAAATTCTCTGAAAGAAATAAGAACGATCTATAAAAGAATGATTTTTAAAAGAGTTGGATATTAATTTAGCTTTTAATATTTTTTTATTAATATAATTTGTTGATAATTTTATTAAAGAGAATTACGTTTATTTTTGATGAGGTGGACTAATTGGATTGTTTTATTATATTCTTATGAAAGAGGGGATAATTTCCGCCGTGTGTTTTCATGGTGAGTAAAAGAGAAGGACAATAGGAGGTTGATTTGGCAATTGTTACGATGAAGAGCCTGTTAGAGGCCGGAGTTCATTTTGGCCATCAAGTAAAAAGGCTTGATCCTAGAATGAAAAGATTTATTTTTTCTGAGAGAAATGAAATACATATTTTAGATCTTCAAAAAACTTTGCAGGGCATTAAAGATTCTTATGAGCTTGTTCAAAGTGTAATAAAAGATGGCAAAAAGGTGCTTTTTGTTGGAACCAAAAAGCAAGCTAGTGAGATAATAGAACAAGAAGCAAGAAGAAGTGATATGCCATATGTAAATAATAGATGGCTTGGGGGCATGCTTTCTAATTTTAATACGATTAGAAAATCTGTTCAAAAATTAAAAAAGCTAGAAAAGATGGAAGTTGATGGAACTTTTGACATGATAAGTAAAAAAGAGATTTCACAACTTAATCGTGAAAAATCAAAATTAGCTAAAAATTTAACAGGCATCAAGGACATGGAAACACTTCCTGGTGCTATTTTTATCATTGATCCTAAGAGAGAGCAAATAGCTATTAATGAGGCTAGAAAATTAAAAATCCCCATTATTTCTGTGGTTGATACGAATTGTAATCCAGATGTTATTGATTGTCCAATTCCTGGTAATGATGATGCGATTCGCTCTGTTGCTTTGTTTACTAAAATAATATCTGATGCTATTTTAGAAAGTGATAAAGAGGTTGGTATTCAAATAATTGAAAATTTGAATGAAGAAGATTTGATGAAAGAAATTGAAATTAAAAACGATAAAAGTGATTCTATTGAAGAAAGGGGGGAGTAATTTATGAGCATTATTAGTCCTCAGGATGTAAAAAAACTTCGAGAAGAAACCAATGCTGGTTTTGGAGATTGTAAAAAAGCTTTGTCTGCTGCTGGTGGAGACTTTGAATTAGCTAAAAAAAAACTTAGAGAAATGGGAATCGCATCTGCTGAGAAAAGACTTGACAGAGATGCAAAAGAAGGTAGAGTATTCTCATATTCAAACAATATTCATGCTGGTCTTTTGCTTGTTTCTTGTGAAACAGACTTTGTTGCTTTAAATCACAATTTTGTTAATTTTGGCGATTTTTTGATTAAGGAATTGGTAGAAAGTGGAAGAGATTCTTTAACCACTTCTCAAGAGCTGGAGCTTAAAAATTTAGCAGCCACAATAAAAGAAAATATTCAGGTTAAAAAAATTTTTATTACTGAAATTCAATCTAATGAGTTTGTAAAGATTTATTTGCATGGTGAACAATCCAAGATAGGGGTTTTAGTTAAATTAAAAGTAAATGATTTTTCTAAAACTGAAGATAAAATTTTTCAAAATTTTGCTATGGATTTAGCTTTGCACGTGGCTGCGTTTGCTCCTGTTTATTTGAGAAATGATGATGTTTGTCCAAATTATATTAAAGAGCAAGAAGAAATATTTACCAAACAATTAGAATCTAGTGGTAAGCCGGAAAGCATAATCAAGGGTATAGTTGCGGGAAAAATCAAAAAACATCTTGCTGAGATTTCTCTTCTTGAGCAAAGTTTTGTAAAGAATGATAAAATTACTGTAAAGGAAATGCTTGAAGAAATTTCAAAAGCAATTTCAAGCAAGGTAGAAATGGTTGAGTTTAAATATTTAAGAATAGGATAGATAATGTGCTTTTTATCAGCAAGGAGGAGTTTATATGGAAGATTATAAGGCTTTTCTAGATGAAAAGATGAGCAAGGTTCTTTTATCACTTGATAATGAATATAAAGCGTTAAGAACAGGTAGAATTAGTAGTAATATTTTTGATAGAATTTGTATTCAATACCATGACCGAAGAACACCTATAACTCAAGTGTCAAGTATTAGAATTCCTGAAGCAAGGCTTGTTGTTATTCAGCCCTGGGATAAAAGCATCTTAAATAAGATAGAGCAAGCCATACTTAATTCTGATCTTTCTATGAATCCTTCAAATGATGGTTCAGTTATTAGAATTAAGGTTCCAAATTTAACTAGTGAAAGGCGGCAAGAGATTGTAAAGCATGCTAAAAAAATAGCAGAAGAGCATAAAATTTCAACTAGAAATATACGACAGGATTTAAACAATAAGGTTAAAAAGCAAGAAAAAGAATCGGAAATTACAGAGGACAGTTTAAAAAGAATTTTAGATGATATTCAGAAATCTACAGATATTTATATTAAAAAGATAGATTCAATTTTAGAATCTAAAATTCAAGAAATAATGGAAGCTTAATCCATGAATAAAGGTTCTCTTCCAGGTCATGTTGGAATTATTATGGATGGCAATAGAAGGTGGGCTTTAGGCAGGGGATTGTCTTCTTTAGAAGGTTATAAAGAGGGCCTTAAAAGAGCAAAAGAAATAGTGAAGTATTCTTTAAGGATAGGTATTAAATATTTATCCTTTTATGTATTTTCTACTGAGAATTGGAAAAGGGATGATTGTGAGATAGAAAATTTAATGTTTTTAATTGCTAAATATTTAAGAGCTGAATTTGATTTTTATAAAAAAAATGGAATAAAAATAATAGTTTCAGGAGATGTTGAGTCTTTAAGCAAGGAAGTAAAAAGTTCTATAAAAGATTCTATTAGCTTTTCTGAAAATTTCAATGACCTTATTTTAAATTTGGCAATCAATTATGGGGGTCGTAATGAAATACTTAGAGCCATTAAAAAATTTGTTTCAAGTGATTTTGATTTAGAGTCTTTGAATGAGAATACTTTTTTCAGTTTTTTAGACAATCCAGAACTACCCGATATTGATCTTTTAATACGTACAGGCGGAAATATTAGAATAAGTAATTTTTTCTTATGGAGGATTGCTTATTCTGAATTAATTTTTTCAAATGTTTTGTGGCCCGAATATTACGACAATAAGTATAGTAAAGATTTGGAATGTTTCCAATTTAGAAGAAGAAATTTTGGGAGATGATTTGTTGAGTAAGGTTAAGAGATTTGCTTTTTTTGCAAGGTTGGGAACATTTCTATTTTTTGTTCCTTTGATTTTATTTTTAATATTTTTAGATTTTAAAAATTATTTATTTCTTAATATTTTAATTTTTATATTTAGTGGCTTTGCGGCAAAAGAAGTTAATGATTTATTAAAATTAAAATTCAAATCCTCAGGACTTTCGAGCATATTATCTTTTTTTTTAGGGTTTGTTCCTCCAATTTTAACATATATTCATTTTAATGTTTTTTATTTAGGCATGAATGTAATATATTATTTGGTTATAGCGTTAGTTTTTAGCAATTGGATTGTTGATTTGGTGTTTATTAAAGAACATGAAATTGGAAACTTTTTGTCTCAAGCAACGTCAATACTTTTTATACTTATATATCCTGGGGCATTAATGTCTTTTACGGTTTCTATTACAACTTTACCTAAGGCACCATTTTTAATGTTAATACTTTTTGCTATGGTAAGTGGAAACGATACTTTTGCATATCTTTTTGGTTATTTTTTAGGGAAAAACAGTTATCGTCCTACTATTATTAGCCCAAATAAAACATTAATGGGATTTTTTGGGGGCATTTTGTTTTCTGTATTTACTGCTATATTTGCAGTATTTTTTAGATTAATAAATTTAAGCTATGGAGAATCTATTGTTTTAGGCATTTTGATTGGAGTTTTTACCATTATTGGCGACTTGTTTGAATCTGGATTAAAGCGAAGTGCTGGAGTAAAAGATTCTGGGAAAATTGTTCCTGGTAGAGGTGGAGCTCTTGATTCGATTGACTCTTTTCTTTTAACAGGTCCTATATTTTATTTATACCTATCTTAGTGATTTTTGGAGGAAATTATGTATATTCTTTTTAGTGTGCTGGCTCTTAGTTTTATAATATTTATTCATGAGCTTGGGCACTTTTTATTTGCTAAGCTTTTTAAAGTTAAGGTTGAAGTTTTTTCTGTGGGTATAGGCCCTAGCATATTAAAGTTTAAAATTAATAATACTGAGTATAGGCTTTCTCCAATCCTTTTAGGAGGATATTGTAAGCTTAAAGGATTTGATCACTTAGAAAAAGAACTTAAGGCAAATAAAGAATTAGAAGCGGATAAAGATTCTTTGTTTGGAATTTCACATTTTAAAAAAATTCTAATATATTTTGCAGGTCCTTTGTTTAATTTGATTTTTTCATTTATTGTTTTCATTTTTATAAGTATGGCAGGTGTTATATATTTTGATTATTCTTCAAGGGTTAGTATTTTAAATAAAGATTCTTTTTTAAAAGATAAATTTAGAGACGGTGATGTTATATTAAAGATTAATAATAAAAAAATTGAATATTTTTCTGATTTAAGAAAAGTTATTCCTGAGGAAAAATCCACAGTTACATTTGATGTTTTAAGGGAAAAAGAAAATATTACTTTTAAAGAGACTGTTAGTTTGCAAGATTTTTTAAAAGAAATTGGCCCTTGGGTTGATCTTGTGGTAGCAGATGTGATTTTGAATTCGCCTGCTAAGATTGCAGGAATGAAACCGGGTGATGAAATAATTAGCATTGATAATATTCTTTTGAAAAACAAAAGAGATTTAGATGATTTTCTTAAGAATTTAAATTCGGATATTGTAGAGATTAAGTTTTCTAGAAATGGTGAGATTTTTTCTTCAAAATTAATATTTCATGATAAAAATAAAATGATTGGTATATATTTTTCACCGTCTTTAGAAAGGATAGTTAAAGTAGAAAATGTTTTAAGTGCCATTAAAAATTCTTTTTTTCAGGTTGTAAACGCTTTGAAAGACATTTTGTATTCTATTTTTTTATTAATAACAAATTTTTTAAATACTTCTAAGAATGTATCAGGCCCTGTTGGAATTGTAGGCATTCTCTCTTCATCTTATTCTTTAGGGGTATTATATTGGATTAATAGCATTTCTTTCTTGAGCTTAATTCTTGCTGGTATGAATCTATTTTTTATTGTAATACCTATTTTTGATGGGGGACAAATTTTTATCAGTTTGATTGAACTTTTGCGTGGCAAAAGATTTAAGGCCAAAACCATTTATTCTTTTTATAGCTTTGGTGTTTTTTTGGGGCTGTTTCTTTTTGGTCTGGGCCTTTTTAACGATTTGAGAGGTTTTTTGAATTTATTTAATTAAAAATTAGAAATGTATTTTAGCATAAACCAAAAGTGAGATGCTGATGCGATTATTATCAATACATGAAATACATCATGCATTTTCATATTAATTGTTGGATTGAATTTTTTACTTAATGCGTATACTATTGCGCCTATTGTATAGACGATTCCACCAAAAACTAACCAAAAAAATCCTTGTCCGTTGAGGGCCTTATAAATGGGCTTAATTTTAAAAATGATAATCCACCCCATGATTATAAATATGGATCCATTAAACCATCCAGGGCTATTTGTAAATATTACTTTAAAAATTATTCCAATTATAGCTAAGCTCCACACTATGCATAATATTATTAGTCCTGATTTGTTTGGTACAAGGATTGCACATGCAGGAGTATACGTTCCTGCTATTAGAATAAATATTGAAATATGATCAAATTTTCTAAATATTTTTTTTATTTTACTTCCTTTTGGAAATATGTGGTAAAGAGTACTCATTACATATAATAGGGTCATTGAAAACCCGTAAATAAAGAATACAAGCACATGTAAATCTTTTTTCTTAAGAGTAGATATTGTAACAAGAATTGTTGTTCCGATGATAGACAAAATAATTCCAAAAAGATGCGATATTGAACTAAAAAGTTCATTTTTTGGTATTTTGCTTGTATTAACATCGATTAACGAGTAATTTTTAAGTTTGTTTTCTCTAAGCATAACTTTGCCTCCGTTTTATCATTTATTTATAAAAAATATATAATACATTACTTTAATTGTAAGTTTTTCTCAAGATCAAATTAAATCTTACTTGATTTATCTAATCTTATTATTTGGCTTGTTTAGTAAAGTAAGGTTTTTTTTTACAAAAAAAGCTTTATAATAAATAGTGTTTGCTGAAATTAGTATTGGAGAGGCTTAGCGTGATTAATTTTATTAAAATAATTAACTTTTCAAGTTTGCAAAAAGTTTCTAAAGCACTACGAGTGCCTATTTCTATTTTACCAGTTGCATGTTTATTGATTGGTATTGGATCTGCATTTTCAAATTCTTCTAGTATTGTTTATGTTGATAAAATTTTTATTCAAAATGTTTTGGGTTTAATGAAAGCCATAGGCAATGCTATTCTTCTCAATATGCCCTTAATTTTTTCTATTGGAATTTCTATTGGAGTTGCAAGAATGGGGCAGGGAACAGCTGCTTTAGGGGGCCTTATTGGTTATTTAACATTTAATATTACTGGAAATTATTTTATTGAGACTTTCTCGGGGCTTGTTGAAGCAGAGTCAATGTCTTCTGTGGGGCGTATAAATTTTCTTGGCGTTCAAACTTTAAATACAGGAATTGCAGGTTCTTTAGCTGTAGGCCTTGTAGTTGGCTATTTGCATAACAAATTTTATAATATGAAGCTGCCCAAGCCTTTTATTTTTTTTTCAGAGTCCCATTTTGTGCCTATAGTAATAATTTTGCCTTTTTGTGTTGTTTTGGCGATATTTTTTTGTTTGATTTGGTCAAGTTTTGACAAGTTAATTGCATCTTTAGGTGTGTTTGTTTTTAAGTTTGAATATTTTGGCAGTTTTCTTTATGGATTTTTAAATAGGCTTTTATTGCCTTTGGGGTTGCATTCTATTTTATCTTTTCCTTTTGATTTTACTTCTTTGGGAGGAGTAGAGATAATTAATGGCAATGCTGTTAGAGGTCTTAAGAATATATTTTATGCTCAGCTATTAGATCCATCACTTGGTAAATTTTCATCAGGTTTTGCCAAGATTAGCAGTGGATTTTATCTTTCTATTATGTTTGGACTTCCCGGAGCAGCGTTGGGGGTTTACAAGGGTATTGTTCATGAAGATAAAAATAAGGTTGCAGCGCTTCTTTTATCTGGGGCCTTGACAGCTTTTTTAACAGGAATAACTGAACCTTTAGAATTTTTATTTATTTTTACCGCGCCCTTGCTTTATTTTGTTCATGCCACTTATTCGGGATTTGCATTGTTGCTTGCTAATTTTTTTGATGTTACTATTGGCAATACCTTTTCTAATGGATTTTTAGATTTTTTTATGTTTGGAATTCTTCAGGGAAATTCTAAGACAAATTGGATTAGTGTAGTGCCTTTGGGGGTAATATTTTTTGTTCTTTATTATTTTACTTTTAGTTGGCTTTATAGATATTTTGATTTTCAAATATTTGTTACAGACGATCCATTTTTTGAAGGCCAAGAAGGCAAGCTAGAGAGTCTCGGAATTGCTCATCTTTTAATTCAAGGTCTTGGTGGATTTGATAATATTACAAAGCTTGATGTTTGTTCTACAAGATTGCATGTAGATGTTGTTAATACTGAGCTTGTTGATAATGATTTGCTTAAAGAGGCTGGAGTTCTTAAAATAGGACTTGTTAATGGCAGGGTTCAACTTTTTTATGGATCTAATGTTTTTTATATTAAAAAGGCTATTGATAACTATTCTCCAAAGAGTCTTTTTGAAGCTAGTGTTATGGTTGCAGTTGATAATGTAAAAAAAGGCTTTAAGACTTATATTGAAATGAAAGAAGACAAAAAACTTGAAAAGCAAGGCAAGTTAGGGAAAACCTATAAGCTTAGCGAATTAGAAGAAGATTAAGGTTTAACATTATAGCATTATTTTTTAGTTACATTTTTTATGTTATAAAAAGTTTTTGTTGTTGAAAAAAATTAGTCTCTTTTATATACTAACTAAGTAGCCTTTGTTGCATACTTTGCAATGCGATAGACCATAAGGAGTTTTAGTAATGATTAAAAGATATGAGGCATGTTTTTTGTTTAAAAGTGAAGAAATTGAATATAAAGGTTCTTTAGAAGAAGTTAAAAAATCTTTAGAATTTTTTGGTGCAACTGAAATTGTTAGCAATTTTATTGGGGAGAGAGCCTTAGAATATCCTATCAAAAAGCAGGCCAGAGGTCGTTATGAAATAATAGAGTTTAGTATGGAAGGTAATAATTTAAAAGAACTTGAATCAAGGCTTAAGTTAATTAAAAACTTGCTTAGGTATATGATTTTGGTTAAAATAGTTAGAAAGATCAATACTAAAAAAATCAAAAGAAGAAATTTTAGAGAATTTAGAGATAATATTGACAAAGACAGTCTTAAAGGTGCCTCTAAAGTTGAAACACCAACAGGTTCTGAAAGCACAGATATTTAGGAAAAATAAGAGGGTTTTGAATGGCTGATATTAATTCATTAGTATTGTCTGGTAGGCTTACAAGAGATTCTGAGCTTTCTTATACAGAAAGTGGCATGGCTGTTCTTAGGTTTTCTATAGCTAATAATAGAAGAATGAAGAAAAACGATGAATGGATTGATTATCCACAATATTTTGATTGTGTTATTTTTTCAAAAAGAGCTGAAAGTCTCAGCGATTATTTGAAAAAAGGCAAACAAGTTGTGGTAAGTGGGTCTCTTAAATATGAAAGCTGGCAAGATAGGAATACGGGTGATAAGAGGAGTAAGGTCAATATATTTGTAGATAATTTGCAAATGTTTAGTTCAGGTTCTAATACTATTCAAATGCAAGATTCAGATATCAATAGTTTGACAAATCATAAAAAAGAAGATGTAGTTAAGGATATTGATATTATTGATGATAAGTTTAGTGAAGATATACCTTTTTAATGGAGTTTAAGTTATGTATAAAGATAGAGATGCAAATCAAAGGGATTCAAGATTTGAAAATCAGCAGGATGGCTTTAAGAAAAATTCAAATTTCAGATTTTTTAAGAGAAAGTCATGTAAATTTTGTGATTCTGGCAAACATCCTGATTATAAGGATTTTGATTTTCTTAAAAAGTTTATTACCGAGCAAGGTAAAATTTTACCCAAAAGAATTACTGGAACTTCTGCTAAGCACCAAAGACGCTTGGCATTAGAAATTAAACGGGCAAGATATATGGCTTTGTTGCCTTTTGTAAAAAAATAATTATTTGGGGGGTAATTATGAGAGTGATTTTAAAGGAAGATTTTATTAATCTTGGAAAAGAAGGAGATACTGTAGAGGTAAGAGATGGATTTGCAAGAAACTATTTACTACCAAAAGGTTTTGCAGTTTTTTCAAATAAACATAATATTGAGATTTTTAATCAAAAAAGAAGATCAATATTAAAAAAGCAAGAAACAAAAAAACAAATGGCTAACGATCTGAAATCTAGGCTTGATCTTGTTAAATTAGAATTTTTTATGAAATCTAATGATTCTGGCAAATTGTTTCATAGTGTTAACAGTTTGAATATTGCTGATGAACTTTTAAAACTTGGTTTTGATATAGAGAGAAAAAAAATAGATATACATCATGGAACCTTAAAGACTTTTGGAACTTATGATGTGACAATTAAGCTTTATGAAGGTATTAGCTCTATTATTAAAGTAGAGATAAAAAAAGAAAAAAAACAAGAGGATAAAAAGTCTTTAAGTAAAAAGTTGAATAAAGAAGATGAGTAAGCTGAAAGGGTAGGGGTGTAGTTTGTGGCTTTAGCGGCTTTTTCAAATTCTGCACTTCTTTTTAATGATGGTGCGGAAAAAGCAGTAATTTCTAGTATATTTTATAATTCAGATAAGATAGAGCAAATTGCTTTTCATGTGAGAGCTGATGATTTTTACAATGAAACTCATAGGTTAATTTTTAAAGCTATGGTTTCGCTTTATGAAAAAAGAGAAAATATTGATCCTATTACCGTTTTTGAAGAAGTATCTAAGCATGTTTCAAAAACACAACTTTTGATTAAAAAAGATTTAATCAATTTGCCAGATTATTTGGATTCACTTTCAGTTTATTTGCCAACAGATAGAACTATAAATGTTTATGCAAAAATTGTAAAGGAACAGAGTGTTCGTAGAAGCATTTTAAATGTTTCTAAAGAACTTAATGACTATATAAATGATTCTACAAAATCTATTAATGAGATTGTTGAAGAATCTCAACAAAAGATTCTTTCAATTGAATTAGATTATTCTAGCAAAAACCTTTATCATGCTAAAGTTATTGCAGAACGTGTTCATAATGAGATATATGAGCGCAGTATGAAGAAAAAAGAAGCAAACTTTGGCATTCCAAGTGGCTTTAGAAAGGTCGACTCTCTTATTGGGGGATTTAGAAACAGTGATTTTATTATAGTTGGTGCTCGTCCTAGCATTGGTAAAACGGCATTTGCTTTAAATATTGCTTCTTTTATAGCATTAAGAAAAGAAGAAAAGAAAAAAGTAGGATTTTTTTCTCTTGAAATGACAGCGGATGCTTTAATAAAAAGAATAATATCTTCTCAATCTTGTATTGATAGCTTTAAGGTTCAAAATAGCATTTTATCTGGACAAGAGATAAAGTCACTAAATGATATTGTAAATGAAATTAGTGATTCTGAGCTTTATATTGAAGATACTCCCAATATTAGTTTGCTAACTTTAGCAACTCAAGCTAGAAAACTTAAGCGATTTTATGGTATAGATATAATATTTGTTGATTATATTAGTCTGATTTCTTTTGAAACAAAAAATCTTCCAAGGCATGAACAAGTTGCTTCGATTAGCAAATCTCTCAAAGAGCTTGCTAGAGAGCTTGAGATTCCTATTGTTGCATTGTCTCAGCTTACAAGAGATACGGAAGGACGTGAGCCTAATCTTGCCAGTTTAAGGGAATCAGGAGCATTAGAGCAAGATGCCGATATTGTAATTTTGCTTCACAGGGATAAGGATTTTAAATTTGAGTCTTCTGCTGAAATAGAACCAATAGAAACTAAGGTTATTGTAGCAAAACACAGAAATGGTCCTACAGGTAGGGCAGATATATTATTTTTGCCACACATTACTAAATTTGTTAACAAAGATCATCAGTATTAGTTGTTATTTAACAACTAATCCAATTCCTAAATAATTAAAGTTAATAGAATGTTTTTCTAATTTTTTTTCATTTAAGTTATAAGCTAGAGGAATATAACTGACTTTTGAATATATTTTAAAAATATACTCGGTGTTGCGGTATTTTAGCATTGTGAACAAAAATCCTAATTCATTTTCAATTCCAACTTGAAGAATGTTTTTTATTCTTATTGGTCTGAAGATGCTTTTAATATCTTGGTTATTTTGATTATAGGCAAAAAATAATCCTGAAATTAGATAAGGATTGAATGTTTTTTGTGGTAAAAATTCATACATGATGCCTGATGAGAATTGATTTGTAAAGCTATTAGTTTCATTATGATTAGTGTAATAATTTGTTGATATTGAAAAGTAATGATTGATGTTTTTATTTATTTTATAAAATAATGAATTTCTTATTTTTAATGGGATCATAATATCAAACCCAAAGTAAAAATTATTACTTAAAACATTAAATTCATTATTTGATTCTGATATTTTTTTGTATTCTTCAGGTGTAATGATTATTCCAAATCCTCCAACGCTTAAGAAATTTTCTTTGGTTGAAAAATTTTTAATGTTTAAATTATTGGTTATGAAAAAATTTTTAGAGTAAAATTGATAATTTATTCCAATTCCTATTTCTGCTTCTTGTGTTTTTGAATATGTTTTAAAGCTTTTGATTTGATTTTGAATTTGTGAATAAAGTTTAATATCAAATCCAATATTTTCATTTTTTAAGGTAATTCCAATACTGTTTTTAATAAAATAATCTGCAAAATAAGATAAGTCCATATAATTTTCTAAATTTAAAAAATTCATGTAGGAGTAATTTAGAGCAAAACTTAAAAATCCTCTATAATTATAGCTGTCGTAGCTTTTTATACTTGGAATTGGGCGGTGTTGATTTAAAATGAGGTGAATTATGCTTTGCATTAAATGTCCTCCCCAGTCTCCAAATAATAAGTTTTTAACTCCAATTCCTAAGTCTATTTCTCCAAAATTTTTTCCATTAATTAGCAATAGGATTGGAAAATAATACATGAAACCTATTTCAATTAAATCTGTTCTACTAATTAAAGATTTCGGGGAGTCTTTATAACCTCTATAGGTTAGCATGTGTGCTTCTAAATTTATTATAAAATTGTATTTTGAAGCATAGGTAAAAATTAGAGAACCACTTCTTAAGTCATCAAAAAAATCGCTTAATGAAAATCCAAATCCATCATTTAGTATTTCAAAATAATATTTGTCAATACCTTCATTTTTGTATTGGATTGCATAATTATAAGAATAAACTTTTAAAGTAGAAATTATAAATATTGTTAAAAATATTTTTTTAAACTGCATTTTAAAATTATAACATTTTAGCTTGTTTATTAAATAATTCAGGTTAAATAGTTTATTTTATTAAATAAACTTAGTTTCTATATGATCTATTGTATTGTATAATTCAATAAGTTTATTAAGACTTTAGGAGTAATTGTGATAAAAAAGGTAGCTATTATTGATGGACTTAGAACACCCAATTTCAAGTTTGGAGGTTCTTTTAAGGGTTTAGATATTATTGACGAATCTTCAAAAGTTGTTAAAGCTTTGCTTGGAAGAAATAAGTTATGTAAAGTGGATGAGGTTATTATTGGCAATGTAATATCTGCGGGACTTGGTCAAAATATTGCAAGACAAATTGCTTTAAAGTCTGGTTTAGGCGATAATGTACCTGCATTTAGCGTTAATAAAGTTTGTGGTTCTGGTCTTAAGGCTTTGGAGCTTGCATTTAATTCTATTACCCTTGGAGACAATGATATTGTATTAGCTGGAGGAGTAGAAGATTTAACCAATTCTCCTTATTTATTACCCAGAAAGATTAGATTTGACGGTCTTAAATTTGGTAATTTTGGAATTGAAGATTCAATCCAAAAAGACGCCTTAACAGATTCTCTAAATTTTATTTCTATGGGGCTTACGGCTGAAAATCTTTCAGAAAAATATAGTATAACAAGAGAAATGCAAGATGAATTTGCATATAATTCTCATGTAAAGGCATCAAAGGCAAGAGAACTTGGATATTTTGAGGATGAAATTTATCCCCTGACCGTTTTTGATAAGAAGACCAACTCTAAGAGGACTGTCTCAAGTGATGAGGAAATAAGAGATAATTTGACTTTAAATAAGCTGGCATCTCTTAATCCTGTTTTTAAAGAATCAGGCACAGTAACTGCCGGAAATTCTTCAAGTTTAAATGATGGTGCTTGTTTTTTAATTTTAGCAAGTGAGGAAAAAGTAAAAAGCTTAGGGTTAAGTCCATTAGCTTATATTGGAGGATTTAAAAGTGTGGGGCTTGATCCACTTTATATGGGTTTTGGAGCTTATATGGCTATTGAAGGTATTATTAGTAAATTAAGTTTAAACCCTGGCGAAATAGATTTGATTGAGGTAAATGAGGCATTTGCGGCCCAAGCATTAAGCATTGAAAAGGCCTTGTTTAAAAAATACAATATAACTAGTGATATTATTAATGTAAATGGCGGTGCTATTGCTTTGGGGCATCCATTTGCAGTTAGCGGTTCAAGAATTTTATTAACACTTTCTCGTTCTATGAAAATGAATAATAAAACAAAAGGAATAGTATCTATTTGTATTGGTGGTGGACAAGGAATTTCTAGTTTTTTATATAGATGAAAATGTTTTATTAACTAGATTTAAATGTTAAATTTTGTTAAATTAGTGGGTAAGTGATTCTTTAATAAGAGGTTATATTATGAAGAGTTTTTTGTTTTGGGTAATATTGGGAACTGTAGAGATTGGCTCTTTTGCTCAAAATACTCCTGTTGCTATTATTAATTTACATAAGAATGAAATTATTACTAAAACTGGTTTTGATTCTAAGGTTGATATATTTAAAAAGACCCAAGGTAGAGACCTGACTGCTGCTGAGAAAAAGCAAGTTTTGCAAGTTTTAATAGCAGATGTTCTTTTTAGCCAAGAGGCTTCAAAACAAGGAATTAAAATTTCAGATGATGAGGTTATGCAAACAATTAGAACTCAATTTGGACTTGTGAATTTTACTGATGAGCAAATCAAGCAGATGATAGAAAAACAAGGTACAAATTGGGGCGAGCTTTTGTCTTCAATGAAAAGATCTCTATCTTCTCAAAAACTTGTTTTAAAGCAGGCTCAGCCCAAGTTTTCTGAAATTAAAACCCCCGGTGAGAAAGAAATTGTTGAGTATTATGAGGCTAATAAAACTAAATTTGTAAATCCCGATATTTCAAGAGTTAGTCATATATTTTTTTCTACTAAAGATAAAAAAAGATCAGATGTTTTAGATCAAGCAAAAAATATTTTAAGCCAAATAAGATCAAAAAAAATTACTTTTGAAGAAGCTGTAAGAAAATATTCAAATGACGAATCTTCTAAGGCTAAAAATGGTGATCTTGGATTTTTGTCAAGAGGCGATCAAAATGCTCAAAATCTTCTTGGAGCTGATTTTGTGAAAGAGGTTTTTAATTTTAATAAGGGCGATATATCTTCGCCTATTGCTTCAAAGGAAGGGTTTCATATTATTAAAGTTACAGAAAAATATGCTCAGAGATTTTTAGGTTTGAATGATAAAGTTTCTCCTACTGCAGATTTGATTGTCAAAGATGCAATAAGAAACAATATGATTAATGTGCAACAACAGCAAATTGTTGTTCAAGTGCAGCAAGATATGTATGGTAAGCTTAACAAGTCTGCAAATATACAAATCTTGGATTCTAGTCTAAAATAAAACATATTTTTATTTATATAATTTTATTATGGATTTAATGCATGAAGTTAGAGTCTTGGCTTTTCAAAAGATTTATAGCATTGGTATTAATCAAAGCGCAATGGACGATATTTTTGATATTTTTAATATTGAAGATAAAGGATTAGACATAGAAAATGAATCTATCAAGTCGTTTTATTCTTCTTTAGTAAATGGTACTTTTAATAATTTAGAGCATATTGATAGCTTGATTAGGAATATTTCTTTGAATTGGTCTTTAGATCGCATGGATAAGGTTGATCTTGCAATACTTAGAATGGGCGTTTATTCTTTAAAGTTCCAAAATTTTGAAAATTCAAAACGTGCTGTAATTGATGAAGCAATTTTGATTGCCAAAAAATATGGCAGTAAAAACTCTTACAAGTTTATAAATGGTATACTTGATGCTTTACTTAAAAATATGGAGAGTTGTATTGAAAAAAAATAAAACTTTAGTTTTCATCTCATTGTTCTTATTATCGGTTTTTTTAGGAGGTTTTTATTTCTATTTCGATCCCAATATTTTATATTTTTTAAAAGGTGAGAAAGATTTTAGCAAGCTTATTATGGGGATTGATTTTTATATTGATAAAAAAAAATTTTCAGATGCTAAAAAAGCAATGCTATTTTCATCATATTATGCTAATACTGAATTTAAATGGCTATCTCTTGCTAAAAGAGCTAAAATTTGGGCTTTAAATACTGGTGATTATCATCTTATGGGGGAGATAGTAGCTCTTGGTGTTAAAGTTTTGCCAGGAAATTTGAAATTAAGAGCTTTAGAAGTTTATTCTAAACTTAAAATTGGGCTTTTAAAAGACGCTTATAGAATTGCAAATCAATATCTTTTAAATAGCGAAGAGTATCAAAGCCTTTATGATGAAGTTTTTATTAAAAATTTAAGTTCAGATAATGGTATTATAGACTTTAACAAATTTATTGATAAAATCTATAAAGAAAAGGATGCTCGTATTTTTGAAGAGATAGGTTCAAATCTTAAAAACAATGCATTTTTAATAAATGCAATGCTTTTGTATATAGAGAAAAAAAACATAGATGCTGCTAAGCGCATACTTTTAAAAATCAAAGAAGACAAAAATTTTTTAAAAGAGCTAGCATATATTTCATATAATCTTAATGATTTAGATTATACAATTTCCAATCTTAAGTCCATTAAAAATGAAGAAGATTCCACTTTGCTTTTTTTGCTTGCCGATGCTTATTTTAAAAAAGGAGATATTAAGAATGCCAAGAATGAATATTTAAAGCTTTATACAAGATTTCCTAATTATAATGTTCTTGTTTATTTAAATCTTGCACTCATAGCTAATAGTGAGAATGATCATAAAAGAGCAATTTCTTATTTAAATAAGGCTAATGAGGTGTTTAAAGATAATAAGATAATAAGTTATTATTTAGCAAATATATACTTTAAAATTAAAAATTATTTTAAAGCTAATGAAATTATAACTAATTATAAGGAAGATCCGTTATTTTTTAAACTTTATTTTGCATTAAATTATGCAAATTCTAAGTATGAGGCAAAAAAATCTTATTTGTGGCGACTATTTTACAAGACTGAGTACAATTCTAGTATTGCTCAATTTTTGGCTTGGAATTTGCTGCTTTATTCAGATTTAAAGGACTTAGATTTATTTTTTAGAATTTATAATTTTTCTGAAAGTAAACAAGATTGGTATAATTTTTATAAATTTTATTATTTTTTTCTTAAAAGAGATTTTATTAGTTCAAAAAAGATAATTTTTGACAATAAATCTCAAAAATATATGTTTGGAATTTATTATAATCTTGGAGTTTTAAGCTTTTCTGAAAAAGACTATAAAGAAGCGGAAAGATATTTTAATAAAGGAATATCTTTATTGCCTAGTAGCTTTTATGATAAAGATTCTAGTACTAACTATGAACGTGAACTTATATCAAAAATTTACTTAAAACAAGGAATTAATTATCTTTATTTGGGGAAAATGGAAAAAGGTAAAGAGTCTATTTTGACTTCTTATTCTTTTTACGAAACTGATGAAGGAAGACTTTATAAAAATATGATAGATACACTTAGAGAAAGGAAGTTGAATTTTGACTAAACTAAGATTGAAATCTAAAGATGAGATTAAAAAAATCAAAGCTTCAGCAAGTTTGTTAGCGCTTACTTTGCTAGAGGTCGAGAGGAATATTGTTCCTGGTATTAGTACCAAGGAACTTGATTTGATAGCCTATGATTTTATTATTAAAAATAGAGCTAAGCCTGCTTTTAAGGGATATCGTGGGTTTAAGGGTACTATTTGCGCATCTGTTAATGAAGAGGTTATTCATAGCATTCCCGGAAAAAGGAAATTAGCGAATGGGGATATTGTTAGTATTGATTGTGGGGTTATTCTTGATGGATTTTATAGCGATATGGCAAAAACTTTTAAAGTGGGAAATGTGGATTCTAGCATCGATAAACTTTTAGAAGTTACAAATGCTTCTCTTTACAAAGGTATTGCCGAGATGAAAGTTGGAAATAGAATTTTAAATATATCAAAGGCAATAGAAGATTATATAAAACCGTTTGGTTTTGGAATAGTTAGAGAATATACAGGCCATGGTGTTGGATTTGAGCTTCACGAAGAACCAAGTGTTCCAAATTATTATGCTCCTTTTTTTAAAAATATTAGAATTCAAGAGGGTATGGTTTTGGCTATTGAGCCTATGGTAAACTTAAAGGGGCACAAGGTTTCAATAAAAAGTGATGGTTGGACTGTTTTTGCATCTGATCTTAGTTATTCTGCACATTTTGAACATACTGTTGCTGTTGTTGATGGATTGCCTTTAATTTTAAGTGAAGTTTAAATTTTAAATTAATCAAATATTTAAATATTATTTGTAGAATTGAGTAATTATTTGGAGGTTATAAAAGTGGAAAAAAAGTTTTTTTCTGGATTTCTTCTTAGTTTTTTGGCTTTGGGTATTGGGTTTTTTATTGGAATGCATTATTTAGATTCTAATAGAAGCAACATTGTTTTTGCAGAAGAAAAGGACAATACTGTAAGAGCCTTGCAAGATTCTTTTAGGGAAGTTTCCAAGAAAATTTTACCATCATCTGTAGAAGTTCATGCAACAGGGGTAATCAAGCAGAGTTTTCCTATTCCATTTTTCTTTTTTGATATGCCAGAATTTGATTCTGAGAGAAAAAGCAATTGGGCAGGGTCTGGAGTAATAATTGGGAGAGATTCTCAAAAAAAATCATTATTTTATGTAGTTACAAATAGTCATGTGGTAGATAAGGCAACTGAACTTGAAGTTGTATCTTATGATAAAAAAAAGCACAAGGCTAAGTTAGTTGGCAAAGATGAAAAAAAAGATATTGCTCTTATTAGTTTTGAAAGTAATGATGCAACTATTAAAGTAGCTGATCTTGGAGATAGTGATAAGCTTGAAATAGGTGATTGGGTTATGGCAGTAGGCAGTCCTTTTCAATTTAGTTTTACAGTTACAGCGGGCATTGTGAGTGGATTGCAACGTTCTGCAAATCCTAATTTGCAATCAAGGAATTTGTTTATTCAAACCGATGCTGCAATCAACAGGGGTAATTCGGGCGGCCCTCTTGTAAATATAAAAGGTGAAGTTATTGGAATTAATGCTTGGATAGCTTCAAATTCTGGCGGAAATATTGGGCTAGGTTTTGCAATTCCTGTTAACAATATTAAAAGCACTGTAGATTTTTTCCTTAAAGGTAAAAAAATTGAATCAGCGTGGCTTGGAATTTCTTTTTATCCGTTAAAGACAAGAGATTCTGAGGTGCTAAAAAGTCTAGGGGTTGAAAGTAATGATGTTTCAGCTGCAATTATTGCTTCTCTTTATCCGGGCTCACCTGCTGTTAAGTCGGGGCTTAGGGCAGGAGATATTATTATGAAGGTTAATGGGGTTTCCATGAGCGTTTTTCAGGATGTTACATCATATATTAGTGATTTTTATGCTGGTGAGAAAGTAAATGTAGAAATCTTAAGAGGAAGTGTCAAAAAAAATATTGAAATTATTCTTGCTGTTAGACCTAAGGATAAAGAGCTTTCTTCTTCAAAGATGCTTCCAGGTTTTGTTGTGTATCCATTAGTTGAGGATATTAAAGCTCAGCTTAATTTAAGAAATTGGACTAAAGGCGTTGTTGTTGATTATATTGATAAAAATTTAGCATCAAATATTAAGATGAAATCAGGAGATGTAATTCTTTCTGTAAATTCAAAAAGTGTTTCTAATTTAAGAGAATTTTATGATGCTCTTGAGATTGGAAAAAATACTTATAAAATTTTAAGAGGAAACGATTCTTTTAAAATTTCATTTTAGTAAATTTTGGTTTTGGGGTTAAGAGCTGATCTTAGCCCTTTTTTATTTTATGTAAATATTTGTGTGTTAATTTGCAAGTTAAAATATTTTGATTAAATAAATTTTTTTTTATTAAAAAAGAATAAAAGGAATAAGTTTGAATTATGAAAAAATATGTTTCTTATGAAGAGATAAGAATTAATGGATTTAAGCTTGCTTATAAAATTTATAAAGATGGATTTATTCCAGATATTATGTATGTCTCTTTGAGAGGAGGAGCTTATCTTGGCAATATTATTAGCGAATTTTTTAAATTTGTAAAAGTAGATAAACCTCTTTTATATGCTGCCGTTGTTGCTAGATCTTATGATATTTTTAATGAGCAAAAAAAGATAATGATAGATGGTTGGACTTATGATCCAAAATATTTAAGGGCAGGGGATAAAGTTTTATTTGTTGATGACATTTTTGATACGGGTCGTACTATTGTTTATTTGAGAAATGAAGTTTTAAAAAAAGGCATAGAGAATAAAAATGTTAAAATAGCAGTTTATGATTATAAGGATCATGGATTTGTAGATTATATTCCTGATTATTATGTTAATAAATATTCTAACCAAGAAGAATTAAATACTTGGATTCATTATGGAAATCATGAGCTGACAGGATTAAATGAAAGTGAATATAAGAATAGTTTTAAATACATAGATGATGAGCTTAATGAGATTTTAAAATTTTTAGCAAAAACCAAATCTTAATTATTGTCCTCTATGTATTCTATTAAAGTATATCCCTTTGTTTTTAGCATTTTAATTATTATTCCCAGATTATCTTTTAATATTGGGCCTATTAGCATGTGAGTTTTTTCGGTTTTAACCGGAAATTTATTAGCATTTTTAATTTCTTGAAAGTTATCATTTTTATAACTAGGATAAACTTTAACATAACTAGTTGTGGCAGAAACATCATTTACAGTTTTTTGATTGATATTATTGCCTAAATTTCTGTTGGGGTAATTAATTTTTTTTGATTTTTGTATGTATATATTGGAATTTATATTTTTTTCACCGTTTGTATCTCTTTTTAAAATTGATTCTTTTTTGATCTTTTTGCTATTTGAGCTTGAATCGTAAGTCTTAGAATTTTTTTTGATTTTTGTTTCTACGTTTGAAAATAATTCCAATTTAGTGTTTAATTTTTCATCTTTTACTGAAAATAATCTTGTTGCAAAAAGAAAGAGTAGCATTAATTTGCAAAGTTTTATTAATTTCATCTTTTTGTTTCCTTTTTTTTATTAAAAATAAAGATTTTTGGGAGTCCTTGGGAATGGTATTGAATCTCTTATATTAGATATTCCTGTTGAGTATTGTATCAACCTTTCAAGTCCAAGTCCAAAACCAGAATGAGGAGTCGAGCCAAATCTTCTTAGATCAAGATACCAGTTTAAATGTTCAATATTTAGGTTTAATTCTTTTATTCTATTTTCTAATTTTTGCAGGTCATCTTCTCTTTCGCTTCCTCCTATAATCTCTCCAATTTTTGGAACAAGTATATCCATTCCTTTAACGGTTTTATTGTCTTTGTTTACTTTCATGTAAAATGCTTTGAAATTTTTTGGATAATCTATGACCACTACCGGCTTTTTAAAAGTCTCTTCTGTTAGGTATCTTTCGTGATCTGTTTGCAAATCTATTCCCCAGTAAGGTTTTATTTCAAAATTTTTTTTTGAGTTTTCAAGAATTTCAATTGCTTTAGTATAGGTAATAACCTCAAAATTTGAATTTATTACATTTTCTAGTTTTTTAATCAAACCTTTTTCAATGTAATTTTCTAAAAAATCCATATCTTGTGAGCATTCTTTTAAAATTGAACTTAAAAGATATTTCAAGAGATCTTCTGCTAGAGCAATATTGTCATTAAGCTTATAAAAAGCCATTTCTGGTTCTATCATCCAAAATTCTGAAGCGTGGCGTGTGGTGTTAGAATTTTCTGCTCTAAATGTTGGGCCGAATGTATATATTTTAGATAAAGCCATTGCATATGCTTCCCCATGTAATTGACCAGTGACAGAGAGAAAAGCTTCTTTTCCAAAAAAATCGTCTTTAAAATCAATATTGCTAAGCGTATTGTTTGGTTTATTAAATTTTAGTGTGGAAACCCTAAACATTTCTCCAGCACCTTCTCCATCATTTGATGTAATTATTGGTGTATTAATATAAAAAAAACCATTTTTTTGGAAATATTCATGAATTTTGTATGAAATTTTGTTTCTTACCCTAGCAATAGCTCCAAATGTGTTGGTTCGTATTCTTAAATGTGGGATTTCTCTTAAAAATTCAAAAGAATGTCTTTTCTTTTGCAATGGATAATTTTCTGGGTCTGTCTCGCCGATTACATTAAAACTGTGTGTTTTTATTTCATAATTTTGCCCTTTTGCAGGACTTTCCACCAATAGGCCTGTTAATGATATACTTGCTCCGGTTGTTAATTTTTTTAGATCTTTTTCACTAAATTGATTTTCTTCTTCGTTTATTACAGCCTGAATTCCTTTAAGTGTTGAGCCATCATTAATTTCTATAAATCCAATCTTACCATTACTTCTTTTGGTTCTAATCCAGCCATTTATTGTAACATTGCTGTTTAAAATTGGCTTTTTTAAAATATCTTTAATGCTTGCAAACATTTTATTTATCATCCTAAATATTTATTAATATTGCTAAATCAATTTTATTATAGCTTAAAACTTTTTTTAAAAAAAACATTTAACAATTTTTATTATTTTAATTCTTGATATTAACTTTATTAATATTTATACTTTACTTTTTAGGGTTGATTATTATTTTGTAATGGGAAATTTCAAAGAAGTAATAATTATTTTTGATTCAGGTATAGGGGGACTTTCTTATTTTAAATATATTAAAAGTAAAATAGGGGGGTGCCAATATGTTTATGTTGCCGATAATAAAAATTTTCCTTATGGAGAAAAAAGTCCTGAATATCTTTTAGAAGCAGTTTTGTTTTTAATTGAGAAACTTAAAAAAAACTATAATATTGGTGCATTGGTTTTGGCTTGCAATACAATTTCTGTTAGTGTATACAATAAATTAAATTTTGTTTTTCCGGTGGTCTATACTTTGCCAGATGTAAGTTCAGTTTCAGATCTTGCTTTAAAAAAAGTTCTTTTGATTGCAACAAATACTACTCTTGAAAGCAAATTTGTTAAAGATCAAGTAAATATACATAATGATTTGATTGTAAAAGCTGCCGGAGAGCTTGTTAATTTTGTTGAATATGGAGAAAAGTACAAAAAAGATGCTTTTAGATGTTTAGAGGCTTTAAAATTTGAAGTTGTAAATACCGGTAGAGAAATTGTTTTCCTTGGATGCACGCATTATTTACATCTCAAGGCATTGATAGAAGATTTTTTAAAAATTCCTGTTTATGAGAATCGTGAATTAGTGGTACAAAATCTTATTAGATTAATGAATTTTCCTGAACATAAAGGTAATTATTATAAAAATGATTTTGATTTTGTAGATATGGATGATGAGTTTTATTTGACCGGAAATAAAAATTTGACTTTTTATCAAAATTTTTGCAAAAAATATAATCTCCGCTTTAAAGGAACGATAGTTTGAATTATCTTGAATTTGAAGTTATTTGGGGAGTTAATAATATATATTCTATTTTAGAACTTAGCAGCAAGTTAATTTATGAAGGAATTTTTAAGGGCAAAGTACTAGAAACAGGTTTTAAGGAGTATAGTCCTTTAGTTCCAGGGGATATAGTCTTAGGGTATATTTATAGTTCTCGCAAAGTATATATTGATAAGCGATTAAATAGGAAGAATATGCTTTGGCGTTACAACAAGAAAGCAGATCTTAGGCAGACAATTGTTTCTAATATTGATAATGTTTTGATTGTAAGTTCTGCTAATTTCCCCGAGATGAAAAATTTTTTTATTGACAGAGTTCTTGTTGTTGCAGAAGAACAAAATATTGTTCCTGTTATTGTGATTAATAAAATTGACAAAGGAATAAGTCAAAGCGCACAAGAATTTTCTGAAATTTATGAAAATCTAGGATACAAGGTTTTAAAAACTTCTGTTAAAACTACTGAGGGTATCAAAGAAGTAAAAGAGGTTTTGAAAAATTCAAGAACTTCTTTTATTGGTCAGTCTGGTGTTGGTAAATCTTCTTTGATAAATTTGATTGATTCAAGAGCTTCTCAATCGGTAAATGAAATTTCACATAAGTATTCTAGAGGAAAACATACTACCGTTTATTCAATATCATTTCATTCTGAGAGTGGAATAATAGTTGATACTCCAGGAATAAAGGAGTTTGGAATTGAAACATTGCCCTTTGAGAATCTTAAATATTATTTTAAAGAGTTTGAAAATTTTGCTAGTTTTTGTAAATATAAATCTTGTTTGCATGTCAGCGAACCTTATTGTTCTGTTATAACTTCTTTAGGTAATGGGATTTCTAAACTTAGATACAAAAGCTATTTAAAGATTTTGGCAGAGCTTAAAAATTATAAAAATTATGCAAGATGCACAAGATAAATATTTAAAAAATGTTGACTTTTATGAAATTTTATCTTTAGTGTCTAAATACGTTTCTAATCCAGACACTGTTGATTTACTAAGTAATCAAAAAATATTAAAAACAAGAGAAAGTTTAGAGAAAATATTCTCCTTTGTAAATTTAATTAGAATGCTTTTTGAAAGTTATAAAGGATATCCAAACTCTTTTATAAATAGTTTAAAATATCCCATTTCATTATTATCAAAAGAAAATTCAAAAGTTTCTATTGAGAATTTGAGAGATATTTTAATGTTTTTAGATGAGGTTTTAAGAATAAATTTATTTTTACAAAAAAATAGTGATATCAAATATCTTAATGTTCAGATTATATCTGATTTATTATTTTTAAACCCAGAGCTAAAAGATTTGCTTAATGAATTGAAAGAGCATATAGATGTTGATGCTTTTGAATTGAAAAGTGGCGTTGTCAAAGAATATGATTTGATTGAATTTGAAATTAAAAATTTAAATAGACGAGTTGAAAATCAGATAAAAAAAATAATTAGTTTGAACGCAGAATATTTGACTTCTAATTTTGTTTATTATAAATCCAATAAATATACTCTTGCTCTTAAGTCTAATTTTAAAGGCAAAATTAAGGGCAATATTATTTCTATTTCATCATCAGGCGAAACATTTTACATTGAACCAAATGATATTGCAAATGATAACAATAGGTTAAATTATTTGAGTTTAGAAAAAGAAAGAATAATTTTAAAAATTTTACGAAATCTTTCTGCTAAAGTTCATAACAACATTGTTCTTTTAGATAATCTTTATAATAATTTTTTGTATTATGATTCTTTAAAAGCACGAGCGATTTATGGAATCAAAACTAAAGGAATATTTCCTAAGATTTCAAATGCATTAAGTATTTTTGATGCACATCATCCTCTTTTAAAGGATTCAAAGGCAATAACTTTTACTCCTGCTGAGAATCGTGTTGTAATTATTACTGGTCCTAATGCCGGTGGAAAAACGGTAACTTTAAAGACAATTGGATTACTTAGTGCAATGTTTCAATTTGGGATTCCTATTGTTGTTGGTGAATCTAGCACTTTTAAAATTTTTGATAACATTTTCATTGACATTGGTGATGAACAGTCAATTTCTAATTCTCTTTCAACTTTTTCAAGTCATATGAGCAATATTTCTTATATTTTAAAACATACTACAAAAAATAGCCTTGTAATATTTGATGAATTTTGCTCAGGGACTGACATTGATCAAGGTCAAGCGCTTGCTATTTCAATTCTTGAGTATTTAATCAATATTAATTCTTATGTTTTAATATCAACTCATTATAATGCTCTTAAATATTTTGCATATACCCACGAAGGCGTTGTTAATGCTTCTATGCGGATGGATTTAGAGACGATGCAGCCTAATTATAATTTAATTTTTTCCATTCCTGGTGAAAGTTATGCATTTAATGTTGCTAGTAAGGCTTTGATTGACAGTAGCATAGTAATTCGTGCTAATGAAATTTATTCATCTCAAAAAACAGAAATTAATAAAATTTTAGAAAAATTAATTGAAAAAGAAAAAGATTTGCTTTTAATTAAAGAGAATATGGATAAAAAATTAATCCAAATAGAATTGCAAGAAAAAGAGTTAGAAAATTTTTATCAAGATCTTTTATTAAAGGAAAAAAATATTGAGACAGAGCTTTTAAATGAGCAGAATGAATTTTTAAAAAATTCAAGAAAAGTTTTAGAAAATTTGGTTAGAGAAATAAAAGAGGGTAATATTAATGTTTCAAAGAATAAAGCCTTTATATCAGATTTGGAAAAAAATGTAGACCTCAAGTTTAATAAAGTAAATTCTCTTAACAGTAAGATAAATATGGTTGTAGATTTTAAAATAGGAGACAGAGTTAAGATACTAAATTCTAATTCAATAGGAAAAATAGTCGGGATTTCAAAAAAGAAGATAACTGTTAATGTGGGTGCTTTTAATGTTACTGTTTCTAGCTCAGAGATATCTTTGGAAAACTTTAAAGAAAAAAAAGAGAATGGTAAAAATTTTAACTTTTCAATTGATTATAATAAGGAAAATTTATTAAGCTTTACCATTGATATTAGGGGTATGAGGTCTGTTGATGCTCTAGACTTTTTAAATAAGAAAATAGATAATATTATATTAAATGGCATTAATAAATTTGAGATCATTCATGGAAAAGGTGAGGGGCATCTTATGAGAGAAGTTCACAATTTACTAAAAGAATTGAAGTTTGTTAGAAAATATTATTTTGCTCACCCTAGTGATGGAGGGTCTGGAAAAACTATAGTTGAGATTTAATTTAAGTGAATATATCAAAATTTAATGAATTTGAAAATGTATTGTTTCACATTTGTCTAGATGTTGATTTTGTTCTTGAGAATGAATTTGGAAATTCTTATGATATTCATCCCAACAGACCTTTTAGGGGCAAGGCTGCAAATGGTCTCTTAGATGGTCTTTTTAGTGTTACAACAACTTTTACGTCAGGCTATGGATCTAAGTTTGGAAGAGGTTATTTGATTATTATTGAGATATTAACTTTAAATTTTGTTGATGATGAATTTTGGGATAAGATAAATAAAAGGGGTATTGAAATCTTTAGAGAAGGACTTAAAAATAAATTTCCAAGCAAAAATCTTGATATAGTGCGTGATGGCAATGTTTATAAAATTATTGGGCCATTTTTTTAATGGTTGCATTATTTCTATAATGGAGAATAAATGTATTCTTTAAAGAAGTATTATTGTGTCAACTTGATATGTTTTTAAATATTATAAAATTTTTGATATTAAAAATTTATTGTATGCTTTTTTTAAAGTTTTGTTTGCTAATAAGTGTTAAGTTATTATTTTAATCTTGTATGATAAGGAGTTTTAATGCAATTTGAAGTAAAGGATCTTATAAATAAAATTAAAAAAGATGGACTTGAAGAAGCTGAGAGAGCAGCTAATGATATTATTTTAAAGGCTAAAAGAGAGGCAGAAGAAATAGTTGCTAGAGCAGAAGAATCTGCTAGAGCATTAAAGGTAAAATTAGAAAAAGAAGCTAATGATTACAAATGTCATGCTCTTGAAGCTTCTCGTCAGGCAATAAGAGATTTAATTATTGGCGTTGAAAAGAATCTTAAATCTCTTTTTGAAAATGCTTTAAAAGATAGTGTAACGGAAGTTTTTAGTGATTATAATTTTTTAGCAGAGCTTATAATTAAAATAACGGATTCATGGGCCGAGGAGGAAAAATTAGTTATTCAATTAAATGAATCTGATTTTTTTAGTTTAGAGCAGATATTAAGATTAAAGCTTGGCCATAAGCTTAAGGAAGGGATGGAGCTTAGGCCTTTCAGGGGGATAAGCAAGGGTTTTAAGATTCAAAAAAAGAATATTGGTTTGCATTATGATTTTTCAGCTGAAACTATTGCAGACATTCTTTTTGATTATCTTAATCCAAGATTTAAGGAAGTTATAAAGGTGGTCTAGGAGACTTTTGTGTTGGATTCATATTATTATGTTTTATCTTCTTTGCCCTACATTGATTTAAAATCTTTGAAAAATTATAGTGTTTCAGATTTTTTAAATAATGTTGAAATTTCTTTAAGTAAAAAGGACTTCGATTTTTTAAAAGGGTTGTTAGAATTTAAGGTAGATAGGGGTAAATCAAGAGTTATTGATCTTTTTCTTGATTTTGAGGATACAATAAGATATACACTTGCGTCTTTAAGGGCAGAAAAATTAGGGTTACCTAAGGATTTTTATTTAGAATCTACTTATTTTTCAAGTTATTATCTGAGTATTTTGAAAAACATCTGCTTGAAAGAAAATCCTTTTGAAATAGAATTAAGTTTTGACCTTCTTAAGTGGCAATTTTTAACTGATCTTGAGGTTGGGCATGAATTTGATTTTGAGAAATTAATAATTTACTTTTTAAAGTTAAGGTTATTTTTAAGGCATAATTTATTTAAAGAAAAATTGGGTATTCAAAATTTTGACAATATTTGTAAAAATTTAATTGATCAAACTAATGAAAAAGTTTAGAAAAGGAATTTAGATGAATACAAAAGGAAAAGTCGTTGGAGTTAATGGAAACTTAGTTACTATTGAGGTAGAAGGTTCAGTTTCTATGAATGAAGTTTTATTTGTAAAGACTGCTGGTAGAAATTTAAAAGCAGAAGTAATTCGTATTAGAGGCAATGAAGTTGATGCACAAGTTTTTGAATTGACAAAAGGGATAACTGTTGGAGATCTAGTTGAATTTACAGACAAACTTTTAACAGTTGAGCTTGGACCAGGTCTTTTAACTCAAGTGTATGATGGGCTTCAAAATCCTTTGCCCGAATTGGCTATTCAATGTGGATTTTTTTTAGAAAGGGGAGTATATCTAAGGCCCTTGAATAAAGATAAAAAGTGGAATTTTAAAAAAACTTCCAAAGTCGGAGACATCGTTATTGCAGGAGATTTTTTAGGTTTTGTAATTGAGGGAACTGTTCACCATCAGATAATGGTACCATTTTATAAAAGGGATTCTTATAAAATTGTGGAGATTGTAAATGATGGTGACTATTCGATTGATGAGCAAATTGCTGTAATTGAAGATGATTCTGGTATGAGACATAATATTACAATGTCTTTTCATTGGCCTGTTAAAGTTCCTATTACTAATTATAAGGAACGGCTTATTCCGAGTGAGCCTATGTTGACTCAAACTAGAATTATAGATACATTTTTTCCAGTTGCTAAAGGGGGGACTTTTTGCATTCCAGGGCCTTTTGGGGCTGGAAAAACGGTTCTTCAGCAGGTTACAAGTCGAAATGCTGATGTTGATGTAGTGATTATTGCAGCTTGTGGTGAACGAGCAGGAGAAGTAGTAGAAACTCTTAAAGAATTTCCCGAGTTAATGGATCCAAAAACCGGTAAATCTTTAATGGATAGGACTTGTATTATTTGTAATACATCTTCAATGCCAGTTGCAGCCAGAGAAGCTTCTGTTTATACTGCTATTACTATTGGTGAGTATTACAGGCAAATGGGCCTTGATATTCTTCTTTTGGCAGATTCAACTTCAAGATGGGCGCAAGCTATGAGAGAAATGTCTGGTCGTCTTGAAGAAATTCCTGGTGAAGAGGCTTTTCCTGCGTATCTTGAATCTATTATTGCTTCCTTTTATGAAAGGGCAGGCATTGTAGTTCTTAATAACGGTGGTATTGGATCTGTAACAGTTGGTGGTTCCGTAAGCCCTGCTGGAGGTAATTTTGAAGAGCCAGTTACTCAAGCAACTTTAAAGGTTGTAGGAGCATTCCACGGACTTACAAGAGAAAGGTCTGATGCTAGAAAATTTCCAGCTATTAGCCCTCTTGAATCTTGGAGTAAATATAAAGGTGTTATTGATTCTGAAAAGACCGAATATGCAAGATCTTTTTTGGTAAAAGGTAATGAAATTAATCAAATGATGAAAGTTGTTGGAGAAGAAGGCATAAGTAATGAGGATTTTTTAATTTATTTAAAGTCTGAACTTCTTGATTCATGCTATTTACAGCAAAATTCATTTGATTCTGTTGATGCTGCTGTAAATTCTGAGCGTCAAAATTATATGTTTGATATAGTTTACAACATTCTTAAAACCAACTTTGAGTTTTCCGATAAGCTTCAAGCAAGAGATTTTATAAATGAATTGAGGCAAAATCTTTTAGACATGAATCTTTCTTCTTTTAAGGATTATAAGTTTAATAAATTGGAGCATGCTTTGAGTGAATTGATAAATTTAAAAAAGGTAATTTAGGGGGTTTGGAGAAATATATATATGAAAAGAGTCTACAGTAAAATAGAGTCTATAGCGGGCAATGTAATAACTGTTACAGCTCAAGGTATTAAGTATGGTGAGCTTGCTATTGTGAAAGCAAAAGATACAAGTTCTCTAGCCGAAGTAATTAAACTTGATAGAGAAAAAGTTTCTCTTCAGGTTTATGGTGGTACAAGAGGTGTTTCTACCTCAGACGAGATAAAGTTTTTAGGGCATTCAATGCAGATTTCATTTTCCGACAATTTGTTGGGCAGAATTTTTGATGGTTCTGGGAATCCTAGAGATGGGGGCCCTTCTCTTGATGATAGTTTAATTGAAATTGGGGGTCCTTCTGCAAATCCTACAAAACGTATTGTTCCTAGAAATATGATAAGAACAGGGCTTCCAATGATAGATGTTTTTAATACTCTTGTTGAATCTCAAAAATTACCAATTTTTTCTGTTTCTGGCGAGCCTTATAATGAGCTGCTTGTAAGAATTGCACTTCAAGCGGAAGTTGATTTAATAATTCTTGGTGGAATGGGGCTTAAGAATGATGATTATTTAACTTTTAAAGATTCCTTGGAAAAAGGGGGCGCTTTAAGTAGGGCAATATTTTTTGTTCATACCGCTAATGATTCTGTTGTTGAATCTTTAACTGTTCCTGATATTTCGCTTTCTGTTGCTGAAAAGTTTGCCCTTAAAGGTAAAAAGGTTTTAGTGCTTCTTACAGACATGACAAATTTTGCTGATGCAATGAAAGAAATATCCATTACAATGGAACAAGTCCCTTCTAACAGAGGTTATCCTGGCGATTTATATTCTCAGCTTGCATATCGTTATGAGAAGGCTATTGATTTTGAAGGTGCCGGATCGATTACAATACTTGCGGTTACAACAATGCCGGGTGATGATGTTACTCATCCTGTTCCTGATAACACCGGGTATATTACAGAAGGTCAGTATTATTTAAAAGGTGGCAGAATAGAGCCTTTTGGGTCGCTTTCAAGACTTAAGCAAATGGTAAATAATAGAACTAGAGACGATCATAGGACTATAATGGATTCAATGATCAAACTTTATGCATCTTCAAAAGAGTCTGTAGAAAAAAAGGCTATGGGATTTAATATGACCAAGTGGGATGAAAAATTGCTCAAATATAGCAATATGTTTGAAAGTAAGATGATGGATTTGTCTGTTAATATTCCTTTAGAAGAGGCTTTGGATTTGGGTTGGGACATTCTTGCTAGTTGTTTTAGTCCAAAAGAAACAGGAATAAAAACAGACCTTATTGAAAAATATTGGCCTAAAAAGAGACTTGTTGATTATGTCTAAAATTAAATTGACCAAAAATGATCTTAAAAAGCAAAAAGATGAACTTAAAATGTTTAAGAGATATTTGCCTACTTTGCAGCTTAAGAAGCAACAGCTTTATATGGAAATTGTTAAAATTGAGAATTCTTACAAAATTAAAAATCTTGAGCAACAAAAACTTAGGGATAGTATTTCTAATTGGATTTCTCTTTTTAGCGAAAAATTTCCTTTTGAGAGTTGGATTCAAGTAAAAACAGTGGTCAAAAAGTCTTTAAATATTGCGGGGGTTGCAATTCCTATATTTGATGCTATTGAATATAAGGAAATAAGGCATGATTTACTTTTTACCCCTTATTGGGTAGATAAGGGGATTGAGATTCTTAAAGTTATTATTCAAATTGACGTAGAACTCAAAATTTTAAAAAAACAGATCGATTTGCTTTTAAAAGAGTTTCGAGTAACATCTCAGAGAGTCAATTTATTTGAGAAAGTTATGATACCAACAGCTAAGGCTAATATAAAAAAAATTAATATATATCTTGGAGATCAGCAAACCGCTGCTGTTGTAAGAGGTAAAATTGCTAAATCTAGTTTGATAAAAAAAAATAGGAACAGCTTATGATTGTAAAAATGAAAAAAGTTTTACTTTTAACTTTATCAAAATATAAAAAAGAATCTTTAGAGATTTTAAGAGATTTTGGAGCAGTTCATATTAATTCTTGCAATAAGAATTCAGAATCTTTAAAAAAAAGCATTGATAATAGACGAATTTTAATACAAGCTTTTTCTCTGCTTAAAGAAGATGGGGGTGTTAAAGCTTTAAAATCTTCTAATGGAAATTTTTTAGATATTGCAAAAAGCATAGTTAATTTGGGAAATGAAATTAAAGAATTTCAAGATATTAAAAGATCTTTATTGTATGAAAGGAATTTGATTTCTGTTTGGGGAAATTTTTCTTTAGAAAATATTAACAAATTGAAAGAATCTAACATTTATATTCAATTTTTTAAAATCCAAAAAAGTGAATATAAAAATTTATTAAAAGATCCCAATGTTAATGTGTTTTTGATTAAAAACGTAAAAAACACTTCTTATTTTGTGAATGTTGGCGAGTTTGAGCAAAAAATTGAAATTGCTGACGAATTTAAATTTAATTTTGATCTTAATTATATTAATAATAAATTAAAGGTTGTTGATGAAATTTTAGATCAAAAGTTGACTCAAATTTCTCTTTTTAATAAATATATTGATATTTTAAGAGATGAGATAAAAAATTACGATCAAATCGTAGAGTTTGAGCAAGTTTTAGCTGATATGCAAACTGATTTTGAAGATTTTTCGTATATTACAGGATTTATTCCAGCTGAAAGTCAAGAATCTCTTAAAAATGTAGTTTTAAAAGCAGGTTTTGCAGCTCAATTTGCAGATCCCGAAGAAAATGATATTATTCCAACTTATATAAAAAGAAAAGGAATTGCCAGTTTAGCTGCACCTATTTTTAATATTTTAGAGACAATTCCCGGGTATAAAGAAAGAGATATAAGTTTTATTTTTATGTTATTTTTCTTTGTGTTTTTTGGTATGATAATAGGTGATGCGGCTTATGGAGTGATATTTTTTTTGATAGGAATTTTACTTAGTTTGAGTTTTCTTCTTAAAGGTAAACCCTTAACGCCAGTTCATGGGTTGATATTTTATCTAAGTGTATCATCGATACTTTATGGGACTATGACTGGGACTTGGTTTGGTAGTCCTTTAATTCTTGAAATGTTTCCCGTTTTAAATTCATTTAAAGTTAGTTATTTGACAGATAAAAATAGTGTACAAAATATTATCTTTATCTGTTTTTCAATAGGAGTTTTGCAAATTTCATTAGCGCATGCTTGGAATTTTTTCAGACAAGTAAAAGAAAAGCCCCATATTCATTCAATCGCACAAATTGGTTGGATTATGTGTATAGTTGGACTTTATTATCTTGTTTTGAATTTAATACTAAGTCAATCTCGATTCCCCATGTATAATGTTGTTTATAATGTAATATATTTTGGCATTGCACTTGTATTTGTTTTTGGTAAGCAAGATGGTTCAAATTTTTTCAAGTGTATATTTAAAAGCTTTGGGGGTATTATAGAGCAGTTTTTAACCACTGTGTCGGGGTTTGCAGATATAATATCTTATATTAGACTTTTTGCAGTTGGACTTGCAGGACTTTCGATCTCAGCAAGTTTTAATACTATGTCAATACCTTTGTTAAAATCTTCTAATATTGGTTTTATAGTAGCTGGAATTATTGTTATACTTTTTGGGCATGTTTTAAATATAATGCTATCTTTGCTTTCAGTAATTGTTCATGGAGTAAGGCTTAATATGCTTGAATTTTCAAACCATTTAGGGCAAGAATGGAGTGGATATGCTTATAGGCCTTTTAGAAAAATGAAAAAATAAATAAAAAAGGAGTACTTATGGATATAGGTTTAATAGGGGTTAATTCAGCTTTAACAATCTCAGCAATAGGTTCTGCGTTGGGTATGGGTGCAGCAGGTAGTGCTGCTATTGGAGCATGGAAGAGATGCTATATGCAAGGAAAGCCGGCGCCATTTTTATTGATCGTTTTTGTTTCAGCACCGCTGACTCAAATAATATATGGATATATTTTGATGAACACATTATATGAGGTGATGATGCAGACAAATCCATGGTTGTTGCTTGGAGCTGGTATTGGTGGTGGGTTTGCTATTGCTGTTTCTGGATTTGCTCAAGGTAAAGCCGCAGCGGGTGCTTGCGATGCGTTTTCTGAGACCGGGAAAGGATTTGCCACATATCTATTAGTTTTAGGATTAATCGAATCTGTTGCTCTTTTTGTAATGGTATTTTTAATGATATTTAAGTTTGTTTAATTTTGATTTATTATTTCTTTTAATATTAAATTTTCTCGTAATTTATGAGTTAATTTAATATATTTATTATTATGAGGAATGTGGTTTTATTTTTTTTTGCTTTGCCTTTTTCTATTTCTTTGAATTCTTCAAGTAATAAAAATTTTCCGTATTGGATTTTACTTGAAAAAGGCAGGCAATTGCTTTATTCTAAATCTGAATTTAGTAAGTCTAATCTTACACATGCTATTAATTATTTTCAGGAAGCTTTGCTTAGAAAAGGTGTTTATCCTGAGGCCAGTTACTATTTGTCAGTAGCTTATGGTATGTCTGGCAATGCTATTCTTGAAAAATTAAACCTTTACAAGTCTTTTGAAGATAAAGATTATTTATTAGATGAATCTTTTGAAAAAAAAATACTTTTTTCTTTAGCTAAAATGGCTGAACTTGAGAATAATTATGTTGATACGATTGATTATTTGAATGATATATTAAACAAGTTTTCAACTAAAAAAGATTATTATAGCTATCATGATTATTCTCAAGGCGAAAATAGTGTGCCAAATAATGAATTTAATGTTTCATTTTATTTAACTTCTTATTTAAAACAAGTAAGAGGAGCTTTTGGTATTGATTTTACTTTTAATCTTTACAGATTTAAAAACTATAACGTTATTGATGCTCATCAATTATTGTCAAAAGTTTATTTGCGTTTAAAAGCTTATGAACTTTCAATTACTCATGGACTTATAGCCGCAGTAGGAATTTTAACAAGAATGTATGATTATGTTTGTTATTATGAACCTGTGTATCAGTTTAAAAATTTAAGGTCTTTTGTTCAAAAAATTAATGAGTATAAGGCAATAAAAAATGCTTTTGAATCTACAGATTTTTGGGAAATAGTTTATAATGTTGCTGCTGCTACTTATGCATATTCTAATGGCAATTATAAATTTAGAGCAATAGATACTTGGAAATTAATAGTAGATCTTGCACCAAGATTTTCTCCTTATATTGCGAAATCAAGAAGTCAAATTAAAAATTCTGTATATTTGAAAAAAATTAATTTTTAAATCTTGACTTGTAGTTTGGGAGGATTAGTATTAGTATTCGTAAGAAAAACTTTTGCATTATTGCACACATTGATCATGGAAAATCTACATTAGCTGATCGATTTATTCAAAAGGCCAAAATAATATCCGATCGTGATTTTAAAAGTCAAATGCTTGACAGTATGGATATTGAACGAGAAAGAGGAATTACAATAAAAAGTCAGGCAGTAACAATTACTTATAAAAGTAATGATGGTAATTTTTATGAGTTAAATTTTGTAGATACTCCAGGCCATGTTGATTTTTCTTATGAAGTCTCAAGGGCAATTTCATCTTGTGAGGGTGCTCTTTTATTAATTGATGCAAGTCAGGGAATACAAGCTCAAACAGTTTCTAATTTTTATATGGCTTTTGAGCATGATTTAGAAATTATTCCTGTTATTAATAAAATAGACCTTCCAAATGCTAATGTTGATTTTGTAAAAAAGCAAATAAAAAATGATTTAGGATTAAATGAAGAAATTGCTATTTCAATTTCTGCTAAAAATGGAATAGGAATTGATGATTTGCTTGAAGCTATTTGTAAGTATGTGCCATCTCCTAAAGGAAGTATTAAGGATCCCTTAAGAGCATTAATTTTTGATTCACATTATGATTCTTATAGAGGAGTTGTTGTTCACTTTAGGATTTTTGAAGGACAAATCAAAACGGGCGATAAGATTAGGTTAATGCATACTAATAGCGAGCATTTAATTGAAGAGATTGGAATTTTTAAAATATCACTTGAAAGAAAAGATAGCCTAGAAGCAGGAGATGTTGGATATTTTATTGCAGGAATAAAAAATATATCAGATGTTAAAATTGGAGATACAGTAACCCTTTGTGATTTTTCAGCAGTATCTCCTCTTGAGGGATTTAAAGAAGTTAAGCCTGTAGTGTTCTCTTCAGTGTATCCCGTTGATGCTAATCAATATGATGATCTTTTGAAGGCAATGGACAGATTAAAACTTAATGATGCGTCGTTAACATTTGAGAAAGATTCATCATCTGCGCTTGGACATGGTTTTAAATGTGGATTTCTTGGGCTTTTACATTTAGAGGTTATTCAAGAACGTATTGAGCGTGAATTTAATTTGAATGTGATATTAACTTCTCCTTCTGTTAGATACAAAATAATTCCTAAAAAGGGAGAATCTTATTTTATTGAAACTCCTGAACAATTTCCTGGAAATGAATCTATTGAAAGCGTTCTTGAGCCTTATATTAAGGCTAATATTATTGTTCCTAAAGAATTCTTAGGAAATATTATGAGTGTGTGTTTATTAAAAAGAGGAGTTCAGACAAACTTAATTTATCTTGACACTAAGCGTGTTGAACTTATTTATAAAATGCCTCTTTCTGAAATCCTTTTTGATTTTTATGATAAGATTAAATCTGTGAGTCGTGGATATGCTTCTTTTGATTATGAGCTTTTAGATTATGAATATACAGATTTAGTAAGATTAGATATACTGGTCAATGGGGATAGAATTGATGCACTCTCTCAGTTGGTTTTTAAAGACAGTGCCAGAACTAAGGCTATTGGAATTTGTAAAAAGTTGAAAGATGAAATAGCAAGACAACAATTTAGAATAGCTATTCAAGGCGCTATTGGCTCTAATGTTATTGCTCGAGAGACAATTTCTCCTGTTAGAAAAGATGTTACTGCTAAGTGTTATGGTGGTGATATTACTCGTAAGAGAAAACTTTTAGAAAAGCAGAAAGAAGGTAAAAAGCGAATGAAGATGGTGGGAAATGTTGAAATTCCACAAAGCGCTTTTCTTGCAGTTCTAAAATCCAATGATAATTAAATTTGTTTTTAATTTTTTGTGCTACGTGATTGGCAAAGCCCTTGGAAATGCGATAAAATATTTTTATCGTTGCTTATTTAAAATTAGTTGTATATAGTTTTAATTTATATGGAGTAATTTATGCTTAAGTCTAATAAAGTTGTTCTTATTGGAGCTGGTGGGGTGGGTTCAAGCTTTGCTTATGCTTTAACAATAGACAATTCGCTTGTACATGAACTTATGATTATTGATGTGAATGAAAATAAAGCAAAAGGGGAGGTCATGGACCTTAATCATGGCCAAATGTTTTTAAAGAAGAATATTAATGTATTGTTTGGGACTTATAAAGATTGTGCTAATGCAGATATTGTTGTAATTACAGCAGGACTTAATCAAAAACCCGGTGAAACAAGACTTGATTTAGTTGATAAAAATTCTAAAATTTTTAAAGATATTGTAACCAATGTTGTGTCTAGTGGTTTTGATGGTATTTTTGTAGTTGCAAGTAATCCTGTAGACATTATGACTTATGTTACAATGAAATATTCCAAATTTCCTATTCACAAGGTTATTGGTACTGGTACTATTCTTGATACTTCTCGACTTAGATATTTTTTAAGTGATCGTTTTAATGTTAATACTCAAAATATACATTCATATATTATGGGTGAGCATGGTGACAGTTCTTTTGTTACTTGGGATGAAACAAAAATAGCAATGAAGCCTTTATCAGAATATCTTGCTGAAGGTAAAATAACTGAGTCTGAGCTTGATGAAATTCATAAAAAGGTTGTAAATGCTGCTTATGAAGTTATTAAGTTAAAGGGATCAACCTATTATGCTATTGGACTTGGTATTAAGAATATTGTAAATGCAATAATTGGAGACCAGAATGTTATTCTGCCAATATCTTCTTATATTAATGGTCAGTATGGGGGATTGATTAAAGATATCTATATTGGAGCGCCTGCTATAGTTTGCAAAGAAGGAGTCAAAGAAGTTTTAAACTTTAAGATAAGCCCTAAAGAGCTTGAGAGGTTTAACAGTTCTGCCAATCAGCTTAAAAACTATATTGATAAAATAGAATTTTAGTATTAAGACCCCAAATATTTTAGGGGTTTTCATTTTTCAAGCATATTTTCTCCGTTTTTTCTGTGTTCAATTGCTTCAAGCAAGGCTTCTCTTGAAATATTTTTTTCTTCTTTTAAATCGGAGATTGTTCTTGCAATTTTTAGTATTGAATGTGTTGCTCTTGAAGATATGTTGAGTTTGTTTAGAATGTAAATCAAATCATTTTTTAAGATTGCACCTAATTCACAAAATTTTTCAATGTAATCGGAATTAAGATCAGAATTTTTATTTATGTTTGCAAAATTTTCGTATCTTATATTTTGAATGTTTCTTGCTTTTATTATTCTTTTTTTTATTTCGCTTGAACTTTCGCTTGTTTCGCCGAGTAATTTTTCATTATTAATTGCTCTTGTTGGAACTCTAATATCAATTCTATCAAGCATTGCGGCTCCAAGTTTTTTCCAATAATTTGAAATTTCTTGTTGTGAGCAAAAACAATCTGTATTTTTTTTACCAAGATTTCCACAAGGACAAAGATTCATTGCAAGCATTAATTGGAAATTGGCTGGGTATTTGAATACTCTAGAATTTGCTCTTGAGATTGAAATTGATTTGTCTTCAATAGGTTCGCGCAAAGATTGTAAGATAGATTTTTTAAATTCTAAAGCTTCGTCTAAAAATAATATTCCGTTGTGGGCAAGAGACACTTCTCCAGGTAAAGGATTGGGCCCCCCTCCGATTATTCCTTCTTTGCTGGCAGTATGATGGGGATTTCTAAAAGGCCTTTGTTTGATTATCTTTCTGTCTATTAATTTCCCGGATATTGACCATATTCTGTTTGTTTCTATAAGCTCTTTGTTTGTAAGTGGGGGAAGAATAGATTGCGAGCATTTAATACTAAGTGTTTTTCCGCTTCCAGGTGGACCAAATAACATGATGTTATGTCCACCGGCAATTGCTATTTCAATTGCTCTTTTTGCTCTTTGTTGTCCTTTTATGTTTTTAAAGTCATAATCTATAATATAATCTTCTTCAATTGTTAATTGGAGTTTAGTATTTGTTCTTGGGGGGAGCATATTGTCGTTTAATTGTTCTATTATTTTTATAGTTTCTTTTAAATTTTTAACACCCCAAATATTCAAGCCATCTATTAGACTAGCTTCTTCTAAATTGTCAAAGGGAACTATTGCAAATTTTATTTCCTTTTCTTTAGCAAGTGCAATGGCTGGTAAAACTGCTTTTATTGATCTTATTTTGCCATCTAATTGTAATTCTCCTAATATTAAGATTTCCAAATTTTTATTATCTTTGCTTTCTTGGACTTTAATAATACTAATAGCAATCGAAAGGTCAAAAGCTGTTCCAAGCTTTTTAATTCCGGCCGGTGCAAGATTTATTAATATTCTATCTTTAGGAAAATGAAAATTTGAATTCTTGATAGCTGATTTTACCCTTTCTCTTGATTCTTTAATTTCACTCCCAGCAAGTCCTACGATATCAATTCCAGAAATTCCTTTTTTTATATCTATTTCAATCTCAATTAGTTCTCCTTCATATCCGACTGATGAGTGTGAATAGATTTTCATCTAATAGCTCTCCTTAAAGGCTTGTAGTTTTCCAAACTATCTTTTAATGATTTGTATGGCAGTAAAAAACAGTCTTTTCTATTTGTATTTGTAAATACGTCAAAAATTTTTAAACTTACGTCAATTTCATCTAGATTTGCAAAATCACCGCTTAACACTTTTTGCACTAAATTTAGAATTTCGGACTTTGCTTTGTTATTGCACAATTTATTTAAAGCGTTGGCGCTTGCAAGTAAAATCATACATCCAGATGCATGATGTTTTAAATTAAATTTTCCATTATTTGTTCTTATTATTTGGAACAAAATTTGATCTCCACATTTGGATTGATGTTTGAAATTTTGGTTTGTTTCTACTTCATTTATTGTGTAATTATTGACCTTACTAAGTCTTAATAATTCTTTTTTAGTTTTTTCAGTGAGCATAATTTAATTTTATTTTCTTTGATTTATTAAATCAATTATAAAAAATAATGTGAAGATTTTTAAATAAAAATTTTAAAAATATGGTATACAGTTGAAATTGTTTTTATTTTCTTTAAAAGATTAAAATAATGCTTATTAATCCTAAAATTAAAGTTAATCAAAAAATGTATTTTTGATTAACTTTGTTAAGATCTTTATTTTATAAATTTTTATGAAAGCTCTTTTATTACCTTTTTTAATCCCAATATGAAATTATCAATTTCTTCTTGTGTATTATAAAAATAAAAGCTAATTCTTAAAAGATGATTTTTATTTAAATTTTCTGGGAAAAATGCCACATAGGAACAAGTTTTTCCGGCTCTGGTTGCTATTCCCATTGTATCTAGATAGGTTTCAATATCGTGTGAGTGAATATTTTTTACCGTAAATGATATTATTGAATTTCTTTTAAGATTTGTATTTAGTATAAATTCAACTTCATCAAGCTCTTGTAATTTTTTTACCCCATATTCGATTAATTGTTGATCATGCTCTAAAATAAAATCCATAGAAATATTATCAATATATTTTATTGCCTCTTCAAGTCCAATAATTCCTGCAATATTTGGGGTTCCCGATTCAAATTTATTAGGAGACTTGGATGATTTAAATTTAATTTTTTCATTTTCTATAAATATTTCTTCTACAGTATTTCCTCCCAATTTTGAACTATGAAGTTTTTCGGCCATATTATTTGAAATGTATAAAATTCCTATTCCTGTTGGAGCAAGCATTTTATGTCCAGAAAATGCCAAAAAATCACAACCAATTTTTTTAACATCTATTTTTATATGGGGTGCCATTTGTGCAGCATCTACAAGAAAACATATGTTGTATTTTTTTGCGATTTTTCCAATAGATTCCAAATCATTAATGGTTCCCAAGGTATTATTTACTCCTGAAATACTGATAAGCTTTGTTTTTTCTGTAATAAGTTTTTCAATTTCTTCAGGGGTAATAATTCCCATTTCATTAAATTTAGCTAATTTAATTTTTAAATTAGCTAAATTTGCAAGATTTACCCAAGGCAGTAAATTACTGTTATGTTCAAGAGTTGTAAGAATAATTTCATCTTTTTTTTTAAAGTATTTTGAATAAAAAAATGAACTTGCAATAGTATTAATTCCATCAGTAGTTCCAGAGGTGAATATTATATTTTTTGCGGATTCTGCATTAATGAAATTTTTTACAAGTTCTCTTGTTTTTTCTATTTTTATGCTCGATTGGATTGCAAATTTATGACCGCTTCTGTGTACATTTGCGTTGTAATTTTCATAATATTCAACGTTAGAATAAATTACGTTTTTGGGCTTTTGAGAGGTTGCTGCATTGTCAAAATAAATTATATGCTTATTTTCAAACTTTTTATTTAAAATAGGAAAATCTTTTCTTAAAAATTTAACCTTTTCGACATTGCTTTTTATTTGTTTGAAATCCATAATCCTTATAAATTCCTTTGTTTTAATTTTTAGCCTTAATTATTATATCATTATTTTTTATTTCACAAAAAAAGTTTTAAAATAATTATTAATTAATAATCATTTTTTTTAAAAATTGAAATTTACTTTTGTATAAATTTTGTTTATTGGCTATGTTTTTTGATTATGATATACTCGTTTATATGAAAGAAGTAATTTATAGGTTTGAAAAAGCTGAAGATTATAAATTAGTTCCTGTTAATAATATTTATGGGAATGTAACTAATACAGGAGAAATTTTTTGTGATCTTGTTTTTGAGTCCACAGAGATTTCTGAGGAGATTGCTTACACAAAAACCAAAGAAGGTGTTTTAGAAGAGGCTTCAAAAGAATTTAAAAGTGGAGAAGAGGGAAAAATAGTATTAATCAACTCTTTTATAGGGATTTCTATTACAAAGACCACTGCTAGAAATATTGCTTATTGGCTTTTAAAAAAAGTTGATGAATTAGAAGATAATGAATAGTAAAACATCTGAAGATAGAATTAAGATTTATTTATCAAAACTTAGTAAGTATAGAAATAAAATTTTAAGTAAAAAGAGTATTAAAAATATTATTGAAGTATCAGATATTTCTGATAATGATATTGAAAATATTGGACTTCATTTTAGAAGATCTTATGCGAGAGCCAAAAGATTTGTTGATATAGGCAAGATAGATGCTGCTTTTAGAGAGCTTGAATCTATCTATTTTTATTCTCTTCACGACAAATCAATGTTTAGTTTATTTTTTTTTCTTTTTAAGGACATTGCTAATAAGGTAAATACTAAAGAATCTAAAAAAAAAATGATCCATGTAACTTTACAAGCAAAAGAATTTGGAATAAGAGATGATTTAGATTTAATCGACTATTATGAATTGAAGAAATCTAAGAATAGAATGTTAATATTAGTCATAAGCTCTATCTTGATTTTTTGCATTTCTTTGATTACTTACAGATCTTTTCAGAGTTTTATTAGTATGAATGGGAATGGTAAAATGGCTTTAAAAGAAAAATTTGCTCCCTCTTTCACATCGCAAGGTCTTCCTCCTATTACTATGGCTACGGATTTAGTAGTTGAAGCCGTTAATCTTATTTCAAGTCCCAAAGATCTATATTACATGGAAATAGAGGATGCTAAAGTTTTGGTGTTTGAAGATGCACATTTGTATCAGCTTAAAGCGGGGATTGTTTCAACAATGCACCCTGTTAAAAAGATTTCTTACAGAGTTACAGTTTGCGATGATCTTGGCAAATCTGTGTTTAATCGGATTTTTACTAAAGAAAGTGATTTTTCTGCAAAATGGGGTAAAGATGTTTATATTCCAATTGATGTTATATCAAGCATACCAAGAGCTATCGATGTTAATCCTAAAAAAATAGTATTAAATATTATTGACATTGATTTTTTTGAGAATGTTGATGATAAAATTGGTGTGAATCTTGATTCAGATTCTTTTATATTAAAATTTAAATATATTGGAAATTATTTTCAAAAATCTTTTGGGATTTCTAAGGCAAATACCGTGATAGAAGTTTTTAATTCTTCAAAAGATGTTATTAAAAATTTGGAGATTGAAATTGGTTATATTGATAAGGAAGGTAGAGTTATTAGATCTTTGAGACGCAAATTAATCTCTTCTGCCAATTCTTTTCTAAAATCTAAATCCAAGCAGAGTTTTACAATTAGTACAGTTTTCCCAAATGAGATTTATCCTACAATTGAAAAGGATTTTTCTTCTATTAAAATTTATAATGTGATGATTAAATAGAATTTTAAACTATCTTAATATTTCTTTTTCTTTTAGATTTGAGACAATGCTAAGCGGAATCAATGTAGTTAAAATGTTTATTAACATATAAAGGCCAAGAAGTGTTAGACTAAAGTTTAGGCTTAAATGTATTTGAAATTCAGATACGTAATATTCTGAATTTAATATTTCAGAATTTTCTTCTCCAAATATTTTTAAAAAAAAATTTAAAATATTGTCAATAAAGTTTATTAAATAAGATATTTTGAGTGTTAAATAATTTCCAATTATTATTCCAATTCCACAAAAGGTAGTGCTTAAGGTGAGCGATATCAAAAGAAATATTATTTTTATGTTTAAATTATTCATTCCAATTGATTTTAGTATTGCAATTTTCTTTTTATTTTCAAAAATAAGCATTGAAAGGGACGAAGATATATTGATGCTTGCAAATATTATAATCAAAGCCATAATGAATATTAAAAGCTTTTTACTTATATCTAGATTATTGTATTTATTTGAGTAAAGTTCATAGAATGTTTTTATTTGGAATTCTTGAAATTCGGTTTCTAAATTCTTTTTTAAGATCTCATTGTTTTTTATGGAATTGGAATTTGTTTTAAGTCCAATTATACTTTTTGAAAATTTTTTTGACATTAAATTTTCGTTTTTAAAAGAAATCAATACCAAATTATTATCAATATCTTTTAATCCGGTTTCAATTATTCCTGAGATATTAAATTTTTTTATTCTGGGTATTATTTTATCATTTTTTGTATTTGGAATCAAAATATCAATTTTTTCATTAAGATTTAAATTAAGTTTATTTTTTATTTGATTTGAAATGAGTATAGAATCCTTTTTTAAATTTTTAGTACCTTTTATTAATTTTATTGATTTGTTTTCTAATATGAATTTATTTTCTATTGCTCTTATTAATGCACCTTGTTTTTTATTATTTCCAATAATTCCATAAGTTCTTTTCTCAAAAAAATAATTTAAATCCTTGTAATTATATTTTTTTTTCAATAAGCTTAATCTGTTTTTTAGATAATGAGTTTTATTTGTGTCGTTGTATTCTATTTGCATTGAAAATCCTTCACTTTCGATATATCTATTAATAGTAGAAGTCATAATGTTGCTAGACATATAGTAAACAATAATTAATGGGATCATTACCAAACTTAATGATATTCCAGAACCTGTTAAAGCTATTTTATTTGTTGAATTTTTAAAAATTAAATACGCAATTTTTGTAATTTCTGAGAGCTTTAGTATCATAATTTTTTTAATGTCCTATCTTTGAATTCGTATTTTGAATCTGCTTTGTTTGCAAATTGCGGGTTGTGACTAACTAGTATTAAGGTTTTTTTAAAATTTTTTGCTGTATTGATAAGTAGATTTTCTACGGTTTTAGCCGTGCTTAAGTCTAAATTTCCCGTAGGTTCATCACACAATATTATATTAGGTTCATTGATTAATGCTCTAGCAATAGCAACTCTTTGTGATTCGCCCCCCGAAAGCTCTGAAGGGTAATGATTTGCTCTGTTTTCTATTTTTAGTATTTTCATTAGATCGAAAGCTTTTTTATTTATTGTTTCTTTTGTTTTTTGGCCTGAGATAATTTGAGGTAAAATTATATTTTCAATTACACTAAATTCATTTATTAAATTATAATTTTGAAATACTAAACCTATTTGTCTGTTTTTGTACAAACTTAATGTTTTTTCATTTGCATTTTTCAAAAATATTCCACACGATATTATCTCTCCAGAATCTATTTTATCAATCCCCGAAATCATATTAAAAAGAGTTGATTTTCCACAACCACTTTTTCCTTGAATCGAAATAAATTCACCTTTTTCTACAGTTAAGTTTAAATTTTCTATTACTTGAATTTTTGTTTTATTTTTTTTATATGCCTTGCAAAGATTTTTTATAATTAATATATTTTCCATTTTACTACCCATTAATAGTTTCAATGTTTTTTTGGCTTTCAATTTTTTTTGTTGCCCTCATGCTTGAATACATCGTAGAAAAGCATGCAAAGCAGAAGGTAAATGCTAAATCGCTTAAAAATAATTTAGGAGTAATCATATTTTTTACTATTTGTATTTTAATGCCAGCTATTTTTAAAGCCAATATTTGATTTAAAAAAATTATTGAAATGTTTACCATATTGTCAATTATTTTTAAAATTTCATTTATATTTAAGGAAATGGAAATTCCCAGCGCCAAACCAAGAAGTCCCCCTATAGTGCAGATTATTATTGAATGAATAAAAAAAATTTGCTTTATTTTTTTTATTCTAAGTCCAATGGCTAATAGTATTAAAATAGCTTTATTTTTGTTTATTATTATTCTTTTTTGAAGATAATATGTATTAACGGCAATAACAATGAAAATGCTTGCTAAAATAATTAACATTGTATTTCGTTCTATTTTCAATATTTTATAAAATTCTTTATTGTATTCATTCCAAGTTTTTGCTATAATTTTTGGATTAACAGCTTTGATCTTTTCAATTAATTTGTTACTTGGGTTTAAATTTTTTGTTTTTACTTGGTAATTAATACTAGAATTATGTAAAATTTTATTGTTAATGAAATAGTCTATATTCATAAAAATTAAAGTTTCATTTATTTCTGCATAATTACTTTTGAAAATCGATTTTATTTTAAAGCTTTTTATATCCTTTTCTAGTGCTAAAAGTGTTTTTATTTCATCGGTTATTATTAATTCTAGGGGATCATTTTCAAATAAGTTGAAATTGTGGGAGAGTACATTTCCAATAATGATTTCATTCTCTTTAAGATTCAGTTCATCTTTTTTAAGTCCTGTAAATGAAATGAAATTTTGGTCTTTTTTTAGATCTTTAATATCAACTGCAATGATATTTAAAATAGTTGGATAATAATAATTTTGAATTCCAATGCCTTGTGTTTCATATATTTTATTTATATGTTTTATTCCTTCGATCTTTTTAATTTCTTTGATTTCTTCTTGAGTTAGTTCATTTTCTATTTTTAAGTTTCCACTTTCTACATTTGTAATGCTAAGAAAAAAATCGTTTTGAAAACCATTCATGATTGATATTGTTAGGATAATTATTATTTCGCCTAAGGCAATGCTTAATATTATTACAATTGTAAGAGCTAGGCTATTTTTTTCTTCTAGTATTAATCTTTTAAGCAAAAAATTTCTTATATCCATTTAATTTGTTCCTATTGGTTTTTCTTCGGTAACTTTTCCGTTCTTGTGTTTTACCCTAAGAGCAGGTTTTTTATTGTAGTATATTTCTTCTTCATATTCATTATCATTGTGGTATTCTGTTTTTAGATAAATTATATCGTTCTCATAGATTTTTTTGCTTTTTAATTGATTGTCCTTGTTATATTCGTATTCAATTTTAGTATTTGTGTATTGGTCATTATCCTTTTCTTTAGTGTTTTGAAAAATTATCATATCGGATTCGTTGTATTGAAAATCATTTATTTTTATAAGTTCATTATTTTTATATGTTTCTTCTTTAATTAGGTTGTTTGCCTTGTAGGTGGATATGATTTTTGTATTTTCTTCTTCAAAGGTATTTACTATTTTTTCTTCATCTAGATATTGGTTTTTTTCTTTGGATTTTATTTTATTATTAACAATTATTGTACTGTTTGAATTTCTTTTTTTGTCATCATATTTTATCACTTTTGTTGTTGCTTTTTTGATATCAAAATATGTAATTTTATGTCGCCATTAATTCCATAGTTCCAAATTTGGAAATTTGATCCTGTTATTTTTAGTAATTTGCCATTTTCGTCTTTAGAATAATATATTAATTTTGGTTTTTGGTTTATTGTTTTTAAATTTTTATATATTAAGTTTTCGTTTTCATAAAAGTAATTTACCGTTTCAAGAATTTTTCCTTTTTTATCATATTCAATTTCTTGTATTTTGTTATTTAAATTGTCGTAAACCTCTTCTTTCCTTTTTATATCTTTTGTATCATAACATGTAATTTTCTTTGTGTTTTCTATGATTTGAATTGTTTTGTATTTTATTAAGTTATTATCTTTGTATAAGTAGAGCTTTTCAGTATCATCAATAGAATAATATTCAATGTAAAATCCCATTTTTGGCTTTTCATTTAATTTTTGGTATTTATTGAAAAATACATCAGATGCAAAATAGCTTTTTGTATAAATAATTTGTGGTATAAATAGAATAAGTATTAATTGTTTTTTTTTCATAGCAATTTATTAAGATATTCGTTGATATCAAATTCTTTAATATCTTCTAGTTTTTCTCCAAATGTAGTAAAGTATATAGGCTTTTCAAGAATTTTTGAAATATTTATTATTGTGCCTGCTCTGGAAGATGAATCAAGTTTCGTGATTATTATTCCGTCTATTTCTATTGCTTTATTAAAAATTTCTGCTTGGCTATTTGCATTTTTTCCAATAGTAGAATCTATTACAAGTATTTTTTGGTAATTGATGTTGGTGTTTTTTATTTGCTTTAATATTACATTGTTTATTTTTTGAAGTTCTTTTATTAAATTTTCTTTATTTTGCAATCTTCCGGCTGTGTCAATAATTAATGCATCGTAATTTTTAAGCTTAGCGCTTGATATGCTGTCGAATATCACAGCCGATGGATCACTTCCTTGGTTTTGAGATATTATTCTGATTCCGATTTGTTCTCCATAAATTTTCATTTGTTCAATTGCAGCTGCTCTGAATGTGTCGGCAGCCGATATTAATATATTTTTGCCTTCATTTTTTAATTTATTTGCAAGTTTTGCTATGCTTGATGTTTTTCCAATTCCATTTATGCCAACTATTAACAAAATATTTAATTTGTTATTTTCTAGAGTAAGTTTTTTTGTGTTAATATAATTACTTAAAAGTTCTTTTAGTTTTTCAATAATAGTTTTTTCGTTTTTATTTTTTTCTTTTGTTAATTTATTTATTATTTCTATTACAATCTCATTATTAATGTCTGATTCTAATAAAATGTCTTCTAAATTTTCAATAACATTTTCTTGTTGTTTGCTTTTAAATAAATTTTTTATTTTTTCTAAAATGCTCAAAAGTTTGTTCTCCTATTTTCTTGCAGATTATTAAGTCTATTCTCCCATATTTGCTTCTTTAATATATTCTACTAAATGAGTTATTAATGAGATAAAACTTCCAATAGTTAAGGTGATGCCTGCTCCAAATAGAAATGTTGCAGTCATTTGTTCTGCTTTTGCCATATAAACATCTTCTGCTGTTAATCTTTTGTTAATAAAGTGATTGCCCGTTATTTTATAAAGTGCTTCTGAATTGTTAAGTAATGTTCCTGCAAAAATGGTTCCTATTGTGCTTAATGTAAAAATAGCCAGATTTACATAAAATTTATCTCTTGTGTCGATAAGTCTATTTTTATTGGTTTTTATCATTTCTATTTCTACTTGATCTTCTTTTTTATTTATTAACTTGAATTTATCTTTATATCCTTTAGATTTAAGCAAAATGATGTCTTGATTTTCTGGTTTTTCAATTTCAATTGGAGTTTCTCCTATAAATATACCCTTTTTAAAAACTTTAGATTGTACATTGCTTTTAATTGATACTTTTTTAGAGATTGTTCTTTTTAAGTCAATATTTAATATTATTGAGTCTGCATTTTTTACCTTTTTTTTAATAGAATAGTTTTCGTAATTTGTACTTGTGATTTGTATTTCAATTTCTTTATTTGGAAGTTTAGAAATGTCGAAAATATTATCGTAGTAGATTCCTTTTGAAACAAATTTTTCATTTATATAAATTTTTGCATCTGGGTTATTTTTGACGTTAATATTGATTTTTAAAAATTCTCTGCCCAATATTTCTTTGAGGCTGTATTTTGTTATTTGATCTGCAATTTCATTAACAGAAGATGATGTTTTAAATACTGCTTTTGTAGTTTCAATTTTCTCAGAAGTGATGTTGCTAATTTCTAGCAAATAATAATTTTCTATTTTTTTTAGGTCAATATAGTTAATAAAAAACAATTCTTCTCTTATGAAAAATTCTTTATTTAAATTTGATATATTTGTTTGTTCTTCGATTTTTTTATATTTTACTTTTAATTTTTTTAAATTGTTAAAATATTCTGCAAATTTTTTTTGTTTACTGTTAATATTTTGAATATTTTTTTTAAGCTCATCAATTTTGGTTTTGGTGTTATGTTTTTCTTTTGCGGTTATTATGTTTTGAAGTTTTTTTTTATCCATTTCTTTTTTTAATTTGCTAATTTCAAGTTCTGTTTTTATTATATCTTGATTTATATAAATGTCTTCAATGATGTTCTTATCATCATTGTTTACTATATGTTCTGCTATTTTATCATAGATTTTGTCTAATTGTTTTTCAATTCCCTTTTTCAGATCAATATTTTCTTTTTTTGTATTGATGATATAAGAAAAGTTGTACTCAATATTACTTTGAGAGTGTATTTTGCATATTGTAAATACTAGCAATGTTACTACTAGCTTTAGTTTAAGCTTTTCCATTTTATATACTCTTCTATGAAATTGTCTATATTGCCGTCCATAATCGAAGTGATGTTTGAATTTTCAAATTTTGTTCTGTGATCTTTTACCAAATTGTAAGGTTGAAATACGTAAGATCTTATTTGGTTGCCCCAAGAGATTTCTTTTTTTGTGTCTTGCTTGGATTTGTTTTTTTCATCTTCTTTGTTCTTATAGTATTCGTAAAGTCTTGATTTTAAAACTTTCATTGCCAAGTCTTTGTTTTTGTGTTGGCTCCTGTTGCTTTGAGATTGAGTTACTATTCCTGTTTCAATGTGAGTTATTCTTACAGCAGAAGATGTTTTGTTGACATGTTGTCCTCCGGCTCCCGATGCTCTATATGTATCAATTCTTATATCTTCTGGTTTGATTATTATTTCTATTTTATCATCAATAACAGGATCAACAAATACTGATGCAAAAGAGGTATGTCTTTTTTTAGCAGCATCAAAAGGAGAAATTCTTATAAGACGATGTATTCCGACTTCACTTTTCAATAGCCCATAAGCATACTCACCTTTGATTTCTATTGTAACAGATTTGATTCCACCCTCTGCTTCAAGTAAATCAATAAGTTCTGTTTTGTATTTTTTTCTCTCAGCGTATCTTGAATACATTCTGTAAAGCATTGCAACCCAGTCACATGCTTCAGTGCCTCCAGCTCCAGAATGAATAGTTAGAAAAGCATTGTTTGCGTCAAGCTCTTCTTTGAAGTAAAAAATTGTGAGTAAATCTTTGTATTGTTTTTCAAGTGCATTAAATTCGATTTCCAAGCTGTTAGTATCTTTTTCATTTTCAACAATTTCGCACAAATCGCTTAAGTCTTTTATTTTATTTATTAGCTTTTCCCATGGAGCAATTTTGTTTTTTAAGATACTTTGAGCTTTAATTACTTCTTGAGCTCTTTTAGGATCATTCCAAAAATTTTTTTGGTTTATTTCTTTTTCATATTTTTCGATTTTATCTTGAATTTCATTTTTGTCAAAGCTTCCTCCAAATGTCTTCGGCTTGTTTGAGCAATGCATTTATTTTTTCTTTCATTTTTATTTCTCGCTATTATTGATTGTATATTAATATAATTATATTTGGAATTAAAGATAAAATAAACATTATAAAAAAATATATTGGTTCGTTTTCCAATATATTGATTTTAGGGTTGTTATCAAAGGTTTTTTTTATTGATGTTATTAACATTAAAGCTATTAGTATGCCAAGTGCAGATAGAACAAGTATTTCTAAACCTTCAAAAAATCCGTTATTTTTATCAAGCGCAAAAAATGTTATTGCAATTAAGCTGCTATTTGAAAGCATGAAATCGTTTGAATAATTTGATTTTTTGTTGTAAACAATAAATATATCATTTAATACTTTAAATGATAATATCAACACGTAAATTAAAATTACATAAAAAATTGGCATTAAGAATAGTAAATTATTCTTTACAAACAGTTTATAGAGATAAAACGATATTGAATATATTAATAAAGAAGTAAGTGTTATTATGATGTATTTTTTTATTAGGATTGTATTGTTTTTTATTTTTATATCCTCAAGTCCAACAAAGTGTATTAAGGTTAAGTTGTTAATAATCAAGTATGTAATTAAATTATTAGTCATAATTTTATTATATCCTTTTCATTTTCAAGAGGGGTTTTGAGTGATTTTTCTTTATTTGTTTTCAAAACATGCATTATTTTTTTAATTTTGAAGGTTAAGCTATATTTTTTTATTAAGTTTGAGCTTGTTTGTAAGATGAAAATAGATATTATAACCGATAAAGTTTCAAAAGGAATATAGCTTAATGTTAAAAAGTATATAAATGCCAATATTGATCCGTAGAGTATTTGTTCAAATTTAAAGTGAGGTGTTATTTGCAATTCTGTTGCCATTGTAAATATTAACAGCATTGGGATTGGAGAAATGAGTAATGTTAACATATCGGAGCTGATGTGACTTAGCATTCCTATATGATGTGCTATGTATGAGATTGTCATCAAGCTTATATAAAATGACAATGGTATTAATTTGTTGATTATATATTTACCAACTATTAATAAGAGTCCAAAATAAAGCAAGATAGGAGATATTTTTTTTTCATTATTAACTCCCAAAAGACTTTCAATATGAAATCTTGTAACAATTATATTAAGAGCAGAAAAAATGTTTTGATTTACAAAGTTTTCAATTGCATCTATTTTTTTGTTTTCATATCTTGTCAAGGTATTTAAATTTTTTAAATTTTTTATGTTTGGATTTGTTTCAATTATTTCATTCCAGGTTGGAATTATTGAATTTGAGTTTTTAAGTTCCTCTTGATAGGTTTGCTTAAAACTTACTGGAAAATTTAATACAAAAAACATAAAAGAAATTAATATGGGATTTGCTAAAAATGCTGATAGTCTGAAAAAGTAAAAGAATACTAAAAAAGTAAATAATAAGCAGATTATTTTTAGTGTAATTTCTAAATCCAAGGGCAATATAATGCTTATTATTAAGGCGGCGTAAACAAAAAAAGACAAACATTTGTAATTAATTTTTAGCATTATAGGTATATAGATTAATACACTAATAAATATTAACAGCAAAGTGTCTGTCATGAATTTTGTGTTATTTAGGAAAGAAAATATTAGGCTAGGTGATAGGGATAGTATGATAGCAAAATATATGTCTTTTAAATTGTTTTCAGTGTATATTGCTTCATTTGTTGGACTTTCATTCAGAATTTTGCCCTTAATTTCTTTTTGAACCTTATGTATTTCTTCTTCTACTTCTTTGTCTGTATAGTTAAATATTTTTAATTTGCTGTTATTATTTATTTTTTCATTTTTTAAAAATGAAAAAATAATATTTTCCATTTGCAATGGCGAAAAGCTAGATATAAACAATGCTTTAATTTTGTCATATATTGACTTTTTTTTTAATATGGTGAGGCTATAAATATCTCTTGTTATCGGTATGTTTAATGTATTGATTTTTATTTTATTGGCCGGATTGTTTAAAAAAATTTCATATTTTTTTGTATCAATTTTCTCATTTATTAGCTGGCTGAAAGATGTTCCAATTTTTACTTTTAGTATTCTACTTTTTATTTTTTTATTTCCATTTATAGCTACAAATTTTTCTTTATAAGGGTTGTTATTTTTTATGACAAGATTTGCGTTGTATAAATCTTCAATATTTGCCAATAAAATATTATTGTGGGGGTTTATATCATCTTTTGTATTTTTATTATTGTATAAGAAGTGCATTATCATTTCGTGATTTGTATAAGGATATGCATTTTCTAAAGATTTAATTTTTATTTTTCTGTTTTTAAAAATACTCAATTTTTCGAATTCTTTTTTAAGTTTGTCTTTATTTGATATTATTATTATTTCTTTGAATTTAAATATTTTGTCGATTATTTGGAATCCTGAAAAAATTTCTTCTAATTTTTCTGCCATCAGTGCTTCTGAAATATTTGTAAATGCATCTTTTCCGTTTGTTAATAAAATCATTTTGTCTATTTTTTTACATTTGTTTATGAATTGAAATAAAGAATTTTCGTTAAACCAAGGAATTCCCAGTTGAATTAATTTTTCCAAGGTTTTTTCTCTTGAAGCCCCTTCTTCAATTGGTGTTTTTTCGGTTTTTATTTTTCCTTGAAATTTGATTAATGCTGATTTTAATTTTTTTCCATCTGGGAAATTTGCTGTGTATATTTTTTCTACTATTCCAGATATTGGAGAGTATGTGTATAGCTCTATGTTTGAGTTTTTAGATAAAATTTGATTTTCTTCTATTTTTTGTTTTTCAATTATGTATATTATGGATTTTGAATTTTCTGTTTCAAGGGGTATTAGGGCATATTCAGGTATTTGAATCTCTTTAATGTTTACTTCGTATTTATTGTATTTTTTTAAAATTGTTTTTACTTTTTCTAAATCCAGCATTAGCTATTTATCCTTGAATATACTTTTTATAGGTTTTTTCATTTATGTTTAAAAGAATTGTAAATCTTATTGCTTTAAATAGGAATAGTAATACAAAGAAGGGTAAAGAGAAAAAGAAAAGTATTTTGTAATTTTTTTTATCTGTGTTGATATTATTTTTGTTTTCTTTATATATTAGGATTGGATTTTTATTTTTTAAAAACAGACTTGCAAGATCTTTTTTAAGAATTTCATCAATAAATGATTTGTCTAATTCGTAAACAATTTTAGGATTAATTTCTATTTTGTCGTTTTTGATTTCAAAGTAATTTTCTTTTATATCTTTAGGCATTTTTCCATATTTAGCGGTAATATTGTATCTTAGTTCGTTTTGATAAAGAATGTGGGACAAGTACCCTATGATGTTGGGTATGTCTTTGTTGTATCCTAGCATTATATAAATATTATTAGGATTTAAATAATCAAAGTAATTTAATTTTTTACTGTAAAGGTAGTTAATGTTTTCATAAGAATTTAGCATATAGCTTGAATAAGCAAAAGGAATTAATGAGAGTGTAAATAGCAACAGATGTATTGTTATTTTTGATTTTAAAGCTTTTTTTCCTTCTATTTTTTTCTCTTTAATCTCGATTGGGAATAAGAAAGTATCTTTAAAATGGCTTTCTGTTTTGATCCAGCTGGAAATTAAGAAAATGCAAAGGGTTGGCATTGCAACAAATGCAATCAAAGTGGGATCAATGTTTGTAGTAAAAAAGGTTGTGATTGCAATGAAATATAGGGTTGTGAATATAAATAAAAATAATAAATGTTTTATTTTTGTCATTAGTGTTAAAAAATTTATTTCTTTTAAATATATGTTATTGTAATTTTTGTTAAAATTACCGATTATTGAAAATAACAAATAAGAGAGAATCGTAAGTGGATAAAAATACATTATTTCTTTACTTATCATAAAAGTAAGAGATGAAATTAATAGAAAAATTAAAGTAAATATAGAGTTTGCTGGGTCTAGAAAAATTAATAAAATTATTATGATTAGAAATATTATGCTTGAAATAAAATTAATTTTTGTTTTGTAATCTAGAGAATGTATGTCGGCATTAATATTGAGTTCTTTTTTTAGTTTTTTAAAATTTATAGTTTTAAACCTGCTTTCAACATAAAGAAGTTTTTTATTTTCTGTGTTGAAAAGATTGGGAAGCTTTTTTAAAAATATACTTTTTCTCAGGTCAAGATTGTTAAGTTTGTTTGCCTCATTAATTGTTATTTTTTTATTTTCGGGAAAGTCTAAAATGTCAATTTTTGTTGTGTATTCTGAGATTGTTTTGTACCCCAGCGAATTTATATATTCATTGGCAGTTTTTAGATCGTTTTCATTTTCAAAGTATAAAGGCTTGTAGTCTCCAAATTGAGCTATATTGCAGGAATTGATAAGTGGCATTGTTGTAATTAAATATAAAAAACCTAAAAAACGCACCATTTATTTTTTCCTATGCTAAAAATAGCACACAATATACGCAGAGATTATTCCTATTATTATGCCCGTTAGAACCTCTTTTTTTTTGTGTCCCTTGACCACTTTTATTTTTGTTGTGTCAATTTTTATTTCTTTTTTTAATTTTTCTGATAATGCATTCAAATATTCTGCTTGAACTCCAGACATATATCTCACCCCGAAAGAATCTCTTATTGTAATAAGGGCAAATGCAAGAGCTATTATAAAATTTGTATCTATTCCTTCAGTTAGTGCAATTGAGGTTGAAAGAGCAGTGACTGTTGATGAGTGACTACTTGGCATGCCTCCCGTTTCTAGAAAAATTTTTTTTAAAAGATGTGCTGGAGTTAGTTTTAAATTTCTTGTTTTTACGGTTTGGATACCATATTTGATCACTTGAGCAGAAATTCCTGATACAAGACAAGATAAAAAAAGATCATTGGTAAGCAATGCCCTTATCATTATTAAGCCTCCTTTTAGATTGCAAATTTACCGGCTTTTATTATTGTGTATTCTTTACCATTTTTGTCTACACCAATGACATTTAAGTCATCACTTCCAATCATTAAATCTGTATGTATTAATGAAACATTACATCCGTAAGTTAGTTTATCGATATCTGTCTTTAAATCTTCTTCATTGCTTAAACAAGATGGATATGCAGCTCCTAACGCTATGTGACAACTTGCATTCTCATCATATAATGTGCTGTAAAAAATAAGATTGCTTTGATAAATAGGAGAGCTGCTGTCAACTAGTGCTACTTCTCCTATATATTTTGCTTGAATGTCGGTTTCAATGTGTGATTTTAATATTTCTTTTTGCTTCTCATCATCACAGCCAAATTCAACGACTTTCCCGTTTTCGAATTTTAACCATATTCCAGATATTAGTGTTTCAAGAACCATTACAGGTCGTGTGGCGTACACAATGCCATTTGTTTTTTTATAGTTTGGAGTTGTAAAAACCTCTTCTGTTGGCATATTTGCATTGAATTCTATTTCTGTTCCTTTGATTTTTTCGCTTCCACCTGTCCATAGAGAAGTTTCAAGCAAATATACTTCCAAGTTTGTTTTTTCGTTTTTAAAAATTACCTTTTCTAGGTTAAGTTCATTTAATGTTTTGCATCTTGCGTGAAGTTTTGCCCCATGGGATTCCCAACTTTTTATTGGATTTTCGCTGTCGAGTAATAATATTTTCTTTTGTATTTTGAAAAATTCTTCTAAAGTTTGACTTCCTTCTTTTTTATTTAAAACTTTGGAAGCCCATTTTGGACCTGGCGCACAAACAACGCACCAAGCTATTTCGTTACTCATTATTGCTTGCGATAAGGTTTTGCTTGCCAGATTTAATGCTTTTTGATAAATTGACATTTTTTGACCAATGCTTTCTTTTAAGTCTTCAAAATTTTCTGTATCATCGACGTTTATTCTTGCCCATTTGTCTTGAACCATTTCTTCTAAAAAGCTTTTTTCGGCATTGGGAATAAACTCCAAGCTTTCTTCTTGTGAAAATTTTAGTCTTGATTTTAAAATATCAATGTCTTTAATATTTAGCTTGACATACTTAGCTCCATGTTCATAAGCTTTTTTTGCTAATATTTTCAAAAAATCATAATTGTCGATTGAACCTTGAATTAAAACACATTGATTTTTTTGTAAATTAATTCCCTTTAAAATTATAAGCTCTGCATATTTTATTAAATCTTTCTCCATTTGTTCCTCCTGAATGGTTCTTCTAAGATATTCTCATTAATGTAGTTTGCAACAGCTTCTTCATCATTTGTTCCTATTACTTCTAAGTAAGGAAGCATTGCTTTTAATCTATAATTTGCATTTCCCATTAGTAATCCCTTTTTTACATTTTCTAGCATATCAGTATCATTAAATCCATCTCCAAAAGCTATGGTTTCGCTTAAATCAATATTTATAGTTTTAAGAACTTCTTTTAATGCATTACCTTTGGAGACTTTATGATCTACAATTTCTAGTGAATTTGGAGTGGAAAGGTATGTATTTATTTCTCCTTGATATTTCTCTAAAATCATTGCTTCATATTCTATTAGGCTTTCTTCTCTGCCAGCTAGTATTATTTTTGCAACATTTTCAAAATTTTCAAGCTTGCTAAAGTCTTTAACTTCTTGAATTTTATTGAGTGGGCTAACTATTTCATGTCTGAAGATGTTGGATTTTTTTTGCAATTTCTTGCATTGATCAATTGCAATTTTAGTCTTGATGTCAATATTTAATTGGTCGTCGTTTTGATCTGCTTTATGTAAAAAATGAGGTATATGACTAAATTTTTCGTCTCTTAAATTTAAAATCTTCTTTACCACTTCAGCAGATAAATTGTGACTTTTTATTAATTCCCATTCTTGATTGTAAACTTTTGCTCCGTTTAATGTAATAAAAAATGAAACTTGCAGTTGATCTGTTTTTTTTGTAATTTGAATGATTTCATTTTTACTTCTTCCTGTTGCTATTATGAATTTCTTTTTTTCTTTTGTTAATTTTTTAATTACAAGTTCTGTAAAGGCCCCAATATAGCTTTTTGACAGTAAAAGAGTGCCATCAAGATCAGAGGCAACTGCTTTAATATTTTTCATGTTTTATCCTTTAGGAGTTAATTTCAAGCTAAATTATAGCAAATATTTTTTTTTTTTTAAATTGATAATTATTTGGTATACTAGATATTAGTAAGGTTTTATATAAAGGGGATTTTTTTGGATATTAATAAAAGATTATCTTTGCTTAGAGATCATATGAGGGATAATGGAATTGATGCTTATTTGGTAGCAGGTTATGATCCTCATTTTAGTGAATATTCTCATGAAAGGTATAGCACTCGTAAGTTTATTACAGGTTTTTCTGGTAGCTTTGGTACGGTAATTGTAACACTATCAAAAGCTGTTCTTTTTACGGATGGTAGATATTTTTTACAAGCTGAGCAAGAACTTAAGGGAACTGAAGTTGTATTAATAAGGCTTGGAGTAAAAGGATCTCCTGATGTTTTTACGTATATAAATTTAAATCTTCAAGAATTAAAGCTTGGAATTTATTCAGATGAGACTAGTATAAAGTTTTATAAAGAGTTGTCTGAAAAATGTAAAAATACACATATCAAGGCTTTAAATCAAGATTTAGTTGATTTAATTTGGAAATCTAGACCCCAGATTGAGTTTGGTCATATATTTGAATTGGTTGATGCTGAGAAGAATAATAAAAGAGCTGAAAAAATCAAATCTATTTGTTTGATCTTAGAAAAGAATTTGTCAGATTTTTATGTTATTACTGCTCTTGATGAGATTGCTTGGATATTGAATTTAAGAGGATCAGATGTTAAAGAATCGGCATTGTTTTATTCGTTTCTTTTAATATCTAGGAATAAGAATCGAAAAAACGTTATTTTTGTTGATATAAAAAAACTTGATTCAAGCGCTAAAGAAGCACTTGAAATGGAAAATTTTGAAATAGAGTCTTACAGTAATTTTTACTGTTTTTTGGACAAGATAAAGCATGAAGGTAAATTTTTTGTTTCATTTTATGCCAATGTTAGGGTTTTAAAAGTTCTTGGTGAGAAGAATATCATTGTAGGAGATAGCATTATAAGCAGTCTTAAGGCATTAAAAACCGATTATGAACTTCTTAAGATGAAAGAAGCGCATATTATTGATGCTATTGCATTGATTAAATTTTTACGTAAATTTAAAAGCCTTAGCAAGGCTGAATTGGCCGAATTAGATGAAATAGACATTGCTGATATGCTTTTACATTTTAGGAAATTGAATAAAGATTTTTTTAGTTCTAGCTTTGACTCAATAGTTGGTTTTAGAGAAAATGGGGCTCTTCCTCATTATAAGCCCAAAAGAGGTAAAAAAATAAATGCCAACGGCCTTCTTTTGATTGATTCTGGGGGCTCATATTTTGGACTTGGCACAACAGACGTTACAAGAGTTTTTTTAATAGGCGATGCTTCTGATAAAGAAAAGCACGACTATACTTTGGTTCTTAAGGCTTTCATTAGTCTTTCTTCTTTAAAGTTTCCATATGGATCTTCTGGAGCTTTTCTTGATGGAATTTGTAGATTGCCGCTTTTAAAAAATGAATTGAATTTTATTCATGGCACTGGGCATGGTGTTGGATTTTTTCTCAATGTTCATGAACTTCCAGTTTCTATTAGCCCTAATTCCAGTTATCTTTTTAAAGGCTCTGAAGTGGTTTCAATTGAACCTGGTCTTTATCGAACATTTAGTCATGGAATAAGAATTGAGAATTTAGTTTTTGTAAGACAAGCTTTTACAAATGACTTTGGAGCTTTTTTAGAGTTTGAGAATTTAACTCTTGTTCCTTTTGAAAAAGAATTAATAGTAAAAGAAATGCTTTCAGAAGATGAGTTAAATTATATCAATTATTATCACGAATGTGTTTTTTTAACCTTAAAAGAGCGTTTTGATGATGAAGGAGAGTTGGAATTTTTAGCAAAGCTAACAAGTAAAATATGAGATTTATAATTGCATTTTTAATGATTTTAAATCAAGGATTTTCAAATTTGTTTTCTTTGCCGCCGGAAGATATTATTTTTGAGAGTTCTTATGAGATTGCAATTAAAAAAGCTCAAAAATTAGATAAAAATGTTTTAATTTTGGTTGGCAGAGATATTAAAGAAAATTTAATAAAAGATTTTTTAAACTCTTTTACAAGTGATGAAATTATTCACAGGGTATCTAGAAAAAATGTTTTTTTAGTTATTGATAAGGATAATGAAATTTTTAATAAAATTAATCTACAAAGAAGTCCAACTATTTTTTTTGTAGATTCTAAGAATGAGCAAATAAAGGCAGCTTATGTGGGAGCTGTTTTGAGTAGTGTTCAATTTAATAAAGATTTTTTAAGCTATGTTATGGGAGCTATAAAATCAACAAGTGTTTTAAAAAAGCAAAAAGATTATGAAATTAATACTGCTGATGGGAGAACCTTTTTTTACAAAACATTAAAAGGCGATTGGCGATTAAAGTTTAATGGTAAGGACAGAAAGCTTGTTCTTTTTGATACAGATCTTAAAGAATTTTTAGTTTTTAAAGATATTAATGAAAACAAGCTTTATGCTATTCCTAAGTCTAGGATTGGTAATATTTATTTTTCATTATTGGGAAATGAGGAATGGAAGCTTTTTGGAAAAATAAAATAAGTGTCTTTTTTTGTTTGAAAGGGGGATGAGTTTTTATGGAAATGGTATTTTATCCTAATGATTTGCTTCGTGTTAAGACAAAACAAATCGAGAATATTGACAATAAGATTAAAGATTATGCTAAAAAGATGATAGAATTGATGGATATTAGCGGTGGAGTTGGACTTGCTGCTCCTCAGGTGGGCCTTGATTTAGCGCTTTTTGTAGTTAGAGAAAATAAAATGGCAAAGCCTTTAGTTTTTATCAATCCTTCAATCGTAGAGACTTCTTATGAGCTTAGCTCTTACAAAGAGGGGTGTTTAAGCATACCCGGAGTTTATTATGATTTAATGAGGCCCAAGGCTGTTGTGGTAAATTTTCATGACGAGAATGGAAAATCTTTTACTATAGAAAATTCTGATTTTTTGGCAAGAATTATTCAGCACGAAATGGATCATTTAAATGGAGTTCTTTTTATTGATTATTACGAAGAAAAGTTAAAAAATAAATTGTTAAAGCCTTATATGAGAGAAAGAGGTCTTAAGGTAAAATGAAAATATTTTTTGTAAGCTCTTCTTCTATTGCTTTAGAAGTTTTCAAGGAAGTTGTAAAGCATTATGAGGTAGTGGGAGTTTTGACTTTGCCCGATAAACCTAAAGGTAGGGGACAAAAGTTAAGTCAAAATGTAATAAAGGCAGAGGCTATTGCTAAAAATATTAAAGTTCTAGATCCCTTGATTATTGATGATAATACATTAAGTTTAGTTAGGGATTTGAATCCAGATTTAATGTTAGTTTTTTCTTATGGCAAGATTTTTAAAAAAGAATTTTTAGATCTTTTCCCAAAGGGGTGTATTAATGTTCATCCTTCTCTTTTGCCCAAATATAGAGGTGTTTCTCCGATTCAATCTGCAATTTTAAATGGTGATTGTGTTAGCGGTGTTACTATTCAGAGTATGGCTTTAGAAATGGATAGTGGCAATATTTTAGTGCAAAAAAAATTTAAAATAAGATCTTATGATACAAGTCATGATATTTCAAAACTTGTATCAATTCTTAGTCCAAGCCTTGTTCTAGAAGCTTTGGAAAAAATTAGCAAGGGTTTTTTAGGAATTCCTCAAAAATCAAGCGAAGCTACTTTTTGTTCTTTTTTTAAAAAAAAAACTGGATTTATAGATTTTAAATTAAACGCATTTGAGATTAAAAACAAAATTAATGCGTACAATCCTTGGCCGCTTGTAAGAGCTAGGCTTGATTATAGCGACATTATTTTTCATCGTGCCGATTTTTTGGATGTAGATTTATATAAGGGGAAAAAAGTAGGAGAAATTGTTGATTTTAATTCCGAAAAAGGATTACTTGTTAATACTGGAAAAGGAATTCTTTTGCTTTTAGAAGTTCAAAGACCTGGAAGAAAGGTTTTGGATTTTAAGTCTTTTTATAATGGAAGTAGGCAGCTAATAGGGCAAGTGTTTTCTTCAATAGAATAGGAGGGATATATTAGTTTTAATAATAATGACAATCTAGAAAATAAATTTTCTAATGAAGAGGGATTGTTTAAAAATAAATTAGATCTGACTCAGAGCGACAAAAATTGTAATAATGAAATTTTGATTTTATCCAAAACTACAATTAAGGCATTGCTTTTAGTTATTTTTGGATCTTTAATTGTTGCTTTTGCAATTTTCTTTATGGTTTTAGAAAATAACGAGATTACAGTTGTTCCGAATCTTTATTCTATTACTATTGAGGATGCTGTTCTTGAATTGCAGAGAAAAGAGTTGATTCCGCACATTGAATTTAAATTTTCTTCAAGTGCTCTTGATAAAGGAAAAGTAATAGATCAAGGCCCAAAACCAGGAACTGTTTTAAGACATGGTAATAAGGTTATAATTTTCATTAGCAAAGGGGCTATAATAAACAGAGTTGATAGTTTTATTGGCAAAAACATTAATGATGTTATTACTAATTTAAAGGCCAATTCTTTTGACAATTCTAAATTACTTTACCATATTGTTAAACCTATTGAGGTGGAGAGTGAATTGCCAAAAGGCATAATAATTCGTCAAAATCCATCACCGGGTAGTCAAATATCAAGTTTAACGGATCTTCAATTTTTAATTAGTAAGGGTAAAGATCGCTTGGATAAACATGTTAAAAATTATATTGGAATTTACTATAAAGATGTGATTGCTTCTCTTTTAAGTGATAGCATTAACTTTGACATTGATTTGGCAAATACCGGTGATTTTGGAAATATTATTTCTCAGTCTATTCCGCCTGGAACCAAAATAAATGAATCAGATAAAATTTTAATTACTATTGCAAAGCCCAAGGTTGATGATAAAATTGTTTTTGGAATTTTGACTTATAAATTAAGACAACATCCATCTTATGTTGATATATCTGTTAGGTTAAAAGGCTTGGATGGTAAAAATTCCTTGATTTATTCTTTTAAATCAAAAGGAGGATTGATTAAATTGCCCTATGAGGTTAACAAAGGCTCTACTGTTGAGCTTTATATTTATGATAAGCTAATTAATCAAACAGTTATAAATTAATTGTGCTCAAGCGAATTGATTTAAAATGATAAAAAAATTTCTAATATAAAATCATATATTAATTAGTTTTGATGCTGTAATAATAGATGCAGCAATTGTGGCTGTTTCTGTTCTTATTGTGTTTGAGGATATACTATAAGAGGAGAAATTATATTGTGCTATTAATTGTTTTTCTTTTTCTGTAAATCCTCTCTCAGGGCCCACAATAATGGCTGCATTTTTTATTTGTTCTATATCAATTAAATTTTTTGCACTATTTTTTTCAAGCAATATTTTTATTTCAAAATTTTCTTGTTTAATGTATTTAAGGCTATCTTTTAAATTTTTCATAATTTTGATTTCTGGTAAGTACGTTACTCCTCCTTGCATTGCTCCGTCTATTAAATGTTTTTCGTAATCATTGTTTTTAAAGATTTTAGAATTTAAATATGATTTTTCAGTAAGCTCAGTGTTAAAAAAAATTATTTTGTATATTCCAATGCTAGCAAGTTCTTTTATGATTCTTTTGGCAACAATTGGCCTTATAATTCCAATTAGTACATATAATTTTTTAAGTTTATTAGATTCGGATATTTTAAAGATTTTTTTGAAAAATAGTTTTTTATCTTTTTTGTAAATGCAATGGTAAATGTTTTTTTCTCCAAGAATACCAAATTTAAATTTTTCATTATCTTTTAATTTTAAGATTTTAACAAGATGTTCTGCCCTAGTATCATTGAGTGAAATTCCTGTTTTAAATTCATTAAAAGTTATTAACATTAGATTCATTTCTTATAATTCCTTATTATTAATATTGTATTTGTGATATAATTTTAAGTCGATAGGGGGGCATGTAAAATATATGGCTATTTCTTTAACCGAAGAAGATTTTGTTGTTAAAGTTTTTGATTATAAAAATAATAAAGAATGGAGTTTTAGAGGTGATAGGCCTGCAATAATTGATTTTTATGCCAATTGGTGTGGTCCATGTAAAATGCTTTCTCCGATTTTTGAAAAACTTTCTAAAAAGTACGAGAATAGCATTGATTTTTACAAAGTAGATACAGACAAGGAACAAAATATTTCTTCTGCGCTTGGGGTGCAAAGTCTTCCAACTATTCTTTTTATTCCTGTTGATGGCAAGCCAAAGGTTTCTGTTGGTTTTTTACAAGAAGATGCTTTTGAAAACATAATTAAAGATTTTTTTGGTTTTTAGTTTGAAAAATAAAATAAATTAATTGCTATAGCAATTAATCATATTTGTAAGTTATATATGGATTATTTTAGGGTATATTTAATTTGTCCAAATCTGATTTGAATTTATTGGTAGAAAATATTAAATTTGAACATCTTAGTGTTTTTTATGATTTTATTTTATCTGTTTTGAATGCTCTTTCTATTAGCGATTTTGAACTTTCAGTTATTCTTTGTGATAATGCTTATATACAAGAATTGAATAATAAATTTAGAAACAAGGATGAGCCAACCGATGTTCTCTCTTTTAATTATAATGAACACAATGAACTTAACGAAGATTTGGTTGATGGTATAAATTATAAAATACAAGGAGATCTTGTAATATCTTTTGAATATTTAAAATTTAGTGCTCAAGAGTTTAATGTTGAAATTTATGAAGAACTTCAACGTGTTACTATTCATGGAATTTTGCATTTAATGGGATATAAACATGAAACCAATGATTTTCAAAAGGAAGGTATGTTGATTCTTCAAGAAAATATCTTAAGAGAAAATAAAAGGGTATTTTAAATGTTGGGATTTTTTAATTTTAAAAACAAAAAGAAAAAAAAAGGAAGCCCAGAAAATGATCTTGAAGATAAGTCGAATATTGAAACTTCTTTGATAAAAAATTTCAATTCTCTTAAAGAGACTATTGTAAAAGAGATTATGATTCCTAGGATAGGAGTTATATTTGTTGATTATGCTAAGAGTAAGGACGAACTTTTAAAGGTTGTAACATCTAGCAGTCATTCAAGATTTCCTGTGTATCATGGTACCATTGATAATATTGTTGGAATAATCCATACAAGAGACATACTATTGCACATGTGTAAAAAAGATTTTTACGAAATAGACTTAAAAGATATTATGCGAAAGGTTATGTTTGTCCCCGAAAGCAAAAAAACAGACTCTCTTTTAAAAGAATTTCAAGAAAATCATGTTCATATTGCAATTGTGGTTGATGAGTATGGTGGGGTTTCAGGGCTTGTAACTCTTGAAGATATTCTTGAAGAGATAGTAGGCGACATTCAAGATGAATTTGACAATGAGCTTGATGAAATAGTTCGTCTTGATGATGGATCTTATCTTTGTGATGCAAGAATTTTAATAGAGGATTTAAATGAGAAACTTAATTTAAATTTGCCAAATGGAGACTTTGATACTCTTGGTGGTTTTGTTTATGATCTTTTTGGGAGGATTCCTTTGAAAAATGAAAAGGTAGAGTATAACAATTTGGTTTTTTCAATTAAAAATATGCATCAAAGAAATATTAAGGTGATAAAGATTTCCGAGAAGGAAGGTTTATGAATTTTAATTGGTTTTTAATTTTATTCCTTTTTAATTTTAGTGTTCTATTAGGAAGTGATACTACAGCATTAGGACATTATCAAAAGGCCCATGAGTATTATTTATCTAAAAGGTATTATGATGCTATTGATGAACTTGTTGAGGCTATAAAAATTAATCCCAATTATTATGAAGCTTATAAATTTATTGCATCAATTTACTATTCCCTTAAGATATATACTCAAGCACAATTTTTCATAGAAAAAGCCTCTAAAATGTCTAATGAAGACACTGAGTATAAAATTCTTTACGCAAATATATTGTTAAAAAATGATAAAATTGATCAAGCAAAAAAAATCTATTCTGAGGTTTTAGTTAAACAAAGGAATAATATTGATGCTTTGGTTGGACTTGCTTCAATTTTTGAAAAAAGTGGATTATTTATAGCCGCTGCTAATTATTATTTATCTATTCTTGATTATAGTCAAAATAATTATAGTGCTTTTGAACATCTTATGGATATTTATCAAAGGCTAGGAATGCATGACAAAATTAGGCATTTGATAAATAAAGTCAGGGTAAATTTTTTATCTTTTCCAGATTTTCATAAAAGAGTAGCTGAATTTTATATTAGTATTAATAATTTAGGGCTTGCTGAAAAGTATGCTTTAAATTATTTGGCTTTAATTGAAAGCTCTTACAAAGATTTTGGAGTTGTTGATGCGTATCGACTGCTTGCACTTGTTTATTTGCATGAATTTAAATATGAGGATGCAATAGAGGCATTGCAGAAAGCTATTTTAGTTAATAAAGATTCTGATGAGCTTTATTATTTATTGGGATATTCTTATTTAAAATTTGGAGATAGTGAAAAGGCTATTTTAAATTTGGAGCGAGCTAAAAATATTAAAAAAGATTTAGAATTTTATAATATTGCTCTTGAAGAGAGTTTTTTCGCATCTAATTTTAGAAATTTTTTGAAAAATAATTCCAATGTTAAAATTTCTAAACATTATGAAAATGAGGGGCTTAAAGCTTTTAAAGCTTTAAATTTAAATAAAGCATTGTTTAATGCAAAAAATGCTGTTGATATTTGGCCTGATAATGATGGTGCTAGGTTTTTGCTTTCAAAAATATACAAGCTTATGAATTTAGATATTATGGCTTATGAGCAGCTTTTTTATTTAGTAAAACAGAGAAATTCTACTGATTCTAGAATTTTAGATTTTTATGATGTTGTGTCTTTTGATGTTAGAAAGTCTTTATTTTATAAATATGGATATAAAAGTATTGCTGATTTTAATAAGCTTTACGATGACAGAGTAGTTTATAAAATGGCTATTTTTACTCAAAGTGAAAATAAGTTTTTTGGGGCAAATGATTTAATATTAAGATATGCTGAAAGGGTGCTGGAACGTAATTTAAATATGGAAATAGTTAACTATAATTTTGATTACAATAAAAATAGAGATTATCTGATTAATAATTTTTCCGAAGGGTTTTCTTATTCAAGGAATAATAATTTGGATTTATTTTTAATTTTTGATTTTAAGGCAGATGTTTTAAAAAATACAGCTACTTTGGTAGTGGATATTTTTTCAGGTAAAACAGGGATCAAAGTTGTTTCTTTCTCTTATGATGTGGGGGGTATTAATTATTTAAGCAATGCTTTAAATTCTCTTTCAAAAGATTTTCATGATTATTTACCCAAAAAAGGAAAGATTATTCAAATTAAAAATGACGATGCTCTTATTAATCTTGGTCAAGTAAGCGATGTTGTAAAAGGCGATGTTTTTTTAATTCTTAAAGAAGGTGCTTTAAATAGTGATACTAGAGATTCTGGTTTTATTGTTTACAAAAAATCAGATATTTTGGGAGAGATTTTAATTGAAGATATAAGTGATTATATTTCTAGAGGCACCATAAAATCTTCTACCTTTTTAAAGGATTATATTCAAGAAGGAGCCACTGTGCTTATAAAAAGATAGTTTGACACTTGTTATTAATTTGTGATTTAATAATTCTAGTAAGAATAAAATCAAAAAATTGGAGGATTTTGTATGAAATTGGCTATTAATGGCTTTGGTCGTATTGGTAGAAATGTTTTTAAGATTGCTTTTGAAAGAGGAATTGATATTGTGGCAATAAATGATTTAACAGATCCTAAAACTCTCGCACATCTTTTAAAGTATGATTCGACTTTTGGAGTATATAATAAAAAAGTTGAGTCAAGAGATGTTGCTATTGTTGTGGATGGAAGAGAAATAAAAATTATTGCTGAGAGAGACCCAAAAAATCTTCCTTGGGCAAAGCTTGGAATTGATGTTGTAATTGAGTCAACAGGTGTTTTTTCATCAGCAACTAGTGATAAAGGGGGATATCTTGATCATGTGAATCATGCTGGGGCTAAGAAAGTTATTTTAACAGTTCCTGCTAAAGACGAGATTAAAACAATAGTTCTTGGTGTAAATGATCACGATATTAATTCTGATTTAAAGGCTGTGTCAAATGCTTCATGTACAACCAATTGCTTGGCTCCTCTTGCAAAAGTACTTCATGAATCATTTGGAATTGAACAAGGACTTATGACAACAGTTCATGCTTATACTAATGATCAAAGAATTTTAGATCTTCCTCATTCCGATCTTAGACGAGCAAGAGCCGCTGCACTTTCTATTATTCCAACTTCAACTGGTGCTGCAAAAGCAGTTGGACTTGTTTTGCCTGAACTTAAGGGTAAGTTAAATGGGACTTCAATGAGGGTGCCTGTGCCAACAGGTTCAATTGTTGATCTTACAGTTCAACTCAAGAAAAAAGATGTTACAAAAGAAGAAATTAATTCTGTCCTCAAGAAGGCATCAGAAACACCTGAGCTTAAAGGTATTTTGGGGTACACGGAAGATCCAATTGTATCTTCAGATATAAAGGGGAATTCTCATTCTTCTATTGTTGATGGTCTTGAAACAATGGTTCTTGAAAATGGATTTGCAAAGGTGTTGTCATGGTATGACAATGAGTTTGGATATTCTACAAGAGTGGTTGATCTTGCTCAAAAATTGGTAAAATAAGTAGGCTTAAGGTAATAAAATGTCAATAAAAACAGTAAAAGACTTTAGTAGCTTTGCGGGCAAGCGAGCTTTAGTAAGATGTGATTTTAATGTTCCCCTAAAAGAGGGGAACATTAGCGATGATACTAGAATTAGGGCCGCATTGTCTACAATAGAGTATCTCAAAGAAAGAGGAGCTAGGATTGTACTTATAAGTCATTTGGGTAGACCAGAGGGAAAGAAAAATCCTAAGTATTCTCTTAAACCGGTTGCCAATAGATTGTCAGAGCTTTTAGGCCAAGATGTCAAGATGCTTTCTGATTGTGTTGGAAGTGAAATTGTAAATAGCACCTTGCAAATGAAGGATGGAGATGTTGTATTGCTTGAAAATGTAAGGTTTTATGCAGAAGAAGAGAAAAATGATATAAATTTTGCAAAAAAACTTTCTGAGAATGGAGATGTTTTTGTAAATGATGCCTTTGGCGCAGCTCATAGGGCGCATGCTTCAACTGTAGGGGTTGCTGATTATTTGCCATCTGTTGGTGGATTTTTAATGGAAAAAGAAGATAAATTTCTTGGTGGAATATTGAAAAATCCCGAAAGGCCATTTGTTTCAATTATTGGTGGTTCCAAGGTTTCTTCAAAGATTGCGGTACTAGAATCACTTTTGTCAAAGTCAAATGTAGTTGTGATTGGTGGTGGAATGGCTTATACTTTTTTGCATTCCGAAGGATATTCTATAGGTAAATCTCTTTTAGAGGACGAGTATATTGATATAGCATCTTCTTTCTTAAGGAAAGCAAAAGAGCTGGGCGTTAAAGTAATTTTGCCGCTTGATCATATTGTAGCTGGTGATTTTAATAAAAATGCAACTCCTGAGTATATTGATTCCTTTAATATTCCTGAAAACAAGATTGGTATGGATATTGGAGCCAAGACTTTAAAAGAAATTGAAAAGGTTGTAAAAACTGCCAAAACTATAATTTGGAATGGCCCTCTTGGTGTGTTTGAATTTGATTTATTTTCAAAAGGAACTGCTAAGGTTGCTGAAATGGTAGCATTTTGCTCAGGTTTAACTGTTGTTGGTGGTGGAGATTCTGTTGCGGCTGTTAATAAATTTAATTTATCTGATAAAATTACTCATGTTTCAACAGGTGGTGGTGCATCACTTGAATATCTTGAAGGGAGAATTTTGCCAGGTATTAAGGTTTTGGAGAATTAAAATGAGAAAAATATTTTTAGCGGGAAATTGGAAAATGCATTATACAAGTGCAGAAGCTTCTATTGTTGCAAAAGAAATTGCAACTAAGGTTAAGACTTTAAAAGATGATGTTGTAATAATGATAACTCCTCCATTTACGGCTTTATCTAAGGTTTCAGAATGTATTAAGGGTAGTAATATTCTCCTTGGTGCTCAAAATATGTCTTATATGGAAAGTGGAGCAAGGACAAGTGAAATTTCACCTTCAATGCTTTTAGAATTTGGAGTAGAATATGTTATACTTGGTCATTCTGAATGTAGATTGTATTTAGCAGAAACAGATGAAATAATAAATAAAAAGATTCTTGCAGGACTTAAGCATCCTTTTAAATATTTAATTCTTTGTGTTGGAGAAACCCTTGACGAGAGAGATTCTGGAAAAACTTTAGACGTTGTTTTAAATCAGGTTAAAAAGGGGTTAAATTGTGTTTCTGAATCAGATATTAAAAGGATAATTTTAGCTTATGAGCCTGTTTGGGCAATTGGAACGGGTAAAACCGCAACTAAAAAGGAAGCAGAAGAGGTTCATAAGGCAATTAGACTTGAGATTATGAAGCTTTATTCAAAGTCAGCTTCAGACAATATTATAATTCAGTATGGCGGCTCTGTTAATTCAAGCAATGTAAAAGAGCTTATGAATGAGCCCAATATTGATGGTGCGCTAATAGGTGGAGCATCTTTAAAGGCCGAATCTTTTTTATCTATAATTAATAATGTTCTTTAGTTAAAGAGGTTTGTTTTGGATTTAGTTAGATTTTTTATTTTTATAATTTTTGTTATTGTTTCAATTTTTATTATTCTTTTGGTTTTAATTCAAGATGAGCAGGGCGATGGAATAGGTGGTGTTTTTGGGGGTGGTAGTTCTTCCATTTTTGGGGCAAAATCTTCAAGTGTTGCTGTAAAAATTACTGGATTTTTTATAGCACTCTTTTTTATCTTTGTAGTTTTGTTATCTTTTCTAAACACTAGAAGAGCAGATGATAGCTTTCTAAATGATATAAAGACCGAAAACAAGAATAGTTCAACTTTCTGGGATGATGATAATAATAATAAATCAGATACTAACATTAATGAAATTAAAGAAAACAATTTGAAAGAGAAATAATTTAAATTGGTTATCGTTGTTTATGCTACGAGTAGTATTTTAGTATTTAAGCAGAGTTTTTACATAAAGAAATTTTAAATCTAACCATTTATTAATTTTATTGAAAGTTTATTATATTTTTATTGTGTTTTTTTAAATAATCTAAAGCGCTGCTAAAATGATTTGATCCTAAAAATCCATTGTTTGCTGAATATGGCGATGGATGACTTGTTTCAAGAATTAGATGCTTTGTTGGGTCAATTAGCCCTTTTTTGCTTCTTGCTAAATTGCCCCAAAGCATAAACACAATGTTTTTCAAATTTTTAGAGATTATTTTTATTACTTCATCTGTAAAAATTTCCCACCCAATGGCTTTGTGGGAAGAAGGCTTGCCTTCTTCGACTGTTAAGATTGTATTTATCAGAAATACACCTTGAATTGCCCATCTTTTTAAATCTCCATTTGGGATGGTTTTTATTTTTAAACTTTTTTCTATTTCTTTAAATATGTTTTGTAAAGACGGTGGAATTTTGATTTTTGAATCTACAGAAAAAGCAAGTCCATTTGCTTGATTTTTTCCATGGTATGGATCTTGTCCAATTATTACCACTTTTATGTCTTTAAATGGTAAAGAATTAAAAGCATTGAATATAAGTCTTGGAGGAGGAAATATTTTCCCATTTTTTGTTTTATATTCATGTTTTATAAATCTCACAAGCTTTTTAAAGTACTCTTTGTTAAATTCATTGTTTAAAACTTCTTTCCAAGATTCTTCAATTTTGACTTTCATTTTTGTATTATATAAGAAATAGTTTGTAATTTGAAATATTTTAAAGAAAACAATTTTGTTATTTTTGAAATTTAATTTTTATTATGGATGATGATGTATTAAAAAGAATTGGTGTTTTGTCTAAATTTATTACAGATGAAAAAAAAGCTAGGATTGAGAAAGTATTAAGTCTTCGCACTAATTATTTAACATTTGCGTTAGAAGACATTTTTCAGTCTCAAAATGCAAGTGCTACTATTAGAACAGGTGAAATTTTAGGACTTAGTGATGTTCATGTTATTGAAAAAAAGAATAAGTATACTTTAAATCCAGATGTTACTTTAGGATCTTCACAATGGATAAATTTAAATAAATATAAAAATGCTACTTTTGCAATTGATAGATTAAGGTCTGATGGATATAAAATAGTGGCCACATCTTTGAATGAAAAATCAATAAATCTTGAAAATTTTCCAATTAATAATAAAATGGCGATATTTTTTGGCACAGAACTAACAGGGCTTAGTGCAGAAGTTTTAGAAGTCGCCGATTTATATGTAAAAATCCCTATGTATGGATTTACTCAAAGTTATAATATTTCTGTAGCTGTTTCGATAGTTATATATTCTTTGTTGATTCGCTTAAGAAAAAGCAGTATTGATTACTTGCTAAATGAAGTTGAAAAATCAAATTTGAGATTAAAATATTATAGACAAGTTGTTAAAAATTATCAATTTATTGAAAATCTTATTAATTTTTAAGCCTCTCTTATTTTTTTCCAAGAATTTAGAAATAGGTAAAAAATGGTATCGATTGAAATTATTATTAATGTAATAATTAAGGAACCTTTTATAAGTTCGATATTTTTTGTTTCAGGATAAAATTTAAGTATTGTATTTATAGCTATTGAAACTAGCAAATTAGCTATATATCCAGAAATTAGTCTTGATAGAGGATGAATTATCCATAAAGATTTTATTTTTATTTGCTTAAAATAATTATATAGTAAGATGTTTATATATTGGGATAAAAAAAACACATAAGTTCCAATTAATATTGTTAAAATATATGTACAGTTATTAAACAGTATTTTAAAATGAATATCTGCCGTGTCTAATTTATTATGATTAAATAGTATCATAAAATTAATCATAATTGTAAAAGTTATGTTTAACAAAAGGCTCAATATAACAGATTTTGTTGCTTCTTTTTTGCTGTATTTTTCAACCATTAAGTTTAAAGAGAATAATGCCGATAAAAAGGTGATACCTGATAAATTTAATGACATTCCAAATGTTTTTAAATTTCTTAATATTATAATATTTGACATTGTTGAAATAATTGCATTGAAACAAAAAAGCCCGGATTTTCCAAAAAATCGGTAAAGAATTCCCAATGTTGTATATGTAAATAGAATCATTCCTATCCATAAGCTTAAATCAAACATATCTTTATTCATAGCATTTAATTGTACCAGATTAATTATCTTAGATAAAGTTTTTTATTTATGCAAATTAACTTTTTCATTTTTGAAGCTTTATATATTTTACAAAAAAATATATAAAAGGTGTTCCCAAAATTCCTGCTAGACCTTTAATTAGGTATGTGGAAATTACTATATCTAGGAAAGCTTGCCTTGGAAATACTTTAAAATATGTTGCTATGCCTACAAAAATTGTTGTATCTATTAAGCTACTTATTAATGTTGATCCATTGGTTCTGAAAAATAAAAATTTAGGAAATTTTTTTTTAATAAGCTGATATAGATAAACATCGTTTAATTGGGATACTAGGTATGCAACAAGAGATGCTAATAGTAAAGCCGGTATTGAAGAGAAAATGTTTTCTAAACTTTTAAAATTTTCTTGAGTTCTATTTGACATAAAGTGTATTTGTGCATTTGTTAATACTGCAAAGACAATAAAGCTGATAAATCCAATGTAAACGGCTTTTTTTGAAGTTTTTTTTCCATAAAATTCTGATAGAATGTCTGTTGCAATGTATGATGATGCATAAATAATGTTGCCCAATGTAGCATTAATTCCAAATATTGTAATTTGTTTTAAAACTTGAATGTTTGCTATAATAATTGCTACTGCAACCCATGCAAATAATCCGTTTTTTTTAAAAAAAAAGGATACAATAATCAAAAATGAATAAGTAGTAATTAGCATAAAAACCCATAAAATTTCATTAAACATAAAATTACCTTTTACTAATATTGGATTTACTATTATAAAATTTTAGTTTAGTTTTTTCAAATAAGACTAAGCATTGTTGTTTTCTTAAAATTATGCTATAGTGGCTTTTATATAAGGGGATGTTTTGGATTTGACTAAAGATGCTAATATTATAAGTTGCAGGCAGAGGGAATCTCTTAAAACTTCTAAAATAAATGCAAAAAATAATAACTTTACAAGCTCAAATCTTGTAATGGCTGCTTAAGTTAGCAGGGAGTTTTGTTGAATTTGGCTTTGAGGTTCGCTTATACTCTTTTTGACATCGAAGCTTGCTTAAAAATTTTTTCAAGTTGATTTTTAGGGACTTTTATACTTGAGAGCAATTTGGCGGTTTGCTAGCATTTCCAAACCATATTGCTTAGTAAAATGCTAGATAAGCTTGTAGAAGCTTATAGTATTGTTTTTAGGACGCGGGTTCAATTCCCGCCATCTCCATTTATTTCATTCTTTTATTTATCTTTTAAATATAATTCTCATTTCTAACAAGTATTGTCAAGTTTGAAAAGCGTACTGTCATTATTTTAAGCGTCCTATCGGAATCGAACCGACATCATTAGCTTGGAAGGCTAAGGTAATAGCCATTATACGAAGGACGCAATACAATAATTTACTTATATAAAAAAAATCAATTTATGTCAATAAGATTTATTGTAATGTCATTTTTGGCTAGTAATTTTTTTTTTAAATAAGTACAATTAATTTAACTTAAATGTAGTCAAGTATAAAAACTTGTGTGGAGGAAATTGATGGGAGAGAGAGGGGAAGTATACTCTGAGAAACTATTTACAGAGTCCGAGAGAACTTATTTTTTTAATGTAAAGGAAAATAGAAAAGGAGATTATTTTTTAAATATTGTAGAGAGCAAAAGAAATCCAAGTGGAGATTTTGAAAGACATTCTATTTTTGTATATGAAGAGAATATAAGTGAGTTTGAATCCAATTTACTTAAAGCAATAGCGGTTATTAAGCAGAAAGTATCTACAGAGCCCGGGAGTTCTTTTGCAAGGCATAATAAAGGGTATGGTGAATATGGAGAGAAATCTAAATTAGACGATTCTAGATTTGATAAGAAATCTCAATTATCAGGCGGGCGATTTAAAAAGAAGGATTATTAAATTTTATTATCTTTATTTATTTTTTAAAATTAAATTAGTTTAAAATTTTTCCTGTGAAGGCTTAAAACCCCATATTTCTTTATTGCATTTTTATGTTCTTTTGTGGGGTATCCTTTATTTTTCTTAAGTAAATATAATGGATAAATTTTATCGTATTCATCCATTAGTTTATCTCTTTTGACTTTAGCAATAATTGAAGCAGCCTTTATTTCGTCTATTATTGAATCTCCTTTAATTATTGCTTTAACATTTTTTGCTGTTATTTTGGGGACAAATTTGCCATCTACAAGTACTAGGCTACAATTTAATTTTAGGTTTTCGTATGCAGTTTGCATTGCAAGAAGGGATGCGTTGTGAATATTTATTTTTTCTATTATTATATTTGAAATTTCAGCAAATGCATAATACGAGTTTTCAAGTATTAATGAGGATAGGTACTCTCTTTTTTCTTTTTTTAGTTTTTTAGAGTCATCCAATTCTTTTATAAAGCTAGGTTTTTTTTTGAAAACTACAGCAGCGCTTAGAATGGGTCCAAAAATGCAACCTCTTCCAACTTCATCTATTCCGCAAATCATAATTGACCTTTTTTAAAAATATTTTTATTTATTATAATATGAAATTGTAGATTTATCAGTAATTGGTTTTTAATTTTAATTGGGAGTTAGTTTGGTTTTAAAAAAAATAATGCTTTTAGGGTTTAAATCTTTTTTAAATAGACAAGAGTTTGAAATAGGTGAAAATTTAAGCTTTATTGTGGGTCCTAATGGATGTGGAAAGAGCAATCTTATTGATGCTGTACGTTTTTGTATGGGAGAAGATAATTTAAAATTTTTAAGGGTTGAAGATATTTCTGATTTAATTTCTGTTTCAAAATTAGGGAAATCAAATTTTGCAGAAATAACTCTTTTTTTTAGCAATATTAACTCTGAAAAATTGACTTTTAAGGAATTTGAAGGAGATTTTTATATTCGCAGGCGTCTTTATAAGGACGGTTCAAGTGAGTATTATTTTAATAATAAAATTTTGAATTTTCAAAATTATAATAGACTTTTGAACAGTTTTAAGTTTAAAAAGTCGCCTTATATGTTTATAAATCAAGGCAGGGTTGAAGACATTTCTTTGGAAAGAAATGTAAATCTTAAAACTTTAATTGAACAGGCAAGCGGAATAGATATTTTAAAAATTGAAGAAGAAGAGGCTTTGAAAAATTTTAAGCAATCTAATCAAAATTTATCATCTTTGTTATCTCTGCAAGAAAATTTAAGGCAAAAGTACGACAACATAAAAAATGTTTACCTTTTGAGAAAAAAACATCAAGATTTAAGTCAAAAATTAGAAGCTTTAGAAAAAACAATAACGTTAAAAAAACTTTTCAATATTAATTTTGAGCTTAATATCTTGAAGAGTGAATTAAATTTAGACGGTTTGACTAAATTTTTGTCTTCTAGTTTTAAGGAAAAGTTAGAATTTTATTCATTTAGAGAAAAAAATGTCATTAACAATATTCAAGCATTAGAAAAAGATCTTGAGCTTGTGAAGTCTAAAATTCTTGGACTAGAAATTAAAATTCAAAAATTAGAACAAGAAAAGACATTAAAGATGAATTTAGAAGATAAGTTTGCCAAGAGCAAATCTGAATCTGAAGAGAAAAAAAATTCTATAAATAGCAATTTATATCAATTAAATAGTTTACTTAAAGAAAAGAAAAATGAATTTTTTTCTTTAAGTGACGAGATTAATAGGTATACTAAAAGTTTTTTTGAACTTGTTGATTTAATTTTATCTGTATTAAAGAGTGCCAAATCAGAAGAGTTTGTTTTATTAAAAGAGAATATATTAGACTCTCTTAAACTTTTTGAAGAATCATTGAGTATAAAATATATTAAAGAGATTAGAGTAAATTTAATCAAGTATATAAGCAAAGATGAGAAGCTTTTGGCTTTATTGAGGGACAAAATTGAGCCTATTTTCGATCAAAATGTTGATTTGAAAAAATTTTTGCTCGAAAAAAATGCTTTAAAATCAAATCTTGCTAAAGAGATAACAAATATTGAGAGATTAATTGAAGAAAAAACTTTTCAATTAAATGATGTATTAGGTGAGCTTGAGTATATAGAGCTTTCTAAATTTAAAAATTTGGATGAAATTAAACTTATAGATGGCAATTTGGAATTTTTATTTGAATCTAAGAATAGCCTTGATGAAGAGCTTAAAGATTTGTATTTAAAGCTTGAAAATTTAAATTTAGAAAAGAGTGATATTCAGCTTAATTTAAGTAATCTTATTGGTGCTTCAAAATTCAGTAGTGAGCCTTTTAAGGAAAAAGATTTTAGTTCTTTAGTTTTTTTAAATGATTTTAAAAAAACTAATTATTATGAATATATAAAAAAACAGACGGAATACGAATTTCTTTTAAATTCTAATGTAAGCATTAAGAGCGAAATAGAAAATTTCAATGTTTCTAATGAAATGTCTGATAAATTTGAATTGGAAGAAGATCTTGCAACCAGAGAGTTGTTGCGCAAAGAGATAGATACAATCAATCTGGGTGATTATGTATTTTTCAATATTGATAAAGAATTTGATGAAACTAAGGATCGTTTTGAAAAAGTAAGTTTACAAGTAGAAGATTTAAAGCTTTCAAAATCTTCATTGCAGAAGCTTCAAAAAAAAATAAAAAATGAGATTTATAAAAAATTTAGAGAATCATTTGATGAGATTAATAAAAATTTTTCTTACTTTTTTAAAAAAATTTTTAAAGGAACTGCCAGTCTTTTTTATAATGAAAATACCGATAATGTTGAGATTAGAATAAATTTTTCAAACAAATTTGTCAAAAACAATAATATGCTTTCAGGAGGCGAGAGTACTTTGGTTAGTATGGCTTTTTTATTTGCACTTTATTATTATTCTCCTGCTTGTTTTTGCATGCTTGATGAAATAGATGCAGCTCTTGATTTTGAGAATAGCAAAAAACTTTCTTTGCTTTTAAAAGAATTGGGGAAAAAAATCCAACTCTTAGTAATAACCCATAATGCATATGTTTCTGAAGGTGGTGAAAATTTGATAGGTATTACACTGGATAATGGTGAAAGCAGGGTGTTTAATATATAATTAAGTTAGATTTAAGGAAATTAACATGCAAGATAGAAAGTTTAGTTTTAGAAAGTATTTTTTAATTTTAATATTTTTGATTTTTATTGTTTCAGGTATTACTTATTTTTATTCAACGCAAATGTTAGAGAAATCTCAAAAGTCTGTTGAAGACAATTTAGACGCTAAGGTCAAATTAGTTGATATGGAAGATTTTTATTTTGATTTAAATGAATGTCTAAATATGGATGATTTTTTTATTCCAAGGCCTGATTTTTTAAATGAAAATTTAAATAAAAATTTAGTTGTTGATGGGTTGATTAAAAATAAATTTCTTGATGAAAATTTTTTCAAGGATCTTTGGATTAAAAAGGAAAATTTATTTAATGTTGATATTGAAAAGGAGAATGAAAAATTAATAGATAAGATTTTAGAAATTTCCAAATGATTAGAAAATATTTGATTTATATAAGTTTGCTATTTATTGTTTTTGAAGTTTGCTCTAAGCCAGCTTTTATAAATCAAAACGATTCATACGAGCTTGATTTTAGTAGTAGAGAGGTAGATATTAATGTAAATACCAATTCAAAGTTTAAGCTTTCTTTTAAAGATGAGTCTTGGATTTATATTAAAAGCATTGAAAATGATGCTTTTATTAAGTTAATTGGAGAATCTTATGAAAATGGTGCTGTTTTTACTTTTAAAACTTTTAAAAAAGAAGGCAAAATTAAATTGGTTTTCAGTTATCAAAATGTTAAAGATTTAAGTGAATTTAATAAAATAATTATCTTGAAAATTACAAAGAAGTTTGAAGTTGCAATTCCACATGGCAGTGGTGTTGGCTCTAGCAAGGACAATAACATTGCAAGTGCTAATAATCTTGAACTTGGAAGGGATAGTATTGACGGGGTAACCTCCAAAGAGATTATTGTCAGGGCTTTAAATTTGTCTTACATAAATGATTACAGGGGAGCAATAGATTTGCTTAATAAGTATAATTTCGATGACGATAAATATATTTTATTGAAGGCGGAAATTCATTATAAAAATGGGGATTATTTAAAATCTTATGAAAATTATTTGAAATTGAAGAGCAAATATTTTCAAAGCATTGTTTTTGATCTAATTAAGCTTGGTATAGAATTAAATATTAAAGAAGAGGTTTTGGAGAACGCTAGATATTTAGTTGAAAAGAATGTTGATTTTTCTGAGAGTATTTATCTTGAGATTTTTGAATTTTTAGTAACAAGGGGAGAGTATGAGTTTGCTTTAAATTTTAGCTCTCTTTACTTTCCTAAGTATATTAATTCAAGTTTTTCAGACAAATATAGTTATTTGTTGGGAAAACTTTATGAGTCTGAGAGCAAGCATAAAGATTTTTTAAAGGCTTTGCATTACTATAAATTGGTTATTGATAATTACCCTTTTAGTTATTATTATGAGAAAGCCAAGATAAGATATTTATTTTTAAAGCGGTTTTTTTAGGAGATATAATATGATAAGGAGAAAGCTTACTAAACAACTTGAAATAATAAAAGATTATCTTTGGGATATGAAAGAATGTGTGCTTAAAATTATAGATGATTCTTTAATAGCTTTAGAATCTAAAGATAAAAATTTAGCTAAAAAAATAATCAATGAAGATGAAAAAATAATAGATGATTATCAGTACGATATTGAAGATTTGTGTGGAAGAATAATTGCGACTGAGCATCCTGTTGCTACAGAGCTTAGAGAAATTTTAGCAATTATTAAAATAATAAGTTCTCTTGAAAGGATTGCAGATCATGCTACTAAGATTGTAAAGGTTGTTCTTTTGCTTGAATCAGATTTGGATGATTTTGATTTTCTTAATTTATATTTTAAACCTTTAAGAGAAATGGCCGATACAGCTAAAGAAATGTTGTCTGATATTTTTGATGCATATTTTGATGGAGATTTTACTAAAATATTAAAGATAGTTAAGTATGACAATATAATAGATAAATTATTTTCAAAGCAGAAAAGTATTGTTATTGATGCAATGAAAAAAAATCCTGAAAATTTGGATTATCTTTTAAATATCTTATTTTTGAATAGTTTTTTAGAAAGAGTGGGCGATCATGTAGCAACAATTGGTGAATTGCTTTATTTTATTAGAATAGGTGAAAAAGTAAACTTAACTTAGCAGCATTATTTTTAGATCTTTTAAGTTAAATAAATTTTACATAATAGAAAATTTATTATAAAAAGAATTAATGCTCATGAGCATTAATTCTTTTTATAGGTAGCGGGCATTATGTATTCAAGATTTTTGTTTCCTCTGATTGTTTCTGAATGTCCAATTAAAAGATAAGAATCCTTTTTAAGGTAGTAGTTGAACTTATTGGCAAGGTTGTTTCTAGTTTTTTCATCAAAATAGATCATGACATTTCTGCAAAATATTAGGTCAAATTTTTTGCTAAATGGAAATTTATCATCCATTAAATTTAATTTTTTAAAGTAAACCATTTTTTTTAAAATTTCTTTAACTTGGAATTTATCATCTTGAAGTTTATTTAAATATTTAGTTTTTAAATATTTGGGCAAATTTATTATGCGATCTTCAGGATAAATCCCTTCACGAGCCTCATTTAGAACGCTAATTGAAATGTCTGTTGCCAAGATTTTGACTTTAAAATCCACTTTATTCTGTTCCATGTATTCTTTTAATATCATTGCAATTGTATAAGGCTCTTCGCCACTTGAGCAGCCAGCTGACCATATTCTAATTTCTGAGTTTTCTGAGTTTAATATTTTTTCAGTAAGTTTGGGCAATATTTTATTATTTAAAAAATCAAAATGCTTAGATTCTCTGAAAAAGTAGGTATGATTTGTTGATATTTTATCTATTAATTCGATCAATTGAATATTCCCAGTGCTTTCTTCTAAAAAGTTGATGTATTCGGTAAAATTTTTAAAACCTTTAACTTTAAGAAGGGATGATAATCTGCTTTCAATTAGCAGCTTTTTTTTTTCGCTGAGATTGATTCCAAAATTGTTATAAACTATTTTTATTAATCTTAAAAGTTCGTCCTTAGTTATATTTATATTAAGGTTGAATTTGCTTTGATTCATATTCATATACTTTTGTTTTCATTCTCCTTTTTATCCATAGCGATTCGTTTTCATATTAAAAATGTAATTTTTTTTAGTTCTATAATATTTAAGCGTATAGCTTAAGTTAGATATTTCAATTGCAATAATTTTTCAATTGTGATAATTTAGTAGTTAAATTATTAGTATGCTTACTTATTGAAGGTTGTTTTATGCGAAAAAGAAGTAGAAAAGTCAAAAATGATTTAGTTGTGCTTGAATCTAAAGAAAAAAAAGTTGGTATGTGGGGTATTTTTGCTCTTGTTTTAATTGTTTTCGGATTTATTGTTGCACCTTTGCTTCCAGGGATATTTGATAATGCTCATTCATCTGGTTTAAAATTTGGTTCTTATAAAGGTCAACCTATTTACTATAAAAAAGATAGTAAGTTTGCCAAATATGTTAATTATTATTCAAATCTTTATTCTAGATTGCAGGGCAATGCTAAAAATATTAATACAGATTATAATGCTTGGTATTTGGCATTTATGAAATATGTTGAGGATGTTGCTTTTTTAGACTTAGTAAAAAAATATAATTTTTATATTTCTAAAGAAATGCTAAATAAAAATTTACTTAGATCTCCAGAATATTTAGACTCTAGTGGAAATTTCAGTTCTAAAAGATACAATAAAGCTTCTGATTATCAAAAAGTTAAAATTTATGATGATATGGTAGAAAATATATTGTTTTCCAATGTAAAAATTTTTTTAAATAGTAATTTGATATTTCCCGATTCTATTTTTGATATGATTAAAGATATGAGTACTGTAGAAAGGCATATTTCATATCTTTCTCTTTCCTATCAGGATTTTGCCAATAAAGAGGCAATATCTTATGCTGAAAAAAATTTAAATTTATTTAAACGTTTATCGCTTGCGTCTATTCGTTTTAAAAATATGAATGATGCTCGGACTGCTTATGATAAGCTATTAAACAAAACTCCATTTGAAGAGCTTGCTAAGCTTTATTCAGATGATATAACTAATTTCAAGGGTGTTGTTTCTTTGGATAAGTATTATTTTGATTTAGATCTTAATGTTGAAAAGAAAGAAGATCTAAATTCTATTTTTTCTTTAAGAGAAGGTGAGTTTAGTAAGCCTATCAAGATTAAAAATAAAAATGAATATCAAATATATAAAGCATTTAGTAATGTTCATGATTTTGATAAAAATTCAGATCGTGATATTAGTTCTGTTAAAAATTACATTGAAACTTATGAACCAGGCGTTATTGAGGATTATTTAGAAAATAAGCTGTCTGATTTTCTCAGTGATGTTAAATTTGGTAATTTAAGCCAAGTTCTTGAAAAATATCAGCTTAGCTTAAAAGAAGAAATTGTTAATTTGTCTTATAATATTAATATTTATCCAAATACTCTAAAAGAGTTAGTTGAGTTTAATAATAGTAAGTCTTTTTATGATATTATTTTTGGATTAAAAGAAAATTCTTGGTCTAAGCCTTTTGTAGCAAATAAAAAAGTTTATTTATTTTTTCTCAATTCAGCTAAAAAAAGATCTAATCGGTTCAAAGAAGAAATCAAAAATGAAAAACTTCTTAACAATTTTAATATTGCAAATAGTGGTTTGATTACAGATTTTTTGCTGAATAAAAAAGATTTTGTTAATAATTTTAATGAGTCGTTTTTTGCTTTGCAAAACTTTAGTCAAAATTAAGAAATAAATGTTATGACAAAGGTTTTGGGTGTTAGTGCAATTGCTCTTAGTAAGGATAATAAAGAATTAATTCGGTTTTATAATTATTTTTATAAGTTTTTGTTTTTATTTATTTTTTTTACATTGCTTGCTTGTTCTAAAGTAAGCAAAGATTTTATTGTTTTTAACAAAGATGTAAAGTCTTATTCCAGGATCGATAATCCAAATTCTAATGTTTTAGAAGTTAATAAAATGGAAGATTTTTTTGGGGATATTATAGATTTAAAAGGTTATAAAATTCTTTTAGTTCAGCAGGAAAATTTAAATTTAGATGTTTATTTTGAACAAGTAGTTTTAGCTCAAAATTTTTCAAATCTTAATGCGTATTTGTTTATTATTGGCTTTGATCCTAAAGCCAAAGTCGGAAAGATTCTTTTTAAAACTCAAATAGATATTGATCCAAAAAATTCTTATAACATGTATCTTGAAGATATTACAGGTGATTATGATTTTAATATAGTTGTTCAGGGATTTTTAAAAGATAAATCTGTTTTATATGTTTTTCAAAAATCTGTTTTAAATGATGTATCTTCTTATAAGCCTATATTTTTTGACAAAGTTAATGGCACTGTTATTATAAACAAGTATGCAAGATCTTCGGCTTATGAAGAAAACAGATCAAGAGAAAGCTATCCTATTTCTTTAGAAAAATATGAAAAAGTGGGGGAAGATTTAATAATCAGTAAGATTGAAAAATATGAATATTCTCATGTTCAGGGTAAATACTATCTTTCTTCTGTGAATGAAAAAGTTGGTAAAATCGATAATAATATTTATAAAACTTTAAAGAATTTAAGCAAAGATGAAGTTTATAAATTTTTGCATGGGGTTTGGTATGATGTACATGACTATAATAAAAAGCATGGCAAAGATATTGAGGAAGTTTTATTCTTGTCTTTTGAAAAGCAATCAAGCGAGATTAATCTTTTTAGAAAAAATTCTCAAGAAGTTGCAAAGATTGAATATATTTCAAAACCCGCTTACAACACTCTTAATGTTAGTGCAAAGTCTCTTTTTTCAGATTTGATAGTCTACAACTTTTGGATAAAAATTGTAGATAAAGAAAACATTGAAGTCAAAATTGACACTAGTACGAATTCTTATGATAATAGTGGATTTGCGGGTGCATTTAAGAGGTTTGATGAGAATGTCTTAAATGTTAAAAAAAGGGGCAATGATATTTATTTTATTCCTAATGGAAATTACGTGTATAAAGATAAAATTTATGACTTTTCTTATCCCCATTTAACTTATATTGATGAGAATAAAATTTATTATGGCATTTTTAATATTTTCCCTTTAAAAAATAATTTTGTTCTTGAATATGAGATTGATATGGGTAGTTATAGGCTTATTGAATCTTTTTTTCTTGAGCATAACGAAAGAGTTGTTCAAAAACAAAAATTTTCTACAATCATTTTAAATCCTATTAAAATTTTAAAAGATGATGTAAGCTTAGTTAAAGGGCAAAAATTAAAGCTTGAGCGGATAGAAAAAATAGGATAATAGTTTTTATGAAAATCTTAAGAAGTATTATAACTTATTTTAATGTGTTATTGTTTTTTTTGATTTTAATTTTTTTTTTATTTCCCTTTTACTTGGTTTGTAAAGTTTTCTTACTTGAACGTTATGTTGTTAGACTTAGTTTTATTATGATGCGAGCTTGTATTAAGATTAGCTTATGGCTTGCTGGAATTAAAATTATTATTACGGGTTCTGAGAATATTCCTAAAAAAAGCAATGTAATAATAATGGGAAATCATATTGCGGCTATGGATCCTTTAATTTTTATTTATACTTTTGACTGTCCGTTTGTAATATTGGCAAAACATACGCTGCTTAGGGTTCCTTTTGTGAATATTGTTTTGATTGTTATGGGTGTTATTTTTGTTAATAGAAAGAGTATAAGATCTGCTGCTGCTGCTGAGGTTAAGGCAATAAAGGTTATGAGAGAGGGTAGATCTATTGGAATTTTTCCCGAAGGGACTAGAAATAGGGGGGGGGATACTAAGGTTTTTAAAAAAGGTGCAATTAAGATGGCATTAAAGACAGGAACATCAATTCTTCCTGTTACTCTTTATAATACTAATAACTTTTTTATTAAAAATATTATTTTTAATTCTGGGCTATCTATTTATATTCATGTCCATCCCTTGATAGATGTTTTAAAATTAAGTGAATATGAAAAAGAGAATCTAACTAGTATTATTAGAGATCAAATAGTTAAAAAGCTTGAAACTATTAAAATTTAATTTATAAAGCAAGGATTTAGATGAAGACTCAAAATTATGATGAAAGTAAAATAATTACCCTATCTTCTCTTGAGCATATTAGATTAAGATCTGGTATGTATATTGGACGTTTGGGAGATGGCTCTAATATTGATGATGGTATTTATGTTTTAATTAAAGAGATAATAGACAATTCAATTGATGAGTTTATTGTGGGTTACGGAAATGAAATTTTTATAAAAAAAGAAGATAATCTTATTTCTATTAGGGATTATGGAAGAGGAATTCCTCTTGGAAAAGTTATTGAAAGCGTTTCAGTTATTAATACTGGAGCCAAGTATAATGATGATGTTTTTCAATTTTCTGTAGGGCTTAATGGGGTTGGAACTAAGGCAGTTAACGCCTTAAGTTCAAAGTTTTTAGTAAGATCAACAAGAAATGGTAAATCTTTTGAGGCTTTGTTTTCTAAGGGAAAATTATTGGAATCTAGAGAAATAAAATCTTCTGATAAAGATGGTACTTATGTTGAGTTTTTAGCAGATTCAGAAATATTTGGGAAATATTCTTATAGTGAAGATTTTCTCAAGAGAAGATTTTTCCATTATGCTTGTTTGAATAAGGGACTTATAATAAACTATAATGATCAAATTTTTGAATCTAAAAATGGCCTTTTAGATTTTTTGAATTCAGAAATTAAAAGTGATGATTTGCTTTATGATATTGTTTACTATTCTAGTAAAACTTTAGAATTTGCTTTTTCCCATACAAATAATTATGGGGAGACCTATTTTTCATTTGTTAATGGGCAATATACCAACGATGGGGGTACTCATCAGACCGGTTTTAGAGAAGGCTTTGTAAGAGCTATTAACGATTTTCTTAAAAGATCATATTCTTCAACAGATATTAGGGAGGGGCTTGTTGCAACTCTTTCTGTTAAAATTAAAGATCCAATATTTGAAAGTCAAACTAAGAATAAGCTTGGAAATATTGAGACTAGAGGCAATGTTGCAAAGGAAGTGCAAAAGATAATTTCTGAAATTTTATATAAAGATAAAATACTTGCAAAATTGATTGAGAAAAAGGTAGTTGAGAATGAGCGACTCAGAAAAGAATTAAGTAGTGTAAGAAAAGAGGCAAGAGAGAGAGCAAAAAAAATATCTTTTAAAATCCCTAAACTTAAGGATTGTAAATTTCATTTTAATGACAGCAGCAAGCAGTCAGAACAAACCATGATCTTTTTAACAGAGGGGGATTCTGCAACAGGTTCAATGGTGTCTTGTAGAGATGTTTATACTCAGGCTATATTTTCTCTTAGGGGAAAACCTCAAAATATGTTTGAAAAGAATAAATCTGAAATATACAAAAATGAAGAGCTTTATAACATGATGGTAGCTCTTGGTATTGAAGAATCAATTGAAAATTTAAGGTACAATAAGGTTATAATAGCAACCGATGCAGATTTTGATGGATTTCATATTAGGAATTTGTTGTTAACTTTTTTCTTGACTTTTTTTGAGGATTTAATTTTAAATGGGCATATGTATATTTTGGAAACTCCTCTTTTTAGGGTTAGAAACAAAAAAATCACAATATATTGTTATTCTGAGGAAGAAAAGCAAAAAGCCATTCTTGAGCTTAAGGGAGGATGTGAAGTGACAAGGTTTAAGGGTCTGGGGGAAATTTCTCCAAATGAATTTAAAGGTTTTATTGATATTAATAGCATTAAACTAACAAAGGTGGATCTTTTTAATATTAAAGAGATAAAAGAGAAATTGGGTTTTTATATGGGCCAAAACACTCCTGAGAGACGGAATTTTATTATGGAGAATTTGATTTAATATGGATATTAGAACTGTACTTAAAGATAATTTTTTGCAATATTCATCTTATGTTATTAAAGATCGTGCTATTGCTAGTGTTGTTGATGGGTTTAAGCCAGTTCAAAGGAGAATTATACACTCTCTTTTCGAAATGCATGATGGCAACTTTCATAAAGTTGCAAATGTTGTTGGTAATACAATGAAATATCATCCCCACGGCGACACATCAATTTATGAGGCTCTTGTTAATATTGCCAACAAGGGTCTATTTATTGAAAAGCAGGGCAATTTTGGTAATTTGTTTACAGGCGACCCTGCTTCTGCTTCTAGGTATATTGAATGTAGACTAACCCCTTTGGCTTTTGATGTTCTTTATAGCAAGGAGATAACAAGTTATGAATCTTCTTATGATGGAAGGAATAATGAACCGTTGCTTTATCCTGCCAAAATTCCTGTTATTTTAATTCAAGGAAGTGAGGGGATTGCTGTTGGAATGGCAGCTAAAATATTGCCTCACAATTTTAATGAAATTTTAAATGCAGTAAAGAGCGAGCTTCTTGGAGAGAGTTACGATATTTATCCTGATTTTCCAACAGGAGGAATAGTTGATGTTAATGAATACGCTGATGGTAACGGTAAAGTTTTAGTTAGAGCTAAAATTGATACCATAGATGAAAAAACAATTGTAATAAGGGAATTACCCTTTGGTGAGACTACTGAGAGTTTGATATCTTCGATCGAGAAAGCAATTAGAAAAAATTATATTAAAGTTTCAAGTATTAATGACTTTACTGCTGAGAATGTGGCTATAGAGCTATCTTTACCTCGGGGTGTTTATGCAAGTGAAGTGATTGAAAAGTTGTATCATTATACAAATTGTCAGATATCAATTTCTGTTAATTTATTGTTGCTTAGTGAGAGATATCCTGTTGTTTATACTATTAAAGATCTTATCAAGTTTCATGCTGCGCATCTTCAAAAAATTTTAAAAATGGAACTTGAATTGCAGAAAAGCAAGATTCTTGAAAAAATATTTTCTAAAACACTCGAGCAAATTTTTATTGAAAAAAAGATTTATAAACTTCTTGAAACAATTTCTAAAGAAGAAAATATTGTAAGTATAATATTGTCAGAGGTTTTAAGATACAAAGAATCTTTTTCAAGGGAAGTTTTAAAAGAAGATGTTGAAAATTTGCTTAAAATTCCAATTAGAAAAATAAGTCTATTTGATATTGATAAGAATTTCAAGGATATTAAAATTTTAAATAAAGAATTAAAGAGTATAAATAGCAATATTTCTTCAATAAGAGGATATTCAATAAACTTTATTGATTTATTACTTGCAAAGTATTCTAAAGAGCATAAAAGAAAGACCGAAATTTCTTTAATCAAATCAAAAAATGTAAGAGAAATAGCTACAAAGAATATGAAGGTTTATTTAAACTTAGCAGAAGGTTTTGTAGGGACAAGTCTTTTTGATGGTGAATTTATTGGAAATGCTAGTTATTATGATAAAATATTAGTTTTTAGAGAAAATAGTTATATTCTTAAAAATATTGAAGATAAGACATTTATAGATAAAAAGAATGTCTGTGCTTTAGTTTATGATATAAATAATTCAAAAGAGCAAATATTTTCAATAATTTATTTTAATAGGCTTGACAATTTTTATTATGTTAAAAGGTTTAAAATAGATAAATTTATTGCAGATAAGGTTTATGAATTTTTAGGAGAAAATGATGAATTTGTAGATTTTTCATTGAATCCCGAATTTGTAGAATTTTCAACAAATAAAGATATTGTTAAAAGAATTGAAATTGATAATTTTATGGTCAAATCAAGAAGCTCTATTGGGAAGCGAATTTCAAGTAAAAATTTGAAAAAAGTTAAGTTCAAATAATTTTAAAAACCTTTTTTAAATTTCATTAATATGCTACCATAGTACCAGTTTTAATAAAGGGGTTTTTATGAATAAACTTTTAATTTTTGTTTTGGCAGCCTTTTGTGTTTTTTCTAGCTTTGCTCAAGCTAATGATTCTAAAAGCGGTGCGTTTGGTATGAACGCTGGAGAAAAACTTTTGGTTTATGAAACTAGCAAGCAAGATCCTATTGTGCCATTTTTATTGAACCTTTTCTTAGGGTTTGGAATAGGCTCCTTTGCTCAAGGAGATATTCTTGGAGGTTCTCTTATTCTTGGATTTGATGCGGTTGGTATAGGGCTTATACTTACAGGGGCTTATTTGGATATCAAAGCTCTTGATGGTGGTGCTAAAAAAGCTGATTTTCAATGGACTTGGGGTAAGGGAGTTATGTTAGCAGGTGTGGTTACTATGGCTGTTACAAGATTGACAGAAATTATTCTTCCATTTACATTTGCTAATAGTTATAATAAGAAGCTGAAAAATAGCCTTAATATAGCTTTAGGAGGATTTGAGCCTAGTTTTGATGTTGCGATGAGTCAAGCCAGTGCTCTTGGGTTTGAACTATCTTTCAAAAAAAGCTATTAATTTTATTTATTATAAAATGAGTGATTGCAATTCTGTATTGTGATTGCTCATTGTCATTAAAAGAGTTTTTAATTGTATTTTATTTCTCTACTAAGATCTTTTTTTATGCTTTTTTGTTTTAGTATTTCTCTTTTATCATACAATTTTTTACCTTTACATATTCCAACTTCTACTTTAATTATTGATTTTTTTAAATAAAAACCAATAGGAATTAAAGTATATCCCTCTTTTTCTTTAAATTTTTTTAGCCTTTGTAATTCTCTTTTTTTGATTAGAAGTTTCCTGGGTCTTAATTCATCATGATTGAAGATATTCCCTTCTTTATATTTTGATACATGCAAGTTTTCAAGCCACAATTCTTCTTTTTTTATGCTTGCAAAGCTATTGTTAAATGATATTTTTTTTGCCTTTATTGATTTAACCTCAGTTCCTTTTAGCACTATTCCACAACTTATTTTCTCTTCAATAAAGTAATTAAATTTTGCTTTTTTGTTTTCAAGAAGCAAAGTGTTTGTGTTCAAATTTATTCCTTTTATTCCTTTGATACAATCAACCTAAAACCAATGTTTGGAGAACTCCAATTCTTCAAAAAAGAGGCTTTAGTTGATGGATTGAGCAAATTATTATTATTTTGATAAGAGTATGTTCTAATTTCTGTTATCAATGAGTAAAAATTTGAATTTTCATTATAAAAATTTTTTTCATTTTTGAATATTGCGATATCATTAAAAGATGAATTTTGCATTAAATTCCAAAATCCGACTTTTTTTGATATTTCATTAATATTTAATGGGTTTTTGTTTGGCTCTTTTTGGTACAATTCCCATTCTTGTGATATGGGCAGTCTTGCTTTGAATCCTGATGGAAGTTTTTTAGAGTACCAGTTGGCGTATTCTATTGCTGAGAAATAAGATATTCCTGTGATAGCTTCATTTAAGCCTATTTGATTAAAATTTTTAAGATAATTTTCATCTACAAGTTGTTCTTTAATTAAATTTTCTTTGTTATTTAATGCCCATTTTGGATTTTCTTTTAAAAAATCTTGATACTCGTATTTTGTAACATTTTGTTCTTGAATAAGAAATTCTTTTATACTATAGGTAGATCTTAGTGAAATATTTTTTGAATCCAATGAATCTAATTCATAATTATGAATTTTTTCAATTTTATTTGAATTTATTTTTTTAAATCCAGGTAATTTTATATTGATTTTTTCATTTTTAGAAATTAATTGAATATTTTCATTGTCTAGACTTTTGGCCAATGTTTTAACCCAAGGTTCATTTTTTGTTAGCATTTTTAAATCTTTATCTAAATTTTCCAAAAACCAAAAGATAGCTCTATTTTCTAAATCAAAATTTGTTTTCAAAGAGTTCCATATTTTTTCTTGATTGCCATTGATTTGGCCTATTGAATATACAACTTTATATGAATTTAGAAAATCTTTAAACATTTCGATTGAATTTAAGTAAGGTATGGAATCTTTTAGAAATTTTTTAATGTATTTGGGATGTTCTTTGAGTTCACTAGATATTAATGAAAAAACAGGAATTAGCTTTGTATTTTCATTAATATTTCTTATTTTCACCATTATAGAGAGCTCTTTTTGTCTTTGTTTAATGATCTTTTCAGGATCAACCAGTTCTAAATTTATTTGCAAACTGTAGCTTCCAAAAAATTTATTGTTAATTTTTATCTTTTGTTCATAAGTTTTAAATCCCATCCTCTTTGCTCTAATAATTCCTTCGGTGGCATTTATATATTTGTTAAATGGAGTTCTGCCAATATATTTTTCGTTTAAATATATGTAAGTGTTTGCAATATTAGAATTTATTTTTAAATATGCTCCTGGATTTTTAAACTTAGGCATGATTATTAAAATTGCTACTAAACTTAAAAGCAATATTATTGTTGTAAGAAATACGTAAACTTTGGGCGCTATTCCTAGAATTGGTTTTAATTTAACTTCAAAAAGCTCAATATTTGAATCCTCGTCAACATCTTTCATCTTTTAAAGTATAGAAAAGTATTTAAATAAGTGTCAATATTTTGTATGATTTAATTCTTGAGGGTTAGATTATGTATTTAAGAAGATTGGATAAATTCGCATCTTTTTTGGTACACATTGTTGAGAAATATTTGACATATAGAAAAAGAAAGAAATATTTTTGCAAATTAAGGGCTAAGAAACGAGGTTTTTTGCTTAACTTTTTGTTTGATTTTGTAGCAGCAGCAATTTTTGTATTGGTAATAAATCAATATTTTGTTCAAGCTTATAAAATACCATCAGGATCAATGGAAAATACTCTTCAAATAGGGGATTTTTTATTTGTAGATAAATTTTCTTACGGTCCCGAGCTTTTACCGGGTTTGTTTAAGATTAATGGTTTTAAAGTCCCAGAAGAATCTGATATTATTATTTTTGAAAATCCGGAGTATAAATCTAAGGGCGTTTTTTTTGATATCTTTCAAAGAATACTTTACATGTTAACATTATCTTTTATTGATCTTGATAGAGATGAATATGGTAATCCTAATGTTAGATTTCTTGTGAAAAGGGGTGCGTTTGCAGATGGTAAAATTGTTAGATTTAATAACGGCAAAGCTTATATTAGAAGAGAAGGCGAAGAAAATTTTATTTTAGAAGATTCTTATTGGGATTTGGTTGATAAAAATTTTAAAATTAAAAAAATTGTGGCAGATGAGGACTATGGAATTTATGGTGATTTTGCTATGTTTGTTGCTCTGAGCCAGTTGAATATAAATTTAAGCAGAACTCCCGATTTTTCCTTTTTTGATGCTAGAATGATTGATAGGTTTGAGTTTGAAAGATTGGAATACAAGTATTTAGCTGCTTTTATGCCTTATGTTGATTATTATATGGAAAAAGCTATAATAAGAGATTGTGGTATTTATGTTCCTGATGGATATATTTTGCCAATTGGAGACAATAGAGACAATTCTCATGATGGTCGGTTTTTTGGAGTAATTAATAAGAATAAAGTGCTTGGAAGAACCTTGATAATATATCTTCCATTTTCTAGAGTAGGATTTATTTAAAGTGGCCCCATATTTAACTTTCGAACAAAGGCTTTTAAGGAAAAAACAAAGAAAAGTTTTTTTAAAATATGTTTTAACATTTTTAATTTTAAATTTTTTTTTCACAAAGTTTGTTTTGCAAATTTTTATGATTAGAAGTAATGAGATGTTGCCAACAATAACAAAAAATGCTAGTTTGTTTTTTGTAGCAACTCATATAACTTCTTTTTTTATTCCTTTGAAAATGAATGATATTGTTCTTTATGAAGATTTTAGGTTACGTAATAATTTTTTGTTAACTTTAATAAAAGATTTCTTTTTTTTAAATAAAATTTTTAAAAGAGCAAGCTATAAAGTATCAAGAATAGCAGCTGTTCAAGGCGATTCTGTGTATGTTAGAGGTTTGAATGTCCTGGTAAATAAAAAGGATACAAATTTTTTTTATTTGAATGGTAATTTGGTTAGCTATTACAAATTGAATAATTTTTTTAATACAGACGAAGTGATTAAATGTTTTACTTTGAAAAAAAATGAATTTTTTTTATTAAATGACAATTTAAGTGTTTTAAATGATTCTAGAATATTTGGACCTATTAATAAAAATGCTATTGTTTCTTTTTTGGCCCTTAAGGTACTGGACTATAAGATTGTTAAGTAAAATTTTTGTTGATGCTGATTCTTGTAATTTTAAGATAATAAAATTTTTACAAAAGTTTATATTGCACAATAAATCAAAACTTATTGTAGTTTCTAATAAGTTTTTAAGTTTAGAAAAAACAGAAAATTTTGCTTTAGAGGTGGTAGACAATGTTGATTCATTTATTTTGAATTTAGCAGATAGATGCAGTCTTGTGATTACTCGAGATATTTTTTTTGCCAAACTCCTTTTAGATCTTGGGGTTAAGGTTATGAATGATGAAGGTCGAATTTTTGATATAAATAATATAAATTATTTATATTTCAGATCTAAGATTAATTTCAATTTGAAAATTAAGATTAAAAAATATTATGATGGAGATTTTAATAAATCTAGATATGAAAAATTTATAACTAATTTTTATTCTTTATTCTTTAGTTAATTTTCTGTTTTCCAATTTCCACAAACCTTTTCCCTGAGTTAATATATAAATTGTGTTGTTTGATACAGGAATAATATCATTAAGACCTGTTTTGCTTAGCTGAGATCCGTTATAAGCTCCAGGTTCTACGGATTTTGAGGGCGCTTGTAAAGCAAAAATTCCTTCTTTATTTTTTGTAAATTCTGCAAATCCATTATTACTTCCTATTAATATTGCATCATTAAATTCTCTTGCAAAGTAGCTGCTAAATTCGCCTACTTCGTTTTGAATAAATATTGGTGTTGTGTAATTATTTGCACTTGAGTACACTTTAAATTTTGTATCTAAATTATTATAACCACCAGTTATTACTAAAATTTCAGAAGAACCCCTAATGCTTGTTTTAATGATAGGCATTATTTCTTTGGCTTGTTGATAGTCTATGCTTGTGTAGGTATTGTTATTTATTTGCCATATTTTAAGTGAATTTCCTGTAATTAAGTTGTCTTCATTTGATATTTGATAAAATTTGTCATTTTCAGTAGCTTGTGATGGCGTTTTGTCAGCTCCTTGTAGATCAAAAATTTTCTCACGATTATTTTTGTCTATAGCTAAAATATATGCGTTTTTTACGCCATTTCTTCCCACGGATTTTAAAAATTTATATGCTTTTAGTGGTTTTTTAAATTTTAATTTCCAATCTTTTCCATTTAGCTCGCAAACTTCTAGTTCTTCTTGTTTGTTTTGCGCCAAAAGATAGGTTTTCCCAGATATATTTACAATGTCGTTTATAAATTCATAAGAATCATTCAAATCAATTTTTTCAATCTTACCGTTTTCTTTTTTAAACAAATGCATGGCTGCAATGTATAGAGTTTCTCCTACTAGAGAAATTCCTCTTGGACTTGAACTGCCCAAAATATTGTATTCATGTTTTATTTTTTGCAGATTGCCTAATTGGGAAAATATGGATTCGCTTGAGCATGCTAGTAGTAAAAATATTAATAGGTTTAAAATTAATCTTTTTTTAAAATAGTTTTCATATTTTTGTTTCATTTTTATCCTACAATTTATTTACATTTACTGTAACTGATAATGATACAAGTGCAAAATGTGCCATTTTGGCAGAATTCCCAAATTCAAACATCATCCACCAAGATGCTGTTGCTCCAAAAGCCCATTTATAGTTAAAGTTCCATAAAATTCCGGAACCAAAAGAGATTGTAGGGAGCGCATCAAAAGTTCTTAAATTTGTAATATTATTGTTTCTATCTCCATATGTATTAAGAGAAAACCCTATATTTGTGAAGACTGGAATTTGAAATAATTCTCCTATATCAAATATATAATTTATTGAAAATGTAATAGGCACACTATAAAAAATTTTACCTACACTTGAATCTGGATTTAATATGTTAAAAGAATGGTTAATATCAAAGTTAAACATATATCTTAGTTCAAGTCCAATTGCTAAATTGTTTAAAATATGGTATTGGTATTTTATTGCCCCAATACCTCCTGGATATAAATTGGTAGGATAGGCTTTTGATAAGTCGTTGTAAAAAACAGGAATTCCAACACTTAAATCTATGCCTAAAGTAGAGTTTGTATGCCTATCAATATTGACAGCGGCTGTGATTTTTTTTGTATTTACACCAATTAGCAAAATTGTAATTAGCGTTATAAAAAGATACTTTCTCATTATTCTCCATTCTTTTAAAATTATTATCCTTGTTTATTATAGTTGAAAATAAATTTAATTACAATTTGAAATTTGGTCATTTGGCTTTTCTTATATTAACAATCTAAGTATAATATTAAGGTAATCTTATTAGGTTTAAGGGGCATATTTTGAATACTGTGTTTAATGGAAAAGATTTTGCGAATAAGTATTATTTAATGCTCAAAGAATTCTTAAAGCAGTATGACTTGAGAGATAAAATTTCATTAAAAGTTATTTTGGCAAATGCTGATCCTGCAAGCAAGCTTTATGTTTCAATTAAAAGTCGAGTTGCAAAAGAGATTGGCTTAAATGTTGAAGTAATTAAATTTTCTACAAACTCTGTTCAAAGCGATATTTTAAAAGTAATTGATAGAGAAAATAAAAATTTAAGTACAGATGGAATTATTGTTCAATTACCCCTTTTGAAAGGTATGGATTTAAATTCTATTTTAAATGGTATAGTTTATTCAAAAGATGTTGATGGCTTATCTTTTGTTAATTTAGGAAAAATGATTTTGGGCGATAAAAAAGGATTTATTCCTTGTACAGCTCTTGCTGTATTAAAGATTTTGCGAGATGAAGGAATAAAAACATTAGGAAAAACTGTTGTTGTGGTTGGTAGAAGTCCTCTTGTAGGAAGGCCCATTTCAATATTACTCTCATCAAAACCTTATGATGCAACTGTTATTACTTGTCACAGCAAGAGCATTTATTTAGATGTTTATTTGAGACAGGCAGATATTGTTATTTCTGCTGTTGGTAAGCCTAGGTTAATAGATAAAAGCATGTTGAGCGGAAAGCCTTATGTTATTGATATTGGTATTTCTGAAATTGAGACTGATAACGGAAAAATTCTTTCAGGCGATACAGATTTTGATAATATTAAAGAGTGTGTTAAATTTATTACTCCTGTTAAGGGTGGAATAGGTCCTGTTACGGTTCTTATGTTAATGTTTAATACAATTAAGGCTCATTTGATTAATAATAAGATGTTTGACATTTTAGATCGATTAGAAAAATTGGTGGAGGTGTAAGTGTCTGGACACAGTAAATGGTCAACAATAAAGAGAAAAAAAGGTGCTCTTGATGCAAAGCGTAATAAAATTTTTACAAAGCTAATAAGAGAAATAACCATTGCAGCTAAAATAGGAGGTGGGGATATTGAATCTAATCCGAGACTAAGGGTAGCTGTTAATAAGGCTAAGGTTGCCAATATGCCAAAAGATAATATTGAGAAGGCAATAAAAAAGGGCATTGGTGGTAATGAGGGGGTTGAATATTTTGAAATAACTTATGAAGCTTATGCTCCTTACGGGGTAGCTTTAATGATTAAGTGCTTAACAGACAATAAAAACAGAACCTCTAGCGATGTAAAAAGTGTTCTTGCAAAAGGTGGAGGATCTCTGGGTACTCCAGGGTCAGTCTCATATATGTTTTACAGAAAGGGTCTTATTGTTTACAATTTAGGAAAATATCTTGAGGATGAAATAATGGAATTTGCACTAGAAGTTGGTGCTGAAGATATTTTAGTTTCAAACAATGAGGCAGAAGTTATAACAAGTTCCGATGATTTTGATAAAGTTTTATCTTTTTTAAAAACTAAATTTAAAGAAGAGGTGGCAGAGATAGCTTTAATTCCTGAAAATAAAATTTCTTTAAACAAAGAGCAAGCAGAAAAAATAATTCTTCTTGTTGAAAAGCTTGAAGATTTTGATGATGTTCAGGAAGTAATTCATAATTTGGAAATTCCAGAAGAATTAAGTTAATTTTATTTAAATCTTTTCGTAGTAAACTCTGTATATTTTATTTCCAAAATCATCTGTAAAAAGAATTGAACCATCATAATATGTGATTATATCAACAGGGCGCCCAAATTTAGAGTTGTTGTGCTTTAAAAACCCATATAAAAAAGTCTTATAATTTTTTGCTGTTCTGGTTTTAGAATTAATGTCCAGTGTTGTTATTTTGTAGCCAACAGGAGAAGATCTGTTCCATGAGCCGTGTTCTGCTATGAATAATTTATTTATATATTCTTTTGGAAAGTTATTTCCTCTGTAAAAGTGTATTCCAAGTGGAGCGACATGTGCGGGAAGTTCGTAAATAGATGGGTTAAACTTAGTGTTTTTGGGTGCTTTGTTATAAAAACCGTAATTTTTTTGATTTTTCCCAAACACATAGGGAAATCCAAAATGCTCTTTATATTTGGTTATTACGTTTATTTCATCTGGGGGAATGTCGTCTCCTAATCCGTCTTGGCCATTGTCACTAAAATATATTTCATTGCTAATTGGATGAAAATCAAATCCAACTGAGTTTCTCACTCCAAAAGCCACTATTTCTTCTTTTTTTGTTTTTAAATCGATGCTAAGGATTATTGCTTCTTTTTGGGGAGGAATTTTAACATTGTGTTGGGATCCTATGTTTACCACTAATTTGTTATTTTTGGGATCCACTTTAATGTAACGCCCTGCGTGCATTTTGGTATTATTTTTTGGTAAAAGTGTAAAAATTTGCATTTTCCATGTATATTCTTTATTTGATTTTATGCTTTTATTAATTTCTTCTTTTACATTTTCAACTACATATATTTTATCGATAGAAGATATATAGAGTTTATTATCCCAATAAGCAATACCAATGGGTTTTTGTAGAGTTTTTGCTATGGTATAAATTTTTTTGTTTTTTGTTACAAGGTATGCAAAAGTGCTTCCAGATCCTATGAATATGTTTCCTTCTTGATCGCTTGTGATTCCTCTAGGTTTTTCAATTGTATTGTTTAAAAAAATTTCGACTTTAAATCCATTGGGAACTTTTAGTGTGCTTGTTGTTTCTTCTGCTTTCATAGTTATAGATGAGATTAAGAAAATAGTTGTAAGTAATTGAAAATAGCTATTTAAAAATTGATTTTTCATTTAGTGTCCTTTTTATACTTAAGGCTTTTGTTTTAAATTGTTGGATGTTTCTGTGTAATATAATTTATAATTTAATTATATGATAAATAAGATTCATGGTAAAGTTATAGAAAAAAAAGAATCTAGTTTAGTTTTACTGACTACTGTTTTTGAATTTGAACTTTCAGTTAGTGCATTTTGCCTTGCTAATTTTAATTTGTCAGACAAAGTAGAATTATTTACTTATCTTTATACAAGAGAAAATGAGTTAAAACTTTTTGGATTTTTAAATTCAGATGAAAGGGAGATCTTTAAAGGGCTTATTGGAGTAAGCGGAATAGGCCCAAGAGCCGCTTTAAGAGTGTTATCCAATATAAGGTATAATGAGTTTAAGGAGGCTATTGATAGAGAGGACGTTGAACTTGTTTCTAAAATCAAAGGCATTGGCAAAAAAATGGCTGGTAAAATGTTTTTACATCTTCAAGGCAAGCTTTTGATTAATAGTGAGCTTGAATCTACCAGTCTTTTTAGATTTAAAGAATTAGAAGAATCAATTGTTAGTATGGGATTTGATAGAAAAATTGTTAATAGCAAGATTAGAGAGGCTTTTAATTTAGCTGAATTTTCAAATTTAAAAGATTCTGAAAAGGAGCAGTTTTTATTTAAGGAGGTTTTAAAAAGAATTTCGAATTAATTGTTAGTTTTTTGTAGCTATAAAATAGGTTTTAAGGGGTGTTTATGAAAGACGAAAATAGCAGTATAAGCTTTTTAAGCTCTAATGAAAATTATTTATATGATAAGAGTGAAAATGAGCTTAGGCCCAAAGTTTTTGAAGATTTTAAAGGTCAGGTTAATGTTAAAGAAACCCTTAGCATTTTTATAAAAGCTTCCAAAGAGAGAGATGAAGCCCTAGATCATGTGTTTTTAAGCGGTCCACCGGGTCTTGGAAAAACTACTCTTGCAAGTATCATTGCCTTTGAGATGAATGCTTCGATTAAAATTACTTCAGCGCCAGCTTTTGACAAGCCCAAAGATATTATTGGTATTTTAACAGGTCTTGATGAGAAGAGTGTTTTATTTATTGATGAAATACATAGGCTCAGACCAATAATAGAAGAAATGCTTTGTATTGCCATGGAAGATTATGAGCTGGATTGGGTAATAGGGCAAGGAGCTAATGCAAGAACTGTTCGAATGCCACTTCCAAAATTCACATTGATTGGAGCTACTACTAAACCGGGAAAAGTAACATCTCCACTTTATGCGAGATTTGGAATTACTGCAAGATTTGAGCTTTACAGCGAAATAGAGCTTGTTGAGATAATAAAGAGAAATTCTGTTATTTTAAATATTGAAATAGAAGAGGATGCTGCTTTTCTTCTTGCAAGAAGTTCAAGAGGGACTCCTCGAATAGCAAATAGATTGTTAAGACGAATAAGAGATATTGCTCAAGTAGCTGGAAGTTTGGTTATTACAAGTGATATTGTTTCAATTGGGCTTGAAATGCTTAGAATTGATGGAGAAGGCCTTGATGAGCAAGATAGAAATATTTTAAGAAGTTTAATATTGAAATTTAATGGAGGACCTGTAGGTGTTGATACTTTAGCTATTTCTGTAGGGGAAACAGCAGATTCTCTTGAAGACTTTTATGAGCCTTATTTAATTATGAAAGGATTTATCAGTAGAACTCACAGAGGTCGTAAAGCTACTGAGTTTGCGTATCTTCACTTAAACTTAGAGATGAAAGAGGACGGTATTAATGAGAACCAAAGAGTTTCATTTTAATTTGCCCTATTCTTTAATAGCTCAATATCCAAGTGAAAAAAGAGGATCTTCAAGGCTAATGGTACTAGATCCTAAATTGCAAAAAATTTACCATGAAGATTCTGTAAACAATATTTTAAAATATATAAATAGTGACACTTTTATTATTTTTAATAATTCAAAAGTTAGAAAATCAAGAATGTATGCAGAATCAGAGATGGGCAGTAATATTGAATTTTTAATTTTGGATAGAATTGACACCAATGTGTTTACTGCGCTTATTTCTAAGTCTAAAAAGCAAATTGTTGGCAATCTTTACAAATTTCCTGAAGGAGTAATAGGTGAAATTTTGTCAAAAAATAGTAGTGAGATTGTTTTAAAATTTGATGTTGATATTGGAGAAGATTATTTTGAAAAACATGGTTTTGTTCCCATACCTCCTTACATTAAAAGAGATTATGAGAAAATAGATGAAGATCGATATCAAACTGTTTATTCTAAATGCATTGGCTCTGCAGCTTCTGCAACTGCAGGGTTGCATTTCAGCAGAGATTTGTTTTCTGCTTTTGAAAAGAACCATATTGAATATGATTTTATTACTCTTCATGTGGGGCTTGGTACTTTTCTTCCCGTAAGATCAAAAAAGGTTGAAGAACACAATATGCATTTTGAAACTTTTTTAATAAAAGATTGTGTGGCTAATAGATTGGAGAATGCAAAATTTCTTGGTAAAAAAATTTTATCAATTGGTACTACAACTCTTAGGGCTTTAGAGTCATCTTATGACAATAAACTTAAGAAGTTTAAAACAGGTCAGCAAAGTACAAATCTTTTTATTTATCCTGGCAAGAACTATTGTTTCAAGTTTGTTGACATGCTTTTTACAAATTTCCACACACCACAATCTACTCTTTTGATGTTGGTCGCTTCATTTGCAGGCAAAGATTTTTTGTTTAGTTCTTATGAAGAAGCTATAAATACAGGTTATAAATTTTTTTCTTATGGTGATGCTATGTTAGTTTTAAATCATATATAGATATTAGTTGTGAATTATTTTAATATTTAAGTTATGATAGGGCTTAATTTAAATCATTAGGAGGAAAATGTATGAATACTTCTCTTTTTAAACAAGAAAGGCAAAAGTATGTTCCTAAATTGCCAAATATTTTAAAAGAAAATTTTAATAATATTAGTTTAGTTTATGGAGAAAAGACCGAAGCAATTCAAGATAGACAGGCGTTAAAAGAATTTTTTAAGAATACTTATGGGTTGCCAATTGTAAGTTTTACCGAGGGAAAGTCCAGTTTGTCTTTTTCAAAAGCTTTAAATATTGGAATTATTCTTTCTGGGGGGCCTGCTCCTGGGGGGCATAATGTTATATCTGGCGTTTTTGATGCAATAAAAAAATTTAATCCAAATTCAAAGATTTTTGGGTTTAAAGGGGGCCCTTTAGGCCTGTTAGAAAATGACAAAATTGAACTTACTGAGAGTTTAGTAAATTCTTATAGAAATACCGGGGGGTTTGATATTGTATCTTCTGGAAGAACAAAAATAGAAACGGAAGAACATTATAAGAAAGCCTTATTTGTTGCCAAAGAAAACAATCTTAATGCAATTATTATTATTGGTGGTGATGATTCAAATACCAATGCTGCTATTCTTGCTGAATATTTCAAAAAGAAAGGAGAGAATATTCAAGTTATTGGAGTTCCAAAGACAATTGATGCTGATCTTAAGAATTATCATGTTGAAATTTCATTTGGGTTTGATTCTGCTACAAAAATTTATTCCGAGATGATAGGTAATTTATGTAGAGATGCCATGTCAACTAAAAAACATTGGCATTTTGTCAAACTTATGGGTAGGAGTGCATCTCATGTTGCTTTAGAATGTGCTTTAAAAACTCATCCAAACATTTGCATTGTGTCTGAGGAGGTTTTGGCTAAAAAGAAAACTTTGTCTGAGATTGTTGATGAAATGGTGTTTGTTATTTTAAAGAGATCTTTAAATGGGGATAATTTTGGAATAGTTATAGTTCCTGAAGGGCTTATTGAGTTTATTCCAGAAGTTAAGTCTTTAATGGTTGAATTATGTGATATTTTTGATAAAAATGAAAGTGAGTTTAAGGGGCTTAATATTGAAGGGATGAAAGAAGTTTTTGTTGCTAAGCTTAGTGATTATATGAAGAGAGTTTATTTGTCTTTGCCCTTGTTCATTCAATTTGAACTTGTAAATTCAATTTTGGAAAGAGATCCTCATGGGAATTTTAATGTTTCAAGAGTTCCTACTGAAAAATTATTTATTGAAATGGTTCAATCAAGATTAAATGAGTTGAAAAAAAAGGGAGAATATAAGAGGAGTTTTACCCCAGTTGATCATTTCTTTGGCTATGAAGGTAGAAGTGCTTTTCCTTCTAATTTTGACAGTGATTATTGTTATAGTTTGGGATATAATGCTGTTGTTCTTATTTTAAATGGCCTTACAGGCTATATGTCTTGTATAAAAAATTTAAATTTGAAACCAACAGATTGGATTGCAGGAGGAGTGCCTCTAACAATGTTGATGAACATGGAAGAAAGGTATGGAGAGAAAAAGCCTGTTATAAAAAAAACCCTAGTTGATTTAGAAGGAAAGCCATTTAAAGAGTTTGTTAAAAATCGTGATAAGTGGGCTTTGAATAATTTATATTTATGTCCAGGTCCTGTGCAGTATTTTGGTTCTTCTGAGATTGTTGATGAAATAACTGAGACTTTAAAGTTAGAATCATTAAAGTAGAAAGTTTATGCTTATTAGAAGCTTGTTGTTATTCTTTAGTGTTTTGAATGTTTATTCAAATTCACTTGATTATTTCAAGCCCAATTTTAATTATTTAAAGCTAAGTATTGCTAAAAGTTTGCCATTGCAAGACAAATCAACTTCCAGTGGCAATTTTATTTCTCATCAAAAAAATAATAATATGTCTGTTGCTGATAATGACGATTCTTTTCTTTATAAAAATATTCAAGAGAATAAAGCTTTAAATCTTGAGAATGATCTTGAGTCAAAATCAGCAAAAGATTTGTTTAGGTTTTCAGCTATTAGTATTGGATCTTTTCCAATAGTTTTATTTTTAAGCTTGTTTTTTTTTGATGTGGGCTACTATTTTTATAGCGGAATGAATACAAATTACGCTCCATATCCTTTTTCAAATGGTCCTAGTTTTTCAAAAGATGAGATTTATAAAAAATTTATTGTTTCAGCTTCTATTAGTGCAATAGTTGCACTAACTATTGCTTTGATTGATTATTTTCTTTAATGATATGATAAGACTTAAAAAAGAATTTACCGTTAAAGAAAATGCTCTAAGATTGGATCTTTACCTATCAAGCAATTTGGAAGTTTTTACTAGAAGTCAGATTAAAAGAAGAAATGTAGAGGCGTTTAAAAAGAGTAATGGAAAATTTTTGAAGATAAAATTGTCCAAGCCCGTTTTTAAAGATGATGAAATACTAATTGAATTTGACGAGGAAGGTAATCAAATTGATTATCTTAGGCCGAGTAATATCCCTATTGCTATAATTTATGAAGACTCTAATGTTGTTGTTTTGAATAAACCACAAGGAATTTTGAGTCATCCTGGAATATCACATTGGGATGATACTGTTGTAAATTTTCTTTTATATCATGTAAAAAGTTTGAAAATTAATTTTAATGAAGAAAAAATTAGACCCGGAATTGTTCATAGATTAGATAAAGATACCTCCGGAGTTCTAATTTGTGCAAAAAACATTAGCACGTTAAGATTTTTAGCTCAGCAGTTTAAAGATAAAAAGACAAATAAAGTTTACATTGCAATTGTTAAGGGTAATTTTAATAGTTTTTTTGGAAGTATTGAATCTTTTATAGATAGAGATAAATACAATAGGAAAAAATTTAGTGTTTCTAAAGATAGGGGTAAAAAGGCATTAACAGAATATAGATTGTTGCTCAATTTTGGGGAATATTCTCTTTTAGCTTTAAAGCCTAAAACTGGTCGTACCCATCAATTGAGAGTTCATATGAGATATCTTAATTTTCCAATATTGGGAGATGAAGTTTATGGCAGAGCAGACGGCAGTTTAAAAAAAATCACTCTGATGCTTCATTCTTATAAGCTTGAAATTGATATTGGAAAAAATTCTTTTAGGAAATTCATTTCTGAATTTCCTAAAAGATTTGTTATTTTTTTGTCAAATTTTTACAAGAGCGATGAATTGAATTTGATTATTGATAATTTGGTTCTCTTCTTAAGAGATTTTTAATTTGAAATTTCTTATTTTAATGATATTGGATCAGTTATTATTTTGCCCCCAGTGATTTCATTAGTGTTAATAACAGTAATGAAACAATTTGGATCAACTTTTTGTGATATATATTTAATTCTTGACAAACGCATTATTGGAACTACTATAAATACTATAGTTTTTTCTGTTCCTGCCCAAGCTCCTTTTCCGTCTATTAATGTAGCGCCTAATTTTAACTTGTTTGTAAGAAGATAAGCAATTTCTTTTCCTTTATCTGAAATGATTAATATTGCTTTTTGATTGCCAAATCCAGTGCTTGTTTTGTCTGTCATTATAGATGTTACAAATGATGCTATTAGTGTATAAAGGGCGATTTCAATATTAAAGAAAAAGGTTGCAAGTATTAATACCATCAAATTAACTATGAAGTTTGTTGTTCCAATACTTATTGAATATTTTTCTTTAATAATCATAGCAATTATATCTGATCCCCCTGAAGATCCTTTGCCCTTAAAGATTAGCCCAAGCCCAAGTCCAGAAATAAGTCCAGCTAGTATTGATACAAGCATCATATCGTTAAGATGTATTTTATTTTGTAAAAACTGGGAGTAGTTTATGATAATAGAATATAATCCCATTGAAATCCAACTTTGAATTATAAATGTTATGTTTAAAAATTTTATTCCAATAAGAAATAATGGTATGTTTAATGCAAATATTGTCCACCCCAAATTGAAGCTTAATAGATAATGTAGCATTAATGAAATGCCCCCAATTCCCCCACTAAGAAGTCCATGAGGAATATACAAAACATTGGTGGAAATTGCCATTAATGCAGAGCCTAAAGTTATTTGCATTGTGCTATCAAATATTAATTTAGGATTTTTAGTTATAGTTTTTAATTTTTTTATTATTATTATTAATAATAGTTTGAGTTTTTTTTTAATTCTACGACAACGTATCTTTTTTTTCTTTTTCATTTTAATGCTAGAGTTACTTTTAAGCTACAAGCTAGTAATTTACTTGAATTCTATATTAATTTTGCAAAAAAAACAATTTGATTCACTTTTTTTATTTTTTTTGATATCATGTTCATGAAACTATGGCGATGAATTATGCAAGATTTGTAGTATTAATAGTTGTGCTTTTTTTTTATATTTGGTTTTTTATTATCCTTAGGATGAAAAGAGCTAATATGTTTTTGTTGGAAAAAATCCAAAATGGAGCAAAAATTTTGGATATTCGATCTCCCAAAGAATATAATAAATCTCATTATTTAAAATCAATTAACATTCCTTTTAATAATTTATTTGCTAAAAAGGATAAATTAGGCGATTTTGATTCCCAAATAATTGTTTATGGCAAAAGCTTTAATAAGTCTTACGAGGCTAAAAAAGTTTTAAAAAGCATGGGATTTAAGAATGTGTTTGTTGCTGGTACCTTGAAAGACATGCCACAAGCTAAAAAAAAAGAAGTTGGTTGATGGCTAAGATTATTGGGATATCTGGTGGTTCTGGAAGCGGAAAAACTACGGTTGTAAGCAAGATTAGTGAGTTTATTCCAGAATTTGTCCTTATTTCTCAAGATAATTACTATAAGAGTGTGGGGGATTATGAACATGAATTTTCTAAGGTAAATTTTGATCATCCGGATGCTTTTGATAATAATTTGTTTTATGAGCATTTAAAAAATTTAAAAGAAAATAGTCCAATAGATATGCCCCTTTACGATTTTATTAATCATAAAAGACAGCTTAAAACGGTTTTGGTTGTTCCAACTCCTGTTGTTATTGTTGAGGGTATTATGATTTTTGTTGAAGAGAGAGTAAGAAATTTAATAGATCTTAAAATATATATTGATACTCCAAATGATATTAGATTTATTAGGCGCTTAAGAAGAGATATTTCCAAAAGAGGACGTACTGTAGAGTCGGTGATTGATCAGTATTTAAATACCACTAGATGGGGTTATTATAGATTTATTGAGCCTACAAAAGAATATGCTGATCTTATTATTCCTGAGGGAGGTCACAATGATAAAGCGCTTTATGTGCTTTCAACGTTTCTTAAGTCTTTAAGTAAAGAGGGATTAGATTTTACCTAAATTAATGATATTGGGTAATAATCTATTTCAATATAAACAGTATTTGTCGGTTTTACCTTTTCTCTTGTCTTGTTAACTAGTTTTTCAAGCAGGCTGTAGGATTTTGACAAGTATATTATATTATATCTATAATTTTTAGATATTTTCTTCATAATAGCTTCTGATGGGCCCAAGTGTTCAATTCCTTCTTGCAAAAATTCTTTAGATTTTTCAAAAAATTCCCAACATTTTTGTTTAACCGATTCTTCATTTTTGCTTCTAAATATTATTCTAATAATTTTGTTAAACGGAGGGTAGTTCAATTTTTTTCTTATATCTAGTTCTTGTTCGTAAAATTGTTCATATTGGCTCTTATAAGCATATTTTATGGCATAATAATTGGGATTTTTTGTTTGTATAATAATTGTGTTGTCATTTTTAAATCTTGCAGCTCTTCCCATAATTTGTGAGAGTGTTGTAAAAATTCTTTCGCTACTTCTAAAATCAGGCAGTCCTATTCCAATGTCTGCATTGATTATACCTAGTGTTTTTATATTTTCAAAATTAAATCCTTTTGAGATGATTTGTGTTCCAACAAGTATGTCTATTTCTTGATTTTCGAATTTATTTATTGAATCTATATTTTCTATTTTTGTAATATCAGAATCTATTCTTGCAATTTTTGCATTTGGCAAAAATTTTTTTAATTCTTTTTCAACAAGTTGAATTCCATAGGTTTTGTATTTAATGTCTTTTGATTCACATTGAGGGCAATGGCTTGCTGTTTTTGTTTTATAACTACAATAGTGGCATAAAAGTTTGTTTTCTTTTTTATGATAAATCAAGCCAAATGAGCAATTTGGACAACAAATTGTATGCCCACATTCGTTGCATTCTAGATTTTTTAGATATCCTCTTTTATTAATGAAAATCAAAGATTGTCTTTTTTCATTTAAACTTTTTTGTATACTGTATAATAGCTCTGATGAAATTGTGCTAGGTTCTTTTTTCATATTTATTATTTTTATATCTTCTATTTTGCTTTGAAAGAATTTGTTTTGCATTATTATTTTTTTTATTTGGTTATTTTTCATTGCATGGTATGCTTCAAGAGAAGGTGTTGCGCTTCCCATAACAAATTTAGCATTAAATTTTTTTTGTAAAAAAAATGATATGTGTCTTGAGTGAAATCTTGGAATATTTTCAGATTTGTATGTAGTTTCGTGTTCTTCGTCCATAATTATTAATTTTAATTTAGTGAAAGGCAGCATTAAAACACTTTTGATTCCAATGACAACCAAACTTTCTCCATTTTTAACTTTATTCCATATTAAATTTTTATTAGAATTTGTAACTTTAGAGTTATATTCATAAATTTTGTGGTGCATATTTAATGCACATTTTATTCTTTTTATTATTTGATATCCCAATGATATTTCGGGAATCAAAAAAAGTACTTGTTGTTCTAGTGCTAAATAGTATTCACACAGTTTGATAAATATTTCAGTTTTTCCAGATCCAGGTATTCCAAAAAGATAAAAAACATTAGTTTTTTCTGACCCGATAATTTCCTTGAAAGTATTTTGTTGTTCGCTGTTTAGCTGAAGGCATTTTTTATGATCCGGATGCTCATTTATTAGCTCATTTATTGAAAGTAATGTTTGATTTTTTTTAGTTTTTGAATTTTTGGGCAATCCAAAGAATAAAGTTTCTCCAAATCCCGAAAATGTTTTTTTACTAATCCAATGTGCTAAATTAATGTTATGTTCTGTTATTATTTTAGTTGTATCTATTATTTTGATAATTTCTTTTATTTTGAATTCAAATTTTTCATTAAATTCGTTTTCAAAATATTTTTTAATAATTATTCCAATTTTATTGGAGCCATTAAAATTAACCATTACTCTTATTCCAATTTCTAGATTTAAGTTAAATCTGTAAAAAAAAAGTTTATTTAAAGGAATATTTATTGCGATTTCATAGTAATAAGTTGAATGATAACGTTCAACCATATTTTATTATGCCTTTTATTATTTTTAAATCTTGCCATATTTCTTTTTTTAATTCTGGATTTTTTATTTGATTTGCAGGAAGATATGTGAAAACCAGTGGAATGCCTTTAAATCTTAGCTCTATTCCTCTTACAATTTGAATTCTTAGTGGTTGATTTAAGAAAAAATCTATTTCTTCGCAAGATAAAATCGCTTTAGGATTTTTGTTGCTGATTTCTAAGTTAAGTGATTCAATAGTGTCTATTATTTTATAATTGTATATGTTTATGCTTTTGCACCATTTTGTTATAATGTCTTTTGAAGGCTCGTTGAGATAGTTTTTGTTTACATATATTATGATATGATCGTTGATACTTTTTTCTTGTAAACCATTATTTAACAATATGTTTGTTGAATTTTTGTTTTCTAAAGGTATTTTTGTAGGTTTTTTGATATTTTCGTTTTTTTGATAAATTTTAGTGCTTTTAGCTTTTTCTATTTTTTGTTTAATTTCATTGTCTATTTCTTCAAAATTTTCTGTAATTTTGCCTTCGATATTATTTGTCAATATTTTAAGAAAAAAAAGTTTTTTAGTTAAAATACTATTATTCATAGTAAACTCTTTCTAAAAATAAAGCATTTGCAGGTGCAGTTGTTCTTGCAAGGTTTCTATTTTTTGATTTTAGTATTGTTTCAAAAGTAGAAATTGATTCTTTTTTTATTTCAATGTCCAGCATTGTGCCTATTATTGATCTTACCATTTTCCACAAGAAAGAAGATCCTATTATTTCAAAAATAATATATTTTCCTCTTTTCTTAAATTTGGCAAAATGTATATGCCTAAATTTAGATTTGCTTTCATCTTTTATGCATGAAAATGTGGTAAAATCATGGTTTCCAATCAATGTTTTAGCCATTTGGTTTAAATTGTTTATGTTTAGTTTTTTATTTACATGGTGAGCTTGATAACCTTCCCAGGGATAGTAGTTGTCGCTGTTTAATATAAAATAGCTATATTTTCTTTTTTGAGCGTTAAAACGTGGATGAAATGAATTTTTCACATACTTGAGCTTTAGTATTTTGATACTGTTTTTTGATAAGATTGCATTTAGTGCTTTTTTTAGATTGTTTAGCCGAATATTAATGCTTATATTAAAAGTTATTATTTGCCTTTTTGCATGAACGCCTTTATCTGTTCTTCCGGATGAATGAATTTTTACTTTTTTTTTGTTGATTTTCATTAGGGCTTTTTCAATTTCTCCTTGAACTGTAGGCTTTGTTGGTTGTATTTGGAATCCATGGTATATAGACCCGTCGTAAGCGATTTCGGCTAATATTTTTTTCATTTACTTAAGAGTTTTCATTTCCTTTGATATTTTAAAGTAAACTTCTTTGATTTTATCTAAAAGTATTGAAGGCTTTTCTTTTGAAAATTTACCCATGCCTGCTATTTTAGAAAGAGTGGTTTTTATGTCGTTTAATTGTTTATATCTGTATTCTTTATTGTCTTTATTTCCATAAAAGTATTCTAGAAGACCGGATAAGTATAGTACACTATCATAGCCATAATTTTTATCTGTATCTGGGCCAAATATGGTTGATGCACTAACAGGTTCTGAATTGTCTTTATCTTTTTCAATAACTAGTTTATAAAGATATGCAGCTTTGTGGTAAAATATTTTCTGAAGATAATTGTAGTTTTTGTTTGGTTCTTCTTTTTCAAGGTCTCCAAATGTCCAAGCAGCCCTTATTGCCGATTTTGCTTGATTTAATGTGGGGTTATAATTTTTTTCCAGATGCTCATAACATAGCATGGCAAGAATATAACTTGCAGCTCCTTCTTTTAATGTTCTAGGTTTACTGAAGTTGATCATGTTGTCAAAAATCTCATTTATTTTTTTTCTTTCGGATTTTTTATTTTGCAAAATTTCTTTCTTGTTTTTAGGGATTGAATTAAATTCGCTTGGGAATGCTGCAAAGTAACATTTTGGGCATACTGTTATAGAATATATTCTAGGATAAATGTTGCCATATTTGTCGTTTTTTATATATTCTCTTTTTAGATCAATTTGTAACTCGCCAGCTATTAATCTGCTGCTTCCAGTAAAAAATTCTTCTTTTTGAAATTTAAAAGAGCATAAAGAACATTCGATTTTTTCTTTTGTAAAATATGATATTTTTTTCATGAATTAATTTTCTACTATTACAAATGCAATAGCGTACTCCTTTTCATGGGATATTGTTAGGTATAGCTTTAAATTCATTTTTATTGCAAATTTTTCAACTTCATTATGCAAACAAAACCCCACATTTCCTTTTAAGGATTTTATTACCTCAATATCTTTAAGGGTATAATTTATTTTATATTGCAACAGTGGACTTAATGCTTTTATTAAAGATTCTTTAGCTGCAAATTTTCCAGCTAAACTTTCTATAATGCTACCCCCTTTTAATTTAAAATTTTCAATTTCGTTATGTGTAAAGAACCTCTCCATTTTTTTTTTATTTTCTAAGAAATTTTTAAATCTTTCTACTTTTATTATATCACATCCTATTGATTTCATGGTTTGGTCTCTGAGCTTTCAATTATTTCTAGTTTTATTTTTTTGGGCTCATAATCATATATTTCTGTTTCATTGATATTCTCTTTAAGAATTATATTTGTAGCAATGTTATAAGTCCCGGGAGTTTTTATATCTGCTAAATCAAAAGCAAGGCTTATATTTTGATTGTTTATGTGAGCTTTAATTTGTTTTTCAGAAAGTCTTGTTTTTATTTTTACAAACATTTTATTTTCTGGGTTTATTATTTTTTCTTTATCTTTAATTTCAAGGCCATTTTTAAGATTATTAAAAATAAGATTAGGAGATTTTATTGTTGTATTTGAATATTTTTTGTTTAAATAAATATTGACCACCACATGACTTTTTTCAAACATAACTAGAGGGTTTGGTGGAACTACTTCAAGATAATCTGATACGAATAGGGTTCTTGTGTCAAATTCTTTTACGTTGGTTTGAATAGTGTTTATTTTTTTGAGCTCTTGTTCAGGTCCATATACTAATAAATTCTCAGGTAATATATTGTATTTTGCAATAAAATATTCCCCCTTGCTATCTTTTTCTATAAGTTTAAACTTAGGTTCTATTTTAACTAATTTAGAGACTTTGTTATCAAGATTTAGCAATACATTTGTTTTTGAAAGCTTATATTCTGCAATATGTATTGAGTTAAGATTTTTTATTTTTATTGGTAGTTTATAGTTTCCAGGAATCTTTATGTTTGATGCTTCAATAAATAATATTATTTTATTAAGATCAAGGTATTTTAAGTCATCTTTGTTGACTTTTATTGTAATCTTGACTTTACTAAATTCTGGCATTTTTCCAAGAGCTATTTGATCATTCAAGACAATTTTGAATTCTTTTTCAGTTGTTATTGATTCTATTTTATTAAAATTAAATGCTACAAGCATTAGAATAGCTATTAAAATGGAAATAGCTTTGTTTTGCCAATCATCAAATAGCAACTTTATTATATTTATTATTTTTTTGCCTATTTTCATTATTTTACTCTATTAGTTCGAGATTTAACTTATTTCTAATTTCACTTAAGCTTAAATTGTATTCCAATTTTGCATTGATTGTAATAGAAATAGACCCAGTTTCTTCGGAGGTTATTATTGTTATTGCATCGGAGTTTTCAGAAATTCCAAGTCCTGCTCTATGCCTTGTTCCAAATGCTTTGCTAATAGAATCAACATTAGATAATGGTAAAAATGAGCCTGCATATTTTAATTTATTTTTACTAATTATTACGGCTCCGTCGTGAAGGGGAGTTTCGCGTTCAAATAGTGATATTAGCAGTTCACTAGATATTAGTGCATCAATTTTAGTTCCTTTGTTTATTATTTGTTCCAACTGTATTTTTTTTTCAATGCATATCAGGCTGCCAGATTTGTTTTCAGATAGATGTTTGACTGCTTTTAAGATTTCAGAAATAACCTTTAAAGTTTCTTCTTTTTTATTTGAGAGCTTAAAGGCTAAATTGAAATTTCCAATTTGCATTATTATTTTTTTTATTTCTTGATTAAAAAGTATGACTATTGCTATTGGTAATATCTTGGCTATATAATTTAACAGCCAACTAATAGTATAGAGATTTAAATAATATGAGATAATTCCTATAGAAATGATGATTAACATTCCTTTTAATAGATTTGTAGAATAAGAATTGATTACGTTTTTATATATGTAGTATACTAGGATGCTAATTAAGCTTAGATCTAAGATTCTTGAAAAAGTATCTTTTATTTGATTTAAATCATTTATGTCTATCATAAATTTTCTACTCAATGTGAAAACACTATACTTATTAACCTATATTAGTATAATATAAAATATACAAATAAGCACAGTTTGTAATTATTTAAATTAAATTGTTTATGAATGAAAGAGGAAACATTATAGCCTTAATATTTGATTTTGACAATACTCTTATTTATGGTAATATGCAGCAAGTACTATTTGATGAGTATTGTGTTGATTCTTGTTCCTTTTGGAGAGAAGTTGAAGGTTTAGAGTATGTTTATAGGCAAAACGGTTATAATATAATTTCTAATGAAATGATATATTTATCCCATTTTTTAACCTACGTAAGGGAAGGGTTTTTTGAAAATCTAGATAATAGAGTATTATTTAATTTGGGTGCTAAGTTAAGATTTTTTGAAGGGGTTATTGGTTTATTTGATGAAATATCTGAAATAAATAAAAAGTTGGAAAATAATAATTCGCAGGTTAAAATTTACATTGTTTCAAGCGGGTTTAGACAAATGATTTTGGGAAGCAAAATTGCGCCCTATGTGAGTAAAGTGTGGGCATGTGAGTTTATAGATTCTTATTTGATGCCTTTTTACGAACTCAGAGATGATAAATTTTCTAAAAATAAGATTTTAAGCAGTGTTTGCTACTTTGTAGATCATACAATAAAAACCAGGGTGATTTTTGAAATCAATAAAGGGTCTTATGAGAAGATTAATGAAAGAGTGCCAAAGAGTAAAAGACAAATTCCTTTTAAAAATATATTTTATATTGCAGATGGATTTAGCGATATTCCGGCATTTGAAATCTTAAATAATATTTTGAAACATTGTGGAAATACTTTGACGGTATATCATGGAAATGATAAGAATGCAAAAAAATTATTTTATGAGAATAGAGTTGGAGATTTTGCTGAGGCCAATTATAGTAAGGGTACTAAATTGTATAATTGGATAATGGAGAAAATTTGCTTGAGCGTATGATTCACATAGCTTATTTTTGTTTAGTTGATAGAAGCAGTAAAAAAAACGAAAAGAAGGGAATATGCTTGAAGATTTAAATACAAATCAAGGGTTAAAACCTTGGAGAGTGGAATCTGTTTTTTATTGTATTGTCATAGTTTTAATATTTATTGGGGCTTTTAAAATAGCAGAAACCGTATTTAAACCTTTGGCTATTTCCATAGTGTTGGGATTTTTGGTTTATCCTGTTTATACTTTTTTAGCAAGATTCAAAGTTCCAAAATTTTTAATAGTTTTTATTATATTTTTTTTATTATTTTCTTTTTCTTATTTGATTTTTAGTTTTGTTTATTACAGCGTTACTGTTTTAATGAAGCAGTTGCCTTACTATCAAAATCAATTAGCATTTATTATGAAAGATGTGCTTGGTAGATATAAAATTGATAGTTCTGTTATTAATGATATGAATTTCTCTGGTTACATTTATCCATTTTTAACAAGAGCTTATAATGAGATTATCGGATTTACAAGTAGTTTGGTAGTAGTATTTTTGTTGTTGTATTTTATGCTTTCAGAAATACATGTTTTTGAAATTAAACTTGATAAAGCTTTTAAAAAGCCGGTATCTACTAGATTTATTGGGGCTTTAGATACCATTAATAACCAAATTGGCAAATATTTGGGAATAAAAATTCTTGTGAGTTGCTTAACAGGCATTTTAGTATTTATTGGATTAACTTTGTTTGGGCAAGATTTTCCTCTTGTTTGGGCAGTTCTTTCCTTTGTTTTCAATTTTATTCCCAGTATTGGGTCCATATTAGCTGTGTTTTTTATTGTAATAACATCTTTAATTCAATTTTATCCGAATTTAAACATAGTGCTTTATATTTTTATATATAATACTTCTATTCAAATGTTGATTGGAAATATTCTTGAGCCAAAAATGCAGGGTAAAAGACTTGATATTTCACCATTTTTGCTCTTATGTTTTTTGTTTTTTTGGGGATGGCTTTGGGGTATCGTTGGTCTTTTAATATCTTATCCTTTTACTGTTATTGTAAAGGTAATAGTTGACAATGTGAGTTGGCTTAAGTCTTTTTCTGTATTTTTAGGTGGTTCTGAGATTTTAAGTAATATTGGTCATATTTCGGGTAAAGGTAAGGAGATTTAATTTGAAAAGAAAGGTTATGCTTACGGGAGATAGGCCTACTGGTGCTCTTCATTTAGGACACTATGTGGGGTCTGTAGTAAATCGGTTAAAATTTCAAGAAGAGTATGAAACATATTTTATTATAGCCGATTTACATACTTTAACTACAAAGCCTGACTTGAGGAGCATCAATACAATACCTTCTAATGTTAGAGAAATGGTTTTAGATTATCTTGCTTGTGGGATTAATCCTGATAAGGTTAGTATATATCTGCAATCAGCCATACCTGAGCTTTTTGAGCTCCATTTAATATTTTCAATGATTGTTACTGTTGCGCGCTTGCAAAGGATTCCAAGTATAAAAGACATGAGCATTGCGGCTGGACTTAAAGAGATTCCTTATGGTCTTTTGGGGTATCCTGTTCTTATGAGCGCAGATATTTTAATGACAAAAGCAAATTTAGTTCCCGTTGGACGTGATAATGAATCTCATATTGAATTTGCAAGAGAGCTTGCAAGAAGGTTTAACCATTTGTACAAAAATAATTTTTTCCCAATACCCGAATCTGTTTTCACAGATTCTCGTCCTTTGGTGGGTATTTACGGCAAAAATAAAATGAGCAAGAGTCTTAATAATGCAATTTTTTTAAACGATGATGAAAATTTATTAGAAAGAAAAATTATGTCTATGTATACAGATCCAAATAGAATAAGGGCGGATATTCCTGGTAATGTTGAAGGCAATCCCGTTTTTATATATCATAGCTTTTTTAATAGTAATCATGAAGAAGTTGAAGATCTTAAAAGTAGATATAAGAAGGGTAAAGTAGGTGATGTTGAGGTTAAGAAAAAATTGTTTTTAGCTTTGAATAGCTTTTTAAAACCAATAAGAGAGAAAAGAAGTTTTTATGAAGCCAAAAAAAAAGATTACATTGATGAAATTATTTTTGATGGTACTAGCAAGGCAAGGTTTATTGCAAATAAAGTAGTAAAAGATGTTAAGGATTTAATAGGACTTTCAAAAACTTGGAATGGAATAAAATATAGTGCTGAGAAAAAATTAAAAAATGAAGAATAAAAATTATTGATTTTATGCTAGACTTATATTAGTGATTAACTTATTATTTAAATCAAACAATATTAATTATTAGGAAAGTTTGCCTTTTTTATTAGTCTTTTGTTGAATTCTAATAGTTTGAACAAAATATTTCTTTTTGTATAAATAACTTCGCTGAGTACTCTTGTTACTGGTTCTGTCTTTGAGATTCTCATCCATAAGGTTGCAACAACAATTTCTTTATTGGTTTTTAGCAATACCTTTAATCCGCCCGAAGAATCTCCTGTTCTAATCTTAGGTTGTCTTTTTCCTTCATAGTTAATGATTTCATAATCAACTATTGATAATTCTTGAAATAACTTATTGCTCTTTATCTCTTTAATCAATAGATTTTCATAATTGCTTTTTAAAATTTCTTGATTTTCTATTTTTAGATTTGTTAAATTGGCTTTCTTGGATGATGCTATTACATTACTATAAAAATTTGTTGTATTTAAAATATCTTTTAAGTCGTACTTTTCTTTATAGTGGTTTTTGGACAATTTACACCATATTTGGTAAAGTTCTTTCATTTTTAATAATTTTACGATACTAAGTATCGTAGTAATTGGGTCTCTTACCCTTGAAGGATGGATTATGCAGCCCCCATTTGATCCCTCTCCTGAGATTTTTACAATCAATCCCTGGGCCCTCAAATCATCTGCCATTTCTGTTATATTAGCTTCTCCAACCTCTACTCTATAAACTTTGGCGTTGAAAAAATTTGCAATTTTTTCAATATTTAGAGATGTTGCATCATTGGTTACTATTGCTATGTTATTTTTTATTCCTATATAATAAAGATAGCTAAGCTCTGAAATTACTACAAGTGCAAATATTTTTTGTGCTTCGATGATATTTGCGGTGTTTGTGGCTTTATCTATAAACACTAAATTGCCCCTATCTCCATCACAATCTGGTACATATCCTAGCTCAAAAGAATTGTCTTGTATATATTTATTTTGTAGTAGCTTTTTACATTCATTTAAAGATTTTCCTTCAGGAATAATGTTGTGCTTAAAAATACCTATTTCGTCATTATATAATTCTACTTTCAATCCCAAAGATTCTATTAATTCTTTATCTATTGAGTTAATTCTGGAACTTCCGTTCATTTCTGCTATTATTCCAATTGGATTTTTTATTATTCTTTTCTTTAAAATTTCAATATTTTTATTGTTAATATTGTTTTCATATGCTATTTTATGTATTAATGCTTTATAAGCCTCATAAGATTGGTTTTTATTTTTTCTTTCTAATTTTATTATTTTATTATAATGCTCTAAATGGGATTTATCTTTATCAAATTTGTTTAGAGTGTTAACTAAATGGTTTATTAGCTTTTCATTTTGGCTATTGTTTTTAATTTGTTGTATTATTTCATGGGCTTTTGTAGAATTTAGTACACCGCCATCGTTTAACCCTATTTTTATTCCATTGTATCCTGTTGGATTATGGCTTGCGGAAATGTAAATAAATCCTTTTGAATCTTTGTTGTTTTTTGTATAAGCTAAAATTTCAGTTATTGGAAGTATTCCAAAAAACCTAATCTTTTCTTTGTTTGTTATTAATATTTTTATTGTTATTTCTGCAATAATGTTGCCAGTTGGTCTTGAGTCTAATCCTAATCCAATATAGGGCTTAGATTCATTTTTGAAATAATTTGATATTGTGAAGATTATTAGTGCTATTAGCGCTTTATCTTCATTATTTATTTCAGTTTCTGTTGAATCTTCATTTTTTGATTTTGCAAAAATTTTTCTAAATCCTGAAGGAGAAAATATCATCTCATTAAAAGCTTTTTTAAAATTTTTCATGTTAAGTGAATATTGTTTAAGCATGTAAATTTCTTCTCATTGATATTCTAGCCATATTATTGCTATAATTAGTTAATTATAGCAATAATATGGTCACTTATTTTATTATACTCAAAAATTTATTTTTTTGCTTATATTAATAAGCTTTTTTTAAGGGTTTTGGTTTTAACTGATGAGTGTTAAAGTTGATGAAATTTTTTCTGAAATGATACTTGAAAAACTTAATTCCGGTGAGATTTGTCCTAATACTTTTGAATCCATTAAATATTTTCCTTGCGATAACCATAAAAATATTTTGAATATTTCGGATAAAATTTTGAGGTTTAAGTTCGACAAAGGCTTGGTTGAAGATAATTTAAAAAAATATTTTCATGATTTTTCTAAATTTTTGCAATCAGAAGAAGGTGATTGTTATATTTTTTCTTCTGATGATCTTAAAAATTTGGGTTTAATGCTTTTTCCATACCTTTCTTTTGGAATCTTAAATGGGGGCTCCGCAACAAGTTATTTTGATTTAGCTAAAAATAGGGCGTTAAATGAAGATTTATATATGCTATATGAATCTAAAATACTTGAATTTAAAGAAAAATTTGGAGAATTTCCAAAGGGGATAACACCAGCTTATATTAACAAAGATGGTAGTTCTGGATTTTCATTTTTGGCTTTGAAAATTAGGCATCTTTTAATGGTTGCTAAAAGATATGAATCTGTTTATGGCAAAATGATTAAGCCTTCAATATTTCAAATGACTAGTTGCAAAACAGATAAATTTATTTCAAAATTTTTGGATGATTTATTTGTAGATGATTTGATTAAAAGTGTAAATTTTTGCGATTTAAAAAAAGAAGATGTTTTCACAGCTGTTCAACCTTTAGTTTATTGTTATGAAAAGCTGAATAACTCTAATTATCAATATTTTACTCTTAAAAATAATAAAAATGCTAATTCTATTTTGGCTTTGCCTGCTGGTCATGGTCAAAATTTTAAAATTTTAAAAGATATTTATTTGAAGCTTTATGAATCTGGTAAAAGATTTGTATATATTGGTAATGTTGATAATATAGGATTTACAGCTAATTTTAAAGCACTTGCTGTAATGGCCTTGACCAATTATTCTTCTGGGTTTGAATTTAGTTTTAAAAGCAAGGAGGATTTTAAGGGGGGGATCTTGGCAGTAAATGGTGAAAATCGTTTAACTTGTGTTGATATTGGTGGGGGGATTTCTTCAGAGATTGTGCAAGAGTTTGAAAATAAGGGTAATAGACTATTATTTAATTGTGCAACTGGACTTTTTAATTTAGAGTATTTGATAAAAAATATTGATGAAATAATAGAAAAAATGCCCATTAGAATTATAAAGCAAGATAAAGAGATTGGTAAATATATTTCGGTTGAGCAAATAACGTGGGAAGTGTTAAAATTAATTGAAAATCCATTAATTTTAACAGTTGATAGAAATAAAAGATTTATTCCTGCAAAGTTATTTATTGATATGTTGCTTAATAGTAATCTTGAAGATAGATGTGGATATTGTTGTAAGAAGAAGGTCGATAATTCTACCAAGAATTATAACGCTCTTTCTGATTTGTTATCAAAAGATTATGGTTTACTTTGTGGGCTATATAAATGGACTTTTTGAAAACTTTATATTTTTTATTTTTTAGCTTTTTTTGTTTAAATTTATTTGCAATAGAATCTTTACCCGAAATAGATTATGAATATTTTAACAAGGATAAATCAGATCTTGTAGATTTGATAAAATTTTTGGGTGAATCAGATTTTCAAACTATTTTAAAAGATAGAAACTTATTTATCGGGATTAGAAATTTAACAAATTTAAAGAATGTTCAAGGGCTTAATGCCGATGATATTAATAGAATAAAAAAGATTAATCCGATTGGTATAATTTTATTTAGAGAAAATTTGAAAGATGCTCAGCAGACAAAGGGATTGATTAGTACAATAAAGAGTCATATTGGCCATGATATTTTTATTGCTATTGATGAGGAAGGGGGAATAGTTAGTAGAGCTGGTGAAAATAAAAAAATGGGGGTTTATAATTTTCCAGCCATGGAGCATGTGGGAGGTGTTAAAGATTTGCATCTTATTTATAAAATTGGTGAGGTTCTTGCTAAACAATTGCGTAGACTGGGTATTAATTTAAATATGGCCCCAGTCGCCGACATAAAATTTGCGCCACATACTCCTTTATTAAATAGGACGTTCGGAGGATATTCTGCTTATAATATCGGACTTATGGTAGAAGCTTTTATTGATGGAATGCAGAATCATGGAGTATTTTCGGCAATCAAACATTTTCCTGGATTGGGGGGAACAACCATAGATACACATAAATATTTAGCATTTTTGCCTTATAGTAAAAGCTTTTTAATGTTAAATAATTTTGTTCCATTTGTTTTTGGTAGAGCTGCTAAATTTATTATGATTGGGCATGTAAATGTTCCTAAAATTTCTAAAGATATAACTAGCATGTCTAAAAATATTGTTAATATTATAAGAGAAAATTTAAATATTACTAGTATAATGATGACAGATTCTTATGATATGGGAGCAATTACAAGAAGTTTTTCTAATATTGAAAATGCTATTAAAAAGTCTTTAAGTTCGGGTGTCAATGTGGTCCTTGTTCCTTAGTGTAATTGTTTTAAAGATTTGTTTTGTGTCTTTTGCAATTTGCATTATTTTACCATAAATTCCATAAATTATTTATTGTATAAATATAGAAATTCCTAGATCTAAAAGAACAAATTCTTTAAAAGAAGTTGATAATTTATAGTAAATACTATAATTATTAGGTATGAAATCAATTTCAAATTTGAAGGTAATTAGGGGAAGAATTGGATAGAGAAATGCATTGGTTGTTTTTCCTATAAATATAGTAGTTCTTAGAGTTAAATCAACTTGTGTTCCAATAAAGAATTTTATATTAAGTGTATCAGTTAAAATTGAATATTTAGCAATGTAAATAGTGAAAGCTAAATTGAAATAAGCATTTGAAATAAAATTTTTATTTGTTGGGATAGTAAAAAAATTTATAGGGCTGAATTGTATTTCAATCCATTCATTATAAGATGTCAATATTCCGATAAATGCAATGTATTTGTAGTTTTCATTGTAAAAGATAGGATTTATATAATTATGATAAATTATGCCTATTTTTAATTTTTTTTTTATTATATCCTCTTTAGGGAATTTCCAGTTAGAAGTATTTAATTTATTTTGAAAACAAAATAAATTAACACTACATATTAATAAAAAGATTAAGAAATTAGAAATACTTTTCATTATTTGTTGGTTTGTATATAATTATATACAAACCAACAAATAATGAAAAGTATTTCTAATTTCTAATTTTTCTAATTTCTAATTTTTCTAATTTCTAATTTTTCTAATTTCTAATTAGTTAGTTTCGATTGATTTGGCTTTTTATTTCAATCTTTTTATACTATTGGATATTATTTA